>NZ_QJRF01000049.1 GCF_013393345.1 Pseudomonas taiwanensis
ATTCCCGGCACAAACCCTGTGGGGGCGATTTCAATCGCTGAGCGGACCGCAGGTGCGCCCCTCGATCTTGCAGAGGGCAGCTTCGCCGCCCATAGCGAATGAATTCGCCCCCACAACAAGCGGCGACACTGTGCTGATCCTGTGGGGGCGATTTCAATCGCGATGCAGGTCAACGATCTGCCTCGTAGTCCCTGGGACAGCTTCGCCGCCCTTTCGCGAATGAATTCGCTCCCACAAGGAAAAGCCAATCCCGGCACAAACGCTGAGCGGACCGCAGGTGCGCCCCTCGATCTTGCAGAGGGCAGCTTCGCCGCCCATAGCGAATGAATTCGCCCCCACAACAATCGGCGACACTGTGCTGATCCTGTGGGAGCGATTTCAATCGCGATGCAGGTCAACGATCTGCCTCGTAGCCCCTGGGACAGCTTCGCTGCCCTTTCGCGAATGAATTCGCTCCCACAGGAAAAAGAAATCCGGTTTCCGCCACAAACCCTGTGGGGGCGATTTCAATCGCTGAGCGGACCGCAGGTGCGCCCCTCGATCTTGCAGAGGGCAGCTTCGCCGCCCATAGCGAATGAATTCGCCCCCACAACAGCGATTTCAATCGCGATGCAGGTCAACGATCTGCCTCGTTGTCCCTAGGACAGCTTCGCTGCCCTTTCGCGAATGAATTCGCTCCCACAAGGAAAAGAAATCCGATTCCCGGCACAAACCCTGTGGGGGCGATTTCAATCGCTGAGCGGACCGCAGGTGCGCCCCTCGATCTTGCAGTGGGCAGCTTCACCACCCATAGCGAATGACTTCGCCCCCACAAGGAAAAGCCGGCCACGCTGTCGCAGGACAAATTAATTCGAACAGCAAGCGGTAGATGGCTTTCGAATACTTCGAGTCCCCTCGCGCGGTATCGCCCAGGCCAGGAGGCCGAAACCTTTCTCTTTGGAGTCTGATATGCCAAGCGCTCCTGAATTCGATGACCGGCTCCACGCCGGACGCGCCCTCGCCGCGGTGCTGCGCGACCTCCCCCTGGACCATCCGCTGATCCTTGCTTTACCTCGTGGCGGCGTGCCGGTCGCCCATGAGATCGCCAAGGAACTGCAAGCGCCGCTGGACATCCTCCTGATAGGCAAGATCGGCGCGCCGGGCCATGAGGAATTCGCCCTCGGCGCGGTGGTGGACGGCGCGAACCCGCAATGGGTGATGGACGAAGAAGCGATGCGGTTGTTCGACCCGCCGCCCGGCTGGTTCGAACAGCAGCTGGAGGAAGAATTGCGCGAGATCGAACGCCGCCGCGCACTGTATTGCGGCTCCCGCGTGCCGATTTCCCCGGAGGGCCGCGACGTGGTGCTCGTGGACGATGGGCTGGCCACCGGCAGCAGCGTGCGCGTCGCCCTGCAAGCGCTGCACGCGCAGCATCCGCGCAAGGTGATCCTTGCGGTCCCGGTAGGCCCGGCGGACACCGTGGAGCGGCTGCGAGCCGAGGTGGATGAGCTGATCTGCCTGACGATTCCCCCCTACTTCCGCGCCGTCGGCCATCACTACCGCAACTTTCGCCAGGTGAGCGATCAGGAAGTCATCGACCTGCTGGCCCCAGGGTGGCAGCCATGAAGCTCCCCTACCCCTTCGACGGCCGCCTGGTGATGATCGGCTTTGGCTGCATTGGTCGGGGCGTGCTGCCACTGCTGTTGCGGCACATCGACATGCAACCCGGCCAGTTGCTCGTGATCAGCCCCGATGAAGAAGACGCCACCGTGGCAGCGGGCTTCCAGGTGCCCTTCAAGGTCCTGCGCCTGACCGAAGAGAACCATCGCGCCGAACTCGACTCGCTGCTGGGCGCGGGGGACTTTCTCCTCAACCTCTCGGTGCAGGTGGAGAGCGCCGCGCTCATTGCCCTGTGCCAGGAGCGCGGCACCCTGTACCTGGACACTTGCACCGAACCCTGGGCCGGCAGCTACACAGTCCCCAGCCAGTCGCCATCGGAGCGCAGCAACTACGCCCTGCGCGAGCGGACCCTGGCGCGACGCCGTGGCGATGCCGGAGGCAGCACCGCGCTGATCACCCACGGGGCCAACCCCGGCCTGGTGTCCCATCTGCTCAAGCAGGCGCTATTGGATTTGGCGGCAGACCTGGGCCAACCCCAGGCTGCGCCCCTGGATCGGCTGGGCTGGGCCACGCTGGCCCAGCAACTGGGGGTGCGCTGCATCCATATCGCCGAACGGGATTCCCAGTACGGCAGCCGGCGCAAGTCGGCCGACGAATTCGTCAACACCTGGTCGGTGGACGGCTTCATCAGCGAAGCCTGCCAGCCGGCGGAACTGGGCTGGGGCAGTCATGAAAAGGACTTGCCGCCCGACGGCAGGCGCCACGCGTTCGGCTGCCAGGCGGCGATCTACCTGGAACGCCCCGGCGCGGCGACCCTGGTGCGGACCTGGACGCCCGGCACCGGGCCGACCCTGGGCTTCCTGATCACCCACAGCGAGGCGATTTCCATCGCCGACTACCTCACCGTCGGGCGCGGCGAGCAGCCTGAGTACAGACCCACGGTCCATTACGCCTATCACCCCTGCGATGACGCGGTGTTGTCGCTGCACGAACTGGCGGCGCGCAACTGGCGCCCACAGGTTCGCCAGCGTCTGCTGAACGCCGCCGACATCGAGGCCGGCGCGGACGACCTCGGTGTGCTCCTCCTGGGCCATGCCCGGGGCGCCTATTGGTATGGCTCGCGACTCACCATCGAGCAGGCCCGCGCCCTGTGCCAGCACAACAGCGCCACCAGCCTGCAAGTGAGCGCCACCGTGATGGCCGGGGTGATCTGGACCCTGGTCAACCCCGACCGCGGCATTCTCGAACCCGACCAGTTGCCCCACGACGAGATACTCGAACTCTGCCGCCCCTACCTGGGCGAGCTGGCCGGCTACTACAGCGACTGGACGCCCCTGCAGGACCGCGAACGGCTGTTCCCCGAAGAGCTGGACCTCAACGATCCCTGGCAATTCGTGAACGTCCGCTACCGTTGATTTCGCAGAGCGAGGCGCGGACGATTCGCTGTAGGGGCGATTTCAATCGCCAAGCGGACCGCAGGTTCGCCCTTCGATCACACCGATGGGTATCGCTCCGCTCCACCGCATCCTACGGTTCGTGGATCGTGGGGGTGGGAACTCTCCTGTGGGGGCGAATTCATTCGCTGTGTCTGCATCAAGTGTTGCTGTATTGCCCGTAGGAGCTGGCTTGCCAGCGAATGGCTCCTTTTCGCTAGCAAGCTAGCTCCTACAACGCTCCTGGACCGACAAGTCGGCCAGGCTATGGCGCGCCCCTCAACGGCTCAACAACAACCGGCCACCCAGGCCCAGCAGGAACACGCCCATCAGGGTCTCGAACACGGCCTTGAAACGCATGAAACCGCCGCGCACCGCAGAGTTGGAGAAGAGCATCGCCATCCCGCAGTACCAGAGGCCGGAAACCGCGGCGGCGATCACCCCGATGGCCGCGTAGAACCAGGCCGGCGCGTGCACCGGCACCATCACCGCGAAGATGCTGCCGTAGAAGGCCAGCGCCTTGGGGTTGGTCATGCTCACCAGGTAGCCTTTGCGCGCAGCGGCAAAGGCACTGGATTCGACCCGGTCGGGTGCGGCAACGGTGGGCTTGCGGGCGCCGAGGATCATGCGTAAACCCAACCAGATCAGATAGGCGGCCCCCGCCAGCTTGATGCCGAGATAGAGCCATTCCACCTGCGACACGATGAGCCCCAGCCCGGCGACGGCCAGCAGCGCCCAGGTGGCGGAGGCGGCGGCCAGGCCAAGCCCGGTGGCCACGCCGGCACGGCGCGAGCTGAGAGTCGCGGTGGACGTGACGATGGCGAAGTTGGGACCGGGGCTGATGACGCTCAGCACCAGGACGCCGGAGATGGCCAGCAACGCGCCGAGGTAGTCCACGGCACCCTCCTGTCGTTTAGGTCGGGGAAGATGCCGGCGAGTATATCCGTGCGCCGACCCGGCAGCGATGGCCGAAGGTCGCCCCTCTCCCGGCCGGGAGAGGGGTCAGGCGCGCAGGGCCTCAGGGCATTTACGGCATGAGCGTATCGACGCCGCGATCATCCGGCTGATTGTTCAGGACGCGCGGAATGCCTGCCGCGAACCAACTGGAATTGGCAGCATTGCGGATCAGCAGCACCGGGCTGACGCAGGGATTGGGCGGCACGGGATCGAAGACATCGTTGATCGAAAAATCACCCTCTTCGGTCAGCGGCACGCCCACCAGGTCGGTGCTGCTTTCAGTGAAGGGCGCGACGCTGCCGCAGAACAGGGTGGCGAATACCGACTGCCCGGTAGCCCTGCCGATGTTGTTGCCACCGCCCAGGATCAATCCCCGCCCTTCGGCCCGGAAAGCACCCGCGACGCTGACTCTGGCCTCGAAGGCGCGGATTACCCAGATCTGCCCGGCCGGCTGTACGCCACGCACCAGGTTGCGATTGACGACCGTGGCGATGTCTTCGGTGCCCTGGCCGCTGGAAACCGGCAGTACGCCAATGCCGCCCCTGAAGCGCAGCAGGTTGTCTTCAGCGAGGGCCATGGAAGCCAATGCGCCGGCAAGCAACAACATGGGAATGGTAAGCGCGATTGTTCTTTTCATATCCGTAACTCCTGTCAGGCACCTGCCCCGGGAGGAGGCAGGTAGCCACTGAGCGGAGAAAGGAGGCGGTCGCAACCCTGTCGCGAGGGCGGTGACCGGGCGGCAGGTGAGAAGCCGCGAAATGGATGGGTCGCTGGACTGGCGCTGGCCGTGGTGGCCGGGCGAACCGCCTTTCTCCTCCGGTGGTGTGTGGGCCCGCAGGCCTCAACCGTCCGTCAGAGCTGGCACGAGCGCGAAAGGAAGGCGGGGGTGCTGAACTCTGCTAGTACTGCACTGGCGATTATAAGCCCCTGCCGTTGTGCCCCCCGTCCGTCCGTCCCTTACCCTCCTCCTGCTGGTACCCCTCGTCGGGGATGCCCTGCGCTTCGCCCCCGGCCACCTCGGCCCCCAGCAGCGTCATCAGGAACAGCCAGAGGCAGGCGCCGGCCAATGGCCATCGGTTACTCCGGCGAAGCCGCCGGCCATGCGGGACAGACGCACGACTCCTCATAGGCACTGCTCCCGGCCAACGGCCCCGGGGATCGTCGGTCACCCGTTGGTGCCGACGTAGGTCTTACAGCAAGGTTATGTCCCACCCCGCAGAAGCCCAGGCCTTCCATCGGACGATCAGCGCCCTTCGGCCCCCCGGATGCGCAACCAACAGCAAACAGGTCTCTGCGCCAGCGTCCTGTGGCCATGCCCCGCCCAAGGGCATGGCGTCCGGGTTCAGAAGCTGAAATCCACCTTGGTCCAGAGCGTGCGCCCCGGCTCGTTGATGGCCACCGGATCGGCCGGGAAGCCGAACCCGGCGTCCCCCGCTCGGTTCAGGTGTTCCGCGTAGGCCTTGTCGAAGAGGTTGTCGACGCCCGCGCTGACCTTGAGCTCCGGGCTCAGGCGGAAAGCGGTGTTGAGGGAGAACACGCCAAAACCGGCGCTCTTGCCGAAGTCCTGCCCCACCACGTTGCCCTTGCCCTCGGCCACGCGGTTCTGCGCTGTCACCACGCGCCACAGGCCGCCGGTGCTCCAGTTGTCCTGCTCGTAGGTAAGGCCGAGGCGCGCTTCCAGCGGTGGCATCTGCGGCAGCGCCTCGTCGCCCGAGCTGTTCTTGCCCCAGGCGTAGGCCAGGGTGGCATCGGTCTTCCAGTGGCGATCCAGGCGCCAGGCCGCACCCAGCTCACCGCCCATGATGCGGGCGTCGATGTTCTCGGCGCGGGAAGTGGGGCCCATCATCCCCGGCGTATAGATGAACAGGATGTAGTCGCGCACCTGGCCGACGTAGCCGGACGCCCAGGCCTCCAGGTCGCCACTCTGGTACTGAACGCCGAAATCGAGCTGGGTGGTCTTCTCCGGCTTCACCCCGTCGAAGGCATTGACTGAGCCGACCGGGCTGCGTCCCGGCGAGAACAGCTCCCAGTAGTCGGGGAAGCGCTGCACGTGGCCCAGCCCGGCGTAGAGGGTGGTGGGCGAATCGGCCAGATCGTGTTCGAAGCGCGCGAAACCGCTGGGCAAAGTGTCGGCGCGGGTTTCGCCGAATGTAGGGTTGGCTCGGCCCATCATGCCGCTGGTGGCGCGAAAGTCCTCGGCAGAGGCGCGGTCCAGGCGGCCGCCGGCCACCAGGCGATTGCGCGGCGCGAAGTTCCAGGTGGCCTCGGAGAACAGACCGTAGTTGTGGAACAGCGCGTCCTTGCTCCAGGGGAACTGGTCGGCGTCGGTGTACTGGCCACTCATCATGTCGAAACGCGAGCTGCGCTTGCGGTGTTCGCTGCGCATCAGGTCCAGGCCCGCCACCCATTCCACCTCGGTCCAGCTGAAGGTGGCGGCGAAACGCCCGCCCACCGTGCGGCGGTCGACGTTCGAAGCCATCGGCATGGGCATCGAGCTGGTGGGATCGGGGCTACGCAGGCGGAAGTTGTCCATCACGTGGTCGGCGTAGTTGTAGTAAAGCTGCGCCTCCAGCTTGTCGAGCACGCCGCCCAGATTGCTGCGTTCGAAACGCAGGCCGAGGCTTTCCCGCAGGAACTGGCTGCCGTCCATGCCGCGACCGGCGTAGCGTGCCTCGCCGTCACCCTTGCCAGCGGTGAGCTCCACCAGGGTGTCCGCATCCGGCGTCCAGCCCAGGGCCACGTCACCGTTCCACTTGCTCCAGCGCGACGGCACGGTATCGCCGTTGCCATCTTCGTAGTCGTCCGCCTGGGCCTGGTTGCCCACCACGCGCAGGTAGCCGAGTTCGCTGCCCAGGGCGCCGTCCAGCACCTTGTCGAAGCGGCCGTTGGAGCCGGCCAGCACGCTGCCGCGCAGGCGGCTGCCGAGTTCACCGAAGCGCTCCGGCTCACGGTCGAAGCGCACGGTGCCGGCAGAGGCGCCGGGCCCCCAGAGCACGGTCTGCGGCCCCTTGATCACGGTGAGACGGTCGAAGGTTTCCGGGGAGATGTAGGAGCTCGGCGCGTCCATGCGACCCGGGCAGGCGCCGATCATTAGGCCGCCGTTGGTGAGCAGGTTGAGTCGCGAGCCGAACATGCCGCGCAGCACCGGGTCGCCATTGGTGCCGCCGTTGCGGATGACGGAAAAGCCGGGAATGGTCTTCAGGTAGTCGGCCGCGTCGCTGGCAGGAACGGGCTGACGGGGGTCTCTCGGGTCCGTCACCACAGTCAGGGGCGAACTCTGTTGCACGGCGGTGACGACCGTGGGCTCGATCTCCTCCGGCAGTCGTTCCTCAGCCACGCCGACTCCGCACAGGGAGAGGCCGAGGAACAGGGCGAAACCCTGCTGCCAGCGCAGGCGGGCAGTGGTCGGGGTGAAAGGACGGGTGCAGTGGCGCGCAGCAGCGCGGCCTGGTTGGTTGGGCTGTTTCATGAGTCTTCCAGAATCGATGGTCAGGCTGCCCCTCCGGGGCAGTGCGTGGGCGAATCAGGAAGTACGGGGTGGCGCGCGCGGCCGGGCGCTGGGGAACAGCGGCGCCTGCGCCGGCAGGCCGATGAACCGGGGCCGCCCCGGAGTATCTTCGACGGGCACCGCCAGGGCGGCAGCCGGCAGCGTGTTGCCCAGGGCCGGGCTTGCCGCCAGCAAGTTGCAATAGCCGCAGGCATCCAGGGGCGATGCCGGCCCATGGTGGCTGGGTATCGGAGACGACTGTTCACCGTGGTCGCAGGCCAGTTCCGTGATCCAGCCGGGCAACTCCGCTTGCGCCACGCGAACCTGGGACGCCAAAGCACCGAAATAGATCGCCAGCATCGCGAACAGCCCCAGCCACAGGCCCAGCCGCATCCGCACGGGCAAGGTCGTGGAATGGGCGTGACGATGGCGGATGCGTGGAGCAGCCATGGGCATCGGTGAATCCGGTTGCATGGACGATCGGGCCACAGCAGCACCCCGAGAAAGGGATGCCAGCAGCAGGGTTCAGACGGAAGAGTCCGGGTCTGGAACGATGTCAGGCGGGCGGGGATGCCCGAGGATTGGCCGAAGGCCAGGCATGGCGCGGCGGGTGTTGGTCACCGCCGGCGCGAGGAAGGAAAGGCGCCCTGCCCACACCGAGCAGCCAGGACAGCAGCACCACGGCGACGGCACCGAGGATGACGCCGGAGCAGAGCGGGCACTTGAAGATGCCGGACCAATCGCCAGAAGCGCTGCCGCCGAGGTCGCCGACCAGGGCCGTGCCGCTGGCGGAATCGCCGGAGCAGAACTGCCCACCGATGCCGCTCAGCTCCAATCCCATCGCCTGGCCGTGGTGCAGGCCGCAGGCGAACAGATTGAACAGGACGCAGGCGTACAGCATCCAGGCAATCAGTGAGCGGTCTTGGCGGACGAGTTTCATGGGCGGGGACTCTAGCACCGGCGTTCCAGATCAGGAAGCGTCAATGCCGTGTGGTGCATTGCCGCACGCCAGACGCCATTGGCCGAAACATCCGCGAAGTGGGCCGCCGGTCCGGGTTCCCCCTGCCCGGCCCCAAGCCGCCGGCCAGAACCACCGTTGCAGAGCGGCCAACGCGCCTTCTCACTACAAAGTATGACTTTGAATATCACTACTTCGTCCGTTACCCGCCTTGGGAGGATTCATTAACGTTCGGCCGCCAACAGAACAATAAGGGTGGCCCCATGACTACAAGAACAAGGCACGCAGACTTCAGACCCCACGCGCTGGCAGCCGCCATCGCACTGGGTCTTTCCGCCACAGCCCAGGCGGTGACCTTCAATATCGGGGAGATCGAAGGGCAGTTCGACTCATCCCTCTCGGTAGGTGCCAGCTGGTCCATGCGCAGCGCCGACCCGGACCTGATCGGTGCCAACAACGGCGGCGACGGCCTGGCCCAGACTTCCGACGACGCCCACCTGAACTTCAAGAAGGGCGAGACCTTCTCGAAGATATTCAAGGGCATCCATGATCTGGAGCTGAAGTACGGCGACACCGGCGTCTTCGTTCGTGGCAAGTACTGGTACGACTTCGAGCTGAAAGACGAGAGCCGTCTGTTCAAGGACATCGACGACCACAACCGCAAGGAAGGCGCCAAGTCCGCAGGCGCCCAACTGCTGGACGCCTTCGTCTACCACAACTACGACTTCGCCGAACTGCCGGGCAGCGTGCGCCTGGGCAAGCAGGTAGTGAGCTGGGGTGAAAGCACCTTCATCCAGAACGGCATCAACGCGGTGAACCCCATCGACGTGTCCGCGTTCCGCCGTCCCGGTGCCGAGATCAAGGAAGGCCTGATCCCGGTGAACATGTTCTACGTGTCCCAGAGCCTGACCGATAACCTGTCGGCCGAAGCCTTCTACCAGCTGGAATGGGACCAGACGGTGGTCGACAACTGCGGCACCTTCTTCTCCCAACCGGACGTGGTGGCCGACGGCTGCGACGGCAACCTGGCCGTGTTGACCCCAGCCCTGGCGCCCTTCGGTCGCGCCTTCGGCTACCAGACCACCGGCGAAGGGGTGATCGTGCCCCGTGGCGCGGACCGCGATGCCCGCGACGATGGCCAGTTCGGCGTGGCCCTGCGCTACATGTTCGAGCCGCTGGACACCGAGTTCGGCGCCTACTTCATGAACTACCACTCCCGCGCGCCGATCTTCAGCGTCCAGGCCGCGAACCAGGCCACCTACCGCGAATCCCTCGGCATCCTTGCCGGCGCCTCGACCCCGGCAGTACCAGCCCAGGCCCGCCAAGGCGTGGCCATCGCCAACGTGGCGGCGGGCAGCAACTACTTCATCGAATACCCGGAAGACATCCGCCTCTATGGCCTGAGCTTCTCCACCACCCTGCCCACCGGCACGGCCTGGAGCGGCGAGGTCAGCTACCGGCCCAACGCTCCGGTGCAACTGAACACCACCGACCTGCTCTACGGCGGCGTGCGCGGCCTGGCGCAGTTCGGCGGTCCGTTCGCGGCGTTCTCCAACTTCTCGATCCTCGGCGGCGCCCCGGCGTCCATTCCCGGCAGCACGCTCAACGGTTATGACCGCAAGGAAATCACCCAGCTGCAGACCACCTTCGTGCACTTCTTCGACCAGGTGATGGGCGCCGAGCGCCTGACGGTCGTGGGCGAAGTGGGCGTGACCCATGTCGGCGGCCTGGAAAGCACCAACCAGGCGCGTTACGGCCGCGATCCGATCTTTGGCCCGGGCGAACTGCCGAACAACACCTGCCGCACCATCAATGCCGGTGCCGTGGGCGCCAACGGCGAGAACGTCAGCAAGTACTGCACCGACGACGGCTTCACCACCAGCACCTCCTGGGGTTACCGCGCCCGCGCCGTGTGGGACTACAACGACGTGTTCGCCGGGGTGAACCTCAAGCCCAGCATCGCCTGGTCCCATGACGTCGACGGTTACTCCCCCGGCCCCGGCGGCAACTTCGAGGAAGGCCGCAAGGCCGTCAGCCTTGGCCTGGATGCCGACTACCAGAACACCTACACCGCCAGCCTGTCGTACACCGACTTCTTCGGTGGCGATTTCAACACCTCGATCGACCGCGACTTCCTCGCATTCAGCGTCGGCGTGAACTTCTGACAGCCCCGGAGGCGAACCCCATGAAAAACAACAAGCGCATCCTGCAATCGGGCGTACTGGCATTGTCCCTGCTGGCCGCAAGCGTCATGGCGGCAGTTCCTGCCGACCAGGTGGCCAGACTCGGCACCAGCCTGACTCCGATGGGCGCCGAGAAGGCCGGCAACGCCGACGGCAGCATCCCCGAATGGACCGGCGGCCTGCCCACCAGCGCCGGTAATGCCGATGCCAAGGGCTTCCTTGCCGACCCCTTCGCCGGCGAGCAACCGCTGTTCACCATCACCGCGCAGAACGTCGACCAGTACAAGGACAAGCTGACTCCCGGCCAGCTGGCGATGTTCAAGCGCTACCCGGACACCTACAAGATCCCGGTATACAAGACCCATCGCACCGCAGCCCTGCCCGACGATCTCTATGCAGCCATCCGCACCAGCGCGGAAAAGACCGAGACCCTGGGCGGTGGCAATGGCCTGAAGAACTTCGACGGCCGCTACTACGCCTTCCCCATCCCGCAATCAGGCGTCGAAGTGGTCTGGAACCACACCACCCGCTACCGCGGTGGCAATATCCACCGCTACATGACCCGCGTGCAGCCTCAGGCCAACGGCGCGTTCAACATGGTTCACTTCGAAGACGAAGTGTCCTACCCGTCCGACCTGCCGGACCTCGACAAGGCCAAGGCAGAGAACGTGCTGTTTTACTTCATCCAGCGCGTAACCGGCCCGGCGCGCCTGGCGGGCAACGTGCTGCTGGTCCACGAGACCATCGACCAGGTAAAAGAGCCGCGCATGGCCTGGCTCTACAACGCCGGCCAGCGCCGCGTCCGTCGCGCCCCGCAGGTGGCCTACGATGGCCCCGCCACCGCCGCCGACGGCCTGGCCACCTCCGACAACTACGACATGTTCAACGGCTCGCCGGACCGCTACGACTGGAAGCTGGTGGGCAAGCAGGAGCTGTACATCCCCTACAACAGCTACAAGCTGGATGATCCGAAGCTCAAGTACGACGACATCATCAAGGCCGGCCACATCAACCAGGACCTGACCCGCTACGAGCTCCATCGTGTGTGGCACGTGGTGGCCACGCTGAAGCCGGGCGAACGGCACATCTACGCCAAGCGCGACATGTACTTCGACGAAGACACCTGGCAGCTCGCCGAAGTCGACCACTACGACGGCCGTGGCCAGCTGTGGCGCGTCGGTGAAGGCCACGCCCAGCAGTACTACAACCACAAGGTGCCGGGCTACACCGCCGAATCCCTGTACGACCTGATCTCCGGTCGCTACTCGGTCCTGGGCCTGAAGAACGAGGAGAAGCAGAGCTTCGTCTTCGGCGCTACGGCCTCGGCCGCCGACTACACCCCGGCAGCCCTGCGCCAGACGGGTGTGCGCTGAGCAATCAGCGAACGCACCGTTGTGTCATCGATGTACTCCTGAACTCGGCGGCCCCCAGGGCCGCCTTTTTTTGCGTACTGCGTTTTCCTCTGCAAGGATGAGTTCACCCTGCGTGACGTCTTCGAGCGCCTTCATGCCGTCCAGACACCCCCTGCGATTGCCTCCCGGCCACCTGCCCCGCCCGCGCCTGCATGAAGCGCTGCTTCAGGGCGACTGCCGCCTGCGCCTGCTCTGCTCCCCCGCCGGTTACGGCAAGAGCGTGCTGCTGGCCGAATGTCTCCAGCACCTCCCGGAAGGCACGCGCCTGGCCTACCTCGACCTGCGCGGCGAAACACTCTCGCCCAGCGACTTCACCCGACGCCTGGCCGCTGCCCTGGGCAGCGACACGTCCGAACTCGCCCCCCTGCGCCAATTGCTGGCCCAGGAGCGCCAGCCCTTGTGGCTGGTGCTGGATGACTATTCGCGCTTCCCCGCGGTGGAACTGGACCGCCTGCTCAACGAATTGGTCCAGGCCGGCTCGCGCCAAGTTCAGTGGTGGATCGCCAGCCGCCGCAGGCCGCAACTCCAGCTGGCGCGCATGCTGCTCGATGGCGACCTGTTCGAACTGGGCAACAGCGAACTGGCATTCAGCACCACAGAAACCGCTGAACTGCTCCAGCGCGCCGGCCAGGGCGCCTCCTGGTCGGCCGCCCAGGCGCTGCACCAGGAAATGCGCGGCTGGTGTGCCGGCACCCTGCTGCGGATGCTGGGCCTCAAGGCTGGCCCTCAGCAGGCGGCGGAGCTGTACCGCTCGCTGCTGCAGGACTACCTGCGCCACGAGCTGCTCGACGCGCTGCCGAGCGACTGGCAGCAGGCGCTGTTCACCCTGGCGCACTTCCCACACTTCGACCTGCCGCTCTGCGAGCAGCTCTTCGGCACCGGCGAAGGCGGTCGTTTGCTGGCCCAATTGCGCGAGTGCGGACTGTTCATCGAGGCGCCCGGCAACGACGAACGCACCCTGTGCATCCTGCCCGCCGTCGCTCCCGGCCTCGCCGCTCAGCTGCCCACGAACATGACGCGAACCCTCTATCGCCGTGCCTGCCAGTGGTACATGAGCCAGGACCAGATTCGGCCGGCGCTGGAGTACGCCCTCAAGGCGGACCAACCGGAAGTGGCGGCGAGCCTGATGCAGCACTACACCCGCGACCGCCTGCTGCAGGGTCGCAGCCTCGCCCTGCTCATGCAGTGGCGCGCCGAACTTCCCGACAGCCTGCTGGAGAGCACGCCACGCCTGGTGCTGCTCAACGCCTGGGCACTCCTGCTCTGCGGCCGCCTGGAAGAGTCGCAGCAACTGACCGACAACCTCGCACGCTTCCTGCCCCAGCCCGACCGACGCCGCCAGCAGGGTCTGCTGGCCCAATGGAAAGCCCTGGCCGGCAACCTGGCCTTCCATCGCGGCCAACTCACAGCCGCTGCCGTGCTGCTGCAGGAAGCGATCGCTGAACTACCGAAAGGCGCCTGGGCCCAACGCCTGTTCTGCAGCACCCTGCAGATCGAGCTGGCGCTGATCGATGGTCGGCTGGACGAGGCACAGGACCTCAACCGCGATGCCATCAGGGAGGCCCGTGAACACGCCAGCCTGGCCATGGAAAGCGTCTTCGCCCTGGGCCACGTGAAACTGCTGGAGCTGCGCGGCGAGCTGTTGCGCGCGGAAACCCTGCTCAAGCGCCTGTTCAGCGAACTGACCGCCGCCTGGGGCGAAGAGGCCAGCCCAATGCGTGGCCGCGTCCAGCTGCGCTGGGCCGCCATCCTGATGCAGCAGGGGCGCTTCGATGAATCGGAAGCGTCCTATCGCGCCGGCTTGCAGGAGTGCCAGAACTGCGCGGACCCAGCGGCCTTCTGGGGCTTCCTCGGCCTGGCCGAGCTGGATGCCCTGCAGGACGACCTGGCCAGTGCCTTCGCCCGTGTGGCAGACGCCGAGCGGGTGATGCAGTACGGACGCATCAGCCCGACGCTCTACCAGCCCCTGCTGGCACGCGCCAAGGCGCGGCTCTGGTTGCGCCAGGGACGTTCCAGCCATGCCGAAAAAGCGCTGCTGGCCCTGCCTGCCGAGGCCTTCGAGATAGCGCCTTATGGTGCACCAGACCTGCATCTTCGCCTGCGCCTGCTGCTGGTGCAGGCGCGCCTGGCCAATGGCGCGGTGGGCGAGTCGTTGGTCGAACTGGAGGCCATGCTCGAACAGGCTACGGCACAAGGACGCCGCCCGCTGGCCTGCGAAATCGGTTTCAGCCTGGCCGAAGGGCTATACGCAGACAACCGCCAGGCGCGGGCCCGCCAGGCCCTGCTCGACGCCCTGGCGCTCGCACGGCAAATGGGGCTGGCCAGCGTCGAACGGGCCTTCGCCTTGCGCAACCCGGCGATGATGCGCTGGGCTGGCGAAAGCGCCGGAGGCGACAACAGCGCACCCGCGTCCCTGCTAAGCCGGCGCGAGTTGGAAGTGCTGCGGCTGATCGTGCGCGGCCACTCCAATCAGCAGATCGCCGAAAGCCTGTTCATCTCCCTGCACACGGTGAAAACCCACGCCCAGCGGATCAACTTCAAGCTGGGCGTGGAACGCCGCACCCAGGCCATCGCCCGGGCTAAGGAGCTGGGCCTGGCCAACTGAGGCACCCTGCCCCGCTAGCTTCACCGATTGGTTCTCAGAGCACGTCCAGCGGGATTTTCAGGTAGCGGATGCCATTGCCTTCGGCAGGCGGCAATTGCCCGGCGCGCATGTTCACCTGCACCGCCGGCAGGATCAGCGCCGGCATCGAAAGGGTGGCGTCCCGCGCGATGCGCATCGCGACGAAGGCGTCTTCGTCGATGCCTACGTGGACATGCACGTTCTGCACGCGTTGTTCCGCCACCGTGGTTTCGTAGCGGTACTCGTCCCGCCCCGGCGCCTTGTAGTCATGGCAGAGGAACAGCCGCGTCGCTTCCGGCAGCTCGAACAGTCGGCGGATGGAGCGATACAGGGCGCGGGCATCCCCACCGGGGAAATCACAGCGGGCGGTGCCGTAGTCGGGCATGAACAGCGTGTCACCGATGAACGCAGCATCGCCGATCAGGTAGGTCATGCAGGCCGGGGTATGACCCGGCGTATGGATGGCCAGGAGCTCCAGATTACCGATGGCCAGACGGTCGCCGTCCTGCAGCAGGCGGTCGAACTGGCGGCCGTCGGTGGCGAAGTCCGGCCCGACATTGAACAACGCGCCAAAGCGCTGCTGCACCTGGGTGATCAGCCCGCCAATAGCCAGTTGACCTCCCAGTTCGTGCTTCAACCAGGGGGCGGCGGACAGATGATCGGCGTGGACATGGGTTTCCAGCAGCCAATCGATCGTCAGCCCCTGCGCCCGCACATGCTCGGCAATGCGCTCGGCGCCGGCGTGGGAGGTCCGTCCGCTGGCGGCGCAATAATCCAGCACCGGGTCGATGACGGCGCCATGGCGGCTGGCCGGATCACTGACGACGTAACTGTAGGAACAGGTGGCCTCGTCGAAGAAGGCCTGTACCTGGGGACTCATGGAGGTCGCTCTCCTGCGACTGGGTTCGCCCTGAAGTATGGACCCTCACCCTGAGGGCAGCTGCGCGGCCCATAGCGATTGAAGCCACCGCTTTTCTGTAGGGGCGAATTCATTCGCCAACCGGGCCGTGGGTCCTGCGTTGAACCCTATGGGGGCAGCTGCGCTGCCCTTGGCGATTGAAATCGCCCCTACAACGGAGTGTTTCCTGAAGGCCGCTTCTTTTGTGGGGGCGAATTCATTCGCTAAGTAGGCCGAAGGCCTGCCATTGGAGATCGCACCCCGTCAGGCCATCGCCTCCACGCCGTGCATGAACTGCTCCGCCGGCACTGGTTTGCCGAACAGGAAGCCCTGCAGGGAATCGCAACCGAGCCCGGTCAGGAAGGCCTGCTGGGATTCGGTCTCCACCCCTTCGGCGACGATGCGCAGGTCCAGTGCCTGGCCCAGGGCGACAATGGCGGAGATGATCGCCGCGTCGTCGCTGTCGCGTTCCAGGTCGCGGACGAAACCGCGGTCGATCTTCAGCTCGTTGGCCGGCAGGCGCTTGAGGTACAGCAGGCTGGAGTAACCGGTGCCGAAGTCGTCGATGGACAGGTCCACGCCCATGTCAGCCAGTTGGCGAAGGATACCCAGGCTGGTGTCGGCGTCCTGCATGGCGGTGGTTTCGGTGATTTCCAGGGTCAGGCAATTCGCCGGCAATGCATAGCGTTGCAGGGCCGACTGCACACTGCCGATCAACCCGGCGTGGCAGAACTGCAGGGCCGACAGGTTCACCGCCACCCGCCAGTCACGCCGGCCCTCGGCAAGCCACCGGCTCATCTGCCGGCAGGCCTCGTTCAGCACCCAGTTGCCGATGGGAATGATCAAGCCGGTCTTTTCCGCCAGGCTGATGAACTGGTCCGGCATCAGCAAGCCGCGGCGCGGGTGCTGCCAGCGCAGCAGCGCCTCGGCGCCGATCACCCGTTGCGTGCCGCCAGCGGCGAACTTGGGCTGGTAATGCAGCAACAACTCCCCGGCATCCAGCGCCTGGCGCAGGTCATGGAGCAGCTGCAGATGGTCGCGGGCATCAGTGTTCATCGACTGCTCGAAGAAGCTGTAGCCGTTCTTGCCCGCGCCCTTGGCGTGGTACATCGCGGCGTCGGCATTCATCAGCAGCTCTTCGCGGGTCACGCCATCGCCGGGATAAAGGGCGATGCCGACGCTGGTCGACACCCGCAGCTCCTGGCCGGCCACGTTGAAGGCATTGCCCACGAGCGCGACGAGCTGGCTGGCGAGGGTCACCGCATCGTTCGGCTCGCCCAGGCTGCCCAGCAGCACGAACTCATCGCCACCAATACGCGCCAGCGTGTCTTCGGCGCGCAAGTGCTCGCGCAGGCGCTGCGCCACCTCACGTAGCAGCAGATCGCCGACGTGGTGGCCGAAGGCGTCATTGACCGGCTTGAAGCCGTCCAGGTCCATGAACAGCACAGCAAAATAGCCGCCGTTGCGATTGACCTTGTGAATCGCCTGGTCGATGCGGTCTTCGAGCAGGGTGCGGTTGGGTAGCTTGGTGAGGTTGTCGTGCAGGGCCAGGTGAGTCAGTTCTTGATTGGCCTGCTCCAGCGAATCGGTGAGCTGTGCGGTACGTGCCGCCAGACGGGCGTCCAGCACCGACGTCAGCAGGGCGATGGCGAGGATCGCCAGTGTCACCACGATCACCAGACTGGCCAGCCAGCGGCTGTCGAGGCCGGTGATTGCAGCACCACAGATGCTGCCCAGGGGGAAGTTGGCCGCCGCCATGCCGGTGTAGTGCATGCCGACGATGGCCACCCCCATCACCAGCGACGCCCCGCCCCGCGCGAGGCGCACGTAGGGCGTGTCGTGGCGCAGGCGGAAGGCGATCCACAGCGCCGCACCCGACGCGGCCACCGCTATGGCCAGGGAGAGATAAAACAGGCCGGGGTCGTAATCGATGCCCGGCAGCATGCGCATGGCGTGCATGCCCAGGTAATGCATGCAGCTGATACCGGCGCCCATGGTCACTGCGCCGCAGATCAGCTGCCAGAGTGGCTGCTCGGGCTGGCTCACCAGCCAAAGGGCGAAGCCGGATACAAGCACCGCTATCAGCAGCGAAAGCAAGGTGAGCGGCAAGTCGTAGCCCAGCGCAATCGGAAGGCTGAACGCGAGCATGCCAATGAAATGCATGGACCAGATACCGATGCCCATGGCGATGGAACCGCCGCCAATCCAAAGCATCGCGCCACGTCCCTGGCTACTGGATACCCGTCCGGCCAGGTCCAGCGCCGTGTAGGACGCGAGGATGGCCACCAGGAGGGAAATGAGAACGAGGGAGTAGTCGTAGCTGCCCGTGAGCATGGAAAACCTATCAAGCGGAAAGCCGCCCCAGACGGGCGGCAAAACGGGACGCATTCTAAACAAACTCAGCGAAGGGCGGCGGCACCGTATGGCAGATTGCCGGTATATGACAGGACAAGCACCGCTGTGCCCCCTTTACCTGTAGGGGCGATTTCAATGCAGATCCGAAGGCCGAACCTGCGGTCCGGTCAGCGAATGAATTCGCCCCCACAAGTATCCACCGGCAATACCGTGACCTGTGGGGGCGATTTCAATCGCCAAGGGCAGCGCAGCTGCCCCACATCGAGCGGTCAGTCACGCGGCGGCTCCACGCCACGCAAGGGGATGGGTGCCGACATGACGATGGACGTCCGCGTCTCGCCAAAGTGGTTGATGCTGCCGACAAAGCGTTCCAGGTGGCGGATATCGCGGGTCACCACGCGCAGGATGAAGGAGTCCTGCCCGGTGACATGCAGGCACTCCAGCACCTCCGGCATCTGTTGCAACTGGGCGATCAGTCGCGCCTTGTCCGGCTGCGGGGTGGTCATGCCGATCAGCGCCATCACCCCGTAACCGGCCTTCTCCGGCGAGACCGTGGCGCAATAGGCCTCGATCACCCCGGCCTCCTCCAGGCGCTTGAGCCGCTCGGAGGTGGCCGGCAAGGACAGCGCCACTCGCGAGGCGAGGTCCGTCAGGGAAATGCGCCCTTCCCGCTGCACCACTTGCAGGATTTTCCAGGACTTGGCATCGAGCTCCATTTTTCTCAGGCCTCCCGGGCCAACTTCGTAAATTATTCAGGCGATCACCCAAAACTTCCGTAATCCCTGCATTCAGCCTCAATGCAGTGCAACGCAAAATATTGCCCACGTCCACTGCCTCCGGAGCCTGATCATGGCGGCCCTGCTGTTTCTCAAATCCGTCCTGATCGGCCTGTCCATCGCCGCGCCTGTCGGCCCCATCGGCCTGCTGTGCATCCAGCGCACCCTGGGCCATGGCGCACGCATCGGTTTCATCAGCGGCCTGGGCGCCGCGGCGGCGGATGCCTGCTACGGGGCACTGGGAGCTTTCGGCATCGGCGCCATCACCCGCGCCTTCGTGGCGCTGGCCACCCCGCTGGCCATAGTCGGCGCCCTGTTCCTGGCCTGGATGGGCCTGAAGATGTTGCGTGCAAAGCCGCCGGAACGCGCGGCCAGTGCCAGTGACCCGGTCCGGGCGATGCCGGCGTTCGTCTCGGTGTTCCTGCTGACCCTGAGCAACCCGCTGACCATCCTGTCCTTCGTCGCCATCTTCGCCACCCTGTCCGGCGGAGAGGCCCTGTCCGGTGCGGGCGGGCTGGTGATGGTGCTGGGCGTGTTCTGCGGCTCGGCGCTCTGGTGGCTGGCACTGAGCTTGGGCGTATCCACCGTTCGCCACCGTCTGGGTGTAGGCGCCATGCAATGGATCGACCGTACTGCCGGCGTCTTCTTGCTGGGCTTCGCCGCCTGGCAGCTGGCCCGAGTGGCTGCCGGTTGAATCTGGTGCCTGACTCATCACTTAACTTGTAGGAGCGAGCTTGCTCGCGAATAGTCCGAGCGCAATCTTTCGCGAGCAAGCTCGCTCCTACAGCAACTCAGCTGGGTAGCCCGGTGCCACTGGTCGTTACGCCCGGTAATCCCCACGCTCCCCAATCCTCGGTCTTTCGGCCAATTAACCGATCTATATCGGCCTTTCCATTTATATGGCGCGGCATTTGCTTTCATATTTGCGACCTAAACAGATAGATATCGATTTAGGCCCAACTCAAGCCCACCCAAAGGTTGCCGCAATTGATCAAGCACAGACTCCCCCGCCTCCTGGGCGCCGCCTTGTGCGGCCTGCTCGCCACCCAGGCCCTGGCCGAAGAACGCACCCTGCGCGTCTACAACTGGTTCGACTACATCACCCCGCAGACGCTGGACAACTTCAAGAAGGAAAACGGCGCCAAGCTGATCTACGACATCTTCGACACCAACGAAGCGCTGGAAGCCAAGCTGCTCACCGGCAACTCCGGCTATGACGTGGTGGTGCCGTCCAACGTCTTCCTCGCCAAGCAGATCCAGGCCGACGTGTTCCAGCCGCTGGACCGCAGCAAGCTGCCCAACTGGAATCACCTCGATCCGCAGCTGATGAAGCTGATCGAGGCCAACGATCCGGGCAACCGCTTCGCCGTGCCCTACATGTACGGAACGGTGCTGATCGGCTTCAACCCGGCCAAGGTAAAGGCAGCCCTGGGCGAAAATGCCCCCGTGGACAGCTGGGACCTGATCTTCAAGGAAGAGAACATCGCCAAGCTCAAGCAATGCGGTGTGGCCCTGCTGGATTCGCCGTCGGAAATCCTGCCCATCGCCCTGCATTACCTGGGCCTGCCGCCCAACAGCAACCAGCCGAAGGACTACGACAAGGCCGGCGAGCTGCTGCAAAAAATCCGTCCCAACGTCGCCTACTTCCACTCCTCCAAGTACATGGCCGACATCGCCAACGGCGACATCTGCGTAGCCGTGGGTTACTCGGGCAGCTTCTCCCAGGCGGCCAACCGTGCCAAGGAAGCGGGCAACGGCGTGGTGGTGGACATGCGCCTGCCCAAGGAAGGTGCACCGGTGTGGTTCGACATGCTCGCCATCCCCAAAGGCGCGAAGAACCCCGAGGACGCCCATGCCTTCATCAACTACCTGCTGCAGCCCCAGGTGATCGCGCCGGTCAGTGACTTCGTCGGTTATCCGAACCCGAACAAGGACGCCACCGCCCTGGTCAACCCGGAAATCCGCAACAACCCCAACCTCTATCCCACCGCCGAGGCCCAGGCGACCCTCTTCACCCTGCTGCCACTGGAGCGCAATGCCGAACGCGCCCGCACCCGTGCCTGGACGAAGCTGAAGTCGGGGACCTGACGGTCGAAAAACCTGTGGGGGCGATTTCAATCGCCAAGGGCAGCGCAGCTGCCCCCCTATGATTCCCAACGGCAGGCCTTCTGCCTGCTCAGCGACTGAAGTCGCCCCCACAAGGTTTCCCCCGCAGCACCGAGCCCTGTAGGGGCGAATTCATTCGCCAAGGGCAGCGCAGCTGCCCCATCGCTGCGATCCAGCGCCCCGCACCCGATCAGCACCCTCCCCCACCTCCTCCCGCACCCGGTCTATGCTTTCTGGCGCGTTCTCCAAAGCGTTGGCAGCCTGCCAAAAGAAGTGGCACAGGCACACAAGGGGTTGGCACGGACAACAAGCTCCCCGCCGACGGCCAGGGGCAGACTAGGACTGCAGATTTCTGCCCTGCACCCGCAACAAAGTCCAATAATTCAGGGAGCCGCCCCAATGCGAATAACCAGGATCCTCGCCCAATCAACGCTGGCCCTGGGCGTCTCGCTCATCGGCCTCGGCAATGCCAGTGCCGAGCTGCCGGCCGATACAGGCATCGGCCAGACCACCTTGCCCTTCCCGCCGGAACCGCACCGCGCGTACATCGTCGACGTCGAGTTCGAGAGCTTCGTCGCCGGTCGCGTGACTGTGGTCGACCCCGAGAAGAAGAAAATGCTCGGCATGGTGCCCACCGGCTTCGCCGCGCCCTCTACCCTGAGCCGCGACGGCAAGACGCTGTTCACTGCCGACCTGTTCTACTCCCGTGGCACCCGTGGCACCCGCACCGACGTGCTGACCGCGTGGGACACCAGCACCCTGTCCCCCTCCTATGAAGTGCTGATCCCCACCAAGCGCGCCGAGGCCCTGACCCAGCGCTACTCCCTGGGCACCAGCACCGATGACCGCTTCGTCTACGTCTACAACTTCACCCCGTCCACTTCGGTGACCGTGGTCGACGTCAAGGCCAAGGCCGTGGCCGGCGAAATCGCCATCCCTGGTTGCGTGCTGAACTACCCGGTGGGCAAGCGTTCCTTCGCCTCCCTGTGCGGTGACGGCAGCGTGCAACTGGTGACGCTGAACGACGAAGGCAAGGAAGTCTCCCGCACCCACACCGCCTTCTTCGACCCCAACGCCGAGAAGCTGGTTGAGCGCGCCTACGCCGTGGGCGACATCTACTACTTCGTCACCACCACCGGCACCGTGCGCGGCGTGGACTTCTCCGGCAAGCAGCCGAAAGTCCTGGAAGCCTGGGAGCTGGTGACCGACGCCGCCGAGAAGAAGGCTGGCTGGGCGCCTGGCGGCTGGCAGCTGATCACCGTCGCGCCGAAGCTGAATCGTCTGTATGTGCTGATGCATGACGCCCATGAAGCGATGAAGTGGGAAGACCCGAGCCCGATCGTCTGGGTCTATGACCTCAAGACGCACAAGCGCATCGGTACCCTGGAAGCGCCGAACCCGATCTGGAGCCTGCAAGCCACCAGCGACGAGAACCCCCTGCTACTGGGCACCAACATCGCCGGCGGTCTGGAAGTATTCGACCTGAAGAGCGGCAAGCACACCGGCACCATGGAACGCATCCAGAAGACCGCGACCCAGATCCTCAGCCACTGACGAGGTGCAGCCATGCAACTTGATCCCATATTCATCATCGCCGCCGCCCTCGCGGTCGCGGTGATCCTGGCCAGCGCGGCGACCCACAAGCTGCGTGCGCCAGCGCGCTTCGCCAACCAGGTGGAGGATTACCAGTTGCTGCCGCGCGGTCTGGTACGCCCGGTGTCGCGTCTCGTGCCCTTCATCGAAGTGGCCGTGGCCTTCGCCCTGCTGGTGCCCGCCAGCCGTCACGCTGCAGCACTGGCCGCCGCCGCGCTGCTGGCCGGCTACGCCGGGGCCATCGCCATCAACCTGTGGCGCGGCCGCCGCGACATCGACTGCGGTTGCGCAGGCCCTGAACAGGCCCAGCCGATCCGCCCGGTGCTGCTGGCACGCAACGCCGTACTGGTAGGCCTGGCGCTGGTCGCCAGCGTCGCCCCCCACAGCCGCGAGCTGGGTGCATTCGACATCTTCGTCGTGATCGCCTCCAGCGCAGCGACCCTGCTCCTGTATGCCGCTGCGGATGGCCTGATGGCCAACGCTCCCCGTCTGCTCAAACTCATTGGAAGGTGAATCATGGAAGCCCTTATCGTTTCCAACGTCCTGCTCTGGTGCCTCTTGATCGCTCTGGCCTTCGCCGTCATGGGCCTGGTGCGTCAAATTGGTGTACTCCACGGCCGCCTGGCCCCGGCCGGCGCGCTGATGGTCGACAAAGGCGTGGCCGTCAACGAACCCGCCCCGAAAGTCACCGCTGCCGACCGTAACGGCCGTCCGGTGAACTTCGGCTACGCCGGCGAGAAAGCCCAACTGCTGTTCTTCCTCTCGCCCACCTGCCCGATCTGCAAATCCCTGCTGCCGGCCATCAAGTCCATCGCCAAGGACCAGGCCGACCGCCTCGACGTGATCTACGTCAGCGACGGCGACATGGACGCCCAGCAAGCACTGATCGCCGAGCACAAGCTGGAAGACGCCACCTACGTGGTTGGCCCGGAAGTCGGCATGACCTACCAGATCGGCAAGCTCCCCTACGCCGCCCTGGTCGACAAGGCCGGTGTGCTGCGCTCCAAAGGCCTGGTGAACTCCCGCGAGCACCTGGACAGCCTGTTCGAGGCCGAACACCTGGGCAGCGCCACTCTGCAGCATTACCTGCACAACCACGCGCACGACCACGGCGCGCACAACCACTAAGGAAGGGAGCCCTCCATGAAACTGCTAGACCGCCTTTTCGAGCGCTCCACGCGCCATGTCGCCGACACCACCTCCCGGCGCAAACTCCTCGGCCGCATCGGTTCCCTGATGGTGGCCGGCGCCGCCCTGCCGGTACTGCTGCCGATCGACCGCACCAGCAAGGCCCTGGCCGCCGACAAGCCGATGGCCGGCGACCCGGGTGATCCCAACAGCTGCGACTACTGGCGCTACTGCTCCGTCGACGGCTTCCTGTGCAGCTGCTGCGGCGGCTCGGTGACCTCCTGCCCGCCCGGCACCGAGGCCTCCCAGGTGACCTGGATCGGCACCTGCCGCAACCCGGCCGACAACAAGGACTACATCATTTCCTACAACGACTGCTGCGGTAAGCACAGCTGCGCCCAGTGCGCCTGTACCCGCAACGACAGCGAGGAACCGGCGTACCGTCCGTTCAACAACAACGACGTCAACTGGTGCCTGGCGGCCAAGTCGCACATCTACCACTGCACCGTTTCCATCATCCGCGGCGTCGCGATCTGACCCGCCGGAGGGCTGCCATGCGTTACCTGTTGATTGCCGGACTGATGTGCGCAATGGCGGCCCCGCTGGCCATGGCGCGCGCCATTCCGGACCCGAACCAGAAGCACGCGCCGGGCAACGAAGCGCCGCAAACGCCCATCTCCCAGGCCGGCTACAGCACCCCGGTGAACTACCAGCTGCAATGCGCTGGCTGCCACCTGGGCGACGGAACCGGCTCCAAGGCCAACGACACGCCGAAGATGAAAGGCTTCGTCGGCAACTTCCTCAAAGTGGAAGGCGGTCGTGAGTTCCTGGTGCGCGTACCGGGCATGTCCCAGTCGGCGCTGAACAACGCCCAACTGGCCGAACTGATCAACTGGATGATGCGCAAGGACGGCATTGCCGGCAGCAGCGTGCCTGACGACTACAAGCCCTACACCGAGGCCGAAGTCGCGAAAATCCGCAGCGTCACCCTGCTCAACCTGCCGGACACCCGCGCCGGCCTGATCAAGCAGATGCGCGAAAAAGGCATCGCCATCGACGATGGCATGGACAACGCCTACTGAGTTTTATGCTGGACGGCTTGCAGCCCGCCTTTATGGCGGGCTTTTTTTTTGCGTGCACCTTGTAGGTCGGTGCGGGCGGCGTTCCGCTAGAGCGAAGCGAAACCCAACGATCGAGGCCCGAAGCCGCGATCAATCCTTCGACCTCGTGGCTCAACTACCTGGCTAACTGCCCAGGACATCCAAAAGACGACTCAAGACGGCCGCTTCCACGGCCCCCTGGTCATCGCCTTCGCTGAAAACGGCGCAGCTTGCAGAGTTGCCCGCGTGGGCACAGCGATAGACCGCGACTGTGCTGCCCGGTCCGCTTCCCGTGTGTCCGCAAAGCGTCAGACCGTCGCTCACAGCACCAATCATCAAGCCGAGGCCATATCCGGGAGCGGTCCAGGGTCTACCAGGAATCGGTCCCCCAAGGACGAGCGCCGCCTGCATTTCCTGAAGCAACGAATGAGGGAGCAGTTGCCCACTCAACAACCGTTCCAGCAATAAGGCCGCGTCCGAAAGCGTGCCGAGCAGCAAGCCGTGATAGACCCAGCCCGGATCGTAACCGCGCATTACTCCCCGACAGATACCGCCCAGTTGCTCGCCTGACCTTGCGAGCGACACATGCGGCACGGCGAGAGGCGCCAAGACTCGTTGCTTCAACGCCTCCTGCAGCGAAAGGCCGGTCAGGCACTCGAGCAGTTGTCCCACGTACAGGTAACCCACATTGGAGTATCGCCATTGAGTTCCGGGCGGATAACGCAACCTGGAGGCGTCAAGCCGAGTCAACATCTCCTCAGCCGGCCAGGGCGTATCACCACGAGCAACGGCTGCGTGGTACTCAGCCAGCTCACCGTAGTCCGCCAACCCCGCCTGATGGCGCAGCAACTGACGCAAAGTGAACGAGCCTTCCGGGACTACTTCATCAAGCTCAATCAGGCCGTCACGCACGAGTGACAAGGCAGCAGCAGCCAACACGGTCTTGGTGAAGCTCCACCAGGGCACTACTGCGTCAGGCTGCGTGGGGGCTAGCAGATCACCGTTCGAGACGACGGAAAAAAGCATTGGATACATGTCCTTATTTGGTAAGCAAAGCCGTGCTTCCAGATGCCTGCGGCAAATCGTTTGGCTGTGTCTGCATTACGTGTTGCAAGTAGCTGCATTGCCCGTAGGAGCTGGCTTGCCAGCGAATGGCCCCGTTTCCCTAGCAAGCCAGCTCCTACAAGGCTCCTGGACCGATGGCCCATCTCTGGCAACAGCTAACGCAGGCATAGCCAATCGTTTCACCGGGCGACGGAGATTATGCACGTTTGATCAGCGATCAAGCGGCGTTGCTTGCTCTGGCAAGCCGCTGGATTGTGGTCGTCTGGCTGCCCAACCCCACGCAGCGGACTAGCTGCGGGGCTGCAAGAGGGCCAGCACGACTGTCAACGCAGCCAGTATGGCGGTAAGCGTCAAGGGCCCCATGGCGCCATAGGTATCCACGACGTAGCCGCCGACAACCGCGCCGATGGTGATGGCGACCTGGAAGGACGTGATCATCAAACTCCCCGCTGCTTCCAGCGCGTCAGGCGCCGCACGGGACAGGTTGATCGGAAGCACCACCGGCGCCATGCCAAAGGCGAGGCCCCACAGCGTAGCGAAGCCGAAAGCAACGTCGAAGCGCACGCCCCAAAGCACCAAAGCGAGCGCCGCAAACGTCATCAACACGGCTGTGGTCGTGACGGCCATGTGGATATTGGCGTCGGCCATGCGGCCACCCACGACATTGCCCATCACAGCGGCGATACCGAAACCGAGCAGCGCCAGGGCAATCGGTCCGGTTGCCAGGTGCGTAACCTGTTCGAGGAACGGGCGCAAATAGACCGATCCCGCAAAATGCCCCGTCATCAGCAAGAGGATGGCCAGCATGCCGAGCTGGATGCCACGTCGGCGTGTCAGCCGCAGGACGTCGGCAAGACTGTTGCTTGTGGTTGCAGGCAATGTCGGCAGGGCGAGCCACTGCAGCACCATTGCAAGTCCGGCCAGCCCCGCTGTCATGGCCATGGCGCTGCGCCAGCCCAGCCAATCGCTGATCAATGCACCCATCGACGGTGCGGCTATGGTGGCGAGCGAGACGCCAAGGGTAACCATAGCCATCCCCCGCCCCGTCGCATTGCTACCCACCAGCCTCGCTACGACGGCAAACGAAAGCGCCCAGAAACCGCTGAGGGCAATGCCCAGCCCGGCCCGACCTAACAACACTTGCCAGAACTCTGTCCCCACAGCCGCGAGAATGTTGGAGATGATCGCCAAGGCGCTGAGCCCCATCAGCACCGTCTTGCGGTTCAACCTACCGATGAGAACATTGCTCAACAGGGCCATCACGGCGCCGACAGAAGCCGTGGCAGTGACGACCTGTCCCGCTGTTCCCTCGCTGATGCCGAGATCGCGCGCCATTGGTGTCAACAGGCCCGCCGGCAAAAACTCGGCTGACACCAATGCAAAGCTGGTAGCCGCCATCGAAAGGACGGCGAACCAGGTGGCCAGGCTCCACGTGGTTGGCGCATCCGCATTCAGGTCTATCAGCTCACCATCGAGCTGTAATGTTTTGTCCGTCATTGAAGTTTTCCAAGTCGTCGAGAGAGCTGCAATGCCGAGAGAAGCTCGGCCCGCGCAATGTAGAAACTCTCAACATGGAGAACTAGACTGCCGCTTCAAGAGTCAGTATCTCGGAAAATGAGAATATGGATCGAATAGAAGCCATGGCTGTTTTCGTTGCCGCAGCGGATGAAGGAAGCCTTTCAGCCGCCGGACGGCGACTGCAGATGCCACTGCCCTCGGTCAGCCGAAAACTGGCTGATCTGGAGGCTCACCTGGGTGTGCGATTGATGACCCGATCGACGCGGCAACTGACGTTGACAGATGCGGGGCGCGACTACCTGGTCGCGTCTCGCGAGATCCTGGATCGTGTGGCCGAAGCCGAACGAACGGCCATCGGCGGCAACATGAGCCCGCGGGGCGAGCTGGTCATCGCCGCACCGTTGATGTTTGGGCGCCATCATGTGCTGCCGATTGTCATGGAGCTCTTGAGTCAGTCCGACGATGTCAACGTTCGCCTGGTGCTCAGCGATTCCAACGCGAACCTGCTTGAAGAGAACATCGATGTGGCCGTGCGCATTGGGTCCCTTCCCGACAGCGGCCTGACGGCGAGACAGGTGGGCGAGATCACCCGGGTCGTGTGCGCCAGTCCCGCGTACCTTGAGAAGCATGGGAAGCCGAAGACCCCGTCCGATCTGCGCAACCACGCGTGCGTGACCTTCGCCGGACTCTCGTCATCGCACGCGTGGTCGTTTTCCTGCTCGAAGGGCACGACGCGGGTGCCGATCCGCTCTCGCTTGACCGTCAACACCGCCGATGCGGCCGTGGCCGCCGCTACGGACGGCCTTGGTATCACCCGAGTGCTGTGCTACCAGGCCGCTTCCCAGTTCGCGCAGAACTCACTGGTCCGCCTCCTGAGGGAGTACGAGCCCACGCCATCCCCGGTGAACCTGCTCTATGCGCGCCAGGGAAGGCTGCCTGCAAAGACGCGTTGCTTTCTGGCGCTTGCGGCCGAACGCCTCACACAAGCGCTGGCCGGGAGCGAGTAGCTTGAAGGCCGTGCATCACCTCCGCGCCGTTTGCTCTACTGCGCGCGGCAATGCATGACGACTTCGTCGACCGCGCGCTGCACGTCGCCACGCCGGTAGCGCAGCAGCGCGAGATCGGCAGCGTCGGGTTCGTATGACACCACGTTGCCGCGCCCCGTGTAGATCGCGAAGTCGGGCAGCAGCGGATGCTCCTGGTCGAGCGACGGCACATCCTGTGGATGGCCGGCCGCGCGGAAGAACGCTGCGAAGTAGTCGGCGAAGCTGAGGTTCTCGTCGCCGACGAGATACGCCTTGCCGGTTTCACCACGCTGCAGCGCACCCCAGATCGCTTCCGACAGCGATTGCGTCGAGATGAAGTTACTGCCACCGGCCGGTCCGAATATGGGCAGCCCCGCAAGCTTACCTTCCGCGTAGCCGGTGTAAGCGGCGAACATCTCGTTGCGCAGCCCCGGCACCGACCCGACCACGAACGGCGCATTGATGCTGCACACCTCGAACGACGGCGTCGCCAGCGCGCGCACGCGTTCGTCGGCCAGATGGCGCGAGCGCACGTACGGTACCGACTCGATGAGTGCCGGCGCAACCTGCGGATAGAAGCTGCCGACCAGTACGGCGCGCTTCACGCCCGCGTCACGGGCAAGCGCGAAGAAGCGCGGCACCGCGTCGACGTTTGCGCGCTCCCAGTGCGCGGCTTCGTCGGTGCCGGGCGGCAGGTGGCGGATGTCGTTGCCGGCCGCGAACACGACCGCGTCGAACGGCGCCAGGTCATCGCGCGTGAAGTTACCAGCCACGTAGTCACGCGCCAGCACGTCGAACTGCGCGAGCGCGCTGTCGGCCGCGGGCGGCTTGCGCGCGGCGAGCGTAATCTGGTTGCCCTGCGCGTGCAGGTGCAGCGCGGCATGGCCGCCGATGAGACCGGTACCGCCGACGATCAGGATCTTCATAGTATCTCCGGTAGCGGCGCAGGCACGCCGCGAGAAATGAACGGATGAAGCCGCTTCTGCGTGCGGCTGGCGCTCAGAAATTGAAGCCGTTGCCCGTGACGACGGGAATGTTGGTCCAGAAGCCGTTCGGGTCGCGGTACCAGCCGGCCGCCGCGAGCGCGCCGCCGTCGACGTGCAGTGTCGTGCCGGTGACCCACGCGGCGAGCGGGCTCGCAAGGTACAGCGCGGCCCCCGCGACGTCGCCGGCCTCGCCGAAGCGTCCGAGCGGAATCCAGCGCGAAATGTGGTCCTGGTGCTCCGCCGCCACCATCGCGCTGACAGGCACCTGCGGCGTCTCGGTGGTTTCGGGCGCGATCTGGTTCACGCGGATGCCGACCGGCCCGAGTTCGAGCGCGAGGCTTTTCGTGAAGCCGGTCAGCGCAGCCTTGAACGACGCATACACGGTGCAGTTCGGAATCGCGCGGAAGCCTTCGATCGAGGACACGCCGACGATACTGCTGCCCGCGCCGCGCTTGCGCAGCAACGGCAGCATTGCTTGCGTGACGATGAACACCTGGCGCAGGTTCACGTCGAACAACCGCGCGATGTCGTCGTCGGTGTAATTGTCGAACGGCTTCGCGATCTGCAGGAAATCGCCGACGTTGTTGACGAGCACATCGAGCCCGCCGAAACGCGCGTCGACCGACCGCGCGAATGCGTCGACCTCGTCGCGACGCGTGACATCCACGATGCCGACGAGCGCGTCGACGCCCGCTGCTTCGAGCGCGTGCCGCACGTCCTGCGCGCGAGCCGCGTCGATCTCGGCCACCGCAACGCGTGCGCCCGCCGCACCGAACGCTTCAGCGCACGCTCGGCCGATACCCGCGCCGCCGCCGGTGACCAGCACCGTCTTACCGGTAAATGAAATCATCGATGTACTCCTTCGAGTGGAAAAGCATTGCGCCGCATTACAGCGACGACACCAGTTGCGCGTTGTCGATCCGCAGTTCCGCGCCGGTCACGAAGCGCGATTCGTCGGATGCGAGGAACAGCACGAGATTCGCGGCAGGGACTCTCGATTGATGCGAGAAGACGCCCTAGATGCCGTACCCGCCGGACACGTTCAGCTGCTGCCCAGTGATGTAGGCCGCGTCGTCGGAGGCCAGGAACACGGCGGCACGACCGATTTCCTCGGCCTTACCCCAGCGCTTGAGTGCAAGCATCTGCAGCGTTTCGTCGATCCACCGCTGGTCGAACTGCCCCTGCTCCAGGAGTTGCGGGAACATGCCGGCCTCGATGACACCGACCAGGACGGAGTTCGCACGGATGTTGTAGCGGCCTTCCTCGCGGGCGAGTCCCTTTATCAGCGACTCGTTGGCGGCCTTCGGCGCAACCGACAGGCCATCACGGTCCGGCCAGCGCAGATGGCCGGCAGAGCCCAGCGTAACGAACGAACCGCCCCCCGCGGCCCGCAGGTGCGGTAGCGCAGCCTTGGCGGCATTGAAGAAGCCCATGACTTCGACATCGATGGCGCGCTTCCAGTCGTCACGGCTCATTTCGCTGATGTGGAGCTGGTTCACGAATGGGCCAGCCGCCCACACAACGGTGTGCACGCGACCGTGAATCTCAATGGCTGCGTCCAGCGTTTGCTCGACCTGGGCAACATCGGTGACGTCGACCTGGTGGGTGCTCGCGTCGACGCCCTCTTCCCGGATCTGGTTGGCGACACGCTGTGCCACCTCGACCTTGCTCCGGTAAGCGACTGCGACCGGGACACCCGCACGCGCGAACTCAAGGGCAACGCCTTGTCCGATACCACCGCTACCGCCAAAGACCAACGTGGCGCCCCCTGGGAATCCGCTCTTTCTCATCTTTGCTTCTCCTGTTCTCGGTTGGTCGACACGTTGTCGCCGAGAAAAAGTATCAGCAATAGATCCCGCACTGATCGCTCAATTCAGGTGTAAATAGAAAGTATCCCCAGGTGATACTTTGCGGTGGCGTGTAGCGGTACGCGGCACGAACGGCGGCACGACGGCCGGTGTCACTTGGCCCAGAAAATTCGGGGGTCGGTAAGGCGAGCCATGCAAAGCATGCTGTACCAGTCCGTCTGCCCGTCAGGCAGAGAGCGATCGTCGGTCGCGAGCTCGCGCATGCGCTGCGAAAGTGACGTCATCATCTGGCGCAGCTGGTCCATGGACCCGCGCGACAACTTGACGGTTTCGAGCTGCCAGACTGACTGTGGGTCCTGGAAGTCCATCGCTTCAAAATGCCGGCGCATTGCGTCGTTCACTGCTCGTCGCAACGGGCCTCCCGGAATCCACTCCGGATGCCGTACGGTCAGCAGACGCACACGGTTGCCCGGAAACAAATCGAGCAAACGGAGTTTTTCAAGTCGCCGCAAGTGAAGGAAGATGCCCGCCTCGTCCAGATCGAACTCCTGCTGTATCTCCCGGGGGGACCAGTCATAGCGCAACAACAGGAAGATGAACGCAGTGAACGGGGCATCGGCCAATCCCTGCTCCTGCTCGATGCTCAACACGTGAGTCTTGGTATCGCTTCGCCGCGCCGCCAGCTCGGCAAGGTCGATGAGGCGCACGCCCACAATGGAACAGACTGACTCGAGCATCGAGACACTCAGACCATGCCCGGTCAATTTGCGCTTGATGGTCGTCTCGCTCACGTTCAACTGCTCGGCGATGTCGCAATAGCGGATATTGCGATCCTTCAACAAGCGCTTCAGTTCCGCGAGCAGCAGCGTTTCATCGGTGGTGCCATCGAGGTTCTTCGGATGCATTGTCGGGCGTCTTCCAGTCGCATGTTCGGAACGCTCGCAACGCCGTGCCAAGTTGCGCTGTTCGGTGGGTATGAAGGGTGGGCACGCACTATATCCCCCGCCAACGCAGCTGAGTAGGTAATGCGCACCCGCCTGCACGCCCGCCGCGAGACCTACGGCGTTACCAGGGCTACGGTGATCAAGAAAGAAAGGCCGCTCGTGTTTCGCCTCTGCCCCGAGTGGGCTTCGTCCGGGCGCCCCTAGTCAGTTCGCTCACCGCTGATCGACTTCCCATCCTTGGCCGCGGCCTCGGTCTCCTGCTCCTCGACCTCTATCATCTGGGCCTCGACCTGAGCTACCTGCTCCTCCATGGCCTCAGCCTCCTCCACTGCCGCATCGCCTAGCTGCGCGCGCACGACGAACTCATGCAGCAGGAACAGACTGACGTCGTCGTCGGTGCGCTCGCTCCCTACCTTGAACGGCCTGTCGATGACGTTGAGCAACCGCAGCAGATACAGGAAGAAGAATGATAGGAAACCGAGCGTGACCAGCGACTCAGGTAACCCCTCGAAGTTGGTGAACAGGACCATCCCAAGGATTACGACCACGAGGCTGACGATCATGGCGTATGCCGACGGCAGGAATTCTTCGCGTTGAATATGGTAAATGCGCAGCAATGACTTGCGGAGTCCCGCCTGCTCCCCCCGCAGCCGAACGATATAGTTGGCCGGTACGTCAGTGTTCTCCAATTCAAGGAACGACTGCGAAAGATCCTCGATGGCGGCTTGGCAATCGCGGCTGTTGCCTGCGTTGATGTCCAGGCGCAGGTTCGTGACCACGGCGATGAGTTGCTTGCGTAAGGTCGGAAGGTGAGGCTTGCCCCACACGGTGTGCATGGACTCACATTCGCGCAGGATCGCGTACAAGCCGGCGGCCAGATCGGTCGGTGCCCGCTCCGCGTCGCGGTAGTCGGCCAATGTGCCGGCCACCACGAGGCCCATGACAAAGACGCCGCCGCCGACGATGCTCGACGCAAGCGCGCTGACCGACATCCCCTCGATCCCGATCTGCCAGAGCAGTGCCCTAATCGCGACCAGGACGGCCACTACCACGACCGTTTCGGCGGCTACGCGATAGCTCCCGAATATACGCTGCAGCATCAATGACTCCTCCAGGGCACGCCCCTTGGTGTTAAGTCCACGACGGTAAGGCTTCAGCTTGAATCTTTAGCCGCCCACTGCAACTACGGGTGGAACTTCTTAGTCCATTTCCGACATACCAATAGATGACTGCAGCAAGTTACTGGTGGCTGCGAAAACCTCGTTGGACCGCATCACACGGTCCGCTCCAGGACAACCCGAACAGTCAAGCAGAGTAGAAGACCGCCACTGCTGTGACTTGAAGAGTGTCGGTATTTCCCCTGGCTCTTGGTGCACTGACCTGCTTGAGGCTAGCGCCTGCGAAAACAGGCATCAACCCGCCACTCGCAGCTGGCCTGCAGCAGGTCGACGGTACCTGCGCAGTCGAGGATAACGCCCAGGCACACCCGCTCCAGACCGGGCGAGGGATAAGGTCGGCTCGTCGAGCGGAATGACCTGCGGCACCCGGGCCCCGCCCTAAGTGTTCATCCTGGCGCGGGGACTATACTGCCTTGACCCCTCCGGGCCCCAGCTTGCAGCCTGCATAGGTAGCCGTCGCCTCCGCTGCATCCAGTCCGCTTCCCCGGAGGCAGCAATGGCCGCTATGCAAGGAGGAAAAGACGTGATGCCCACCAATCACCAACAGTTCGCGCATGCGATGACCGACATGGATGCGGTCGAGATCAAGGTCACGATCCGTCCCGATCAGGAACTGCTCGCGGAGCGGGCGATGGCACTCAACGAAGACACTGCGGAAGTCCGAGAGCTTTACTTTTACGATACCCCCCAGCTCGATCTGTTCGAGGCTGGGGTTGCGTTGCGCACCCGCCTCGTCAAGGGGGACGCCGATGATTCCACCGTCAAGTTCCGGGAGGTGGAGGCCACGAACATCGCCGAGTCCTGGAAGCAACAGCCGGGCTTCAAACTGGAGGCCGATTGTGTCGGCGACCGGGTGGTCTGCTCGGCATCGCTTACGGTTCGGCAGAAACGTGACGAAATAGATGCTGTCGCGAAGGGCAAGCGGCCGATCGAGAAGCTCTTCTCCAAGGAGCAGGAACGGCTCCTCGGCGAACTCTATAAAGGCACAGTTGACTTCAGTGCTCTGCGCGTCCTCGGTCCGATTCGCGTGTTGCGTTGGAAGCTCAAGGAAAAGGACTTTGACTACGAATTGACACTTGAGGAATGGAGGCTCCCGAATGGTGAGGATCTTGTCGAGGTTTCGATCAAGACGCCGCCGGGAGAGGCACTCCAGGCCAGGATGGCCTTCGAGCAGCACTTGCGCGAACTCGGCCTCGATCCGATGGGGGCGCAGGAGACCAAGACGCGCACTGCCCTGAACTACTTTGCCAAGGCGCAGGGCTAAGCGAAATGGTAGCGCGCACCTCGTGACGAGCCGCGCATCCGCCGCGCCCGTAGCGACAGCACCAGGACTTGAGAGCAGGATTCTACGATGACCACGATCATTCCACGCTGGGAGTGGCGAACTTTCGGTCGCCGGTTCGGCATTGCGGAGACCCGGTTCGCTGGGCTGCAACCGACGGCTGTCCAGGACAGCGACGAGCTTTATCTGCTCGCCAGTAGCGCCGACAACGTCAAGATCCGGGACGCCTTGATGGACATCAAGGTGCTGCGCGAGGTCGCCCCGGACGGTCTGGAGCGCTGGGAGCCGGTGATGAAGCAGGGCTTCCCCCTGGCGGCGGCCGACATGCGAAACGTGATCGCCGCGCTCAATCTGCCAGCGCCCCCGCTCGAGCGGGATGCCTATACGCTCGACCAGTTCCTCGCTGAGCTGGTCGTGCCAAGCGGCGCGCTGCGTCCGCTGACCGTCCACAAGCACCGGGTGCGCTATAAGGTCGGCGGCTGTACTGCAGAAGTCACCGAGATCACGGCGGAGGGCAAGGCCACGCGGTCGATTGCAATCGAGTCGGAGGATGCCGCCGCGGTCATCGCGGCGGTCGCATCGGTCGGTCTCGCCGATTACTGCAACATGAGCTATACCCGCGGCTTGCGGGCCTTGCTGGATGCGGCGCCAGAGCGGTATGCGGTGATCGACGCAGGCACGAACTCAATCAAGTTCCACATCGCCGAGCGTGCTGCCGACGGCAGCATGTGCACGGTGGTCGATCGGGCCGAAATGACGCGCCTCGGTGAGGGGCTCGAGGAAAGTGGCGAGATCGGGCACGACGCAATCGAGCGAACCGTGAGAGCGATTGAGAAGATGGTTGAGGAGGCGAAGCAGAACGGCGTCCTGGCGATCGCGGCCGTGGGCACGGCCGGTTTGCGCATGGCGCGCAACGGGGCCACCGTGATCGCGACGATCCGCGCGCGCACCGGGGTAGCGATCGAAGTCATCTCCGGTGAGGAGGAAGGTCGTCTGGCCTATCTTGCCGTAAAGGCTGGGCTGGAGCTCCCCGAGGGCTCGCTGGTCGTGTTCGACACCGGCGGTGGCAGTTCGCAGTTCACTTTCGGCCGTGGGGCGCGCGTCGACGAGCGCTTCAGCGTCGACGTGGGAGCGGTTCGTTACACCGAACGCTTCGGGCTCGACAACGTCGTCTCCCCCGAGGTGCTCGGTGACGCACTTGCCGCCATCGCCGCGGATCTGGCGCGAATCGAGGGGCGGCCGGCGCCCGACCTGCTCGTGGCGATGGGGGGCGCGATCACCAACCTCGCCGCCGTGAAGCATGCTCTGAAGACCTACGATCCTGACATCGTGCAGGGCACTGTCCTCGATCGCGCCGAGATCGATCGCCAGATCGAACTGTACCGCTCCCGCAGTGCAGCGGAGCGTCGTACGATCGTCGGCCTTCAGCCGAAACGCGCGGATGTCATCCTGGCTGGTGCCTGCATCGTCAGGACCGTGATGGACAAGCTCCGCCAGGACGCACTGCGGGTCAGCGATCGCGGCCTGCGACATGGCCTGCTCGTCGAGCGTTTCGGCAATTGACCTGTCCCGATTCGGCGCGGATGGCCGGCGGGCTCCTCGAGTCTCGGGCGTGGATCTCGGTACCATCGGCTGCGACAGCATCACGCTGGTTGGGGTTAACGTCTCCACGATCAACCAGAGCGACTTTGTAATGGGAACCTGACCTCCTGCGTGAGGACAGGAAATCCGCCACGGCGACACTTGGTGTCGCCGTGGCTCTTTTCCTTGCCGGGATTGGCTCGACTCCGCGATTCCCGTCTCACGGCAAACGCGGCGTCAGTCTACTTTCCTGCGGTACAGGGAAGGGGAACCCAAGCACGGGGAATTTGCCGCGCACACGATTCTGAGCTTGGCATTTATGGGTGCAGTTTGTGGACGGTGGAGCCACTTCCACGGAGTCTTCACCCAGCACTCCACCCATTCGACCGCCGCTGGCAACCCGCCAGACTGAGACACCGCCGAATTGGCTGACACGCGTGGCAACTTGAGTACTGTCTCGCCCAACAAACCTGGGCGACAGGTCATTGGCGAAGTTGACGCGTGGCGTCACCGGCACTGGCGCACAGCTGGGGTTGAAGTTCGGAGGGGTGCACAGCGGAAGGCTCACGTTTCTGAAGTTGGGGTTGTCGAAGTAGAAAATTCCATCTGCCAATACGTGGGTGAAGTCAGTGGTCAAACCATCAGCTCGCTCCGGCTCCATCTGGAATATCCCGCCCTGAGCACAGTCCTTGGCTTGAATCTTCATCCCGACGCCGGGGCCACTCCTCGCCAGTAGGACGTCCGGGCCATCCAGCTCAAGCGCCAGGTTCCCGTTCAGCGTCACACCCTGAAGATCAGGCGTTTTGCTGGCGAAGATTGTCGTCGGTACACCACCCGTCATGTCCTGGGGATTGGGCGCGCCCGTCAACGTGTAGTTGCGAATACCAAGAGTGGCGGCATCCACCTCAAACACTACGAACTTGCCTCGAACGAGAAAACTGGAACCCAGACCACCTGCGGGGATTGTGGTTTCGGTGAGTCCACTGACAGGACCTCCCGGAAGCTCGACAGTGAAACCGCCTCCTTCGCAACCCTCATCCTTTGCGGCTTGAGCGTGTTCGACGATAAGTCCCGACGAGAGGGAGACAACGGCAATCAAACTGGCTCGCGCCAGCAGGGACTTAGTGAAGGCACATGGAGCCTCCGTGGCCGGCAACTTCAAGTGGCTGTTCATGATGTGATCCTCGTGCACACATGGGAACGCCAACCAGTCCATACCTGTCTGCTCTGCGGGAGCAGGCAGCTAACCAGCACGATTAATACCCCCACAAGAAGAGGCAACTGCGGTTCCGCACCATCCTTCCAAACCAGTCAGCACTGTCTGTTGCGCGGGAATTTTTCCCACGCAATGAGGCTAGTTCCGACCCCTCTGCTGTCAACGACCGAATGTCGGTGAGAAGTAGTTGTCATTAGTCATGAATTCGCTCGAAAGCGGACGGATCGCGTCGCTTGCCTCGACGAAAAGTTGGCATTCCGTAATTGCCCCTCCTCCCAGGCAACAACTAAACTCCGCTGCATGAAAGGCCAGCTCCGGCTCCTCCTTATCTTTCTAATCAGCCTGACGCTTCCCCTGAGCGGGATGGCGGGCATCGAGGCGCCGACCGAACCCTGCCCGATGCAGGCCGCCGGCATGACCATGATGGCCGACATGGATATGGACTGCTGCCAGGACCACGGCAAGATGGCCGAGCATGGCAAGAAGGCCTGCAAGCCGGGCCAGGAATGCAAGACCGGCAGCATGCTCCAGGTTTCGATCATGAAACCACCGGTCACCCTGACCGGCCCCGTGCTCGCCGAGACTCACCCAGTAGCCGTTCCCGACCGCTCCCCCGCCGACCTCTGGCGACCTCCCTGCGCCTGATTCCTCTCCCTGTCTGAACTCCCACCTGCATCGTTTGCGACTGCGGGCGGGCACGCGCCTATGCGCTGAATATTCAGAGGAATCGTCAGATGACTTCCTTGAGTCCTTGCCTCGGGCTGCCTGTTGCGGCCGCCCTGGCAATGATGCTGTTTGCCGTGCCGAGCCACGGTGCTTCGCTGTCGCTGGACGACGCGTTGCAATTGGCAGAGCGCAATGCACCGTCCCTGGTCGCTCAAGCGGCCAAGCTGGACGCGGCAAAAAATGCCGCGATACCTGCCGGCGAACTGCCGGACCCCAAGCTCGCCCTGGGCATGCAGAACGTTCCCATCGAGGGCGAAGACCGCTGGAGCCTGGATCGCGACTTCATGACCATGCAGATGGTCGGGGTCATGCAGGAAATGCCCAACCGCGACAAGCGCCAGGCCCGCACGGAAGTGGCCGAAGCCGCCGTCGATCGCGCCGAGGCCGAACGCCGCGTCGTACGCCTGAAAGTACGTCAAGCCGCCGCGCTGGCCTGGATCAGTCGCCACACCGTGGAACGCAAGCAGGCACTGTTCGAGGCGTTTTTCCGGGAAAACCGTCTGCTGGCCGCCACCGTAAGGGCGCAGATCGCCGGGGGACGGGCATCGGCCGCCGACTCGGTCACGGCCAAGCAGGAGGCGGCCGACCTGGCTGAGCGTCAGGATGAACTGGCCACTCAGCAAGCCACAGCCCGCGCCGCCCTGCGCCGCTGGATCGGGCCCGCCGCCGACGAGCCGCTGGCCGGCGACCTGCCAACCTGGCCGATTGCCCCCGCAGGCTATGCCCACAAGCTGCAAGTGCATCCCGAGCTGACAGCCTTCGCGCCGATTACCCGCGAAGCGGAGGCCAAGGTACGTGAGGCCGAGGCGGAGAAGCAGTCCGATTGGAGCTGGGAGGTCGATTACCAGCGCCGTGGTCGCGAGTTCGGCGACATGGTTAGCGTGCAGTTCACCTTCGACCTGCCGCTGTTTCCCGGCTCGCGGCAGAACCCCAAGATCGCTGCCCGACATGCCGAACTCAATCAGTTGGAGGCCGAGCGCGAGGCGCTCGTCCGAGAGCATGCCGAGCAACTGGAGGCGGACCTGGCCGAGTATCAGCGCCTGGACCGTGCCGTCCGTCGCAGCCAGAACAGCCTGCTACCCCTGGCCCAGGAAAAGGTCGACCTGACCACGGCCAGTTACCGCGCCGGTACAGGCGAGCTGGCCACCGTGATCGCAGCCCGCCGTGAACAGATCGACGCGCGCCTCAAGCAGGTCGATCTCGAAGGCCAGCGTGCCCTGACCAGCGCCAAGCTCTACTTCACTTACGGGGAAACTCACCCATGACCACGCGTATCTGGAGCGGACTGGCACTGGCAGGTCTGTCCCTGGCCCTGGGGGCTGCTAGTGGTTACTGGTTCGCGCAACGCCCCATGACTGCGATGCCGACGACCAGCACCAAGGCCGAATCCGTGCCGCAGGGCGGGCGCAAAGTGCTGTACTGGTACGACCCGATGTACCCGCAGCAGAAGTTCGACAAACCGGGCAAGTCGCCCTTCATGGACATGGAGTTGGTGCCGCAGTATGCCGACGCTGCCGACAGCGCCGCCATCAGCATCGACCCCAGCCTCACGCAAAACCTGGGCCTGCGCCTGGCCACCGTCAGCCGTGGCCCGCTGGCCAACAGTCTGGAAGTGGTTGGCGTGCTCGCCTTCAATGAACGCGAAGTCGCCGTGGTGCAGACCCGCGCAGCCGGCTTCGTCGAGCGCGTCTATGCTCGTGCACCGGGAGACGTGCTACAGGCCGGGGCGCCACTGGTTGACCTGCTGATACCGGACTGGGCCGCCGCTCAGGAAGAGTTCCTCGCGCTCAAGCACAGCGGTGATGCCGAGCTGCTGGCTGCGGCCCGACAGCGTCTGCGCCTGCTCGGTATGCCGGCGGCGCTGATTCGCCAAGTGGAACGCAGCGGCAAGGCGCAAGCAGTCCTGACCCTGGCCAGCCCCATCAGCGGTGTTGTTCAGGAACTCAACGTGCGCACCGGCATGACGGTGGCAGAAAGCGCCACTCTGGCCCGGATCAACGGTCTGAGTAGCGTCTGGCTTAGCCTGGCGGTACCGGAATCCGAAGCTGGGGCCATCGCCCAGGGCCAATCGGTCGAAGCCCGCCTGCCGGCCTTTCCCGGTGAAGCCCTTACCGGGACTGTCGATGCCATCCTGCCGGAAACCAATCCGGACAGCCGCACACTACGGGTGCGAGTGGAACTGCCCAACCCGGACGCTCGCCTGCGGCCCGGCATGACCGCACAGGTCCGTCTGGACCGGTCCACGTCACAGAGCGTCCTTTGGCTGCCCAGCGAAGCCGTCATTCGTACCGGCCGGCGCGCCCTGGTCATGCTCGCCGAAGACGGTGGGCGTTACCGGCCGGTGGAGGTCCGCCTCGGGCCGGAAAGCGCCGGCAAGACGGTGGTGACCCAAGGGCTCACGGAAGGCCAACAGGTGGTCGCCTCCGGGCAGTTCCTTCTCGATTCCGAAGCCAGCCTCAAAGGGCTGACCGCTGCTGAGATCGAGGCGCCAATGACTGAAGCGCCGATCAGCCTGCATGAAGCCGAAGGTCAGGTCATGGCCATCGACAAGGCCGGGGTGACCCTGGCCCACGGGCCGTTCAAGACGCTGGGTATGCCCGGCATGACCATGACCTTCCCGCTGGCCGACCCGGCCCTGATGGTCGGCATCAAGGCCGGCGACAAAGTGCGCGTGGCCGTGCGCCAGACCGACGAGGGACTGCTGGTCGAGCGCCTGGAAAAACTCGGAGGCCAGCCATGATCGTCGCATTGATCCGCTGGTCGGTGGCCAACCGCTTTTTGGTCATACTGGCCACCCTGCTCGCGACTGCCTGGGGCGTCTGGTCCGTGCAGAGCACGCCGATCGACGCGTTGCCGGACCTCTCCGACGTCCAGGTGATCATCCGCACGCCGTATCCGGGCCAAGCCCCGCAGATCGTCGAGAACCAGGTCACCTACCCGCTGGCTACCACCATGCTTTCGGTACCGGGCGCGAAGACGGTGCGCGGCTACTCCTTCTTCGGTGACAGCTTCGTCTATGTGATCTTCGAGGATGGTACTGACCTGTACTGGGCCCGCTCTCGGGTGCTGGAGTACCTCAGCCAGGTTCAGAGCCGGCTGCCGAGCACAGCCAAACCGGCCCTGGGACCAGACGCCACCGGAGTCGGCTGGATTTACCAGTACGCCTTGGTAGATCGCACTGGCGGACACGACCTGGCGCAACTACGCGCCCTGCAGGACTGGTTCCTCAAGTTCGAGCTGAAGACCCTGCCCAATGTCGCCGAAGTGGCGACCGTGGGCGGCATGGTCAAGCAGTATCAGGTGCAACTCGATCCGGTACGGCTGGCCAGCCTGGGGATCACCCAGGACGCTGTGATCGAAGCCATCGGCAAAGCTAATCAGGAAGCTGGCGGCGCCGTGCTGGCGATGGCCGAAGCCGAGTACATGGTGCGTGCCTCCGGGTACCTGAAGACTCTGGACGATTTCCGTGCGGTGCCGCTCAAGCTCGGTATTGGTGGCGTGCCGGTCACCCTCGGCGACGTGGCAACCATCCAACAGGGGCCGGAGATGCGCCGGGGCATCAGCGAGCTCGATGGTGAGGGTGAGACCGTTGGCGGCGTGGTGATTTTGCGCAGCGGCAAGAACGCGCGCGAGACCATCACGGCAGTCAAGGCCAAGCTGGGCGAACTACAGAAGAGCCTGCCGGCTGGGGTGGAGATCGTCACTACCTATGACCGCAGCCAGCTGATTGATCGCGCAGTGGAGAACCTCAGCCACAAGCTGCTCGAAGAGTTCATCGTGGTGGCGCTGGTCTGCGCGGTATTCCTCTGGCATCTGCGTTCCTCTCTGGTGGCGATCATTTCCCTGCCGATCGGCGTGCTGATCGCCTTCGTCGTCATGCGCTACCAGGGCATCAATGCCAACATCATGTCCTTGGGTGGGATCGCCATCGCCATCGGCGCCATGGTCGACGCCGCCGTGGTGATGATCGAGAACGCCCACAAGAAAATCGAGGCCTGGCATACCGCTCACCCCGATGAGACGTTGAAGGGCGAGCACCACTGGCACGTGATGACCGAGGCCGCCGCCGAAGTCGGACCGGCGTTGTTTTTCTGCCTGTTGATCATCACCCTGTCGTTCATTCCGGTGTTCACCCTGGAAGCCCAGGAGGGCCGCTTGTTCGGCCCGCTGGCCTTCACCAAGACCTATGCGATGGCGGCCGCCGCCGGGCTGTCGGTGACCCTGGTACCGGTACTGATGGGCTACTGGATTCGCGGGCATATCCCCAAGGAGGAGCAAAACCCGCTGAACCGCTGGCTGATTCGACTCTACCAACCTGCACTGGACTGGGTGCTGCGCCATCCCAAGCTAACCATGACAGCCGCCTTGCTCATCTTCTTGAGCGCGCTGTGGCCGATCTCGCGACTGGGCGGCGAGTTCCTCCCACCACTGGACGAGGGTGACCTTCTCTACATGCCTTCGGCACTGCCTGGACTGTCGGCGCAGAAGGCCAGCCAGTTGCTGCAAATCACCGATCGCCTCATCAAGACGGTGCCTGAAGTCGAGCACGTCTTCGGCAAGGCCGGACGCGCCGAAACCGCGACCGACCCGGCGCCCCTGGAGATGTTCGAAACCACCATCCAGTTCAAGCCACGCGAGCAGTGGCGGACCGGCATGAGCCCGGAAAAGCTGGTGGAAGAACTGGACCGGGTGGTGAAGGTCCCGGGGCTGACCAATATCTGGATACCGCCGATACGCAACCGCATCGACATGCTCGCCACCGGCATCAAGAGCCCCATCGGGGTCAAGGTCGCTGGCTCCAACCTCGCGGAGATCGACGCGGCCACACAAGCCGTCGAGCGCGCAGCCAAAACGGTGCCGGGCGTCAGCTCGGCGCTGGCCGAACGCCTGACCGGGGGACGCTACATCGATGTCGACATCAATCGCCAGGACGCCGCGCGCTACGGATTGAACATCGCCGATGTGCAGTCGATCGTTGCCGGCGCCATCGGCGGCGAGACCATTGGTGAAACCGTCGAGGGCCTGGCACGCTTTCCGATCAACGTGCGCTATCCACGGGAGTGGCGCGATTCACCCGGCGCCCTGGAGCAACTGCCGATTTATACACCCCAGGGACTTCAGATCACGCTAGGGTCCGTGGCGCGCATCCGGGTCAGCGATGGCCCGCCCATGCTGAAAAGCGAGAATGCACGGCCGTCCGGCTGGGTCTACATCGACGTGCGTGGTCGGGATATCGCCTCGGTGGTGGCCGATCTGCGCCGGGTTGTGAGCGAGCAGGTCAAGCTGCAACCAGGCATGAGTCTCGCCTACTCGGGCCAGTTCGAGTTTCTCGAACGGGCCAACGCGCGCCTCAAGCTGGTGGTACCGGCCACTCTGCTGATCATTTTCGTGCTGCTCTACCTGACCTTCGCCCGATTCGACGAAGCCTTGCTGATCATGGCCACGCTGCCGTTCGCGCTTACCGGTGGCGTGTGGTTTCTCTACCTGCTCGATTACAACCTGTCGGTGGCCACCGGCGTCGGTTTCATCGCCCTGGCCGGGGTCGCCGCCGAGTTCGGCGTGATCATGTTGCTCTACCTGAAGAATGCCTGGGCTGGGCGCCAGGACAATGGCGACACGACCGAGCGTGGCTTGCTTGCCGCAATTCGCGAAGGCGCCGTGCAACGCGTACGACCCAAAGCCATGACAGTGGCAGTGATCATCGCCGGTCTGCTGCCAATCCTCTGGGGCAGCGGCACCGGCAGCGAGATCATGAGCCGCATCGCCGCCCCCATGGTCGGCGGCATGGTCACCGCGCCTCTACTGTCCCTATTCGTACTGCCGGCCGCCTACCGACTGATGCGGCGCCGCCACCTTTCTGCTGTATCCACTATCCGCCAAGGAGAAGCTGTATGAAGACTACCCTGATTGCCCTCGCCAGCCTGTTCGCTGCCCTGTCCTCCGCTGCACAGGCCGAGGACATGCCCAACATGAACATGGATGCCAAGCCCACGGCAGGAATGCCGCAGCAGCATGCAGCGGAGGCTCCAGTTGCCCAGGCCACCGGAACGGTCAAAGCCATCGACAACCAGAAGCAGATCGTGACCCTCGCCCACAGCGCCGTGCCATCCCTTCAGTGGCCGCCGATGACCATGGGCTTCAAGGCCACAACCGACCAGCTCAAGGGGCTGAAGGTTGGCGACCGAGTGACCTTCGAATTCCGGGCTAACGGTATGAATGCGACGATTGTGTCGATCAAGCCGGCTCAGGAGTAACGGCAAGAACAGCAGGGGACGATGTGTCCGCAAGGGATGTCGACCCCGCCTCAGACGCAACCTAAGCGCTTTCGCTGCCATCCGAATCCGTTGTCAAAAAGGGAAAGGCTGCACCTGGCCGGAAACTGCCCCACCGTGAACGGCAGCTATCGGCCGCCGGCGGGAGGTGGCAGAACCGGCAATTTTTGTCGGTGGACACGAACGACGCCTCGCTTAGCTCGCCAGAGTCTGGCGCGGGATGCCTCAGCTTGCGGCCCCGGGGTTCATTGCGAGCTAAAACGAGCGGACTGCAACGGAAAATGCGGCCGAAGCCACGACACAAAAGGAGGGATATACGTCATTTAGGTCAGAAGCCCGTCAGCGTAGATTTGCTTCCGAACCCGGTACCCCGCCGGTTAAAGGAAACTGCCATGAACTCTCGCACCCACCAAGGCACCGCGCTGGTAACTGGCGCATCTTCTGGCATTGGCGCTGTTTACGCCGAGCGGCTTGCCCGCGCAGGCTACGACCTGATCCTGGTTGCTCGCCGCGCCGAAAAGCTTCGCGAACTGGCGCGCACGATTACCACCCGCAGCGGCCGCTCAGTCGAGACCATCGCAGCCGATCTCACCGACGCTGACGATCTGGCCCGTGTCGAGGGCGTCCTTCGAACCGATGCCAGTATCACCCTGCTCGTCAACAATGCCGGCATCGGCGCAACCGGCCCGCTACTGCAATCGAATGTGGCGGACATGGAGCAGATGATCGCGCTCAACGTGAAGGTGCTGACTCGTCTGGCCTACGCCGCCGCGCCCGCGTTTGTTGCGCGCGGAACCGGCACGATCATCAACATCGCCTCAATCGTCGCTCTGGCGCCGGAGTTGCTGAATGGTGTTTACGGCGGCAGCAAGGCATACGTCCTGGCGTTTTCCCAGTCCCTTCAGCACGAGCTGGCGGACAAGGGTGTGCGGGTTCAAGTGGTCCTGCCAGGCGCAACAGAAACCGACTTCTGGAACGTCGCGGGGCTCCCGGTCAGTCATTTGCCGCCAGAGATTGTCATGCCGGTAGACGCACTGGTTGATGCCGCGCTGGCGGGCCTGGCGCAGGGGGAGATTGTCACCATTCCGGCGCTGGCTGAGCTGGATGACTGGACAACGCTCGAGAACGCGCGCAAGGCGCTTTCACCGCAGCTGTCCCGCTCCGTCCCGGCACCGCGATATCTCGATGCCGGATCGATGGCAGACGACTGAACAGCGGCCCGGAGAGGCGGACGGCGCCAATCCGCCAACCCGGCTCCGATCACATACCGCTTTCCAAATCCTGAATTGCTACTGCATCTCGCAGTGCTACCCCGCGGCCACGCCGCACCCCACCTGGAGAAAATGTAATGCCTGACAAAACCGTCCGTAACAAGAGCATTGGACTGATGAGCGTCGCGCTGGCCGGGATCGTTCTGAGTGGATCGGCTTTTGCCGTACAACAGCTGCCGCAAGGCTACATGCTTGCCGCATCGCACACCGGAGCCGAAGGGAAGTGTGGTGAAGGTAAGTGCGGTGGCACGGAAACCAAGACACAGGCAAAGACTGCCGAAGGAAAGTGCGGTGAAGGTCAGTGCGGTGATGCGATCTTCAACGCGATCGATACTGACGATGATGCGCGAATCTCGCAGGCCGAGTTCCTCGTCGTTGAGCCGAAGGGGCAAGCCGTGTTCGCGAAGAAGGACACCAACACCGACGGGTACATTGATGAAATGGAGTCGTACCTGAGCGTCAAGGCGGCCTATAACGAAAACGGCAAGGAACTGCCCGATGGCCTGTTCTCTACCAAGGAGTGAGCCATTCACTTCATCGGCATGCGCCCCTGCTTTACGCAGGGGCGTTTTTTTATGGCTACCGCCCTGCCCGCCCGTATGCTGGGCCGGCGGACGACAGTGTCCTTAAACGAGGTATATACGACATTTAAGACGCTGCGCGGTGTGAGTAGATTCTAGTCGCGAAGGAACCATCCCTCGTCTCAATCCAACCTACCGCGAGGCTCACATACTTATGGGCACTGACACTGGAACATCACCTGATGGGTTCCACGAGCTGGGTGTTGCTACTGCGGCCGCCGCCATCCGTAGAGGCGACATTTCGTCAGAATCCTATGCGGCGGCGCTACTTCGGCGGGCGCGCGCCTTCTCTGGCCTGAGCGCCTTTATCACGATCGATGAAACCGCGGTGCTTGCCGCAGCGAGAGCTTCTGATACCGCTCGCGCTGCTGGTTCTACCGCGCCGTTGCTGGGCGTTCCGGTTGCGGTGAAGGACAGCTATCTGACCCAAGGTCTGCGGACCACGCTCGGCATCCGCAATCTGGAGAACTTCGTGCCAGATCGAGACGCAGAGGTCGTTAGAGCGATCAAGGATGCCGGGGGCATAGTGTTCGGCAAGAACAATCTTGTGGAAATGTCATATGGCTTGACCGGACACAACAGCCACTTCGGTCAGGCGAAAAATCCGCACAATCCCAAACACGTGACCGGAGGCTCTTCGAGTGGCGCGGGAGCATCGGTAGGCGCTCAAATCGTTCCTGCGGCACTTGGCGGCGACACCGTTGGCTCTATCCGAGTGCCGGCGTCGCTTTGTGGTGTCGTGGGATTCAAGCCCAGCCCAGGGCGATGGTCCGGTGATGGGGTTGCTCCCATCTCCCATACGCTCGATACCACTGGTGTCTTCGCGCGCACAGTCGAGGATTGCGCAGTGATCGATCAGGTCGTCACGAAAACCACCGCGACATTTCAGGGTAACTGGGCGGACCTCAGCGGAATCCGACTGGCTTATGCGCCCCGGCAACATCTTGATCATATCGACCATGAAGTGGAGGCACATTTCAGGGAGACGATTCGTCGGCTGCGTGACGCCGGTGCGGAAGTCGTCGAAGTAGACCTCGGTGAAGATTTCCTCACCTTGACCGAAAGGTCGACGTGGGGTGTTTTCCTCCATGAAACGATGGACTCGGTCGCAGGCTTCCTTCGAAAGAATCGGATGCCGAGTTCATTCGAAGATATCTACCAGGAGTTGAAGTCTGGCCTGAAAGAAACCTGGGGCCACCTTGTATTGCCCAGTGGTGCTGGATTTATTTCCCATGAGACCTATCAGGCCGCGCTTGATCATGATCGCCCGGAAATCCAGAGCCGATTCAACAGGGCATTTTCCAGGCATGGGGCTCAGGCGCTCCTCATGCCAACCACACCTTGCCCTGCCCCCACCATTGAGCAACAGACGAAGTTCACGGTCGCTGGGCAGGAGGTCAACGACCTGGCTCTCGCGCGGCATACCGTCGCGGCCAGCATCGCAGGATTGCCGGGCATCAGTATTCCGATGGGGATGTCCAGCAACGGGCTTCCTCTGGGACTGGAAATGGACGGCAAGAATGGTGACGACCAAAACCTCCTTGTATTGGCTCGTCGGGTGGAGGCGGCAATAGGTTTGGTGGCGCGCTCGGTTTGAACGCTCGGACATGCATCACGTGTGTGAACGGGGCTGACAGTTAATCATGGCCCGGGCCTGAGCGGTCCGGGCCGGCTATTCATCGCGCAAGCGCGAATTGCGTCGCAGAACCTGCGGGGGCTGCCCGAATGCACGCAAGAATGCGCGGCGCATTCGCTCGGTATCGATAAAGCCGGTTTCGGCGGCGACTTCATCCATTGAATGACGGCTTTGCTCCACCATCACCCTCGCCGCCTCCAGACGAAGGTGTTCGACAGCTTTGGCGGGCGATTGCCCGGTTTCGGCGCGAAAGGCTCGACTGAACTGCCTTGGACTCAGGTGCGCAGCCGTTGCTAGTTCCTCGACGGTAAGCGGGGCGCGCAGATTCTGGCGGGCGTGTGCCAGTGCACGTTGGATGCGATCGGATTTGGCGTCCAACCCCAACAGCGCCGAGTGCTGAGACTGTCCGCCGGCGCGTCGATGATAGACGACCAAGTCCTGGGCAACCTTGCGGGACAATTCCGGGCCAAAATCCTTCTCGATCATGCCCAGCGCCAAATCAATGCTGGCGCTCATCCCGGCGGAGGTCCAGACGGGACCATCGATGATGAAAATCCGATCGTCCTCTACCAGTGCGTGCGGAAACTGCTTCTGAAGGTCGCGCGCATGAAACCAGTGCGTGGTGACTCGTCGACCATCGAGCAATCCGGCTTCACCCAGTATGAAGGCCCCCGTGCAGACTGATGCAGTGCGCCGGGTGGTCTCGGATGCCCTACGCAGCTGCTTGATCAAACCAGCCGGAGAGGGTGCCGGATGCATCACCCCAGTGACGATCAGCGTGTCCACCTTGCTCCTCGACAGCCGACTGGTTTCAACAGCAAAACCAAACGAGTTGGGAACTGCGCCACCGCTCTCCGAAAGGAGTCGGATGCCATACAACGGCTCGTCCGCCGCGCCGTTGGCGAGCTCGAATGCTGACACGGCTGCCAATCCCATGATTTGGAAGCCGTGGGGCAAAACAAAACCAATCGTAATCATGGGACCAACCTCTGCGACCTGATACGCGCTATACCGGCATTTCAGGACATGGTCAATTATCTTGCATCCCACTCCGTCCCCAGAGAGAACGCCGATCCCTTGATTAGCCAAGAGGTCACCCAAGCGGACTGGACCATGAAGGTCGAGGTCTGTGTGGGTAAGGCGGGCTCCGATTCGGTAACCGAGGCGCCCGCGATCTTTCCTACTGCACGTTAGCGGTGACCGAGGCCGTTCCGTTTAGCGTGAATGTGCAGGTTTTCCTTTTGTTGCCGCCGCTCGAGCACGCACCGGACCAAATGACATCGCGACTGTTCGAGGCGCTCAGTGTGATCGCCGTCCCCGTGGTAAAGGACGCAGAGCCGCTGTTGCCGACGGTGACGCTGATGCCGGCCGGGCTCGACAAGACCCGCTCGCCGCTGCGGCCGGTCGCTGTCACGCTCAGCGCGGCTGTTTGCGCCGAAGAGGTCACGGTCAGCGTTGCGCTGCGGGCGGTCCCAGCGAAGGTGCCACCGATGGTCACGGGTGTCGCCGTGGTGACCAACGCCGTGTTGACGATGAACGACGCGCTAGTGGCGCCAGCCGCCACGGTGACGCTCGCGGGAACCGTGGCCGCGCTCGGATTGCTGCTCGACAGTGTCACAAGTGCGCCGCCCGAGGGCGCGGCGCCTGTCAGCGTTGCAGTTCCCTGCGCGTTGCTGCCGCCCACAACGAGGGTCGGGCTGACTGTGATCGCCGAAAGCGCCAAGGCTGGCGCCGGGGCCTGCGGCGTGAAGCGCCGCGTGGCGGAGAACGGACCAAAGAGGCCGTCCGAGTTCCGCCCCCTCACCCTCCACCACAAGCTTTGCGCTGGCAGGCCGCCGACACTCGCCTGCGAGACGTTGACGATCTGGCTGGCCCTCAAGGGCGCTGCGATGGTCGAGGAATCGTCCACCTGGATCTCATAGCTCGTCGCGTTTGCCACGTCGGTCCAGTCGAAGGCCACGGGTTGCGCCGGCGTCGCGCCGGCGGCGGGAAGGAGCAGCGTCGGCGCCGCGGGCGTTGGAGGGGGTGTCACGCCAGTCGCATTGATCAATACCCGCAGGCCGGGGAAGGCGCCCGATTGGCCCAGCACGATGTCTGCTTTGTTGTCGTTGTTGATATCCGCTGAAATGATGGCAGCACCGCCAGCGCTCGATCCTGGGGCCGGTACCAGGTAGGCCACCCGTGGTTGAAACGTGCCGTCGCCGTTGCCGTTCCGTATGTTCATCAGACCTTGGTTGCCATTAGCCATGCTGAGCGCAAGGTCCAGGAAACCGTCACCGTTGTAGTCGCCGACGGCTTGCAGATGAGGAACATTGCCGTTCGGGTCGGTAATCAGCAAAGGCGGTTGCCGGAACGTGCCGTCGCCGTTGCCAGTCAAAATGGCCGTCCTGTTCGAGTTGAGGGCTAACGCGACTACCAGATCCTGGAATGTGTCGCCGTTGAAGTCGGCGACATCGATATCCGTTGCATCCATGCCGAGATTGTTTCCGCCGATCAGCGTGAGCGTTGGCAGCTGATTGAACGTGCCATTACCCAGCCCCAGCAGGAGACAGACTCGCGCAAGGGAGCTGGCCATTGCCAAGTCTTTGATGCCATCACGATTGAAATCACCGACAGCTATCTTCGCCGTCTCCGTCCCGATATCGACTTCGACTGCGGGTTGGAAGGTGGCGTTGCCATTGCCGAGGATCACGGTAATGGTCCGCGCGACGAGGCAAGGTGCGGCAAAGCAGGCGATTTGATGGCCGATCACGATATCGAGCCTGCCGTCGTTGTTGAGGTCAGTGGCGACGACCGCAGGCGAGTCGAACCCGGAGGTATTGGAGAAGTTCACCGCCGGGTTGAACGTACCGTCGCCCCTGCCAGTGAGCAAAGAGAGGCTGATATCCGGATCGTTGATGGTGGCGACCAGATCCAATCTCCCGTCGCCGTTGAAGTCTCCAGCCGCGATATCTTGGGACCAACTGGCTACGGGGTATTCGGCTGCCGCGCCAAAAGTCCCATCGCCATTGGCCAATTGGACCTTCGCGGACATTGCCCCTATCCCCGCCAGATCAAGCTTTCCGTCGCCATTGAAGTCGCCGACGACGTGATTGTTTCCGATGAACGGGTAGTCCGTTCGGGTGAAGCTCGGCGCCTGCGTTGAAGCGACGGCGAGAGTGCCGCCAACAAGACTCGCCCCAAGGATGAGCATCAGCAGGAACGCAAGATGGATCTGCTCCCGCGTCACAACCAGACAGGCAAATTTGGACATGAATTTATCTCCAAAGAGGCGGATGTCTTAGGCTGTCGAACGTTGTTTGCAGATTGAAAAAACAACGGCAATCCCTTCTCAGCGTAGCAGGAGTGCGGTCGACAAGAAGGTCAGCTAGAGCCCTTGAGGCAAACGAATCGTCACTTGAATCGCACAGGGTTCGTAGGTACTTGTGACCGTTGGCATGGGGTCGAAGTCGCGAGGACTTTACTGCCCTCCCGGTGGCTACCGACGTTGCTGACGCCCGTAGATGCCCCTCGGAAAATTGAGCCTTCCCCCCCCACATTTGGGCCTAGCGGTCACCATCTGCCCGGTCTATTGGTTAGCTCTACGCGTTATTGAACGAGTGTACCGGGAGTGACCAATGGTCGATGCTTGCGACTGGCCCGAGCTGCAGCGACTGGCACAGAGTCTCGTCGCCGCGCACATCTCTATGGTCGCTTTCCTGGAGGTAAACGAGGTGCCCTGGTCAGAGGCGCAGGCATTCGAATTCGCACGCCTTGCGGCTGTTCGTGCAGCTGCGCTTGACGAATACACGGCTTACTTTGAATCACAGGCGAAACGAGAACGCTTGTACGCCAGGACGGGATTGAAGTGACGGCCCGCCGGTCACCTACATACGTGCTGGTATACATACAGACCTATGCTCACCTTGTGCCCTCCCATTCAATGGGGCACTGGCCAAAGTACTTCGGCGCAGGTCTGCGCGAAGCCGGACGGCTTACCTTGCTGGAAGTACTTTCGCCGTGGTACCTGCTCGCTACCGCGGCGTTTTCTTGCCTGCGTCAGCGAACATAGTTCGTCGAGAGGAGTATCCTGAAGGCGTCCCCACAGAGGGACAAAGGCTGCGCAGGTTCTGGCAAAAGATGCCCCAAGCGCGGCTGCCCCATCGAGAACAAAAACACGACTGCCGCCATGCCCCCTCCCCATCGACATGGCGGCTTTTCTATGCCGATTCCGGTCGATCAACCAACACTCAGGGCGGGTCAGCATCAAATTCTGTGGGCATTCAGGACCACTTCAGTGGGCATCATCCTGAACGCCTCAGGGGCCGCCACGGTTGTCCCCTTTACCGTGGTGGCCTCACTGCTCATGGAGTCCTTCACGAATCTCCCAGAAGATTTCCCAGACGGCCTGATCGAGCGCTTCCGGCGTATCAAGGTCTTTGGCATTAAAGCCGGTGATGACCCAGCCCGCGTCCCCCTCTAACGGTTTCGCCACAACCGTCAGATCTCCCGTGGGGTCAGCCGAGCATTGAATCAGGCAGCGAGGCAGCACCTTGCAAAGCTTCGTTTGCAGGCTTTGTGCAATGCCCTGATTCATTAGCAGATCCTTAGTTGGCGCCCGGCCAGCAGTGGAGGACGAGTACGGCTTAACCGGTATAGCCCTCCCACCACGCTGTGCACTCTCCGTTTGTCACATCGACCAATGGCATCTAATCGCCGCCAATGACGAGAAGGCCATAGACGATTTCGCAGGCCCTCCCACTACACCCTGTCAGTCCGCCTGTCTTCGGTTGGCCGCGCTGGGCAGTGAGGGAATCTCGCAGGCGCGGCAAATTATTTCTTCCAACTCTATTGTTCCCTTCTGGCCGATTGTGTTGAAAAAGTCTCTCTGCGATTTCTGCCTGCGAAAGTAGGCGGCCTACGTTGGAATCTGAGCCATGCAGGTACTGGATTGCCTCAGATTTCGCGTAGCAACGCACCAAACAGGCATTTTTCAGCTTCGGCCAAGGGACGTGTCGCAGCTCAGCTGTGCTCGAGAATCCGTCGAGCCGGCTATTTCTGTTGCCGCCGGATCCAGAACGAGTTTTCGAGGGTACTTCGGTTATTTCGAAGAGAAGTAGCGCCTGCGCTTACTAGCATATTCCCAATCCCTACATTCAGGAGGCGCTTCGCTCTAACCTCTTTCAAGCTCTTGCCGAAGTTGGCCAATTAGCTCATCAGTAGTCTTTGGGTTACCTGCGATTAAGTAGCTCTTCGCAAGAATCGTCAGCGGGTGAACACCCATGTTCGTGGCAAGCTCTGCCAGTTTGTCGATTGTCGGACTTTTGATGCCGCGTTCGACGTCGCTAATGTAGCTCTGGCTGGCTCCTACTGCTTCCTGCGAAAGCCCCTTGCTGGTCCTAAGTTGTTTAAAGGCCAACCCGAATGCTTGCTTCAGTTCCATTTCGCCCACTCGCTAAAAGGAACGATGAAGCCTTTCGCTGCTTCATTTATCTATACTCGAAAGAGTATTATTGGTTCTTAACAGTTTTTCCGACATTCCGACGGATGTACTGGCTACGGACAGTGAGGGCAATGTATGCATGGACAACTCACCGACTGGACTCGCCACATTGCTGCCGTCTTCGCGCAACCTCCTGGTCCCCCTCAACTGCGTGCGCTGACCAACTGGCTGCAACGCCTCGGCTGTGCCGACCACTTCCTGCTCTTCATCCACGAGGGCTGTAACCCTCCGTTGCCACTGTTCGACACTGTCCCGTTGAACCTGCGACCTTTGTTCGTAGACACATACCAGGCAGAGGCCTATCAGCTGGATCCGTTCTATCTCGCCTGCCAGTTTGGACAGGCCGATGGGCTGTACAGCTTGCGTCGGCTGGCACCTGAGCGCTTCCACCTCTCTGAGTACTTTCGCACTTATTACTGCAACTTGGAGCAGTGTGATGAGCTGGGCTTCATCACGACGCTAGGTGAGCAGTGCAGGGCAGTTTTGTCGCTGACGCGGCGACAGGGCAGTGGCGTGTTCGGTGAGGAGGAGAGGAGATGGCTGCGTAGTGCGGTGCCGGTGGTGGATGAGGTGGTGCGTACGGCTTGGCAGGTGCATCGGCCGAAGAACCAGCGGGTTGTCGAAGATCTGGATGAGAGGGTTCGCAACGCGTTCGACCAGTTTGGGCAGGAGGTGTTGAGCCCGCGTGAACGTCAGGTCGCCCGCTTGGTGTTGCAGGGGTACACCAATTGCTCGATTGCGGAGTTGCTGGGCATCCAGCGAGGTACAGTGAAGGTCCACCGCAAGAACCTTTACGACAAGCTGGAGATAGGCGGCCAGGCGGGGTTGCTGGCGGTGTTTATCAGGGAGCTCAAGGGCGGGTAATCACCCCGACCCCGTTGACTGCGCTGGCCCAGGAAGAACCGAGCTAGATTCCGCTGATGGCAGCGTCTTGCAGATATCGTAGCCGCCATCCAGTGTAACGAAGCCGTGATCGAGGGGGCAGCAGCTGAGGGAGGTATGTACTTGTTCAAAATTGGGGACAGATTTATTTCTTCTCCTCTAAACAGCTGCCCCCCTGACGGCAGCCTTGGATTGGTCAAGCCGGGGCCAACAGGCATGTTTGGCCGGTAGCTGCCTCTCACCAACGACAGCTTCCAGTCAGATGCAGCTGCTCTGTCAGCAAGCTACAACCCGATTACGCTTGCTCTGCACCCGGTTCAAACACGGGCGTTCGGAATGCCGCGAGCGTTTTTCTTTTCCAGGATCACCGCGGCTTCGTTGTAGGCCTTCTGGAAAGCGTCGCCACCGATCCAATTCACTGCCGTGTCTTCGTCTTCATCATGGAAGATCCCGCGGTAGACAATCAGCAACCCCATCATGAAGTCGATGGCCGACTCTTGCGATTCCTCCGCGATCACCAGCTCCAATACCGGGTATTGCAGGAATACCAAACACATCGCCAGTAGGCTGATGCCTTCGCCGGCCCTCATCGCCTGGAACAGGTCGTCAAAATGTGCCGGGTCGAAACCGTTCTCTTCGATGTCTTTGAAGTCGAAGGTGCTCAGGTCAATTTCGACATCATCGAATGGCTCGTTGACCAGCGGATTGGCTAGCAGCGGATGTACGACGTTGGCTTTGGCTTTGCCCGAGCGGTTCTGCTTGGCCTTGGCTTTGGCTCGCTGGGCACGTTTTTGCTGTTTGGTTGGGGAAGCCATGGTGGCGAGTTCCTTGTTCGAATACAGCCATGTTCATGGCCGAGGGTAATCGGGCACGAATTGTATTCAGTCCTGGTTAGGTTCGTCGGCCAAAAGGGTAGATTTTTCGTGTTCTCAACGCTTGCTTTCGGCCAAAAAAGCGCCCGCCCTGCTGCCACACTCATCACTGCGCCGGAATGGTGATCGCGGCAGATTGTTGCTCCCTTTGATCGCGATCATCGAAAAACCGAAGCTGAACAGACCTGCCGATAATCCTCGTCACCGGGAGGCCCGTGCCATGGCGCGGACTGGGCCGCCTACTTCTGCTGCTTACTGCCTCTGATGTTGCCGACAACCCCACCGGCGACGGCGCCGACCGCCGCGCCGGTCCATCCACTGCCACCGGCGATCGCGGCAATGCCGGCGCCCGCCGCGGCACCAATGGCCGCGCCGCTCATCGTCCCCTGCTGCTGGGGGCTCATCGAGGTGCAGCCGATCACGCCCGCTGCGGTGAGGAGTGCGGCAAACAATAGGGACCGTTTCATGTTCACCTCCGCTACTTGTTCTGCTGCAGACCGGGTACGACCATCTCGAACCAGATCGTCTCGATGACGGGCCGTTTCATGCGGTCGGGATTGGCGGCGTACCACTGGTTGAGCCCTTCGCGCACGCTGTCGAGCGTGTGGCCCTTCAGGCCCCTGCCGAAACGGGGAATCAGGCTCTGCTCATCGGACGGCGGTTTGGCTGCGTGGTAGGCCGCCTCCACCTGGAACGCGTTGGCAATACCGATGAGATAGGCTTTCTTGAGTTCCGGCGATGACTGCATCCATTGCTCGCCGGTAATCATGGGCACTTCGTCAGCCCCCCAAGCCGTCGCCAGGGTCACGCTCAGCGCCAATGCCAGCATGCCCATTCGAACTGTCTTCATCGTCTCCTCTCCTCGTCAGGCTGAACCTCACGTCGTGGCACGGCCTCCCTGCCCGACCGCTGACAGGGAGGCCGTATCGATGACTCAGTAAGTGTAGGTGGCGGGATGCAAATCGCCGCAGCCCGGATCGGCTTCAGCCTGCCACGCCCTCAGGACGTGGTTTTCCGCACGGCGTCCAAAGCTTGAAGCAGCCTCGCCAACGCGTTTGTTGGCGTTTGACCTTGGCGGGTTATGCAATGGAACGCTGCCCTGTACGCCAGTCGCTGCGGCGCGATCGGACGGAGCATTGCGCGGGCGACCCAGATGTCGGCGTAGTGCGTCGGTAGATAGCCGATGCAGGTGCCGGACGCTATCAAGGTGGCAATCGCTTCCATTGAAAATGCGCTCACGCAATGGCCAAAACGCAAGTCGTAAGGCCTGCGGCTTTCGAGCATGTAGCCGCGATCCACATAGTCTGCGGTTTCGATTTCCTGATTGCTGAGGTGTTCATCCGGGCGTTCGAAGAACGCATGCCCGCGCCCGCAATACAGGTTCTGTTCCTCTTCGAACAACGACCGATAGTGCAGGCCCGATAGCTGGTGGTTGAAACAACCGATTGCCAGGTGCAGACGCCCTTCGAGCACCGCCTGCTCAAGTTCATCGGCGCGCAATATCTGCAGGTCTATCCGCGTGCGCGGCGACGCTTTGCGGAACAGATTGAGGGCCCGCGGTAGCGGTGCCTCGGGATGTGAAAGCAGGTTATCGGCGCTGCCGATTTGCAGGAATTCCGGGTACTGCTCATTCAGCATCACCACCCGCTGGTGAAAGCGATCGATGTCGGCATACAGCTCCTGCGCAGCAGCGTAGGTCTGCGCGCCTTGCTCGGTCAGCTGGAAACCGCCCTTGCCGCGTCGGCACAGGGAGTAGCCAAGGCGAACTTCCAGTTCTCGAACCAGCGTACTCAGGCGTGGCAGGCTGGTATTCAAGCGCACCTGCGCGGCGGTAAAACCGCCGGCTTCGACGACCGAACAAAAGATGCGCAGCCTGCGCAGATCCACGTCTGAAAGGTTGGTCAGCATGAAGACCTCCGATACACATTCTCGACCGCCATGAGGGTGGGTCTTATACCAGCTATTTTGCCCGCCGTTTTATCTGCCCGGTTGCTCTCCAACTGTCCCCCACCTCCCCCCTGCAGTACCTGAATGCAGCGCATGACAACGGCTCGCTTTAGTTGCGTTTTCGAGTAAGTCAGCTTCTGCGTTTGAGGATTTACCGGCCATTTCCTTGTTCCGATACTCGCGGCACTCCTGGGCGGCGATCGTTTCAGGCGCTGAACACCACAGCAGCGGCCCACGCGAGCGCTACACCACCAACAAAAAGAATTAATCTTTGACGGAGTGCGGCATGGCATCTCAATCCAATAGCGAGTCAGGCAGACCCACAATCGAAGCCCGCTCAATCGACTATGTACCGCGGGCAGAAAGACACGGGAAAGTCTGGCACCAGGGCCCCTTCTGGTTCAGCGGCAACTTCGTGTTTCTCACCCTGATGGTCGGCTTTGTTGGCCCGAGCATGGGGCTGAGCATCCTCTGGAGCGTTCTGGCCGTTGTCGCAGGCGCTGGTTTCGGCACGCTGTTCATGGCCCTCCACGCCAATCAGGGGCCGAAGATGGGCTTGCCACAGATGATTCAGTCGCGGGCACAGTTCGGCAGCCGCGGCGCCATCGTTCCCTTTGCCGCGACGCTCTTCGTTTACGTGGGTTTCATCGTGTTCGGCGTCATTCTGGTGACCCAGGCGCTGCAATTGGTGCTGCCCGGTTCGAAGTGGTTCTGGTACCCGACGCTGATCGCCGTGAGCATCGTTATCGCGGTGTTCGGATATGACCTGCTGCACTTCGTGCAGCGCTGGCTGAGCTATCTGCTGATCGCCATATTCGGCATCGTCACCATCATGGCCGTCACTGCGCTTCCTGCGGCCACCCCGGCACCGGTAGAGGCCGGGTGGAATACCACCGCGTTCCTGGTGCAGCTGTCGCTGGCCGCTGGCTACAACATCAGCTACTCGGTCTATGTCTCCGACTACTCGCGCTACCTTCCCGAACACTCGTCCAGCTCCAAGCTGATCTCCTGGACTTATCTGGGCGCTGCAGCTTCCGCTGCCTGGCTGATGTCGCTGGGGGCGGTGCTTGCCAGCTACATACCCGGCGCCGATGGCATTGTTTCGCTGGTGCAAACCGGTGACTACTTCTTCAAAGGTTTCGGCACCGTTGCCGTGCTGGTAGGCGCCGTTGCGCAGTTGTCGGTGACCGGCATCAACTGTTATGGCGCGATGCTGACTGGCATCAGTGCGGTTGATGGCTTCCGCCCTGTGCGCCCGACCATCCGACTGCGGGTGACAGGCCTGACAGTTGTCGGCGTGGTGTCGCTGTGTGTTGCCCTCACCTTACCCGAAGCCTATATGGCCAGCTTCAACGGTTTTGTACTGCTGATGCTGTACTTCCTGATCCCCTGGACGGCGGTCAACCTCGTCGACTTCTACGCAATCCGCAAAGGCGAATATGCCATCGCCGAAATCTTCAACCCGCACGGTGTGTACGGACGTTGGGCCTGGCGCGGGGTGTTCGCTTATGCGGTCGGCTTCGTGGCGATGATTCCATTCTTCTCCATTCCGTTCTTCGTCGGCCCTGCAGCTGAGGCGCTGGGGGGCGCAGATATCGCGTTCATTCCCGGGCTGCTGATTGCGGGCGGTTTGTACTACCTGCTGGCACGCAATCTCGAGCGTTCGGCGGAAGTTACCGCGCAACGCCAAAGCCAGACGCTGCTTGAAAAGGTTTCCGGTTAGACGTTTTGACCTCCAGGTTCCGGCTGCTGCACAAGCGAGCAGGCGCGCAACGCAACCAACTTAATTAAGGTATTTGGAATGACCAGCAATAGAGAAAAAACTGTCGCCATCGTGCAAATGCCCGCAGCGGTACTGGATTCCGCCGAGTCAATGCGCAGGGCAGCCGAGCATATTCGTTACGCCGCGCGTATGGGCGCAGAGCTCGTGGTGTTCCCTGAAACCTGGCTCAGCTGCTATCCGGCCTGGGTGTTTGGCATGGCCGGCTGGGACGATGCGCAAGCGAAGTCCTGGTATGCAAAGCTGTTGGCCGACAGCCCGGCTATCGGAGCGCCTGACGCCATGGACGATGACCTGGCGGTACTCCGCGAGGCCGCACGTTCCAACGAAGTCACCGTAGTGATGGGCATGAACGAGCGCTCCCGTCAGCACGGCGGCTCGCTCTACAACTCGCTTGTCACCATTGGTCCTGATGGCGTGATCCTGAATGTGCACCGCAAGCTGACCCCCACACATACCGAACGCACGGTATGGGCCGCCGGTGATGCCGCCGGACTGAAGGTAGTCGAAACCGAAGTTGGCCGTATCGGGGGCTTGGTTTGCTGGGAGCACTGGCACCCGCTGGCACGCCAGGCGTTGCACGCGCAAGACGAGCAGATTCACGTGGCGGCCTGGCCAGACATCCCGGAGATGCACCATATCGCCGCCCGGTCATATGCCTTCGAGGGCCGCTGCTTCGTGCTCTGCGCAGGGCAATACCTGTCCACCGATGATGTCCCGGCTGAATTGCTGGCGGCCTATCGCCGCGGCGTCGGGCGCGAGGCGCCAGAAGCGGGCCTGCTGTTCAATGGCGGCTCGGGTGTGATCGGGCCTGACGGCTCCTGGGTAACGAGCCCACTGTTCGGTGAGCCAGGCATTGTGCTGGGCAAGATCGACCTCTCGCAGATCGACGCCCAGCGCCATGACCTGGACGTGGTCGGGCACTACTCGCGTGCGGATGTCTTCGAGCTCTCGATCGATCGGCGCATGCGCAACGGTGTGAACATGTGCGACGCCTGATTCTGCCCCCCTCCCTTATCCGGGTGGCGCCGCACGGCTCCACCCAACCTCACAAAGGTTTGCGTCATGGTTCAAGTACTGTTGGCTACCGCATTGCTATCCATCGCCCTAGGTGCGCTTTCCGGCTTTGCGGTGCTCGCCGCTGTCGACTACCCGGCGATGCTGCGCGCCGTAGGCGTTATCAACCCGATGCGGCTACGCCAGGCGCACATGGACTGGATCATCATGGGGACGGTAATGGCCGTCACCGCACTGGCCGTTCCTCAGCTTCCCGGCTGGGCCGCCGCGCTGGTGATATTCGGTGGTGTGGTTAACCCGCTGACCTTCGTCCCAATGGCGTTTTCGAAGAAGGTGGACAGCACCAAGGTCTTTCGCCTGGTTTCATTCATCTCGTTTGTGTCGCTCACCACAGGGTTGATTACTGCAGCGGTGACGTTCATCCGCGGCTGATCGACCGCACCAGCGAGGCCCTGGCCGGCGAAGCCTGGACGCGTGTAGCCCGCCGTGAGGCGGGCTATTTTTACGTACGTGAAAGCGCTGCGCCGAGACTGACGTCGCGCTCACTTCTCGGCAATGTCAGGGACGTTTGTGGAACTGGAGATAGGCGAGTCTCATGTCGCTTGCCCACCCATCGATCACGGGCTGGATATTCTTCACCGAAAGCACGGCTTCCTTGTTCTCCAGGCTTTCGCCGGTGCCTTTGCGCACGACCTCTGCCAGGAGCTTGGTATTGCCCCCGTCGAGGAACATCGCTTCGGTGGCGATTTCCACTTGCTGATCCCGCGCGCCAATCGCGGTGGACGTCGCGGCGACAACGAGGGCGATGGGAATCACCTCGTAAGGTTTGAGCCCCTCCGTGGACGTCGATACTGCAGTGATGGCCGGGCGCACGATGACGCTGTCGGCGGTGGGCGAATCGCTGATTCTCACCACCGAACCAAGCTCTCGCTTGAGCGCTGCATCGTAGTAGCGGGTGATCTCATCCAGCGTCGCCTGCGGTATCTGCGAGCTGGCCTGAGGGCGCGGGTAGAACTGGCTGGGCTCCAGATAAACGCTGCTATAGCGCGACAGGTCGATGTTGGGATCTACCCAGCGCGCCACCTTTGCCCCACTGGCGGACTCCTGCTCTTCCAGCACCTTGTAGTTGGGGAGGAACCCCGAGTAATTGGCGGGCTCGACCATTGTGCTCGAGCATCCCCCCGTAGCCAGTAGTGCAGCGACCGTTACCGCAATCAAGTTCGAACGCATGGTGAAGCCCCCTTGGAAAAAACCTGAATATCCGCCTTCAGCTGCCTGGAAAGCAGACGCAAAGTGCGTAAAGAGAATCGGACCCCCTCGCCTCTGCTCCCGCTATAGGGCCGGGGGGTCAGGGCGATCCCCGCTGGGGGGACAGGCTCAAGCGTAGCTGGCGGAGTGCCGAGTTCCAGTCCACATCACAGGGCTATTCAAGTGGGATGGGCAGGATCACGACTGCGGCGGGAAAGCAGATTCCTCTCACGCCTGAAACCCACGTTCGCCTCACACCTTGCCTACACTTCTCGCGAAGCTGACAGAGCGAGGGGATGCAATGGAAATCGAGGAACGAAATACCCGGCAGCGAATACTCGAACCCGTCAGCCGTATCACCGAAGTGATATTCGGGCTGCTGATGGCAATGACCTTCATTGGATCGCTGAGCGTTGCCACGGCAGGCCGTGAAGAGGCCCGAACCATGCTGATCGCGGCGTTCGGCTGCAACCTCGCATGGGGCCTGGCCGATGCCGTCATCTACTTGCTGGGTACCTGGACCGAACGCACCCGCAGCCGAACCTTGCTCGCGCGCCTGCATAGCGGTGCAAGTCCGGCCGAAGGTCGGGAGCTGATTGCCGACGCCCTGCCCCTGCGCATTACCGAAGCGGCAGGATCGGACGGCCTGGAAGCGTTGCGTTTGCGCCTGCTGATGAATGCGGACAAACCCGTTCGCGCGCGGTTGGACCTGAAAGATTTCGCCGGAGCACTGGGCACCTTCCTGCTGGTCGTGCTGGCGACCTTCCCCCTGGTCATACCTTTTCTGCTGATCGACCAGACCGGACCGGCGATTCGAGCCTCCAACCTGGTGTCGTTGGCGATGCTGTTTATTTCAGGCTGGCTGCTGGCCCGCTATTCCGGTGGCAACCCGTGGGCCACCGGCGCGGTGTTGGCACTCGTCGGCACAGCGCTGATATTCGCGATCATTGCGCTGGGTGGGTGATGGTTCTGTCTGAAGCAGGCGCGGAATCCAATGGAGTGTCAACGAGACGCCGGGCCGATCCGCTGGGGTCAGCGCAATTCTTGAAGGTCCGGCGAGAGGGACAGTCCTGGAATTGCTGAGCGCAAATATCGTGCTCTTGCCTTGCGGATAAGCGGAGGTGCTGTGCGATGGTATCGGGCGTACAGCGGGGGATTTTTTGTTCGAACGCTCAGGCAAGACATGCATCAAAGTCTCTGGGCATTCAGGACCATTCACGTGGGCATCATCCTGGACGTCCAGGGCCGCCATGGTGATCTCCTCTTCCATGGCGGCTCCTCGCAGCTCTCGGAGCCCTTCCCGAACTTCCCAATAGATTCGCCATACGGCCCGATCGAGCGAGCTATCGGTGATGAGGCAGTTTGCGCTGAAGCCGGTGATCACCAATCCGTCATTCCGCTCAAACGGTTTCGCGATAACGGCGAGCTCACCATTCGAGCCAATCGAACATGAAATGAGGCAATCAGACAGCACCTGGCAAAGCTTCTCTTGCAGGCTATCGGCGATGAACTCGTACATGTGCGGACCCTTCGGACGCCGGCCAGTAGCCGAGACCGGCATACCGGATATGGACCTCTCACGCGTATGTGAAGTTTTTCGCTCAGCGACTAACGGCAGCCAGTTGCCAATACCGCTCCGTGGGAGGACTGCCTGAATGTAGCGGCTGCACCAGAAGCCTATAGGCAGGAATGATCAAGCCGATTGGATGCGACGTATCAAAGCGGTAGTGCTGCGCGGCCAGCTCACGCGGCCGAACCACGCACCACCGGCAATCGTGGCGGTGATGACGAGGCCATACACCACGAACGCTACGCCCTGGGCAACGAACACGTGCATCAGGTTGCCGCCCCAGTGCAACGCAAGCCAGCCTCCAAGGCCCGCCACAACCAGGCGTGCGAGGTTGGCCACCACAGGCCAGAACAGGCGCCCCGCGCCTTGCGATGCGAAATGCAGTACCTGCCCCAGGGCGAAGAAACCGTACAAGGGGCCGACCACTTGCAAGTATTGGGTGCCGGCCTCAAGCATGGCCGGCTCATTGCCAAACAACATCAGCCAGGGGCGCGGGAAGATTGCCGCCGCCAGCCCGATCGTTTCGGTGATTGCAAAGGTAATCGCGGCACCGACCCACGCAGCCTTGAGGGCGCGTGCCCTGTCGCCGGCCCCGATGCAGGTACCCACCATGGCCAGCAGCGGTGCACCAAAACCAAATGCCAGCGGCACCAACAGGTATTCAAGCCGTGCGGCGGTGCCGTATCCAGCAATCGCATCCGGGCCGAAATGCCCCGACAGCGCCGTCGCGACGCCAATTGACAGGTTGGTGGCCACCGTTGCAATCAGGCCGACCAAGCCAATTCGCAGGATGTCGCGAAACAACGGCCAGCGAAGCCGGACGCCCATCAGCTTCGGCTTGAGCAGACTGCGCGGTGAGCGCAGGTACATCCAGAGCACGAGCGTACCGCCGAGGTAATACAGGAGCAGCGCCGCCGCGCCGCCGGCGATACCCATGCCGGGAATCGGTCCCCAGCCAAAGATGAGCAAGGGCGACAGCGGGATAAGCACGACAGCACCCGCGACAGTCACGTTGGCAGGCACTGCCATGTTGCCGGTGCCCCGGATTACCGCAGACAGCGCATTGAACAGCCACACGAGAGCGGCACCCGCAAATACCCAGTGCGAGTACACCAACGCCGCCTCCAATGACGCCCCGGTGCCCCCCATCTGCGTATACAGCCACCGCCCGCCCAGCAGGAGCGCCAGCGTGAACGCAAGGCCGAAACCGAGCGCGATGACCATCGCATGCAGCACCAGAGCATCGGCATCTTCCCGGCGTTGCGCACCGAGGGCTCGCGCGATGGACGAGGCGATGCCACCTCCTATCGCGCCTGCGGAACTCATCTGCATCAGCATGACAATCGGAAAAACCAGTGCCATTGCAGCCAGCGCGTCGCTGCCAAGCTTGCCGACGAAATAGGTTTCTATGAGGCCGACCGAGGCCTGGACAATCATCACCAATACGTTGGGTGCCGCGAGTCGCAAGACGGTCGGCACGATGGGCGCTTCCAATAGCAGACGTGTACGCGGATCGATGGCGGTCATGGTTATCCCTGTGGATTTTATTGTTGGGGCTGACCGCCATTGGATTGGCAAGCAATGTGATGAGTAAAATGAATTATTGATATTTAACCTATGCAAGGCATGCATATCGATATCTGTTCCAGGCGCAAGCTGAGCCCTTCAGGGGCGCTGGACGGCGCAGCTCTTCACCTGTTCGCGCAACCACTGCAAACCCGGATCGACATCGAAGCGTGAGTGCCAATACGCCACCAGCTCGGGCGCCGGGAAGTCGACTGGCGGCTCGTGGCAGCTGAGGCCAAAGGTTGCGGCGAACGCCTCGGCGATGGGCCCTGGCAGGTTGCAGATGTAGCCGGTTTGGGAGGCGATCACCGGCATCGCCATGAAGTTCTGCACCAGTACGCCAATGCGCCGCGCCAGCCCTTGGGCCTGTAGCGTCTGATCGATGATGTTGCCATCCCGTTGATGCATTTCGATCATCACTTGCGGCCTCTCCAGATAGAGGCCCAGCGGGAAACGCCCAGGTGGAAGGCCTTCACGCTGCCAGATCAGGGTGCGCAGCGAAACGCTGGTGATTGGCTCATGACGCAGGACTGCGCCAAGCGTCATCGGCGAGCTGATGACCAGGTCGATCTCGCCGCTTTCCAGTAGCCCCGAAATCGCACTCTTCTGCGGCAGCGGCACTACCTCGATCATCACCCCCGGTGCCTCGCGCGCAATGTGCTGGGTCAGGCGCGGCAGGATCAGGAACTCGACGAAGTCGCCGGAGGCGATGCGGAACTTGCGTTGCACCGCTGCCGGCACGAAGGGCACAGAACCTTGCAGAGCGTCGTCCAGACGGGACAGTGCCTCACGTACCGGACCGATCAGTTCGGCCGCGCGTGCCGTCGGCACCAGGCCGCCGCGCCCGATCACGAACAGCTCGTCGCCAAGGCGTTCGCGCAAACGGCGCAGCGCATGGCTGACAGCCGATTGGCTGAGCGACAGGCGCTCACTGGCGCGGGTGACGTTCTGGGTTTCCCACAGGGTGGCGAAGACCACCAGCAGGTTCAGGTCGAGGGTACGAGTATTAATATTGTGCATTCGTCGAATGCTACATATTCACTTCCTTCATCGCAAAGGCTTTGTTGTAGTGGCGCCACAGTTTCACTGCACGAGAGCCCACATGAACAACAAGAAACCCCTGCAGATGGGTTGGTTCATTCCAACCATTGGCGATACCACTGCCTTCAGCGATCCGAGCAAGAGCATTCCCCGGTCCCTCGAGCATTTCGAGCGGGTAGCCGTCGCCGCGGAACAGGCCGGGTTTGATTACGTACTGGTCCCCGTGACGCCCTTCTGCTGGGATGCCTGGGTGACCGCCTCGTTCGTGATCGCCCGCACGCAGAAGCTCAAAGCCCTGGTGGCAGTGAAGCCCGGATTCATCCATCCGGTCGCCCAGGCCAAGATGTTCGCCACCTTCGACCAGCTGTCCAAAGGGCGCATCTACATCAACCTGATCGCCGGCCTCAGCGAGAAAGACGCCTATGCCGAGGGGCAGATCGTTTCCAAGGAAGCGCGCTACGAACAGCTGGAAGAAGAAGTCGAGCTGATGAAGCGCCTGTGGACCGAAGAAGGCGTGGAATACGAAGGCAAGTACCACCAGGCACATGCCCCGCAAGTCATACCCTCTCCCTTCCAGCAACCGCACCCGCCGTTCTTTCTCGGCGGTGGTTCGGAACAGGCAGCAGAGATTTCCGCCAAGCACTCCGCCGTGCACCTGTTCTGGGGCGACTACCCGGAACGCATCGCCGAACAGGTCAAGGAAATGCGTGAGCGCGCTGCCAAATACGGCCGCGGCGAAGAAATCGAATTTGCCATGCGCCTGCAAATCATCTGCCGCGAAACCGAAGAGGAAGCCTGGGCGGCGGCCGATACGCTGGTCAACGGCGCCGACCCGGCCTGGACAGAACAGGTCAAGACCATGATGGCCGAGTCCGTGGCCAACCAACGGATGAAGGAACTCTCCAAAACCGTCGGCCGCAAGATGACCCCGCACCTGTGGACCGGCATCACCGAAGTACGCCCCGGTGCTGGTATTGCGGTGGTGGGCAACCCGCAGCAGGTCGCCGATCAGTTGCTGGCGTTCGTCGATGCCGGTTGCAGCGGGTTCTGCCTTTCCGGCTACCCACACCACGAAGAAGCCGAGCGCTTTGGCCGCCTGGTCATGCCGCTGCTCAACCGCTGAGCCATTTCGATCCAACAACAATCAGCCGCCGCTGGCCCGTCCGGTGGCGGTGGAGTACCCGTCGATGAATACTTTGCCCTTCGACCCCAAGCAATTCCGTCAGGCGCTCGGCGCCTTCACCACCGGCGTGACCATCGTCACCACCCGAGGCCCGGACGGCCAGGACTATGGGCTGACTGCCAACAGCTTCAACTCGGTGTCGATCGACCCGCCGATGGTGCTGTGGAGCATCAACAAGGATTCCTCGTCGGCTCACGCCTTCACCGAAGGCTCGCACTTCGCCGTGCACATCCTGGCGACCGATCAGGAGCCGCTGTCCAACCGCTTCGCCAAAAGCGGCGCCGACAAGTTCGCCGGTCTCGACCTCCAACGCGGCCTCAGCGAGGTTCCGCTGCTGGATGGTTGCTCAGCGCGCTTCCAGTGCAAGACCACCTATCAGTACGAGGGTGGCGACCACATCATCCTGGTCGGTGAAGTGCTGGCGTTCGACCGTTTCGACGAAGCGCCGCTGGTGTTCCACAGCGGCGGCTACTGCCGCCTGGTGCCGCCCGCCCCTCGTGGTGAGCAAAGCGTCATCTACGGCGAAAACTGGCTGGGTTTCCTGCTCGGACGTGCCTATTACCAACTGCAACTGCCGATTCGCCAGCAACTGAGGGCGATGGGCATGCAAGACAGCGACTTCGAGCTGCTCGGCATCCTCAGCTTCAGCGAAGGGCGAACCCTGGAGGAGCTGCGCCAACTGTTCGAGTTCACCGGCAAGGCACTGGCCCCGGACCAATTGGCCACCTGGTTGCACAACGACCTGCTGACCCTGCACGAACAGAAAGTGCTGTTTACCGACAAGGGCCGCCAGCTGGCGATCCAATGGCTGGCCTTTGCCAAGTCCGCCGAGATGAGTGCCCTGGAGGGGCTGTCCTACGACGAAGCGCAGCAACTCAAGCTGCTGATCGGTCGCGTCATCCAGCACACCGGCACCGAGCTGCCGGCGCACTGGCGCAAGGAAAACATCTGGCAGGACAACAACCTCTGGCAGCAGGCCGACGCCATCCCGGCGGCGCGCTGACGCAGCACCGCAGCGGCGGCCTGCGCGCCGCGCGGCCTCGAATACAAAAACAAGCCATTGAGGTGAACCGTCGATGTCCAGCACCACGACTATCCAGGCTCCGGTTGCCAGCTCGGCGCCCTGCCTGGCGAGCCCCGGCCAGGCCAACTATGCCCTTGGCGTACTGCTGCTCGCCTACGTCTTCTCGATCATGGACCGGCAGGTGCTCAGCCTGCTGGTTGGGCCGATCCAGCAATCGCTGCACGTCAACGACACCTGGATGGGCATGCTCCATGGATTCACCTTCGCCGCTTTCTACTCCCTGGCCGGCCTGCCGATCGCGAGGCTGATCGATCGCGGTAACCGGCGGCTGGTCATCACCATCGGCATCGGCTTGTGGTGCCTGGCCACAGCCGCCAGTGGCCTGGCCACGGAATTCTGGCACCTGCTGCTGGCCCGCGTCGGCGTGGCAGTTGGCGAGGCGGTGCTGCTGCCAGGCGCCGTGTCGCTGATCAGTGACCTGTTCGCGCCGGAGAAACGCGGCCGCGCGCTCGGCGTGTTCGGCTCCGGCGGCCCGATCGGTGTGGGCGCTGGCCTGCTCGCTACCGGTCTGGTCCTCGGCTATTTCAGCGCCCATCCTCTCACCCTCCCCTTCCTCGGCACTCTGGCGCCCTGGCAGACCACGCTAATGTCGATCGGCCTGCCGGGCCTGATCGTTCTATTGCTGATGGTCGGCGTGCCGGAGCCGCGACTGAATCGCGCCGGCCGGAAGGCACCGACCTTGACGGCACCGGGCGTGCCATTGGGAGAAGTCCTGGCGTTCCTGCGCGCCAACCGACGCACCTTCTTCGCCATCGTGGTCGGTATGGGCTTCTACAACGCCGCGGTTTATGGCGGCGGCGCATGGGTCCCCAGCTACCTGGTCCGCGAATTCGGCTGGAGTTACGCCAAGGCCGGCACGGTGATGGGTCTGATCATGTGCGTCAGCGCGCCGCTCGGGGTCCTCGGCGCCAGTTGGCTGGGTGAATGCTGGCGCCGCCGCGGCGTAGCCAATGGCAACCTGCGAGTGGCGATCATCGCCAGCATGGTCCTGCCACTGTGCGCCACACCGCTACTGCTGGCGCCCAGCGCCCCTCTGTCACTGCCGTTCCTGGCCGTCACCGCCGCCCTCTGGGTCTGCCTGTTCGGCGTCGGCCCGGCGTTGATCGTCGAAGCAGCGCCCGCGCCGATGCGTGGCCAGTTCATCGCCCTGTTCACCGGCGTACTCAACCTGCTCGGCGTTGGCATCGGCCCGCTGGCAATCGGCGTCATCACCGACTACGTGCTGGTCGACCCCGCCGCCATTCGCTACTCGATCCTGATCGTCACCCTGATCGCCTGCGCCCTCGCCTGCCCACTGCTGCTCTGCGCCCGACACAGCTTCGGAAAAACCATCCAGCAGGCCCGCGAGTGGCAGCCCGCTGCGACGGCTGCGGCTTAACCCTTCCAACCCACGAGAACGCTCATGAACTCCATCCAGGGCAATTGCCTGTGCGGCGGCATCCACTACTCCACCCACCTCGCCCCGCTGACCACCGCCGTCTGCCATTGCAGCGACTGCCAGAAGCAGTCCGGCAGTGCCTTCTCGGTCAATGTGCTGGTGCCGATCGCAGACTTCCTGGTCGAGGGCGAGAGCCTCGGCTGCTACTCCAAGGCCGGCGGTAGCGGCCTACCGGTCAAACGTTACTTCTGCACCTGCTGTGGCTCGGCGTTGTACTCCGAAATCGCCGCGATGCCCGGCGTGCTCGCCGTCAAGGCCGGCACCCTGGCCGACGCGCTCACCACGCCCAACCTGCACCTCTGGTGTTCGTCGGCGCAGCCCTGGGTGGCCATCGACCGCAGCCTGCCGTGCTTCGAGCACGCGGCAACCGAGTGAAGAACCGCGCCCCGGCTGGCGGGCCACCGCAGCCGGGCGAGCACGAGATGACCACGATGATCAAAGACGCACACTACCCCGACCCCGTCAGCCTGCCCCGGCAGCTGCTGGGCCGCGTGCAGACCCTCGCCCCTGGGGTGATGGTCAGCCTGGCGATCGCCATGGCCTCGGCGTTCATCGCCGATCATTACGGCGGACCCACCCTGCTCTACGCCCTGCTTTTCGGTATGGCGTGCCACTTTCTGAGCGAGGACAGCCGCTGCCTTCCGGGCATCGAGTTCACCGCACGGACGATCCTGCGCATAGGCGTAGCCCTGCTGGGCGCGCGTATCACGCTGGAACAGATCGGTTCGCTGGGTTTGGAAACGGTCCTGGCCGCAGTGCTTGCAGTCGCTGCGACCATTTCTGTTGGCTGGATAAGTGCTCGCCTGCTCAACCTGCGTGCCGACTTCGGCGTGCTGACCGGTGGTGCCGTCGCCATCTGCGGCGCTTCGGCGGCCTTGGCGATTTCCGCGGTGCTGCCCAAGCATGAGAACAGCGAGCGCGATACGTTGCTGACCGTGGTGGGCGTCACCGGCCTCTCGACCGTGGCGATGATCACTTATCCAATCATCAGCAAGCTGCTGGGTCTGTCGCCTGAGCACACCGGGATTTTTCTGGGTGGCACCATCCACGACGTGGCCCAGGTGGTCGGTGCCGGCTACATGATTTCCCCGGCCACCGGCGATATCGCCACCGTGGTGAAGCTGCTGCGAGTGGCACTCCTGGTGCCCGCTGTCCTGGTGGTTGCCTGGTTGTTTAGCCGACAGCGGAGCACGCAGGCGGACAGCGGGCGGCGGTTACCCCTACTCCCAGGATTCCTGGTGGCTTTCGTCTGCCTGGTCGCGGTCAACAGCAGTGGTTTTCTGCCTCCCTCTTTGGCCGGCGCCATGAGTGAAACGTCGCGCGGTTGCCTGGTGATCGCCATCGCCGCCCTGGGGTTGAAAACGTCGCTGCAAAAACTCGCATCAGTTGGGTGGCGTCCGATCGCCCTGCTGGTGGGCGAGACGCTGTTCCTCGCGGCACTGGTAATGGGCCTGCTCTGCCTGGGCCGATGAGTTGCGCACAACGCACGCTCACTCGTTCCCTGCTCCTGTTACACCGGGAGCAGTGAAGCCGGGAGGTGATTTGAGCCAAGGGAAACCCTTCACCGCCATGTCATAACCGGTGGCGTAGAGACTGCGCATGTATTCGTTATCGAACTCTTCTTTGTGCGGAGCGTTGAAGCTCGAAGGTATGAACCCGAGGTTGAAATCCACACCGTCACGCTGGGTGGTGGAATAGATCCGGTAGAGGTCGCCGATACCCTGGCTGTGGATCAACGAGGTGACCGCGCGACCGGCGATGCTCATGGTTTTGCGCTCGACGTCTGCCCAGTCCGGGTCAAGTCGTGAATTGCGTATCACGTATAGCTTGCGCTCGCGGGTCACTCCAACTGCTTTTGCTTCCTCATCGACCCGAACCGACGCCGGATAAGCGAACACCTGCGCCATGATGCCGCCGTCCACATGCATCTCCTGATAGGCCTTACCGTCGACTTCCACGTCGATCATCATCGGCGGAAATCCTCCCGGAATAGAGGCAGATGCAATCATCACTCTCACGAACAGATCCAACGCCTCAGGACCGCCATAGGTCGCGATTTTCCCCATATCCCAGATTATGGGGCGGCGCGCATCGAGGTCCGCAGTGGCAACTAACAGAAAGCGGCCCTTGGCGTACTCGGCGGCGATTTCCTTGAGTATCTGTTCATTCAACGATTCGCGTGTCAGCTTCAACAGCGGTGCGTTGTCTGACATTGCATCCCCCAGAACACCTTCGAGAAAACTGCGCGGCTGGAGGACGTCTTTCGGTGACAGCGTGGTATAGAATTTTTTTAGTGTCGCGTCGTACTTCGGCCCCAGAAATGCGAAAGGCGCGATCAGTGCGCCCGTGCTGATGCCGGTAACGAGCTTGAATTCCGGGCGCGTGCCTGTAGCCGTCCAGCCATTCAATACGCCTACGGCGAACGCCCCATTGTCACCGCCGCCCGAAATGGCCAGATATACCGCTGGCGGCAGTGGCCCTTTGTGCCCTTGCTTTGCAAGGTAGGCCTGCTCCCGCTGCAGCGCTTGAACGCCGATTCGTGTGAATTCAGTCATATCGCCGGCGCCGACATAACGCACCCCAGGCATGCCGGGAATTTCCGCTCTTGCCGTCAGGTCGTCCGGCACTGCCGACAGGCGCGTCGGCGCCATGGTGCAGCCCTGTAACAGGAGCAACAGGACCACGATCAGGTTGGTGGCTTTCATAGTCGACTCTCTCGCGCACGAAGGCTTTGATAGCGACGTCGCACATGCTCGCGCGGGTCATTCCTCAACAGCTTGCGTGCCGAGGTGCGGATTGCTCATCCGTGGCAACTGCGCGCGGGGGTAATGACAGCTTTTGCGCCGCATACATCATTAAAGACGCTTCACGTTTCTACGCTCAGAAAACCTGGAGCATGCCGTCGCTGGTCTGGATGGCCGGGCGAAGCTAACGCAAAAAGGGGGACAGATCTCCTGCTCTAAACGGCCGTTCCTGGCCGGAGGATTGGCTCTACCGGAACTTACCGCTTCTCGTTGCGCGATGAGCCGGGCGAAGCGCCCTGCGCCTCATTGAAACATGCCCGAAACCTCGCTTGATCGGTGAACAGGACGCGGGGCATCGGCTTCCCCCGCGTCCATGGGTTACATGTCGTATCGCAGAACCAGGCCAACCGTACGCGGGGCGCCGACGTCAATGATGTCGCCGCTGCGGTTGTTGGTGATGTATTCCTTGTCAAAGGCATTCTTCACGAAACCGGATACGGCGATGTTCTGGGTGAGCTTGTACTCGGCGTTGAAGTTAGCCAGCCAGTAGTTGTCGCTCTTGCGCTCGTCGATTACCTCGCCAGCGTCGTTGAACTCGTATTCCGAAGGCGAAGAGCTCTGGTAGACAACGTCGGTGTTGAGGGTCACTCGCTCATTCCAGCGATAGGTAGCCCCCATCGACAGCTTGTACCTGGGCGAATAGAGGAAATCTTCACCACTCATGTCCCGGCCATCGCCGGTGACGAAGTCCTCGTACTTGCCAACGGTAATTGCACCACCGGCGTTCAGGGTCAGCTGCTCGCCGAGGTCTTTCTCGACAAAGACTTCAAGGCCCTTGATGTCACTGCTACCGGCGTTGAATACGTGGACGAACTCAGTATTCGGATCCAGCACACTGACCTGCTGATCCTTCCAGTCGGTGTAGTACAGGTTGGCGCGAGTGCGCAGGGTATGGTCGAAGAACGAACCGCGGTAGGACAGCTCGTAGTTGGTGGTGTATTCCGGATCGTAGGCTTCGTGACCGCCGCCCGCGCGCATGTTGACGCCACCGCCGCGATAGCCCCTCTGCACCATGAAGCCCAGGTATTGCTCCTCGCCCAGTTGATAGTCGATGCCGAGTTTCGGCAGCACGGCATCAAACGACTCGCTGATATCGGCCGGGCTGGAGAAGTCGTCCTGCTCGATGTCGGTATCGTTGGTTTCGTGGTCGTAGCGCAGGCCGGTGATCAACGTCCAGCGCGGTGCGAAGGTCCAGTTGACTTCACCGAATACCGCTTTGTTCTCGATTGTGGTGTCGCCCTTGGCCTCGCCGAACAATCTGTTGTTGAACAACAAGCGGTCGTGGAAGTCATTGGTGTTATGCGCGTAATAGGCACCGACGAAGCTCTTCACAAGGTCCGAGGTGTAGTTCAGGCGTAGCTCCTGGCTGAACAGGTTGCCTTCCTGTTTGCGCAATACGACCTGGTTGAAGTCAGCCGACTGGTCGAAATCCAGACGCGCGTCGTAATCCGAACTGGTATTGGCCGTGAGGCTGGTGATGGACCAGTTATCGTCCAGGCGGTAATCGACCTTGGCACTGACGGTGTCCTGATCGAGCTTGTCGAACGCCTTGGTGTCGGACGTCATCTTGTAATAGCGGACCTTGCCATTCTCACGCATGACCGTGTTGTCACCCTTGCGGCTTTCACCGTGGGCATAGGTCAGCAGGACGTCGACGTCATCGTTGGGCAGAATCAGCAGCTTGCCACGGGCATTGCTGGTGCGGGTCGGATTGGCATCGTCATTGAGGAAGGTGTTGTCGATGTAGCCATCGCCTTCCTGGTAATCCACCGCGATACGACCGGCGACCTTGTTGTCGATGATCGCCCCCCCACCCGCAACTGCCGCGCCACGCTCACCATAGCTGCCCACGTTGGTCTGTGCGGAAAGGCTCGGGTCGAAGGTTGGATTCTTGGTCTGTATGACCACAGCACCGGCTAAGGAGTTACGACCCTGAGTGGTGGACTGCGGCCCCAGGAACACTTCCACCTGCTCGGCGTCCCACAGCGGCATCGGGCTGAGAGTCAGTGCCCGGTTTGGCTGTACAGCGCCGTCGACGAACACCGAAACCGCACCGTTGAGCGTGGCCGGTCCCTGGTCATCGAAGCCGGATACCGGCACACCACGGATACCCCAGTTTTCGTTGCCGGCCTGGGTATACACGCCCGGCGTGCGGCTGAACACGCTGGCGAGGTCCATGTCGCCATGCTCGCGAATGCTCTCGGCGGTTTCGACCACGACGCTGGACTGGGTTTGTGCCAGGGTGCGGTTGATCTTTTCACCGGTGACCATCAGTGGTGCGATTTCCATCGGCGCGGGAGGAACGGGGGTCGGCAGGGACGCGACGGCCTCGTCGGGCACCACGATATAGGTGTGTTCGTCCTGCTGTTGCACGTTGAGACCGCTACCGCCCAGCAATCTCTTCAACGCTTCCTCTGCGGTGTAGCGACCGCGCAGCGCTGGCGTTTGCTTCCCGGCCGCGATATCGCTGGAAAAGAGGATCTGGACATCGGACTGGCTGGCCAAGGCGTTCAGCGACTTTTCGAGCGGCGCCGCCGGTAGATTGAAATCAACTTCATTGGCAGCCTGGGCCATCGCCGACAGGCCCAGCAGGAGGCTGCTGGCCAACAGGGAAAGGCGGAGGGTCGGGGTTCTCACGCGTTGTGCTCCGGGGAAAGTGTTGTGTTCCTGGAGCTAGCCGCCACAGCGCAGAGAAAACCCTACCTCGGGAAATTAATTATTTTTTACGGCGCGTCGCTGCACATGCAGCGTGCCCTTGCTGTCAGTGGTGAAGTCCAGCGGCAGGATCTTCGGTAGCAATGCCAACATTCTGTCCAGATGTGCGCTGTCGAAGGCGCCCGACACCGGCAGCGCCGCCAGGCTGCTGTCCTGCAGGGCGACAGGCTTTCGCTGGTATCGCTGGATCACGGCGAGCACTTCACTCAAGGGCGTTCGGTCGAACACCAGGCGGCCATCTTTCCAGGCAGAGAACGCCGCAGCGTCGACCCGCACCGTTTTTCCGAGCTGACCGTTGCGCACCAGAATCTGCTCACCCGGCATGAGGCGGACGTCCGCACCGTGACCACGAACATCGACCTTGCCCTCTTCTACCGTGACGCGCACATCGTCCTGATAGCGACTGACGTTGTAGCGAGTGCCGACCACCTTGATCCGGGCCGAGCCCGAAGTGGTCAGGAATGGACGGTAGATCGCGGGGGCGACACTGAAAAGCGCCTGGCCGGTGTGCAGCTCTACCCGACGCGAGCGCAGGTGCCAGCTGACCTCGATACGACTGGCCGCATCCAGATAGACATGACTGCCGTCCGCCAGGTCGACCTCTCGCTGCTCACCCACAGCACTGGCGAACTGCTCGGTCCTGTAACCAGGGTCCAGCCAGAACAATCCGCCGGCGAGCCCAAGCGTGACCATCAAGCTCGTCAGCGCGGCGCGGCTGCGCCGCCGGGATGTCTTGATCGGATCTGGCAACGGATATCGCTTCTTCAACTCCTCGCGGTGGCGTGCAATCGCGTCATCTGCCGGGACGGATGAGTCCTGCTGCGGGTTATGGGTGTTCATGCCTACGCCTCCTGGTAGCCGAGCATGACACGGCAGCGATCCATGCCCAGTTTGAGGTGCTTTTCCACGGCCTTCAGTGAAATTCCCAGCCGGACCGCCACCTCTTTCTGCGGCAGCTCATGGAGCTTGTGCATGACGAACACCTGTTGGCAGCGCGGCGACAAAGCAGCAATGGCCGTGCTGAGCAGCTCCAGTTCGTCAGCGGTCTCGTGATGGTGCTCCGGGGTCGCGGCAGTGCAAATGACCGCTGGAATCTCCGCGTGCTCATCGACCCAGGCCAGGCGCCGCCGCTCGCTGCGGTAGTGGCTGATGGCCCGATCATGAGTGATCTTGCGCAGCAGGGCCAACGGCAGGCGGACGTCTTCTTTCTCGGGCGCCTCCAGTAATTGCACGCAGACATCGTGCACGACCTCATGGGCCGCATGGCGATCACCGAAGCGGCGACGCACTGAATCAACCAGCTCGTCGTAGTGACGAACTAGAACCGCGACTAAGGATCGCTTGGAGGTGGCTTGCTGCACGATGTGGCTGGGGAAGAAGTTGAACTGGATGCAAATATAAATGCGAACGGTTAGCAATAGATAGATGAATCGTTCGCTATTAATGAAAAGTGTGAGAGTCGAAGCGCGCCTGGTAGACAGCAGATCGCTCTAGCGCCTGCTTCCGGGCGCTTGCTGCCATTCGAGACCGGCTGCATACGGCCAGAAGCGAACGTTTAGAGCAGAGAAAATAAATCTGTCCCCCTTTTCGTCCGTCCCCCTTTTCGTCCGAGAAAATAAACCTGTCCCCTTTTCCGTGCTCATCTACACCCGCTCACAAAGCCTTCATTTCAGCAATATCACGCCCCACCTGATCGGCAGAATGGTCGAACATCGCCTGCTCCTGCGCATCCAGGGGCAACTCGATCACTCGCACAATCCCCTCCGCTGCCAGCACGCAGGGGACGCCCATGGCAATGTCCGTTCGCCCGTACTCGCCGTCGAGAATCACAACTGCCGGCAAAATGCGGTTCCGCCCATTGGCGATGGCATCCACCATCTGTGCAATTGCCACGCCCGGCGCATCGCAGGCGCTCCCGACCTTCTTCAAACCTAGAATCTCGCCGCCACCCTGGCGTGTGCGTTCCACGATCCGGTCTATCTGCTGACTGGACAGGAAGTGAGACAGCGGCACCGAACCGACCGCACAATATCGCATCAGCGGCACCATGCTATCGCCATGCCCTCCCAGCACCAGCGCCGTGATATCCCGAGCAGAAAACCCTGTCTCCTCGGCAATGAAACACTTCATGCGGGCTGTATCCAGCACCCCCGCCTGCCCGAACACCTTGTCGCGTCCCAGCCCACTGAGACTCCAGGCCCGATAGGTCAGCACGTCGACCGGGTTCGACACCACCAACACCGTCGCCGCCGGAGCATGGCGATTAATATCCCGCATGATGCCGTCGAGAATTGGCAGGTTGATACTCAACACATCCTGGCGCGACTGACCAGGCTTGCGGGGCACACCCGCCGTAATCACCACCAGGTCAGAATCCTGCAGCATTTCGGCATCGGAACCGCCGTAAACCCGGGTATCGGAACCTGACTCAACTGCCGCCTGCCAGACGTCCAGCGCCTTGCCTTTCGCCAGGTCACCCTGCACATCAATCATCATCAGCTCACGACAGAACTCTTCCCGGGCGATGATCTGAGCTGCCGCCTCACCCACCATCCCGACACCCACAATTGATAGCTTGTTCACCTCACACCTCCCGGCGGCGCGCGACACGCCAACCTTTGCAGAGAAGTATTGCCCGCTAATGCAAAACGGCCACCCGAAGGTGGATATGGTTCGCGGGCAGCGGGAGGCCGCTTCGCGACTGAAGTCGCGCCCACAGGGTTGGTTTGCACTTCATCGGATGGTGATAGGGGGCAACTGCGTTGCCCTTCGCGAATGAATTCGCCCCCACAGGGCCAGGCCGTCGAGTTCGAGCAGGTATCGATTGCCCTCCCCCCTGCCCCGTCTAACCTGCCGCACTTGTAGGAGCGGGCTTGCCCGCGAACCACCTGAGCCACGCCTTCGCGAGCAAGCTCGCTCCTACACCACAACGCTCCGCGTGCCTCGCAAGCCCCCATGTCGTCCACTAGAGTTCCATTTACATCCGACCCGTCCAGACCTTCAGCTGTGATCTCGACGCAAGCGCCTGCTCGTCACCTCGATCCTGCATCTGGTAGGAAATACGACCATGGCCATCCACCCATTGATCAACGCCACTGCCCTGTCCCGCCGCTCCCTGATGTTGAAAGGTGCCGCACTGACAGCCCTCACGATGCTCCGGCCTATAACAGCGTTCTCCGAATCCGATACGACGCCACCTGCGGCCGATGCGCTGCGCCCGTTCCGCGCCGAGGTTCCGCAATCGGCGCTCCAGGACCTTCACCGCCGCTTGGCCGCAACCCGCTGGCCGGACCGGGAAACCGTCGACGACCGCTCCCAGGGGGTGCCGCTCGCCAAGCTACAAGCGCTGGTGCGTTACTGGGACGGCAGCTATGACTGGCGCAAGGCGGAAGCGAAGCTCAACGCCTTTCCCCAGTTCCTGACCAGCATCGATGGACTGGACATCCACTTCATCCACGTCCGCTCCCGCCACGCGGATGCGTTGCCGCTGATCATGACCCACGGCTGGCCCGGCTCCGTCTTCGAGTTGCTGAAGGTCATAGGTCCGCTGACCGACCCCACGGCACATGGCGGTACGGCAAAGGATGCCTTTCACCTCGTGCTGCCTTCGATTCCGGGCTTCGGCTTCTCCGGCAAGCCCACCAGCACGGGCTGGAACCCCGATCGCATCGCGCGCGCCTGGGATGCGCTGATGAAGCGCCTCGGCTACACGCGCTACGTGTCGCAGGGTGGCGACTGGGGCGCCATCATTTCGGACGCCATGGGACGCCAGGCGCCCGCCGGCCTGCTCGGCATCCACGTCAATCGGGTGGAGCGCGCAACGACTCTCCCGCCCGAGGTGGGCAAGGCATTGAAGTGCGGCGACCCCGCCCCGGCGAATCTGAATGCAGAGGAACGGGAAGTGTTCGATACGGCCCGGGAGTTCCTTGGCAAGGGATTTGGCTTCGCCGCCATCATGGCAACTCGTCCGCAAACCCTCGGCTACGGCCTGGCCGATTCGCCGGCGGGGCTGGCGGCCTGGTTCTACGACAAGTACGGCGAGTGGGTATTCAGCCGTGGCGAGCCGGAACGCGCCTTCACCCGCGATGAGATGCTCGACAACATCTCCCTCTACTGGCTGACCAACACGGCAACCTCGAGCGCACGCATCTACTGGGAGAACAGCGCCAGCACCGCACCCATGGCTCCGATCAGCATTCCCGCCGCAGTGACCATCTTCCCCGGCGAGGTCTACAAACCGCCGAAGAGCTGGGCCGAGCGGGCCTACCACAAACTCATCTACTTCCAACGCGTCGACAAGGGCGGGCACTTCGCCGCCTGGGAAGAGCCGGAGCTGTTCAGCCGCGAGGTGCGCGCCGCCTTCAGTTCTCTGCGCTGAGTTCGCCAGCCCGGCTTCGCGATGAATTCAGCACCGCAGGCAATCGTCGCCATGCATACTCCCCCATCAGGTTTGCAGGCACGCAGCGGTGGCGCATGGACAGGTTCCAGGAAATGAAGGTGCTGGTGGTGGTGGCCGAAGCGGGAAGCTTCGCGGCGGGTGCGAAGCAGTTGGGCCTGTCGCCGCCCAGCGTGACCCGGGCCATCGCAGCGCTGGAGGCGCGGCTCGGCACGTTGCTGCTGGCGCGCAGTACCCGCAGCGTTCGGCTGACCGAGGCTGGCCGGCGTTATGTGGAGGATTGCCGGCGCATCCTGCTGGAGCTGGAGGAAGCGGAAGAACAGGCCTCCGGCAGCGCGCTGCGCCCGCGTGGCAATCTCACCGTGACCGCGCCCGTGGTCTTCGGCGAGCTGTACATGGTGCCGCTGATTGCCGACTACCTGGCCGCCTATGCCGATGTGACGATCAACGCGATGCTGGTGGATCGGGTGGTGAACATGATCGACGAAGGCGTGGACGTCGCGCTGCGCATCGGCCAGCTCCCCGAGGGCGGGCTGACCTCATTGAAGGTCGGCGAGATTCGTCCCGTGGTCTGCGCCGCACCGGCCTTTCTCGATTCGTTTGGCAGACCGGAATCACCTGCCGATCTGCACGACGCGCCGGTGGTGATGTCCTCGGCCAGTTCACTACTGACCGACTGGCAATTCATCGGCTCGGAGGGGCCGTTCACTCTGCGCCCACAGGCGAGATTCGTGGTCAGCTCCGTCAACGCGGCGATTCATGCGGCGCGCAGAGGCTGGGGTTTTACACGGGTGCTCTCCTATCAGGTCGCCGAGGCCGTCGCGAAAGGCGAGCTGGAAATCGTCCTCGACCGCTACGGCATGCCGCCGTTGCCCATTCACCTGCTGCATCAGAGCAGCGCGCGCGTGTCCGCCACGGTCCGCACCTTCGTCGACCATTGCGCCGCGCGCCTGCGCAACGATCCGGCATTGCAGGCCGCCACCGCGGAGTAAGTGCCTTGGGCCGTTACCGGGAAATGGAAGTGTTCGACGCCGTGGCGCAAACCGGCAGCCTTGCCGCCGGGGCGCGGCTGCTCGGCCTGTCCACGGCGACGGTGATGCGCATGGTCGCCGGCCTGGAGGCTCGCCTGCAGACCACATTGCTGATCCGCGGTCCGCGCGGCACCAGTCTGAGCGTCGCGGGAGAGGCCTTTGCCACGAGCAGCCGGCAGATTTTCCAGGAGATCGCCGAGGCGGATCGTTCGGCGGCCGGCCTGCACGCCTATCCGGCCGGGCAACTGACGATTTCGGTGCCCCTGCTGATGGCTCACCAGGTATTTGCGCCCATCGCCCTCGACTACCTGCGGGCCTTCCCCGACGTACGCCTGGTCGCCCGGGACCACGAAGACGTGCCGCACCTGCTGGAAGACGGCATCGATGTCGCCCTGGTGGTCGGCCACCTCCCAGATTCCTCGGACTTCGCCGTGCCGGTGGGAACGGTGAAGACAGTCGTCTGCGCCGCGCCGGACTATCTGGCGCGCCACGGGCGGCCGCAGACGCCCGACGACCTCAAGACGCACCTGATCATTGCATCGGGCGCCCCGAGCGATTGGCGCTTCCTCCATCAAGGTGCGCCACGCTCGGTACGGCTGACACCGCGACTGACCTGCAGCACCCGCAGCGCGGCGATACGCGCCGCCGCCCTGGGCCTGGGGCTCGCGCGCTGCATGAGCTTCGAGGCGCACCAGGAATTGCAGAGCGGCACGCTCGAAATCCTGCTGGAGGACTTTGCCGCGCCCGGCCTGCCAGTCGGGCTGATCTATCGCGAAGGCCGCCGTGCTGCCGCGCGGGTCAGGACCTTTCTCGACTTCGCCGTGCCCCGCCTGCGCGCCCATCCGGCCCTGTGTGGCTGAGTCTCACGGGCATTCTTTCGGATTCTGAAACGCTGGATTGTCCGGACCGGCGATTCTGCTAAAGCGTGTTCCGGCGCAGGATTCATCCGTCAGCGCGAGCACCCGATAGGGTCCGACTCGGCGCTGCCTTTCCCCGCCCGAATCGGAGTCGCTGCAATGCCCCACCCCATCAAGCTCTTCCGCCACCCTCTGTCCGGCCACGCCCACCGCGTCGAGCTGCTGCTCTCGCTACTGGAAGTGCCCACTGAGCTGGTTTCCGTCGACCTCGCCAAGGGCGCCCATAAGCAGCCCGAGTTCCTCGCCCTCAATAGCTTCGGCCAGGTGCCGGTCATCGATGACAACGGCACCATCGTCAGCGACTCCAACGCCATCCTCGTCTACCTGGCGAAAAAGTACGGCAACCGCTGGCTGCCGGAAGACCCGATCGGCGCTGCCCGTGTGCAACGCTGGCTGTCGGTGGCCGCTGGCCAGGTCGCCTTCGGCCCGGCCGCCGCGCGACTGAATACCGTGTTCGGTGCCAAATTCAACACCGAGGAAGTCCTCACCCGCGCCCACACCCTGTTCCGGGTAATGGAGAGCGAGCTGGCCAAGTCGCCTTTCCTCGCCGGCGAGACGGCGACCATCGCCGATATCTCCAACTACACCTACATCGCACACGCGCCGGAGGGCAACGTGTCGCTGGCTGACTACCCCAACCTGCGCGCCTGGCTGGCCCGCGTCGAAGCATTGCCTGGTTTCGTCCCGATGCAACGCACCGCAGCCGGCCTGCAAGCCGGCTGATACAGCCGCCCGCTGCCGGGAAATCCGGCAGCCTTCCCGCGAGGAGTCCGCCATGGCCCATCTTCCCAAGCACCGCCCATCACCCTGGCACGCCGGCGAGAAGGCCATCCAGGAACGCGTCGGCGTCTCCGAGCGCATGGACGAATTCGGCCAGCGGGTGATTCGCGACTACATGCCCGACCAGCACCGCGACTTCTATCACCAGCTGCCGTTCATGGTCGTCGGCGCGGTGGATGACCAGGGCCGCCCCTGGGCAACGCTGCTCGAAGGGCCGGAAGGCTTCGTCATCTCGCCCGATCCCCGGCGCCTGGAGGTATCGACCTCATTGGACCGCCAGGACCCGGCCCTCAGCGGCCTGAAAGTCGGCAGCGCTATCGGTATGCTGGGCATCGAACTGCACACGCGCCGGCGCAATCGCATCAACGGCATCCTGCAGCGGGCCGACGCGGGCCATCTGGAGATTGCCGTCGAACACTCCTTCGGCAATTGCCCGCAGTACATCCAGAAGCGCACCTATACCCGTGTCGAACAGCGCCCGGGTGAGCACAACGCGCGCAAGGACTTCGCGGCGCTGGACGAGACGCTGGTGGAGATGATCCGCAAGGCCGACACCTTTTTCGTCGCCAGCTACGTCGAGCACGAGGACGGGCAACACTCAGTGGATGTCTCCCATCGCGGCGGCCGGCCGGGCTTCGTCAAGGTCACGGGCAATCGACTGACCATTCCGGACTACGCCGGCAACCTGCACTTCAACACCCTCGGCAACCTTCTGGCCAACCCCGTTGCAGGCTTGCTCTTTGTCGACTTCGCCAGCGGCGACATGCTGCAGCTGTCCGGAACCACCGAACTGATCTTCGACAGCCCGCTGATTGCCGCCTTCGAGGGCGCCGAACGCCTCTGGACCTTCGAGGTGCGGCAGGCCGTGCTGCGGCCGAGTGCGCTGTCGATCCGTTGGGACTTCCAGGAATACGCGCCGACCAGCCTGATGACCGGCACCTGGGCCGAGACAGACCAGAAGCTGCGCGAACGCGGACAGCGCCAGCAGTGGCAGGAATGGCAAGTGGTACGCCTGGAACAGGAGAGCCAGGACATTCGCTCCTTCTACCTGCAACCCGCAGATGGCGCGGCGGTGAACTTCACGCCTGGGCAACATCTACCGCTGCGCATCCACACGGGTTCCGGCGAGGAAGCGTTGGTTCGCACCTACAGCCTCTCCAGCGCACCGTCGGACGGGCATCTGCGCATCAGCGTCAAGGTTCAGGGACGGGCCTCGCACCACCTGCACGAACAGCTCAAGGTCGGCGATCGATTGCAGGTACGTGCCCCCATGGGCAACTTCACCCTGGCCGGCGACACCGAGCGGCCCGTGGTGTTGATCGGCGCAGGCGTTGGCGTCACTCCCCTGCTGTCGATGCTGCGGGAGCTGGTGGCGCAGAACGAATCGCAGGGTCGCCAACGGCGCATCCATCTGTTCCAGTCCGCGCGGACCTTGCAGCAACTGCCCTTTCAACGGGAAATCGATGCACTGCGCCAGCGCTGCCCTGAGCTGCTGCATATACGCCGGGCGCTGAGCAATCCGGGCGAGGACACCGTTCTGGGCCGCGACCATGAACTGACCGGCCGCATCGACATCGCGGAGATCAAGGCTCATCTGCCTCTGGATGACTACGACTTCTACCTGTGCGGCCCGGGGAGCTTCACCCAGGCCATCTACGACGGCCTGCGCGGCCTGAACATCGCCGATCGACGCATCCACGCCGAGACCTTCGGTCCCTCGACGCTGCAACGCCATGACGACACGCAGCCGCCAAAACCCGCCCAGCCGCCGGCAGCGACGTCACCGGTGCCGGTGTACTTCGCCGCCTCGGCCAAGGAAGCGCGCTGGAAACCGGACAGCGGCAGCCTGCTGGAACTGGCGGAAAGTCGTGGGCTGTCTCCCGACTTCAGCTGCCGTGGCGGCTCCTGCGGCACCTGCCGCACGCGGGTACTCAGTGGGCAGGTGCACTACCCCCATCCGCCAGCGGAGATGCCAGACGAAGGCACGGCGCTCATCTGCTGCGCGGTGCCGGCGGAAGACGCAAGCGGTGTGCAGCCGCTGGTCCTGGAAATCTGAGGAGCAGCGCCGGCATCAGGCACTGCGCTGGAGATTCAACTCCGTGCAGCCTGCGAAAGTCTGGAAGAGGCGGCGGCTGTGGCCTTCGGAGGAGCCGTTCCCTGCGGCACACCAGCCTGGAAGGGATCGGCAGAGACAAGGAATGTTATGCGCCACGTCTGAATATTGGTTACCACGCTACTTGGGGCCCACACTTCACCACCGTCATCAATCTCCAAGGAAAGACCACCATGGCCAAGTACCTGATCTCCTTTCCCAGTGCAGCGATGGTCGTGCCCGAGGACGAGTGGGAGGCGGTGGGCCGCGACGCGCACGCCGTGATCGAGGAGGCGAAGGCCGCTGGCGTTTACGTCTTCGCTGGCGGCATCGACGAAGCTGTGCCGCCCGTGCTCGTCTCGGCCGACGGGTCGGTAGCCGAGGGCGGATACCCGTGGGCACCCCCGCTTGACGGCGGCTTCACCGTACTCGAACTGCCCTCGCGCGAGGAGGCCGTCGCGTGGGCCGCGCGCATTGCTAAGGCCTGCCGGTGCGAGCAAGAGCTACGCGCCTTCGGGTTAGACCCGCGGGCCTGAAACGGCGTAGAAAGTGCAGCCTGACAATGCGGTCTGGCCGTAGCTCTTCGCCGCCGGAACCACCAGTTTCAGGGTCGCGCAGGCAAGCACCCCGGCGCCCTGAATCAACCCTGTGTACGCTGGTCGATTCAGGCAGGCCAAGTAATGCAGTACATATCCTCCAGACCTAACAGCCATTGCCCTTGGGTCGCATCGGTCTATAAAAATCGTTCTGAAACAATAAGTTGCACAGCTCAGGAAAGTTTGTTGATCTAAACTGAGAATTGAAATCTTTTGCAACACACTCCAGCCTCCAACCTGTGCGCGACTGGCTGAAAGACACCGTGGTTCACCAGGGAAGGGAGCCGCACCTGATGTCCTGGCCTGAGCGACGACGGAGCCGATCATGAGCAGAGGAGCACGCGCGCGCACGGCTGCGCCACCACTGAACGCCACCCTCTCGCTGCGAAGCTGCGCCCTTCCTCCTCCGCTCGAATACGACCGCGTACCCAACATCATCCACGCACGGCCACCTACGCAGCTTCGTGCTGAAAAGCGAAAGCAAGTCAGCGGCGTTTGGCTGTAGGTCCTCTTCCCGTACCTCGCAGCCAAGCTCCTGGTACGTCTACGAAGCTGGCGCTCCGCCACGACAGGAAGCGCAACGATGCAGTCAGCGAAATGCAAGCAGCCTTCCGAGGGAGGGACAGCCGTGAAAAACGCAGACTCGAAACGCCGAAAAAAACATTTGCCGCCCACGGCGAAGCCACACGCTGACGACGGCCGACGCGACTTCCTCAAGCTCGGTGCCGCTGCATTGCTGTCGCCGCTGCTGCTGCGATCGAGCAGGAGCAGTGCGTCAAGCGCGCCTGTGTTTCCGCCCAGCCCGCCCACTACCCCCTGGCTGTCTACCTTGCCCAATCAAATCACACCACTGCAGGCCGTCGCGACACTGACCCCGAGCCCCACGGTGGTGGCCAATACCGCGGGTGGCGAAGCCGGACGCGCGCCCCACCAGCGCTACGCCGAACTCACGGGCGTGCTCGGTGCGCCGCTGCTGTATGAACTCAAGGCCAAGGAACGTCCCGACTGGGTGTTCCACCCGGCCTATCCGCCGCAACGCATCTGGGGCTACGAAGGCAACACGCCGGGCGCGGTCACCCCCGGTCCGGTCATCTATGCCCGCTATGGCAAGCCGGTCATCGTGCGCTTTCGCAACCAGCTGCCACTGAATCATGTTGGCTTCGGCACACCGGAAATATCGACCCACCTGCACAATGCCCACACGGGATCGGAAAGCGACGGCTTCCCCGGTGATTACTACAGCGCGAACAAGGCAGGACCGACCCTGACTTCGCCCGGCGCCTTCAAGGACCACTTCTATCCCAACATCTACGCCGGCTACGACCAGCTGCAAAACCATATCGGTGATTCGCGCGAAGGCCTGGGCACGCTGTTCTACCATGACCACACCCTGGACTTCACCGCGCCCAACCTGGTGCGCGGGCTGTTCGGTTTCTACCTCCTGTTCGACGACGTCGACTCGGGCAACGAGCGCGATCCGAGCCCGAGCGCGCTGAGGTTGCCCAGCTTTCCCTACGACTATCAGCTGGACTTTTCGGACCGGCGTTTCGACGCCAACGGCATCCTGTTCTACGACCAGGTCAACCCCGAGGGGGTGCTGGGCGACAAGGTCGTGGTGAACGGACTCATCGAGCCGGTCCTGAAGGTGGCGGCGCGGAAATATCGCCTGCGCTTCCTCAACACCGGACCAAGCCGCTTCTACGCCATCTATCTGATGACCGCCGGCGGCGTGACGCAACGGTTCACGTTCATCGCCAACGACGGCAACCTGCTGCCCGCACCGCTGCTGAACCAGACCAGTATCCAGATGGGCGTTGCCGAACGCATGGACATAGTCGTCGACTTCTCCAAATACCCGATAGGCACCGTGCTCTACCTGGTCAACAAGATGCGCCAGGAAGACACCCGTGAAGGCAAGGACATCAAGGAGCCGGGCACCCGCGTGCTGAAAATCATCGTCGATCGCGTCCCGCCCGAGCAGGACCTGAGCCAGGTGCCTGCCGTGCTGCGCCCGCTGCCACCGATCACTGCTGCGGAAATCGCCGCCGCACCGGTGCGGCGCTGGGTATTCGCGCGCAACAGCGGCATCTGGACGATCAATGGTCAGATCGTCAACGTCCGAGTTCCGCGCGCCTTGATCCCCCAAGGCCGCGCCGAGATCTGGGAGCTGGTGAACCCCGAGGATGGCTGGACCCACCCGATCCATATCCACTTCGAAGAGGGGCAGATCATCGGCAAGATCGTCAACGGCGTGAGCGTGCCAGTGCCCGCGCAACAACGAGGTCGGAAAGACGTCTACGTGATCGAAGCGTTCACCACCTTGCGAGTGTTCCTGCGCTTCCGTGACTTCAAAGGCAAGTACGTCATGCACTGCCACAACCTGATCCACGAGGATCACGCGATGATGCTGAGGTGGGACATCGTCTGAGTGGCGCGGCAATTGGACATTTAGGGCGGAGGGTTGCATATGAACACGCGCAGAAATCTGGTGGCTGGCATGGGCGTCGCCGCGCTCGGATTGGTCGCCCTGCCCGGTATCACCGTCGAGCGGCCGCGCCCGACCAGGGACGCCGACGACGGCAGCTACTTCCCGAATGCGCGACTTCTGACTCACGAGGGCAAGGAGGTCAGGTTCTACGACGACCTCATCCGTGGAAAGGTGGTCGCGATCAACATGATGTACGTGTCCTGCACTGGGCGTTGTCCGATTGCAACGGCGAACCTGTTGCGCGTACAGAAAATGCTCGGCGAACGCGCAGGCCGCGACGTGTTCATGTACTCGATCACCTTGCAGCCCGCACTGGATACGCCGCAGCAGCTGAAGGGTTTCGTCGACAGGCACCACGTCGGGCCCGGCTGGCTGTTCCTGACCGGCGCGCCGGATGACATCGAGCAGTTGCGCTTCAGCCTCGGTTTCTACGATGTGAACCCGGAGGTGGACGGCAACCTGGCGAACCACTCGGGCATGGTGCGCATCGGCAATGACGTCTACCAGCGCTGGACCCTGGCACCGGCGCTGGCGGAGCCGGAACAGATCCTGGCGACGATCAACCATGTGGACAGCCGTGCCGTGCACACGGCGTAGGGTGGAATGACACTGTCAGCGGCAGCGGCAGCGGCAGCGGCGCGAAGCGACGAGGGCATAGCTGAAGCGCAGTGAACGACCGATTTGGCTGCTATCGATCATGGAAGACAAGTACAACAGTCCGATCTGGGTCGGAAGCAGCCATCCTCGCGTGGCTCTTACGTGAAGGTAGGCGAGGGAAGCTTTGCTTCTAACGTATCCCTTTCTAGTCTTACAGGCAGGCTCATTCGTGCAGTCGATTCGCCCGGCTCGACGGATCGACGTCGCGAGAAGATCAGTATGGGAACCATCGTCGATTACGTGGTGTATGTAGTGGCGCCTCAGGAGAGTTGGTTTTCGGAGGCGGGTACTCTGCTGTCCGCTGTTGCTGCCCTTGCATCGGTCATAATCGCCACCCTCGCCTTGCGATTCAGCCATAAGCAAATAAAGCTGCACGAACGGCACAATCGTTTGATGGCTACCCCACACCTATCGCCTTGGAACCGTACTGATCCCACGACTAGAACTTACTTCTACACGATAGAAAACAACGGTCTGGGTCCAGCGATTGTTCGTGAGGTCAAGCTTTGGATAGATGGTGAATTACTCGAGGGCGAAGGGCCTGACTTGATTATTGCGGCCGGCAGAAAAATGCTCGGAGATATACCTTATGAACAGAGCGCCGAGCTATTTGTCGTCGGTGAGTTCATTCCGCCCGGAAAGAAGTTCAGCGTTTCCACCGTTGTGTTGCATGGCCAGGATCCGCAACCGATCATGGCGATGTCAAAAGTTCGCGCAAGGATGCTTGTCCGCTACGAAAGTATTCTTGGCGACTCGTATGTCTACGACTCTGACAAATGGCGAGAGTAGAGGACACTGATGGCCTCAACCTGCAGCACGACAGGAGCATTGAGCCATGACAAACGCCAGTGCGATCGCTTTGACCGGATTCATTGCCTGGGCGCTGGCACTGTTGGTACTGATGGAGCTCTTGCGCGGCCTTTTAGTAGTTTTCAAGCAGTTTCCGGCAAATGAATTCACCCCAGACAACTCCAATCTTTCACCCTTCATGCAGAGGTTGGCGCGCGCGCACGCTAATTGTCTGGAGGGGTTACCCATCTTTGGGGGGCTCCTGCTGGTGGCCTTGATCACAAGGCAAACAGTTGTCACCGACCCGCTGGCTTTAACACTGCTCGGAGCGCGCCTGGTTCAGTCCCTGGTGCATCTGATCTCTCTGAGCGTTCCCGCAGTTTTTCTACGCTTCGCGGCTTTCGCTGTGCAGTTGGCAATTGCCGGTTACTGGGCTTTTGGATTGTTGTCAGGTTTCGTTAGCTGACTCGGTTTTTTACTGGCAAACCATCGAGACTGAGATGGTTTCGCAGGTCTTCCAGCATCGATATCGATCCGGCAGGAACATTCGTACCGTCCGTTGCTGGCCGATACCCACCGCTCGCGAACAGACGCTCCCGGTCAGAAGCAGCCACTCAGGCCGGGCTGCTTTCGACCGAATGCTGCCGGTGGGAATCGATAGAACCGAATAGATATGGGAGCCCGATACTTAGCCGAGGTGTACAGCTCCGATCTTCAGCATACGATTCGCCACACCATCCACAGAGACAGACTCGCTTACATCCGCGATGGGCAATCGCGCGTCCTGAAGATAGTGATAGTCCTTCCGGCTGGCCTCCACCGCAGACAGGTCGAGCGTAATCAACAGCGGAGCCGTACCCTCGACTTCGTCGATGACTTCTCCATACGGATCGACCGCAAGACTCTCACCGGCGAACTCCAGTTCACGGCCGCTACCAACCCGATTGACGAGCACTGCGCAACATTGGTTTTCCATGGCACGGGCAGTCACGGCACGCCGATGCACGGGGCCATATGGAGACATGTTGCCATCCAGCACCAGGATCACTTGCGCCCCCAAGCGCGCGAGGGCGCGACTGGTTTCCGGGAACTCCACGTCATAACAGACGATAAGCCCGACCCTCACTCCATCGAGTTCGCTCACGAAGAAGGCATCTCCTGCTGCAAATACTCCCCGGTCCGTGTGCGGCCAAAGATGGCTCTTGCGGTAGCGCAAGGCAATGCGGCCTTCTCGATCCAGGAGTACGGCGGTGTTGTAGAAAACGCCCCCATCCCGCTCGGCAAAGCCGAATGCCAAGGCCACTCTCCGTCGCTGGGCGGCTGCCTTGAGCAGTTGGATCGGTTGTGCATTTACAGTCATGGCGACATCGTCGATTTCGGTCTTGTCAGGAAATCCGCAGAGCGTGGTTTCGGGGAACACGATCAGATCCGCTGTACCTCCCGCGCTCTCGATGATCTCCAGCATCGCTTCCAGGTTACGCCCGACGTCCGCATCGACGATCGGCATCTGCGCCAACAGAACATTCATCTCATTCTTCCTGTCATTGACTGGAGACGCGGCGCGCCAACGGGTGCGCCGCGCTTTATTCGATCAGAACCAGAACACTGGAGTCGTCGTCAGCAGTTCGATGCCATCACGAGTGACGATGAAGTTCTGTTCCCAGCCAACGCTTCCGACTCCGGATCGCGTCATGAAGGACTCACCGGACGCCACCATTCCTTCCTCGAAGTAGTCATCAGGCGTCACCGAATCGCGGTTGATGATCGGGTGTTCCCACATGGAGCCATTGCCGTGCCCGAAGTAAGGCCACTGGTTGCTCGCAAGATCGTGTTCGTCGGCGACCGAGCGTTGCACACGCTCCGCCTCCGCCACCACATCGAGCACACGTACACCATGCCTTGCGGACTTGAGAACGGCGTCCGTGATGGAGTAGGAATCGATCAGAAGACTCTTCTGTGCATCCGTCGGTTTACCGCCACACACCAAAGAGCGGCCGGGATCGAGCCAGTAGCCTTGGTGCGTCGGTCCGTAGATCCAGGTGCGCAACATGTCACCCTTCTGCGGAGCCTGCTGCGAGTAGCCATACATCGGGTCGCGCTCGAAGAAGCGGCTATCGTCGTCGGTTCCGTAGTTGATCGGAATGCGCAGCCAGCCACCGCCGCGCCGGGTCAGTTCATAGGCACCCTCAGCTGCCGCCTCGGCACAGGTCTTGCCCGCATAGAGGCTGTCACATACCCGATAGAGGGCGCTGGAAACCATTTCACCGGCCTCGCGGAACAGATCGAGTTCACGCGGGCTTTTGATGCGACGGCAGCGGCGGATCAGGTTGTCGTCGTAGGTGTACCTGATACCGGGGGTGGCTGCCTCCAGTTGCTTGGCGTATTTGACCGGCAAGCAATCGGTTCCAACGAAGACCACCGAGCCTTGCGGCTTACGAGCCGCGAGCGAGCGGGCGACGCTGCTGATGGGGTCATCGCTGAAGTGGTAGTCGCCACAGCGCACGAGCCTACGCCGAACCTCGGCCACATCGCCGTGCAGCTCCGGGGCTTTGCCGGGTTCCAGAATGACACAGCAGAAACCTCGCGCATTCCAGATCGGTGAATCCGGCTCCTGCCCGGAATGCTCGGACCAGAAGTTGGTCAACCACAGCGTTTCCATCGCGCGCTCGTAGTGCCCGGCAGTCTTACCCCAGACGATGGCAATGTCGTACTGGCGCAAGCGCATTTCAGCGTGAACTTTCTCCCAGCGGGCCAGATATTCATCCTCCGGGAAGTAGCCGTCGGGATAATTCATGCGTTCGATTGTCATCGTGTTCACCATTCTTGTATTGGGTCAGACCGATCAATGGCCGGGTTCGATTCGGGCCATTGAGGTCCATGCTCCTCCAGGTCCAGGTAGCTGCCCATAATGCCGATCAGCACTATTGCCCCGCCGGCGTTACCTGCTACGGCACGCATCAGCACAAGAATCGAACTTCAGATCAGCCCGAGGAGGTGGCTCATGAAGAGCGAGAAGATTTCCCGTTCCGAGGTGATATCGAGCTTCAGATAGAGCCGTTGCTTGTAGTTCTTGATGGTCCCGGCGCTGAGCTCGAGCTTCTCTGCAATGAGACTGGTGGGATAGCCAAGCATCGTCTTCTCGACGATCTGGCGTTCACGATGGCTTAGCCGGTAGTGGCTGCAGAAGGCAGCCAATGCCGTTTCTATGTCGGTTTTCAAATAGCCCGGTGCGTGGCTTTCAAGGAAAAGAATTCGACTGGACCCGACCTGCGCGACATCGAGGTCCAGGTGCTCCCAATGCAATACATGTTCGTGCCAGTTGCTCGGCTCGCGTTCCCCGCCGGAGAACGCCAACTGGATCAATTCGTCGCATTGGTCATCGGGAACAGACGTTTCCCAGGCGCTGTTCCGGTAGATCGCGTGCCCCTCTGCGTCCGTCACCAGTACGCCAACGCGACGGTCGCCGTAGATGGATTCCAGGCCACCGACAATCGCATTTTGCACATGCAGTCGATGGGCCTCCGACACCACAGGTTCTACCGCGCGAAATGCGGCGATCTCCTCGGGGGTGGCCAATCGTGAGTCATGGTCAAAACAGAATGCGATATAGGTCCCGCCGGGTGCCTCCAGGAAAAGAACCAGTTCGTCGAAGATTTTTCCCGATTTGAAAATCTCGTCGTAGAAAGCGTTCGAATGATCCTCGCTGCGCATCTGCGCAAAGGTCGTGACTGTCGGCACGTTGCCCTCGCTGACCAGACGCAGCAAGGGATCGAGGCGATAGAGCCAGCCGAGGTAATTGCGTGTGGACTCCTCGTCCATCGATTCGTTGACCAGAAACTCAGGCGCGGAGAAGCGGCTGTACTTGACGACCAGCCGCCGCTCGTAATCGACCAAGGCAACCAGCAGAGCCAGCACTCGATCGTAGAACTGGTTCGTGCCAATCGCTGCTATCAGCGCCGCGATTCGTTCGAAGGTATTCGGTAAAAACGAGTTAGCCAGGGTTATCTCCGCACCTTGATTCTCGATCCCTATGCGACTCCCAAGCCATTGGGTTGCCTGGCGGCGCATACGCTTTTGTAGATTAGCAGTCCGATTATGGACAAAACCCCGACCATTAAGGGTACAGCCCAATTCTCGTACCAAGGCAGCTGTGGGGATCTGGGCCAGGAGATGTTGATGGCCTCCAACAGTGTCCAGATCGTGGCGGTGAACAGAAGAGGGATGCTGAACCGTCCCAAATTGAATGGGCCGTTGACCCAGTCTCCGCGCGCTGCCGAATGACAGGCTGCAACAAGGGGGAATGCGAAGGCGATGTAAAAGCCGGAGATGGTGAAACTCAACAGCAGCGAATAGATATTGGTAAAGGACAGTAGGAACAGAAGCGACGCCAAGACTCCGGTGAGAACGATTGCATTGGTGGGCAATGAATCACCTTCGCTGAGTCTGCTCAGCCACTTGTGGCATGGCAGGCTACGGTCGCGTGCGAAGGCCCAGATAACTCGGGATACTGAGGCCTGGATGCCCAGCATGCAGGCGAGAAAGCCGATCACGAACAACACCAGCATCCCCTTATAGGCCATAGGTCCGAAATGATGGACAAGGATGTCTGCGACTGGATCGGAGCCCACAGGAATGTCGAGCGTCGGCAGCGCCAGAATCAGCGACAGCGCCGAGAACGCGACGATACCCCCAACGGAAAGCAGGCAGAGCAGCATTGCTTTCGGTACCGCCCGCTCCGGCCGCCGCACCTCCTCCGCCACAGCACCTGCACTTTCGAACCCCAGAAAAGCCCACCCGCAGTAAGCGATCGCTAATGCTGCTTTGGAACTGAAAATCCCATCAAGGCTCCCGTCGCCGGTGAACATATCGGCGGAGGGCAAGACAATCGAAAGCGGATTTATCTGGAACTTGGTCAGCAACAGGATGCCCACCCCGACGGACCCGATGATCTCGGCGGCGATGCACAGCCAGACGATGGTGGCGAATATCTTGCGACCTTGCGTATTCCCCCAGGTGGCGAATGCGATCAGGCCCAAGGCGAGTGAAACACCGACAACCTTGGCGTCTGGGTCAAGGCCCAGCAACTGAGCGAGGAAATCCGCGCCACCGAGGGCAACAGCAGCCATCGTGATAGGCAACGTGCAGATATAGGTCCACCCCGCGAACCAGCCGTATTTGTGTCCCAGTAGATGTTTGGACCACTGGTAGATACTGCCCTCGTAGGGAAAACGCGAAACGAGCATAGCGAAAGATAGAGCTACGAGGAGCTGCCCCGCCATGGCGATGATCAGTCCCCACCAGAACGCTGGACCGATTTCCGCTATTCCTAGGCCGAAAATGGAGTACAGCGCGACGATGGGTGAAATGAAGGCGAAGGCCAGGGAGAAAGTCGAAGACAGGCTGAGATCCCGCTTCAATGTGTCGTCCTGATGAACGTCTGGATAGTTGCTGCTGAGCGCGACCATAACTTCAATCCTGTTGTGAAATTGTTCTTGTCTTTTCGAGCTGGGCAGGATCAAAAGCCCCGACTCCTGAAAAGGAGGAAGCCAGGAAGGAGCACGGTTATCGAACGACGTGGAATGGGACCATCCGGCCAGGCTTCCGCGAACCCGTGCGCCTCCTGGCTTGGGGTTCATCATCGAAGGGGGGACACGGCCTCACAATAGTGCCGCGATGCACTATTGCTGTTAGAGATGCGTTAGTTGGACATCCGTCGAGGTTGGATCGAAAGCGGATCAGAGCGAACGCTTCGACCCCTCTCAATCGATCGAAGCGGGCAGAGCCCGCTCCAGAATGGGCAGCAGAAGCCGGCAAAAATCGACCAGAGCGAACACTGACGATCAAGCCAACGGGCAGAGAAGGAGCAAACCAAGTTTCGACCGCTCCACTCGCAGTGTGCCCAGCCGATCACACATCGCCCGCCGCTGCGGTACTTAAATAACTGCCTGATTCCGACACCCCCTGCCGGCAGCCGACAGAAGCTCCGATTCGATTTTCTTACTCTCCACTGGCCCCGACGCTCATCGCTTTACGTCGGGCCAGTCAGTCCTGCCACTGCACACCGCGCCATAGGCTCTAGCCGAGCTGACTATGGGCGGATGTAAGGAGAATAAGAAAATGAGCCCAGATTTCACATCATCACTCAATCACTTGCTCGATGCCGCCACGGCTGGTCAACAGCGCGTCCCAGGTGTAGTCGCAGCAGTAGTCGGGCGCGACGGCCTGGTCTATGAGGGGGCTTCAGGCCAACGAACGCTCGGTCAAGCTGGAGCAATGACGACCGACAGTGTTTTCGCCATGTTTTCCACGACCAAAGCGATAACCGCCACGGCGGTGCTTCAGTTGGTCGAGGAAGGGCTCCTGGATCTCGATGCGCCTGCCAGGGACTATGTGCCGATCATCGACGAACTGAAGGTACTCGAGGGATTTGATAGCGACGGCACCCCCCGGCTTCGCCCCCCAAGAAAACAAATTACTACCCGGATGCTTCTGCTTCATACAGCAGGCCTGGGTTATGAGTTCTTCAACGAAAACTACAAGAGGCTATCCCAGGAACAAGGACAACCCAGCATCATCAGCGGGTCGTTGGCTGCGCTCAAAACACCCTTGCTGTTTGAGCCGGGTGAACAGTGGGAGTACGGCTCCAACATAGATTGGGCTGGCCTGGTGGTAGAAGCCATCACCGGAAAACGTCTGGGCGAAGTCATGCAGCAGCGCATCTTCGAGCCACTGGGCATGACCGATACCGCCTTTACCATGACCCCGTCGATGCTCCAGCGGCGGGCTGGCATGCACCAGCGTGAAGAGGATGGATCGCTGACCGTACTCGAGGATCTAATCCTTCCACAGGACCCCGAAGTACACATGGGAGGCCATGGCCTGTATTCGACGGTGAAGGATTATTGTCAGTTTATCCGCGCCTGGCTAAACGATGGGCAGGGTGATCACGGACGGATTCTCAAGCCAGAAACAATTCGTTTCGCTGAAATGAACGGTCTCGAAAGTCTGAAAATCAAAGCCCTTCCCGGCGTCATCCCCAACCTTTCCAAAACCGCTGAGTTCTTCCCGGGCATGCCTAAGTCGTGGGCGTTGAGTTTCATGGTCAATGAACAAGACGCACCTACCGGTCGCCCTGCGGGCTCTTTGGCGTGGGCCGGATTAGCCAATCTCTTCTATTGGATCGACCGCAAAAACGGCATCGGTGGTTTTTGGGCCACCCAGATATTGCCGTTCGTAGACCCCGTTTCGACCAACTCTTATCTGGAGTTCGAAACGACGGCTTACCGCTATCTCACCAGATAAGCCAGTAACTGATTCGATTCAGGTCTGAGCCCCGCCAGGGGTTCCAGGCAATGGCGCAAGAAAACTGCCCCCTCTCTGAAAACCAACAAAAACAAAATAGGTGACTCATGGAGATCTCCATATGCCCTCCTGTGCGCGTTCGTCCCATAGTTTGCGCACTTGGCACGTCAAAGATCGGTACTGGTCTTGTACTGGCAGTTCTGGCGGGTAACGCCCAGGCTATCGATGTGGACGCCGGTGAATACACGGCTGCGCTTCCAGCCGGCAGCAGTATCGGTTTGCTTTACCTTCAGCATGCACAGAGGCGGTCGCTTTACAGCGATGGTCACAAGATCGGGATAAAGGCGGGGCTCGACTCGGATATCGGCATACTGCGCGCCGCGCATTACCAGCAGTTGGGTGACTACACGATCAATACGCAGTTCCTGTTGCCCTTCGGTCGTCTGGAAGGAACACGCGATAACGACTCGCTGGGACAAACCAGTGGCGTGGGTGATTTGATTCTGGCGTCCACCCTGTGGCTCGAGAATGATCCGGCGAAGAGACGTTACTGGGGCATTGCGCCCTACCTCTTCGTGCCGACCGGCAACTATGACCGAAACGATGTACTCAACCTGGGCGAAAACCGTTGGAAGTTAACGTTGCAGACCGGCTATGCGACAGGTCTCACTGAAAAACTGTCCCTGGACCTCACCGCGGATGTGACCCTGTTTCGCAAAAATGACGACTTCACGAGTCAAGGCCTGACATTGCGCCAAAAGCCACTGTGGCAAGCCCAGACCTACCTGAGATACGCCGTGACCCCAAAGCTGTCGGTGCATGTCGGTGCATCTCAACTCTGGGGCGGTGAGACGCGCATTGATGGTCAGGATCAGAACGATGAACCCAACACCAGTAAGTACCGTGTTGGGGCCTCATACTGGATGACCCCAACTTTCCAGACCCTGCTCAATTACGGTCAGGACGTATCGGTCGACAACGGCTTCAAGGAAAAGCAGCGGGTTAACCTACGGCTGCTGTGGGTGTTCTGACCCGCAGCGAATGACTGGGTCCCTGGGCACTGGGAGTGGGTTTGACGCCACTCTCGGTGCCTTTTTCCTGCGTCAGGATGCTAGCGCAATCGCCGCTGCAAGGTTTGGGAAGGTAACTCACTGAAACGCTTGCGATAGACGCCCGCAAATTCACCCAGATTCAAATATCCCCACCGAAAGGCGATGGCCGAAACTGTCGAGCCCGACTCCGGATCTGTCGCCAATAAATCGCGGCGCACCCCCTGCAACCGCTGCTCGCGCATGAATGCACCGGGCGTCATACCGCGAAAACGCGTGAAGGCGCCACTCAATGCCCGCACACTGGTCCCAACCGCACTGGCAACTTCTCCAATTGTCGGGAGGCTCGCGGCATTGGCTCTCATGAACTCTTCGGCCGCCCTGACATAACGGGGTGCAATCCGGTTCATTGGGTTATTCACATCAAGCCCAGCTTGCGCGGCGCGGCCAGTCCACTCGTGCAGCAAATGAAAGCAAAGACTTTGCTCCAGGTGGGCGCCAATGCGTCCTTCAGCCATGTGTTCGGGATTCTCGGCAACACAACGAACCGCGTACTTCAGCAGACTCAGCCAGCTCGAACCCACTCCGCCGATGGTGCACTTGTATCTCCAGAACTGATCATCGGGCACGAATCCAAGCCACTGCTGCGCTAGGCGCTCCAGAACCACATGAGGAATGGTCAGATTCAGTTGCAGGTGATCCGGGTCGAGGTCGACCCGGTAATCGACGCGACTGCAATCGGCAATGAAGGATTCACCTATTGCCGTATCTTGAGTGACGGAACGCTGCGTCCAGTGCCGTGCACTGCCGCGAATGGTCGTGAGCAGCAGCGCGTTCCCCGCTTCGGGTGAGAAGTCATCGACGTTCACCGCGACTCCATAGCCGAAACGAGTCAACGTCAATTCGCCAATCCTGGACGAATGCATGCTTGCCTGCGGCTTGATGGCATGCCCGACAGGAAGCACACGATAGGGCATGTAAACGCGATCCGACCAGTCGCTAATTTCGTCCCAATCGGTTGAATGAATCTTGTGATGCTGGCGTATCGGCTTGCCGCTTACATCGGCTAACAACGCATGCTCGAGAAGCATAGAGACACCTGTTTTTGTTCTTTTTTAGGTGAGGTGATGCGCTCGCTGTCTCGGGATAATCCGGTGTCTGTGCTCCGTCGTAAAGTTTTTTAATAGCGCGAAGTAGCATTTTTTCAAGCTACGAATTCAGGCTCCACAATTCGGGATCCTGGCTTCAAACGGTCAGCGTCGTTGCCATTGGCTGGTCAAGAGAAAGCGAACAACACCAGGCCTGATTGGCGAGCTTGCAGCTGTTCCTGCGTGACAATCTGGCCGACGTTCAAGAAAACGTCGGCAAGTCCTCAGCGCTTCACGCAGACGAACAATGCATTCCCGGAGGCGCCGTCCCAGGGCGTGATCCGTTCGTAATCATGCTCGAAGATGTGCACCTCGAAGTGCGGCTGCAACAGTTGCTCTAGCTCGGGGAAGCTCAGTGCGACCATGGGGTGTTCGTCCTCCCAGACCTGGGTCACCCCTGCCGAGGTCTTCTCGATGCTGAGGCGCAGCGCCTGCCGTTCGCCCTCGCCGCTGTAGTACCAGCCGGAGCCGAAGGTGAAGTGGCTGCCCTCGTGCTCCGCGGAATGGCGCACGAATGAGCGGTTGTCGATCTGTCGCTTGTCCACCGTGTTGAAGCAGAACACGCCGTTGTCCGCGAGCGCGCCGTGCACGCTGGCCAGGCACGCCCGCAGTTGCTCCAGCCCGGCGTTGTAGTGGATCGAGTAGAGGAAGCAGGTGATCAGGTCCAGCGGCTCGTCCACCCGGAAGTCCGCCATGTCCTGCCGACTGAACTGCGCTTCGGGGCAGCGCAGCTGGGCGAGATCCAGCATGGGTTGGTTGATGTCCAGGCCGGCGCTGCGGTAGCCGAAGTCGAGGAAATGGCGCACGTGCGGCCCGGTGCCACAGGCGAGGTCCAGGTGCCTGTTCCCCTGATTACCGAACAGTTGGTGCAGCCGGCGCACGCTGTGGCTCTGTGCGCGGTAGTCGATGTCGGCGCACATCAGGTCGTAGTAGGAGGACAGATCGGTGTACAGCGCGTTGAAGGACATAAGCAGCCAGAAGGTTCGAGGGAGGGTTCGACGGGCACGGCGCCCTGGTCCGCTATCTGTTCAACTCGTAAGCGCACATATTGACCGTTGTAGCCAGGTTCAGCGATTCGATGGCGCCGCAACCGGAAATCGTGAACGGCTGGGCGTTGAGTGCGAGCAGTTGCTCGCGGGGCACGCCACGGGCTTCATTGCCGAACAGATAACAATCGAAGCTCTTGAAGCCAGCGGATTGCACGCGGTCGCCCGTCATATCCAGACAGGCGATGCGCTCGAAGCGCGCGCCCAGGGAATCCAACTCCACATCCAGTTCCATGGGCGCATGGAAGATGGCGCCCATGCTGGAGCGCACGACTTTGGGGTTGTACGGATCAACGCTGCCGGGACTGAGCAGGCAGCGAAAATTACCGAACCACGCCAAGGTCCGCAGGATGGTGCCGAGATTGCCCGGGTCCTGAATTTCATGCAGGTAGATGGCGCGCTCGTTCTTGGCGAGGGCCGAAGCCGACTGGACAGCGGCCGGCATGGGCACCACTGCAATGATGCCCTGCGGTGTCTTGGTGTCGGCGATATGCGCCATCTGGCGGTCGTTGATCACATGGGTTTCAAACGGACTTTGCCAGTGCTCGTAGGCGCCGGTTACGTACAACTGGCTGCGCTGGAGCAGCGGATTGTGCAAGGCCGCTTTTTGCAGTTCCAGCAGCAGGTGCTCACCCTCCACCAGAAAATGCCCGAACTCGGCCCGGTACTTTTTCTGGTGAAGCTTCTTGATGTCGTCGAGTTTCATCAATGCGGCGCTCAGTGAGTCTGCACGTCGGTCTTGTTCAGTTCAGACAGCAGCGACTTGGCCACCGCTTCGGCGACTTTGATGCCATCCACACCGGCAGACAGGATGCCACCGGCATAACCGGCGCCCTCACCGGCCGGATACAGGCCGCGCAGGTTGAGGCTCTGCAATGTCTCGTTGTCGCGGGTGATGCGCACCGGCGAGGACGTGCGGGTTTCGATACCGGTGAGCACCGCGTCATCACGATCGAAACCGCGAATCTGCTTGCCAAACGCCGGCAGCGCCTCGCGGATGGCCTCAATCACGTAATCGGGCAGCGAAGGCGCGAGATCGCCCAGTCGCACACCGGGTTTGTAGGAGGGTTCCACCTCGCCGAACTCGGTCGACGGCACGCCGCGAATGAAGTCGCCAACCAGCTGCGCGGGCGCACAATAGTCGTTGCCGCCCAGTTCGTAGGCGCGGGATTCCAGGCGTTCCTGCAATTCCACGCCGGCCAGCGCGTCGCCCGGGAAATCCTGCTCCGGGTTGATGCCGACGACGATGCCGGCATTCGCGTTGCGTTCGTTTCGGGAGTACTGGCTCATGCCGTTGGTGACGACGCGACCCGGCTCTGAAGTGGCCGCCACCACAGTGCCGCCGGGGCACATGCAGAAGCTGTAGACGGCGCGGCCGTTCTTGGCGTGATGCACCAGTTTGTAGTCGGCAGCGCCAAGCTCGGGATGGCCGGCGTATTTGCCCAGGCGGGCCTGGTCGATCATGCCTTGCGGATGTTCGATGCGGAAACCGACGGCGAAGGGCTTGGCCTCGATGAACACGCCCTGCCGTTGCAGCATGCGGAAGGTATCGCGGGAACTGTGCCCCAGCGCCAGCACCACATGGCGACTGCGGAGGGTTTCGCCGTTCGCCAGCACCACGCCTTCGAGCTGGCCATCGTCGATCAGCAGATCGGTGGCCTTGCTTTCAAAGCGCACCTCGCCACCGAGGGCAATGATCTCCTCGCGCATGGCCGAAACCACGCCGGTGAGACGGAAAGTGCCGATGTGCGGTTTGCTGACGTACATGATCTCGTCCGGCGCACCGGCGCGGACGAACTCATGCATCACCTTGCGGGCGTAGAACTTGGGGTCCTTGATCTGGCTGTAGAGCTTGCCGTCCGAGAACAGACCCGCACCGCCCTCGCCGAACTGCACGTTGGATTCCGGCGTCAGGACCTTCTTGCGCCATAGGGCCCAGGTGTCCTTGGTACGGCTGCGCACATCCTTGCCGCGCTCCAGCACGATGGGTTTGAACCCCATCTGCGCGAGCAACAACGCTGCGAACAATCCGCAGGGACCAAAGCCCACGACCAGCGGCCGCTCGCTCAAATCGGCCGGCGCCTGTCCGACTGGGTAATAGTGGGTGTCCGGGGCCGGCCGTACGTTCTGGTCATCGGCGAAGCGCGCCAGGATCGCCGCCTCGTCGCGAGCTTCCAGGTCGATGATGTAGATGAACAGAATGACGCTGTTTTTCTTGCGGGCATCGTAGCTGCGCTTGAACACGGTGAAATTCAGCAGATCGGCGTCGCTAATATTCAGGCGTTTGACGATGGCCGTGCGCAGTTCATCGGCGGAGTGATCGAGGGGCAGAGACAGTTCGTTGATGCGAATCATGGCGGTAATCCTGGCCGGTGACTCCGGCAAAGGAAGCAACAGAGGGGGGAGTAAGGCGCGAATTGTACTCGCCACCACCCGCCCCTGTCAGGCCTGGCGAATTTATCCTGTTCAGTGTTATCGGCTTATAATCGCCGCCTTTTTGCATCCGACAGCGTCCCCCTGCCCCCTCCATGGGTCCGCTCCTCACATCGATTTTCCGTGGCTCGCTCTATCATGAAACGCTCCAAAAGCAGCCGTCGCTGGCTGGATGAACACGTCAACGATCCTTACGTCAAACAGGCCCAGAAGGATGGCCTGCGCTCCCGTTCCAGCTACAAGCTGGTTGAGCTGAACGAGAAGGACAAGCTGATTCGCCCCGGCATGCTGGTCATGGACCTCGGTTCCGCCCCCGGCGGCTGGTCGCAGGTCGCCGCAGGTCTTGTGGGCGAAAAGGGACGGGTTCTGGCCACCGACATCCTGCCGATGGACGGTCTGGATAACGTCGACTTCATTCAGGGCGACTTCACCGACGATGCCGTGTTCCAGCAGATTCTCGACAAGCTGGACGGCCGGAAGCCCGACCTCATCGTCTCCGACATTGCCCCCAATATCAGCGGCGTCGCTGCCGCCGACCAGGCCTCCTCGATGTACCTGGTCGAACTCACGCTCGACATGGTCCGGCAGGTGCTCAAGCCCAATGGGAACTACGTCGTCAAAGTCTTCCAGGGCGAAGGCTCCGACGAGTTCCTGAAGGACGTCCGCACCTCGTTCGAGAAGGTGGTGATACGCAAGCCAGAGGCGTCGCGGCCGCGGTCGCGGGAGGTGTACCTGGTGGGCAAAGGCTTCAAGGGATAAGCCGCCTGCGGCCTGAGTGAGTTGAAACAGAAAAGCCCCGGCGATTGCCGGGGCTTTTCGTTGATGGGTTTCGCTTCGCTCTACGCCATCCTACGCAGCCAGGCAGTTCAGGACGAGTCGGGGAGCGCATGCGGGAGCAATGACTCGTAGGATGGGTAGAGCTTGCGAAACCCATCACCGTTCCCCTGCACCCTGTTCTATATCTCCTCCATCTCCCGCCCAATCCGCAGGCAAGATTCCCGCCTTCACATACCGGTGAAACGACGACCACGGCCAATCAGCCACTCGCGCCACATGCCCATGCTTGCGCGGGTTGTGGTGGATGTAATCCAAATGCCGGGCGAAGTCGTCATCATCGCGAATGCGGTGTTCCCAGAAGCGCCGTTGCCAGATGCCGCGTTCGCCTTTGTTTCGTCGGCTAGCCGAAAGTGATTCGCTCGCCGGTACCGCGCGGGAAAAGCTGCTCTTGATCTGGCGCCAACGTAGCGCGTAGTTCGAATCTCCTGATGGAAGGCTGCAGAGTGCATGGAGATGATCTGGAAGGATCACGATAGCGTCGATGCGCCAGGGATGGCGCTTCATGCAATCACGGAAACTGAAACGGAGCAGGTCGATATGTTCGGTGAGTAAATGGCTGTTACGGTCAGCCAAGTTGAGGGTGAAGAACCAAGTGGCGCCCGGGGTGTGGTCGCGACGGTAGTGGGTCATGGCGAGGCTTCCTTGCCCGTAGCTGATGGGTTTCGCAGGCTCTACCCATCCTACAAACGGGCATTCCCGTCGCGCTCAAGCTGAGGTGTCCGATCCCTCCCATGCATCCGTAGGATGGCGTAGAGCGCATCGAAACCCATCACCATTCCCAGCGCCAGGCCATCGCCCTACCGACTCGCCACCCAACAATGACAATATGCTTGTTTCCAACGCACCTCCCGACACAAGGCGGCCCTCGATGAAGACCCCCGGCGGTATGTTGCTGACTGGCATCGAACTGGACCGCTCCAGCCCTGTTCCCCTCTACCGTCAGCTCTATCTGCAGGTACGCAAGCAAATCCTCTCCGGACGCCTGCCCGGCGGCACGCGCCTGCCCTCGACGCGAACCCTGTGCAAGGAGCTGGGCCTGTCGCGCATCACCTTGCTCAACGCCTTTGACCAATTGACCTCCGAGGGCTTCCTGGCGTCGCGTACGGGCGCGGGCTCCTATGTCGGCGACGAGTGGGAGGGGCGCAAGGCCGCGGCCGACAAACCGCGCAAGCCACCCCGCCTGTCGAGCATGAGCCAGGCCGTGCATTCCCTGCGCAGCGACCATTTCAGCGGCATGTCCTACAGCGCCTGGGCGCCGGATTGCCCGACCTCCTTCCTGCCCAGCCACCCGGCCTACGATGCCTTCCCGATGCCGGCGTGGAAGCGCCTGATAAACCGCCAGCTGCGCAAACCGGGCAAAGCTGAACTGGGGTATGGCGAACTGAAGGGCTTGCTGCGACTGCGTGAGGCCATCGTCGAATACGTTGCAGATGCACGCGGCATCGAGTGCAGCGCCGATCAGGTGGTCATCACGTCCGGTGCCCAGCAAGCCTTCAACCTTCTCGGCATGCTTCTGCTCAATCCGGGTGACAGTGTGTGGATGGAAGACCCCGGCCACATCGCCGCGCGCATCGCCTTCCAGGCGCAAGGCTGTCATCTGGTGCCCGTGGCCATCGACGACCAGGGCCTGGACGTGCAGCAGGGATTGCGCGAATGCCCGGAAGCGCGATTGGCCTTTACCACCCCCTCGCGCCAGCACCCGTTGGGCACCACCATGAGCTACGCGCGGCGCCAGGAACTGATCGACTGGGCCGGGCGCTTTCAGGGATGGATCATCGAGGACGACTGCGATAGTGAGTTCCGCTATGTCGGTCGCCCGCAGCCAGCGCTATACGCCATGGACCAGTGGGACAAGGTCATCCACGTGGGCACCTTCAGCAAGGTGCTGTACCCGTCCCTGCGCCTGGGGTACGTGATCCTTCCGGAGGACCTGGTGGAACCCTTCTGTGCCATTCGGGCCGTCATGGACCGCAGCCCCTCCACGCTGCACCAGGCCACCACCGCCGACTTCATGCTGGACGGTCACTTCCTGGGCCACATACGTCGCATGCGCAATCTCTACCAGGCGCGCCAGGCGTGCCTGGTAGAGGCGTTGCAGCGCCACCTGGGCGGTTTCCTGACAGTGAATGCCGTGGAAGCAGGACTGCACCTCATCGGCTGGCTGCCCGAGACGACGGACGACGCCGCCCTCGCCCGCTCGCTCGCCGACCATCACGTCTACACCTACGCCCTGCGTGACTACTGCATCCGCCACCAGATGCCGCCTGGGCTACTGCTGGGTTTCGCCGCCATGCCGGAAACGCAGGCCGAGCAGCGTGTGCAGGAGTTCGCTCGGGCTCTGAGTACCCTTGGCGTACGAATTTGAGCGCGGGCCCGCGCTCAAAATGGCTATTTAAACCAAACAATAGTGGCTATAGGTATAGCGCCATTCCGGAGCGATAAAAGCACTGCCGGCCACCCCGGCGTCGCTATCAGGAATGACAATAATGAATGCTATACAAGCCCGATTCGCCGCCCTGCTAAGCCATAACGCAGGGGCGGACAGTGCGCCCCCGCCTCTGACTCCCGACCTTGCCCGCCGCCTGCTGGAACGCCTGGACAGCATGCGCCTGTTCGCCCACGGCTATCCGCTGCTGACCAACCTCACCCAGGGGCGTGTCACGCCCGAAGACATGCTCGATTTCGCCTACCGGCATGAGCTCGACGGCCTCTCGCTGCATCTGCTGGACGGCGAGCACAACAGTCTTTCGCGCATGACCGCCGAGCAACTTGCCGCCTTCGCCGACAAAGCCCGTGCGCTGGAACTGGACGTGCATGTGGAGATCAGCAGCACCCTGCCCGAGGACGTCGATCAGGCAGTGGCGGTGGCCCGTGCAATCGGCAGCCGCAACATCCGCGTCTACTCCCGCTACGAGGGCCACCTCTCTCGCGTGATGGACCTGATCGAAGACGACCTGCAGCGCCTGGCGCGGCTGGCCGACGAGCACGACCTCAACTTCGATTTCGAGCAGCACGAGGAACTCAAGAGCGACGAGATCGCCAGCCTGCTTCGCCGTGTCGGTCATCCACGCCTGAATGCCCTGTTCGACTTCGGCAACATGATCAATGCCTGCGAGCAACCGCTACCGGCACTGGCCCATCTCTCGCCCTATATTCGTCAGGTGCACCTCAAGGGCGTGCGCGTGGTGCCCGAGCAGAACGGTTTCGGCCATTACGGTGTGCTCCAGGGCAGCGCCGATGACCAGTTGCCTGGCGCGCGCATGCTGCTGGAATTGCTGCTGTTGGGCGAAACCGCTCCGCAGGTGGTGGCGTTCATCCTCGAGCAGGAGAACCACTACATCGCCCCCGCCTTCCGGCAGACCGGCGAAGACGCCGACCCCTTCATCCCCTACCGCGAAATGAGCGAGACGCTGCTGCCCCCGGGCTACAGCCTCGAACGCATGCTCGCCGACGAACACCGCTGGGCCAACAACCAGGTGCGCTACATGCGCGGCCTGCTGGCGGAACTGCGCCTGCTGGCCGAACTGACGCTGGACGACGCAGAACGCATCTGACCGGCCGTTCAATCGGCCCTTCGACAACTCTGGAAGCTGTGGAGAACAACAATGACAGCACAGAACAAAGCCAAATGGCTCCGTTTCCTGGTCCTCGTCCTCGGCGGCGGAACCATCTACAAACTGGCCAACCTCAAGGACGCCTTCTACATCCCTATGCAGGAGCACATGGGGCTGACCCATACCGAAATCGGCACCCTGCTCAGTGCAAACGCCATCATTGCCACCGCGCTGTTCGTGGTCGGCGGCTTCCTCGCTGACCGTTTCGAGACGCGCAAGCTGATCCCCCTCGGCCTGATCGGTACCGGTGCCCTGGGCCTGTACCTGGCCAGCTTCCCCGGCTACAGCCAGCTGCTGATCGTCTTCGCCCTGCTCGCCGTGTGCGCCGACTGCATCTTCTGGCCATCCCTGCTCAAGGCGATCCGCAACCTCGGCGACGACGGTGAGCAGGGACGCATGTTCGGCTTCCTCGAAGGCGGCCGTGGCGTGGTGGACACACTCGTGGCCTTCTCCGCCCTGGGGGTTTTCGTCGCCCTAGGCTCCGGCGCCGCCGGGTTGAAGGCCGCCATCCTGTTCTATTCGGGCATCGATATCGGCGTCGGCCTGCTTACGCTGTTCCTGCTCAGGGATGCACGCCAGGCGAACGGCAATCGTGAGCCCATCGGCTTCGCCGGCCTGATGGAAGCGGTGCGCATGCCAGGCATCTGGCTGGTGAGCCTGAACGTGTTCATGGTCTACATCGTCTACTGCGGCCTGACCTACTTCATCCCTTACCTGAAGGACATGTACGAGCTGCCAGTGGCCCTGGTCGGCGCCTACGGCATCATCAACCAGTACTTCCTCAAGGTGCTGGGTGGTCCGGCTGGTGGCTTCATTGCCGACAAGGGGCTGAAGAGTCCCAGCCGCTACCTGAAGTGGGCTTTCCTCGCGCTGCTGCCGCTGATGGCCGTGATTTTCAGCATCCCCCATGGCGAGAGCTACATCTATGCCGGCATGGCCGCCACACTCTCCTTCGCCCTGGTGGTTTTCACCATGCGCGGTGTGTTCTGGGCGCCAATGAGCGAAGTGGGCATTCCCTCGCGGATCAGCGGTTCGGCTTTCGGCATCGGCTGCCTGATCGGCTACGCGCCGGGCATGTTCGCCTACATCATCTACGGCGCGCTGCTCGACCACTATCCGGGCGAACAGGGCTACACCTACGTGTTCACGCTGATGAGCGTGCTAGCTGTAATCGGCTTCATGGTCTCCAGCCTGCTGCAACGTTCGGTGAGCAGACGTGTCGCCGCGACCTCCGGTGAATCGCTGGCTTGATAGCGGCACCCTGCAAAAGCCGGCCATAAGGCCGGCTTTTTCTGATGCCCCGCCCGCTGATACGCCATCGCTCTATGCCGCGCGCAACCTCGTTCGATCCACATGATTGATCGTGCGCCAGATCTGTTTGGGCGTCGCCAGGGCGGCCGCCGTGGTCCAGCGCTGATCCGGGTCGCTTCCGATGCGCAGCAAACCTGTGTGATTGGCTTTGTCCGCGTCGACCAGTGGATCGGGGTCGTAGAAGCCGAGGGCGTAGCGCAATTGCTCGACATCTTCAGGCCGACCTGTCAGGAACTGCCAGCCAGGTCCGATGTGGTGCTGTTCGACATAGGCCTTGAGGACCTGCGGGCTATCCAGCAAGGGTTGCAGGCTGATCGAGTACATAAAGACGTCGCGTCCCACACGGTCGCCCAAAAGCTGCTGTACCTGCCTGAGATTCGCCGTGGCGGTCGGGCAAATCCCGGTACAACTGGCATACATCATGTTGATGGCGACGACCTTGCCGCGCACCAGGTCGTCGTAAAACCTGACCGCTTTGCCCTCGTGCGTGTACAGCGGCGTATTGGGTATGCGTTGCTCGCTGGTCGTGCCGGCGTCCGTCGGTCGCGGCAGGCTCAGGATACTGTGCAAGGCATATAGCCCCAGTGCGGCTGTCCCCATACCGAGCATCAAATCTCTTCGTGTGTTCATCTGATCTCCACCCTTGCCGATCAAGTGGATGTATCCACGACATTCAAACGCACCATCATCTCGTGGTCCTCGTGAATCACGTTGTGACAGTGCATCACGTACTTGCCGGTGAAATCGCGAAAACGCACCAGCAACCGGATGGTCATGCTCCCCTCGAGCACGAAAACGTCCTTGCGACCTCGCTCGTGGGGCGGCACGGCTCCCGAGCTCTTGCTGAGGATTCGCCCCTCCTCCAGATGGATGTGGACGGGATGGTCCCAGCCTCCCTTGCCCGACAGTTCCCAGACTTCAGTGGCACCCAGCGGAATGATGTTGCTGGTCTCGTCCTCTGCATCGAACAGTTTGTTGTTGATCGTCCACATGCCGTTCTGACGATCGAACTCCCAGCGCCGTTTGGGTAGCCGGTTGAGTTCCGCCGCCGTCGGCAGCTCTCGCAATGGGCGCAGTAGGTTGGGTACCTGGCTGAGGTCCTGCTTATCCGGATTACGATCGACAACGATCTTCAGCACCCGCGTGCCCGGACCTTGCACGCCGTTGGGCTGGCGCGTGCTGTCCTGCTGCAAGCGATTCACCAGATAGAGCTCGGTGCCGATCGGGTACTTGGAAAAATCCACCACTATGTCGGCGCGCTCGGCCACCGCGAGGCGCACCTTGGTCTGGCCACGCAACGGCTGCGGCAGCAAGTTGCCGTCGCTGGCCAGGTAGTCGAAGCGCTGATCCTTGCCAGAGGCATCGACCAGATAGAACTCATAGAAGCGGCTGGGCCCCGTATTGAGCAGGCGCAGACGGTACTTGCGGGCGTCCACCGGCAACACGGGCTCGATCTTGCCGTTGACCGTGACCTTGTCGCCCAGCACGCCTTCCGGACCGAGCTCATTCCAGAACAGCAGGCCGTTTGCGTCGAAGCGTTTGTCGCCAAAGGCCAGTGGATAGTCGTAGGCGCCACTGGGTAGACGCAGGGCTCGCGGGTTTGGATCGAGTTCGTCTCCCGAGTCGAACTCATCGAATATCAGGTAAAAGCCCGCCAGTCCGAGGTAGGTGTTCGGCGCGGTGAAATCCTTGGTGTGGTCGTGAAACCACAGCGTACCCAGGCCCTCACGATAGTCACCGATCACCTGGCCATTGGCGGCGTAACCGGTGAATGGGCCGGGATTTTCCAGGTTTTCCAAGTAGCCGGCATAGACGTTGTGATAGAGGTGATCCTTGAATTCCCCAGGCGTGATCTGAGAAGCATCGCGCAGGTCTGCGGCGCTATAGAAATCGGACGGGAAGCCGTCACACCCGGAAGACGCGTGCAGATTGTGCAGATGGGTGGATATCTCCGGGCTGCCAACCCTCGGACGGACGAAGCCCTGGGCGACCAGTCGGTCCGTCGAAGCCGCCAGCCGGCTGTGGAAGCGGCAAATGATCGGCCGACCGTAGCGCGCGAGAATCGTGAGGGGAAACGTCGGCGTCGGCCCGGCTGATTGAGCGGTGCTCTGGTACGTCCAGATGATCTGCTTGGACGGGGGATAGTCGGGATGAAATTGCCAGGGAATCGCCTGAGCGCTTATTTCATAGAGGTCCGTTCCATCCAGTCGCTCCAGGACCTCGAAATGCTGGTGGGCAGGGCGCCCGGCTTCTCGTTGCTGCGGATCTGCGTTTTCGCTCTTGGGCTCCAGTTCCGAGAGTGGGAACAGCGCGTCCACCTTGTTCAGCGGGACAATCTTCCTCGGCAGGACACTCAGCCACGGCCTGGTAGGTGGGCTGCTGGCACTGCCTTGACTGCCTGGGCCTGAGGACGACGATTGCGAGCCGCTGCCAGAACCTTGCGCGGCTGGGCTGTCACGGCCACTCAGCAACAGCGGCGCGACCATTGCACGGGTGGACCATTTAAGGAAGGTGCGGCGTGCTCCGTCCTCGAGGGAACTGTGAGGGGGCCTGGGTTTCCAGCCACTCGCTGGAATGAGTTTTTCCCCGCGAGCCGCGGGCAGTTTGTTCTTCCATCTAAGCATGGCGGCTGCTCTTCTTGTTGCGTGGCAATTACAAGTTCCTCGCAGGAGCTTGTATGAACGCGAACCAGGTGAGTGCCACCGCCTGAGCGCATCTGAATGGCCGTCGCCTTTTCAGTGGCAAGGATGGTCAGTTACGGCAGCGATGACCGCGTCAGGGAGGGTGGCCCTGCTGGTCAAACAAGTGGTGGGCCATGCAGGAGCGGCGAGACATGCACATGCGAGGGGGATGCGAGTTCCGCACGGCGGGGCGATGCGTTGTCCACGATAAGACTCCCGATTGAAGAGCCCCCTGAAACGCTTTGCTCGCCTGCCTTCGAACCCACAACAACAGGACTTCATCCCTTTTTGTTGTGGGGCAAAGTTTAGTTACATTTGCCACGATCGCGATATTAGATTGCTATTACACAGTTGCCATTAATGCTATTCAGAAGTTTGCTCTGATTAGCGCAAGAGTCGGCAACTTGGAGCAATGAGAATGCCTCTTTGTCACTCCATTTAAAGGCAATTACGCCCCGCCCCTAACGCCGGTTACGAGATGGTTTGGTGTTCTCCCAGGATTACCACCCTGTCGCCAGTCGCATTCAGTATGTGAAGGCCGTACCTGTTCAATAAGCCTCCGATTGGCTGACAATCGGAACGCCCCTTCGCTACCGAACCGCGCACATGGACCAGATACTTTCCCTTCTCTCCGAAACCGTTCCCAAAGCCCGGACTCTGGAAGAACTCACACGGCCCCTGCTGACCCTGCTCAGCCAGGTAACCGGTATGGAGTCGACCTACCTGACGACCATCGATACCGACGAGGGGGTCCAGCGTGTCGAGTTCGCACGCAACGTAGGTGACATGGTGATTCCTGAAGGGCTGGTGGTGCCCTGGGCAGACACCCTGTGCAAGCGGGCGCTGGACGAGAACCGGCTGTACTCGGACAACGTCGCCGAATGCTGGGGTGACTCTGAGGCCGCCGCGGCCCTCGGCATCAGGACTTACGTGAGCGCACCGATCAGGTCCCAGGATGGGCGGGTGCTGGGCACGGTCTGTGCCGCCAGTTCGGATCAGGTGGCCCGTTCTCCAGAAGTGGAACCGTTGCTGATGCTGCTCTCGGGGTTGCTGAGCTACTCCCTTGAGCGTGAGCTGCTGGTCGAGCGGCTCCAGACCGCCAATGCCGAGCTGGCCAAGCTGGCCCTGACGGACCCGCTGACAGGCCTTTCCAACCGGCGTGCGATCCTCAGCGATGTCGCGCGCCTGTTCGCCCTGGCCCAGCGGGAGAACAAGTATTTGCTGGTGGGTGTGATCGATCTGGATGGGTTCAAGCTCATCAACGACACCTACGGCCACCTGGCAGGCGACCAGTTCCTGCGCGGCGTAGCAGCCCAGCTGCAGCAAGTCCTCAGGGCAAGCGACATCATCGGGCGCGCGGGTGGTGATGAGTTCATCGTGATCGCCTTGGGCACGCCGTCGGAACACGCGGACCTGGCGCAGGACATGCAACATGGCGCCGAGCTGCTGCAGGATCGTCTGGCCACAGGGACGATTGGGCGATACGACCTGGGCGAGGGCCTTGGCGATATCCACTATGCCGGCGCGAGCGTGGGTGTCGTGGCGGTGCTGCCGGACAGCATGACTGCGGACGAGGCCATCAAGCTGGCCGACCGCGAGATGTACAGGGTGAAACAGCAGCGCAAGGGTCAAGCTACACGCCACTGAATGCGGATTGCTTATCCGCTCGACCCTCATCTGGACGCTCAACTGCGCGTTGCCCGATCCGACGCCAGGGTCGGGCATCAACCGCCCTGCCCCACGCAGCATCTACGCCCTGCTCGACCTCGCCTCTCTGGTGGGGATCGCCCGTATCTGGAACCTACTCCAGGTGGAAGCCGCCCGCCGTCTGGAACCGGGAGGCGCCATCTACCACGAAATGGATGAGGTCGACGTGCGCCGCGAGCTCGCCCATCCGAAAAGCATTGTCGGCTCCAACGGCCCACCCAACGATCCGCGTCCGCACCGGCGGCTGTGGGGAACCTTCCCCCGCGTGCTGCGCCACCTTCGAACCCCCGACGCTGCCATCCACCGGAATCAGCGGTACGGGTGAACGGCGTGCTCAACCTGCAACGGGGCGAGAGCATCGTTCACCGTGCCGGCCACTTCATCCGGCGGCGAAATGGGCGTGCATTCTGGCGCGCGATTGCCCAGCTTTCACTCCACCCCAACCAGGAGTAATGTAGCGCCTATTACACACGATGTTAGATACGCTACATGAACAATTGGCTTTGTCTTGTGCTTACCCTCCCCACTGCCAATGCCACTGCGCGCATGCGTGCCTGGCGCGCGCTGAAGGGCTCTGGAGCAGCCGTGCTGCGGGACGGGGTGTACCTGCTTCCTGACAGCGACAACTGCCGCACAACGCTCGCCGCCATCGAGCGAGACATCCTTTCCATGAATGGCAGCGCTTATCTGCTCCCCATCCAGGACATGCAGGGCGAACGTTTCATTCCGCTATTCGATCGCAGCGAGGACTACGCGAGCCTGCGCGCCGAGATCGATGCCTGCCGCAACCAATTGGCGTCCGAGAACGCCCTGAGCGTCACCAGGCAAATCCGCAAGCTGCGCAAGGCCTTCGTCCAGCTTGAAAACATCGATTTCTTCCCGGGTCCGGCCCGACAACATGCGGACGCAGCTCTGCAAGACCTGGAAATCGCCGTCAGTCGCGCCCTGTCAGAAGACGAACCCTCCAGCCACGACCAGCCGATCCCCCTGCGTAGCCTTCGGGACTACCAGGGCCGTAGCTGGGCAACCCGCAAGCGCCCATGGGTCGACCGCCTGGCCAGTGCCTGGTTGATTCGCCGCTTCATCGATCCCGACGCGCGCATCCTCTGGCTCGACTCGCCCCATGATTGCCCAGCGGATGCGCTCGGTTTCGATTTCGACGGTGCCACCTTCAGCCACGTGGGCAACCGCGTCACCTTCGAGACCTTGCAAGCCAGCTTCGAGCTGAACGCACCGTCCCTGGCAAAAGTCGCCGCGCTGGTGCACTACCTGGATGTGGGCGGTGTTCAGCCAGCTGAGGCGGCGGGCATCGAGCGGCTTCTGGCGGGCCTGAGGGAAAGCATTGCCGATGATGATCAGCTCCTGGCGGCCGCCAGCGCCGTCTTCGATGGCCTGCTGACGGCTTTTGCGAACGAAGGAAAAGACAATGAGTGAGACCACCCTGCGTTCCACCGACCAATCGCAACCCGGCACCCGCCCCGTGGGCCTGTTCGAGGCCTTCCTGTTCTGGCTGAAACTTGGCTTCATCAGCTTCGGCGGGCCTGCCGGGCAGATTTCGATCATGCATCAGGAACTGGTGGAGCGTCGGCGCTGGATCAGCGAGCGGCGCTTCCTCCACGCCCTGAACTACTGCATGTTGCTGCCCGGCCCCGAAGCCCAGCAGCTCGCGACCTACATCGGCTGGCTGATGCACCGGACCTGGGGAGGTGTCATTGCCGGCGCACTGTTCGTCCTGCCGTCGCTGTTCATCCTGATCGCGCTGTCCTGGGTTTACATCGCTTTTGGTGAAGTGCCGGTGGTTGCCGGACTGTTTTACGGCATCAAACCGGCAGTCACTGCCATCGTGGTCCAAGCCGCCCACCGCATCGGCTCGCGCGCCCTGAAGAACAATTGGTTGTGGGGTATCGCCGCCGCCTCGTTCATCGCCATCTTCGCGCTGAATGTCCCGTTCCCCCTGATCGTGCTGGGGGCTGCCCTGATCGGTTACATCGGTGGTCGTCTCGTCCCGGACAAGTTCGCTCTCGGTGGAGGCCATGGCGCGGCGAAGACCACCTACGGCCCGGCGCTGATCGATGACGACACGCCGACACCCGAACATGCACGCTTTCGCTGGTCACGCCTGTTGCTCTTGATAGCCGTTGGCGCCCTGCTGTGGCTGCTGCCCATGGGGTTGCTGACAGCCACCTTCGGTTGGCACGGCACACTCACCCAGATGGGTTGGTTCTTCACCAAGGCGGCGCTGCTGACCTTCGGCGGTGCCTATGCGGTGTTGCCCTACGTGTATCAAGGCGCGGTGGGCCACTACGGCTGGTTGACCCCGACGCAGATGATCGACGGCCTGGCCCTGGGGGAAACCACGCCGGGGCCGCTGATCATGGTCGTCGCCTTCGTGGGTTTCGTCGGCGGCTATGTGCATCCGATGTTCGGCGCCGAGCAGGCTTTCCTCGCCGGAGCCGTGGCCGCCACCCTGGTCACCTGGTTCACCTTCCTGCCGTCGTTCCTGTTCATTCTTGCTGGCGGCCCCCTGGTGGAATCCACCCATGGCGAGCTGAAGTTCACCGCCCCGCTTACCGGCATCACCGCTGCGGTGGTGGGGGTGATCCTCAACCTGGCGCTGTTCTTCGGCTACCACGTGCTCTGGCCGCAGGGCTTCGACGGCCATTTCGAATGGCCCTCGGCGCTGATCGCCGTGGCAGCGGCGATTGCCCTGTTCCGCTACAAGCGGGGCGTTATCCAGGTGCTGCTGGCCTGCGCCCTGGTCGGGCTGGCGGTGCATTTGCTGCGTACCTGAGAGGTGTGCGATGAGCCGAATCACGAGTTGTGAATTGATGGAGTGGCAAGCGGCAGGACGCACCTTCACGCTGCTGGATGTGCGCCGCGAAGCTGCGCGTGCAGCTGACGCGGCGGCTATTCCTGATGCGCGCTGGCTCAATCCGGAGTCGGTACTTACCTGGAAGGATTCGGTGCCACGGGACAGGCCCGTGGTGCTCTATTGCGCCCATGGCCACGAAATCAGCCAGGGGATTGCCGCCACCCTCGAAGCCATGGGTCTCGACGCGCGCTACCTGATCGATGGCTTTTCCGGCTGGCATGACACCGGCCGGCCGACTCGGAGCCTTTAGACGCAGGCGCGCCATGAAGTGGGCTCCCCGTGAACGCCCAATGATCGTGGCCGGTTACCCCCCCACACACAGATCAAGCACTCAACCCCATCCAGCCATGGATGCCGACATAGATGCCCACACCGATGATCAGCAGACTGGACAGATAGGGCGCGCGACGCGCCACGGCTCCCAGCCAGGGCCAGCGGTTGGAGGCCTGCCGGGCACCGATGGCCGCAGCAGCGCCCACGCTGACCAGAGTCAGGGCCAGGCCAATGCTGAAACACAACACCAGCACGGCGCCGAGGGTGACTTCCTTCACCTGCAGGCAGAGCAGCAGCACGGTGATCGCAGCCGGACAGGGAATCAGCCCTCCTGTCAGGCCAAACAGAATGATCTGCCCCGTCGTCACGCTCCGATTGGCGAAGCGCTTGCGGATATCGTTGGCATGGGCGCGCTCGTGGGCATCCTGGTAGCCCTCCAGCGACAGCTCCAGTCGTTCAGGTCCGGCATGACTGTGGCCATGCCCGTGTTCCTGGAAGTCGAGATCGTAATCGTGGGAGTGGTTGCCATGGCCCAGACTCAGCCGCACGCTGAACTCGTGCGGCTCGGGAATCTCGTCCACGGATTCCAGGTAACCGTCCCGATCCGCGAACGCAAAACGCCGCTTGCGTCCATCCGCACGGGTGGTCTGTAAGTTCACCTCACCGGCCGCCCAGGGATGACCACTGAGCACATTCAACCGCCAGCGCGGCGGCACCCCATTCTCGAAAATCGACAGTTCGACTTGCCCATGACCAGTGTCGATGCGCCGGCTTTCGTCATGGTCGTGGTCATCGTGATGCTCGAAGCGCCACATCTGTTCGCCACGCCATGTCCGCCAAAGCATCCACAGCGCAATGGCCACGATGATCACCGCAGACGCCAGCTGGAAATACGGCTCGGTGGTCTCGGCATCGAGATTCTGGCCCAGGTACATGCCGCCCAGGGCAACCAGCCAGACCACGGCGGTGTGCGAAACGGTCGCGGCCAACCCCAACAGGATCGCCTGCTTCACCGTGCCACGTACCGCCACGATGAAGGCCGCCATCATCGTCTTCGAATGGCCGGGCTCCAGGCCATGCAAAGCCCCCAGGAGGATGGCGCTCGGGAAATAGAACCAGGCGTGGGCCGGCCCCTGTTGCAGTATTTCGGCGAAGCTGGACATGGCAGGTCAGAGGTACTTGGTGATCTGTTTGAATTCTTCCAGCGGAGCACGTTCACCACTGGTGAGCGCCCCCACGGTGTGTTTCAGGCAATGGTCGATATGGTCCTGGATCAGCGTGCGCTTGGCCTGGCAGACGGCCTTCTCGACCGCATGCAATTGCTGAGCGATATCCACGCAGGCGCGACCGTCCTCGATCATGGTGACGATGCTGCGCAGGTGGCCTTCCGCCCGCTTCAACCTTTTGACGATTTCGCCATGACTTTGGTGCTGATGACCGTGTTCGTGCTTGCTCATCGCAAGCCCCCTGCAACGATAGTGACCGCCGCATCCTATCCCCCTGGGGGGATATGGCAAACATACCCAACAGTCATTCTTCGGGGTTGGCAAAGCGGAAATACTTGGCAGCGCGGTCAGAACACAGGTGGTAGTCGCGCTGCCCTTGGCCATGCTCAGATGCTGCGTATGGCCATTCGCACGACGACGTGGGGCCAGAGGGGCTTCTACTCTTCGATATCGTGGTTGTTCGTGCGGAAGCCACCATGACGGCCTGGAAGTTGGCACCTACCAACTCAGCCCCCGCACCTCTCGACCTGCACCAGCACGTCATAGAACGTGGCGCCATTGCCCATGTCGGTGACACGCTGACTGGTGACTTCGTTGGCGTTCTTGCCATCCTCGGCGAGCTTCTTCCACCAGATCGACAATCCAACCACCACGCCCGGACGCGCGCGATCGCTCACCCGTGCCTTGGCGGTGAATGCGCCACGGTCGTTGTAGATGCGCACCCGGGCGCCGTCCTCGATACCGCGCTCCGCAGCATCGGCCGGATGGATGTCCAGATGGGGCTCGCCTTCGGTGCTGCGCAGGCTCTGCACGTTGACGAAGGTGCTGTTCATGAAGTTGCGCGCCGGTGGCGAAATCATCGCGAGCGGGAATCTTTTCGCCAGCTCAGGGTTGCTCGCCGCCGATTCGTACGGCGCGATGTAAGTCGGCACCGGGTCCAGGCCAGCGGCCTGCATGCGTGCAGAAAAGAACTCGCATTTGCCGGAGGGGGTGGGAAAACCGCCGTGGGCGAAGGGCGCATTCGCCACGTTCATCTTCTGCCAGCCGACGAGCTTGAGCGTTTGCCAATCGAAATGCTGGGCGCGCACGTCCTGCGTCTTGAATGCCTGTGCGGCGATTTCGTCATCGCTTTCCCTGAAGCAGGGATCGTCGAAACCCATGCGGGCGGCGAGCAGGCGGAATATTTCCGAGTTGGGTTTAGCTTCGCCGAGCGGCGCGATCGCCGCATTGTTCGCCAGCATGTAGTTGTGGCCGTACGCCATGTGTATGTCGACATGCTCCAGCTGCGTCGTGGCGGGCAGGAGTATGTCCGCGTAGTCCGCGGTATCGGTCTGGAAATGCTCCAGCACCACGGTGAACAGGTCGTCGCGTGCAAAACCCTCCGCAACCTTTGGCGACTCTGGCGCCACAGCGACCGGATTCGAGTTGTACACGATCAGTGCCTCGACCTTTGGGCCGAACTCGGCTGAAGCCTCGCGCAACAGGTCATCGCCGATGGTGCTCATGTTGAGGGTGCGCGGCCGGCCGCCGGTGCGCAGGTCCGAGCGCTGCAAGGCCCGGTGGTTGACCGGGAACGCGTCCGCTGAAGCCAGCAGGACGCCCCCCGCCGCTTGCCGCCAGGCGCCCACCAGCGCCGGCAGGCAGGCAATGTTGCGCACGGCCATACCGCCGCCGCGCACACGCTGCAGGCCGTAGTTGAGGCGAATCGCTACGGCATTACCGCGCTTGGCGGTCTCGCCGTACTCGCGCGCCAGTTGCAGTACCTCGTCCGCAGTGATGCCGCAGGTCTGCGCAGTGCGCTCCGGTGTCCAGGCGCGCACACGCTCCTGCAAGTGCTCGAAGCCCAGCGTGTGCTGTGCGATGTAGTCGTCATCCAGCAGATTTTCCGCGACCAGGACGTGCATCAGGCCGAGCGCAAGCGCGGCATCGGTGCCCGGCAGCAGGGCGATGTGCTCATGGCACTTTTCCGCGGTTAGGGAGCGGTACGGGTCGATCGCGATCAGCCTGGCGCCCCGCCGTTTGGCCTGCTGAACGCGGGTCCAGAAATGCAGGTTGGACGCAACCGGGTTGCCACCCCAGATCAGGATCAGTTTCGAGTGCTCGAACTGTTCGACGTCAGTACCCATCTGGGCACCGACGGTGTACTGGTAGCCCACGCTACCCGCCGCGCTACAGATCGTACGGTCCAGGTAGGACGCGCCGATCTTGTGGAAGAACCGCCCGGACATCGCATCGCCCTGCACCAGGCCCATGGTGCCGGCATAGCTGTACGGCAGGATCGCTTGCGGGGCGCGCGCGGCGATGTCCTTCAAGCGTGTGGCGATGGTCTCCAGCGCCTCGTCCCAACTGATGCGTGCGAACTTGCCTTCGCCCTTCCTCCCAATCCGCTTCATCGGGTAGAGCAGCCGATCCGCGTGATAGGTGCGCTGGAGGTAGCGCGCCACCTTGGTACACAACGCTCCAGCGGTGGTCGGATGGTCAGGATCGCCGCGCACGTCGGTCGCGACCCCGTCTTGCACGGTCACCAGCATCGCGCAGGTATCGGGGCAGTCATGGGGGCACGCCGCGCGAACGATGGACGCAGTCATTGGACGACCTCGGCGAGTACGGTGCTCGGATAGTGCTGGTGTTCCGCATTCATGAGTTCCCGAGCCCCCTTCGACGTAGTTGCGCGCGTCATGGTCGATGAGGCCGCGCGCATGAGATGTGGTCAGCAGGCCGGGCGTGCGGTCACCACGCCAAGGTGCCGGCCAGCAATCAGTGTGGGAGGGAAAGCATGGCGTGAAACCCACCCTTTCAGAGTGGGCGCCTGACGTCGAAATCACTACGGGGGGGAGAGAATCAGTAAAGGCTGTCGAGGGCGCCTTACGAAGTGCGCACCTCAACAGCCCATGGCGGCTCAGGCCACCTGCGCGATTGCCGAACGGAAGAACGCTTCTGCCGGGTCCAGGGCCAGCTCGATTCGCTCCAGCAACGCACTGTCAGTGAGTTGATGATCAGTGAACGCTTCGGGGGTGGCATACAGGCCATAGGGCAAGGTGTGGGCCTGGAAGAAAGCGAACAACGGGCGCAGTTGGTGATCGATCATCAGCGCGTGGCGCTCACCCCCGCCGGTGGCAGCCAGGAGCACCGGCGTCCCCTTCAGCGACTGGTAATCGACAAGGTCGAACAGGTGCTTGAACAGCCCGGTGTAGGAAGCCCGGTAAACGGGGCTGCCGGCGATGATCAGGTCAGCGTTCTCGATGGCCTCTAGATGCGGCAGCAGCTCGGGCGATGCAGTGTCCCGCTCCAGCGAGCCGACCAGCGTCGGCGACAGATCGGAAATCCGCACCCAATGCAGCGTCACTGGAAACCGGGCCTGCAGGTGTTCCACCAGGGCCTGCAACAGGGAGTGGGTGCGGGATGGATTGCGGAGGCTGCCGGAAACCACCACGACATTGATTGCCTGACTCATTTTCGACCTCTGGCCACGGTTGGCGGCCATCAGGCAACAGCCTTCTCGGCCACCTTGCGCGCTTCCAGCTCGCGTACGAGTGGCAGCACCTTCTCGCCGAAGTAGGCGACTTCTTCCTGGAAGTGCAGGAAACCGGACAGAATCAGGTCCACGCCTACCGACTTGAGCGCCACGATACGCTCGGCAATCTGCTGCGGGGTGCCGATCAGATTGGTCTTGAAGCCGTCGTTGTATTGCACCAGGTCCTCGAAGGTGGACTTGGCCCAGTTGCCTTCGCGCTCCGGGCTGGCGGCGCCGGCGTTCTTCACCTCGGCACCAAACGCGTTGACTGCCTCCGGGTTGGCCTTGGCGATGATCTCGTGAAGCACTGCGCGGGCTTCTTTCTCAGTGTCGCGGGCAATGACGAAGGCGTTCACCCCGATCTTCACCGAGTGCCCGTTGGCACTGGCCTTGGCACGGATGTCGTCCACCTGCGCCTTGATCCCTTCCACCGTGTTGCCATTGGTGAAGTACCAGTCGGAAACGCGCGAGGCCATGTCGCGTGCAGCGCGCGAGCTACCGCCCTGGAAGATCTCCGGGTGCGGCTGCTGCAGCGGCTTGGGTTTCAGGCTGTAGTCGCGGAAGCGGTAGAAGTCGCCATTGAAGGTGAAGTTGTCCTGGGTCCAGATGCCCGTCAGCGCACGAATGAATTCCTCGGACCGGCGATAGCGCTCGTCATGCTCCAGCCAGGGCTCGCCAATGGCATGGAACTCTCCCTTGAACCAGCCGGAGACCACATTGACGGCGATGCGACCACCGGTGATCTGGTCGATGGTAGCCAGCTGCTTGGCCGCCAGGGCCGGGTTCCACGGGCCAGGCAGGATCGCCGCGATCACTTTGAGCTTCTCAGTCGCAGCCAGCAGCGCGTGGCTGATGGTCACCGACTCGTGCTGGAACTCGGCGCCATAGCCGGCGGTGAAACGGATCTGCGACAGCGCATATTCGAAGCCCGCCTGCTCGGCGATCTGGGCCAACTTGCGGTTGTAGTCGATGTCCCAGCTGGTGCGCTGCTCGATATTGCTGACGACGAGGCCGCCGCTGACGTTGGGTACCCAGTAGGCAAACTTGATCGCTGGTTCGCTCATAGCTGTCTCCGCATGTGGCAGAAGAGAAGAAACCGGTGCCTCTTTTGTGCACCCCTCAGCCAGATAGGGCAGCAATCGTGCCACTCGATAAAAACCTTTATGAATCATGCAGATAGACTGAAAAACCGGCTTTCCCCTCCTGCCTGCTCCTCAACAGGCTGCTGAAGAACTGTTGACCTGCGAACAGTTGGCCGGCGCTCGCGATGTCCGTCGGCGAACAGCATTCGCGCGACCTGCGGGAGCGGGTCCTGCTATAACCCGTCGCCAGGGGGCGGCTCCCCTTGGCTGCAAACCACGGAGAAACGATGGCACTGCCTCCACTTCACAGCATCAGGGTTTTCGAGTCTGTCGCCCGCCTGGGCAACATGGCGGCCGCAGCGGTCGAGCTGCACGTCACTACCGGGGCGGTAAGCCAGCAGATCAAGGCGTTACAGGGCAGTCTGGGCGTCGAGCTGTTCGAGAAGCGCGGCCGACACCTGGTGCTCACCGACACCGGGCGTGCATTGCAGCAGCGCGTGGCCGGGGCTCTCGGCGAGATCAACGAGGCCGTGCAGGCGGTGCAAAACAGCGCGAAACAGGCACCCGAGGAAATCGAGCTGACGCTGTCCCTCCCGCCCGTTGAGGGCGTCACCTGGCTGGCCACGCCGCTGTTCCGCTTCATGGAGGAAAGCCGCGCCGTCAAACTGAAGGTGATCAAGGCGACCCAATTCAACCAGGTGGACTGGCGCAAGGCCGATGTGGCGGTGATCTACGGCACGCCGCCCTGGCCGGGCTTCTGGTGGCGGCTGCTGCACGGCATTCGCATGATCCCCGTCTGCAGCCCGCAGTTCCTCCGTGGTTCCCTTGCCATTCGCAACGCCGAGGACCTCGCGCGACACCGGCTGCTGCACGAAGACAATGGTGCCCAGTGGCAGCATTGGCTGGCCGAGGCGGGATACTCGGGGACGGTGGCTTCGGACGTTTATTTCGAAGACTTCGGCATGGTGCTGCAGGCGGCGAGGGACGGTTTCGGCGTCGCCCTCAGCGACGAGATCGTGTCGGCCAGGGACCTGGATGAGGGCCGACTCGTGCAGCCCCTGTCACTCTCGGTCCCGGCCGTTCACAACTACTACTGCGTATGCACCGAGGGCAAACGGGAACGCCCCGAGGTCATGGCCTTCATCGACTGGCTGATGTCGACGACCCAGTGAAAATCCAATGGCGGGAGCCTGCTGGTTCCGGCCTCGGCGGGCTCAATAGCCGTAGTGTCGCCCATCGGTGAACTGGATGTCGGTGAGGATGCTGATGTCCTTCACCACCTTGTAGAGCTGCGAATCCCGGATCAGCTCGGGGTCGGTGAACGTCTCCCCCTGGGCCTGGCCAGCCTGGATCGCCAACATCTTCTCGCGGATCTTGAGCACGTCTTCGTACGCCATGGTGGGTACCCGGTTTGGGTCTTCGTCCGCGTGGGCGCCGTAGACGCGAGTGTCCTTGTCGATCAGTGCCAGGGTTGCCGACAGGGAAGCGATGTAGTCGCCGAGGTTCCCGGCCAGCAGCCAGGATGGGTAGAGATGGTCGCCGGCCAGGAGGATGTTGTTCGCCTCGTCGTAGAGCGCTACTTCATCCTGGGTGTGCCCCGGCGTGCTCACCAGCCTCACCTTGTAGCCACCCAGGTCGATCTCCTCGCCGGGTTTGACCAGGCGGGAGACCTTGAAGGGCGGCAAGGTGAGGTGGTCGATATTGCCGAGATGGACCGGTTCCGGCACATGGTAGAGCCCATCGTCCTCTTTGAAGTTGCGAATGAAGGCCAGGTCCGGCAGGTAGATGCTGTCGAAGTTGTGCAGGCCGCCCAGGTGATCGAAGTGCAGGTGCGAGGGCAGTACCGATAGCGGCTTGTCGGTAACCGTCCGCACGAGCTCGGTAATGTTTGCCTTCTGGTTGGCACCAGCGTCGAACATCAGAGCCCTGTCCGAACCCACCAGGAGGTAGGAATAGTTCTTCTGGTAATAGTGCGGCTCGCCAATGGCGTAGAGATGGTCGGAAATCTTCGTCAGCACGAAGCTGCCCTCCCCTCGGCCAGCCTCTTCGGCGGCGTCCGCCGCGAATGTGAATCCCATCAGGGCGAATGTTGCCAAAGCCAGGGAGCTGGCGATTTTCATCATGAGCGCAGACCTCTTGTTATTGAATGCGGAGAACCTTGTGCAGCACTGAACTGCCCGCATATCTCAAGGGGTCAACGGCTCGTCGACAATGGATTTGATTTGAAGTGCTGCCGTTTAGTTGGCCTTAAGTGTCGAGAACGTGCAGGGAAAACGCTCGCTTGCTCCTACAGACGTTGTCGAAGGTCTTGCCGGTCTCGACGAACTGGCCGTCCGCGTAGTTGCGTAGCGATGCCAGGCTCCTGGGCAGGCCAAAGCGCAGGGCTTGTGTCATGTCGCTTCTCTCCACGAAAACGGTCCGATGCCTTGCAGCCCAGGCAGGACGGGGACTGTGGGGTTTCAACCCACGGCAGTGCCCATGCGGCTGCGCACCAGGTCGGACCGGCCGTGCTGCACCAGCAGGATGCTGCAGGCCGCCACGATGGCCGGGATCGCGATCGCCGTGAAGTTGCTGGCAAGCGGCAGGTCCATGTTCACGATCATGCCGATCACGATGGGTGCCAGGATCGCACCGACCCGGCCCACTCCGAGCATCATGCCGACGCCCGTCGAGCGCGCCGTCATGGGATAGAACTGGCTGCAGTAGGCGCATGTCATGGTCTGCGTTCCGATCGTGCAGGCACCCGCGATCGCCACCACCAGGAACAGCGCGGGCGTGGGCAGCCTGTGGCCCATCAGCGTGATCGCCACCGCGGCCATCACGAACATCAGGAAGGTCACCAGCTTGATGTGCATGCGGTCGGCCACCCAGCCCGCGCACACGGCGCCCACGGTGGCGCCCACATTGAGCACCAGCACGAAGGTGAGCGCCGACCCCAGGCTGTAGCCCGCCTGCGCCATGAGCTTGGTCAGCCACGAGTTGAGCGCATACACCATGAACAGCGCCATGAAGCAGGTCAGCCAGAACATCAGCGTGCTGAAGGCTCGCCCCTGCAAGAACAGCTCGCCGAAGGCCGACTGCCGGCCAGCACCCTCCTCCACGGCTCCCGCGGACCCTGCCGCCGCACCCGACAGCACGAACCGGTCGTCGGCCCGGGGCACATAGCCGGGGCTCATGCGGGTGAGCACGCGCTTGAGCTGTTCGGTCTGCCCCTTGCGCAGCATGAAGCCCAGCGACTCGGGCATCTGCAACCAGATCAGCGGAAGCAGCACGACGGGTGCGGCAGCCGCAAGGAACACCGTCTGCCAGCCGTAGGTTTCAATCAGCCCCTTGCCGAGGATGGCCGCCAGCATGCCCCCCACCGAGTAGCCGCTGAACGTAAGCGTGATCAGCGTGCTGCGCATGCGCAGAGGCGAATAGTCGGTCATCTGCGCGATCACGTTCGGCATCACGCCGCCGATGCCCAGGCCCGCAATGAAACGCATCATGCTGAACGAGAGGGGATCACGCATCAGCCCCGCCAGCGCCGTGAACAGGCTGAAGATCGCGATACACAGGCACATCACCAGCCGGCGGCCGTAGCGATCCGACAGGCCGCCGAACATGACGTTGCCAAACATCATGCCGAACAGGGCGGAGCTGGCCATGAAACCGGCCTGCGTGGCATCGATCCCCATGTCCTTCATGATCGACGGCAGGGCAATGCCCACCACGGCAAGGTCGTAGCCATCGAACACGATGGCCAGTGCGCACCAGATCAGGACGATCCAGTGAAGGCGGGTGAACGGCGCCTCGTCCGAGGCGCGCTGCAGGTCGATCTGTCGCATGTCTGTCTCCTTGGATTCCCGCGCGCTGCGCAAGGCGGTCCGATGAGGAGACTGTATTCAGCGGGGCGCCAACCTGGATAATGAATTCGAGGCGCGCTGTTATAAACCGCAGGAATACAAACACCGTGTTGTCATTCCTGGGCGGATGCTTCGCGCAGCGCACGACGCCCTCACCAAGCGCGCCGACCTGGTCTGGGGCGAGTACCGCTTCGGCCTCTCCCCCACCCCTCTCCCGCAAGCGGGCGAGGGGTGACTCGCGCCGGCAAGGTACAGACCGTCCTTAGCAGCCAGCGGCCTGCAATATGGCAAACGGGATGGGGCGACGACAGGAGGTCGAGCGTACTCGTTCAAGCACCGAAGACAGGCCGGAAGAACGTGCGCTCGTAGCTGAGGATGCAGCGCGTGACCTCGGCGTACTTGAAGGCAGCGATGCAGTCCGCGTCTTTCATCGAGTCCTGCCGGTACTGCTCGTAGGCCGCCAGGCTCGGGAAGGAAAACATCGCCAAGGCGACATTGTTTGCGCCCTCGGACGGCAGGAAGTAGCCGTGGTGCTGGCCGCCGAACTTCTCCACGAGCGGAATCCAGAGCTTCCCGTAGTGTTCGAACTCCGCCAGTTTGTAGGGATCGAGGATGTAACGAAGGTAGCAAGTAATCATTCGGTCTCTCGTTCAAGTGGTGCGATCTGGATATGGGCTTTTTCGCGATACGAGCCATGAGCCCTGGAGGTCTATTTCTCGAAAGCCGGCACCTGTATCCGGTCATCTTCTCCCATCAGCCAGCCGCGATTGAGATCGGCGCAACGGTGCAGGTACTCGGCCACCAGGGTGATGCGCTTGAGGCGGCGCAGGTCCTCGCTGTAATAGATCCAGAACTGGCGGGTGACCTCCACGTCACCGGGCAGCACCGCCTGTAGCCTCGGGTCGCCCGCCACCAGGAAGCACGGCAGGATCGCCAACGCCCTTCCCTGCAATGCGGCCTGGTACTGGGCGATGACGCTGGTGCTGCGCAGCTGGCTCATGGCGCCGGGCAGCAGGTCATTCAGGTAGAGCAGCTTGGGACTAAAGGCCAGGTCCTCGACGTAGGTGATGAAGGGGTGCTGGGCCAGGTCCTCGCGCGTTTCGATGAGCGGCTGACTGGCCAGGTACTCGGGCGTGCCGTAGAGGCGCAGGCGATAGTCGGCAAGCTTGGAACAGACATAGGGGCCGCGCTCGGGGCGTTCCAGGGTGATGGCGATATCTGCTTCGCGACGCGACAGGCTGACGAAGTGAGGCACCGGCAGGATGTCCGCCGAGATGTGCGGATACTGCTCGAGGAAGCGACTCATCTGCGCCGTCACGAAATAGGATCCGAAGCCCTCGGTACAGCCGATCCGCACATGGCCAGACAGCCCCAGGCGCGTGCCCGACACTTGCTCGCAGGCGGCCTGCAGGGTGCTTTCCAGGGTCTCGGCGTGGCTCAGCAGACGCTGCCCTTCCACCGTCAGGACGAAGCCAGCTGCGCGGGACTTTTCGAACAGCAAGGCACCCAGCGCCTGTTCCAGGGCCCGCACGCGCCGCGACACGGTGGTGTAGTCGACACCCAGTCGGCGGGCAGCGCCGGTTGCTGTGCGGGTCCGGGCCACTTCCAGGAAGAATCGCAGGTCGTCCCATTTGACCTGTTCCGGGCTGGGACTTTTTTGCATGTCCATCAGGATATTTTGCCTGTTCTTTAGGGGATGGATGCTTACATATACTCACATCCATCGACCCGCAGCCAAGTGCTTTTTCGCCCTTGCCGGGATCACTGAAATGGAGGGCTGACAGCATGAACGCATGCCTGGTTTCCGGCCTTCCCGCGCCTTGCGCTACCCACCATTTGCTGGCTCCCGGAGGGAGTCGCGGTCACTGAAGAACACCTCACTGACGAAGAACTTGGCGACGCCTTCCCGAGGCGCCGCCGGGAATGCTGCACGCTTGAAAAAGCTGCGGCGACAGGCACGACAAAAACAATTAAAGCGGAGCCCGAAATGAAACCTCACCACTCCCCCGACACGCCGGCCAATGCTCGCATCTTGGCCAACCCGAAGTTCCAGCGCCTGGCCCAGGAGCGCGCCATTCTCGCCTGGTCGCTCAGCGCCCTGGTGCTGGCGGTCTACTACCTGTTCATCATGCTGGTGGCCTTCGTTCCCGGCTGGCTGCACATGCCCCTCTACGAGGGCAGTCACCTCAGCCGCGGCATCCCGCTGGGTGCCGCCATCATCGTCCTTTCCTGGCTGCTGACCGCCTGGTACGTGCGTCACGCCAATAACCGCTTCGATGCGCTGAGCGCAGAAATCCTCGCGGAGGGCCAGGCATGAAAGCCCTCCTCGCCCTCCTTGCCCTGGCTCCACTGAGCAGCTTCGCCGACACCATCACGGCGCAGAAACAACCCCTCAACCTGCACGCCATCGGCATGTTCTTCGTCTTCGTCCTCGCCACCCTGGTGATCACCTGGTGGGCCGCACGCCGCACCCGCTCCGCCGCCGACTTCTACACCGCTGGCGGCGGTATCTCGGGCTTCCAGAACGGACTGGCCATCGCCGGTGACTACATGTCGGCGGCCACTCTGCTGGGGCTTTCCAGCCTGGTGTTCGCCAAGGGCTACGACGGCTTCGTCTACATCATCGGCTTCTTCGTCGGCTGGCCCATCGTCACCTTCCTGATGGCCGAGCGCCTGCGCAACCTGGGCAAGTACACCTTCGCCGACATCGTCTCCTACCGCCTCGACCAGACCCGCGTACGCAGCTTCGCCGCCCTCGGCTCGCTGACCGTGGTCTGCTGCTACCTGATCGTGCAGATGGTCGGCGCCGGCCAACTGATCAAGCTACTGTTCGGCCTGGACTACCAGTTGGCGGTGGTGGTGGTCGGTGTGCTGATGCTGGTCTACGTGATCTTCGGCGGCATGATCGCCACCACCTGGGTACAGATCACCAAGGCCGTCCTGCTGCTGGCCGGCGGCACCACGCTGGTGCTGATGGCCATGAGCGAGTTCGGCTTCAGCTTCGAAAACCTGGCCGAGCGCGCGGTCGCCGTGCACGCCAGTGGCGGCAAGATCATGGGCCCCGGCACCCTGCTGGCCGACCCCATCAGCGCCGTCTCGCTGTCCCTCGGCCTGGTGTTCGGCATCGCCGGCCTGCCGCACATCCTGATGCGTTTCTTCACCGTCCCCAACGCCAGGGAAGCCCGCCGCTCGGTGCTGTTCGCCACCGGCTTCATCGGCTTCTTCTTCCTGGTGGTCTGCGTGCTTGGCTACACCGCCATCGTCATCGTCGGCACCGACCCGCAGTACTTCGTCGACGGCAAGCTGGGCGGCGCCCTGGTAGGCGGCGGCAATATGGTCGCCATGCACCTGGCCCAGGCCGTGGGTGGCAACCTGTTCCTCGGTTTCCTCTCCGCCGTGGCCTTCGCCACCATCCTTGCGGTGGTCGCGGGCCTGGCCCTGGCGGGCGCCTCGGCGATCTCCCACGACCTCTACGCCAGCGTGCTGAAGAAGGGCCGTGCCAGCGAGAAGGATGAAATGCGCGTGAGCCGCATCGCCACCGTGGCCATTGGTCTGGTCGCTATTGGCCTGGGCATCCTCTTCGAGCAGATGAACATCGCCTTCCTGGTCGGCCTGACCTTTGGCGTCGCCGCGTCGGCCAACTTCCCGGTGCTGATCATGGCCATGTACTGGAAGGGCCTGACTACCCGTGGCGCTCTCTGGGGCGGGCTGACCGGGCTGGTCAGCGCCATGGGCCTGGTGATCTGCGCGCCGGCCGTCTGGGTCGGCGTGCTGGGCCACGAGAAAGCCCTGTTCCCCTACGACCAGCCGGCGCTGTTCTCCATGCCGCTGGCCTTCCTGGTGATCATCGTCGTCTCCACGCTCGATCGCAGCGCCCGCGCCAACCGTGAACGGGCGGCTTATGCCGACCAGTTCGTGCGCGCCCAGACCGGCCTGGGAGCCGCTGCCGCCAGCAGCCACTGACGCGTATCGCGCAACCAGTTAGCGGGCACGCCTGCCGCTCCTTTGGGGCGTGCCCCTTTTTCCATTCCGTCTCACCCCGCCACCGGTCCTCGGGCCGGTACGGATTCGTTCGTCCACTAAAACAACAAGAGGCCCCCATGGATCGCCGCACCCTCACCTCCCACCTGCTGCTCGTCGGCGGCGCACTCAGTTGCTCCACACCCGCCCTGGCTGAGTTCATCAAGGATTCGAAAGCCAGCCTGGAGCTGCGCAACTTCTACTTCAACCGTGACTTCCGCCAGCACGCCGCCCCGCAGGCCAAGGCCGAGGAATGGGCGCAAGGTTTCCTCCTGCGCTACGAGTCGGGCTTTACCGAGGGCAGCATCGGCGTCGGCCTGGACGCCATCGGCCTGCTCGGCGTGAAGCTGGACTCCAGCCCCGACCGCGCCGGCTCCGGCCTGCTCAAGCGAGATCGCGAAGCGCCCAAGCGTGCCCAGGACGAATACGGCGAACTGGGCCTGACCGCCAAGCTGCGCGCCTCGAAGAGCACCCTCAAGCTGGGCACCCTGATGCCCAAGCTGCCCGTGCTGCTGGCCAACGATTCGCGCCTGCTGCCGCAGACCTTCGAAGGCGGCCAGCTCAACTCCCTGGAGCTCGACGGCCTGACCGTCGATGCCGGACGCCTGCGTCAGGTGAACCAGCGCGATTCCTCCGACTACGAGGACATGAGCATCACCACCGTCGGGGTGAAGAACATCCGCGCGCGCCAGACCACCAGCGACGCCTTCGACTTCGCCAACCTCAGCTACAAGTGGAACGACGCCCTCACTACCGGCTACGGCTTCGGTCGCCTGGACGACTTCTACCGCCAGCACATGCTGACCCTGAACCACCTGTTGCCACTCGGCGATGGCCAGAGCCTGAAGAGCGACCTGCGCTTCGCCCGCTCCACCGACGAGGGCGGCAGCAATGTCGACAACAAGGCCTTCGGCGCCATGTTCACCTACGGTATCGGTGGCCACGCGCTGGGCCTGGGCTACCAACGCATGAGCGGCGACACCGGCTTTGCCTACGTCAACGGCAGCGACGCCTACCTGGTGAACTTCGTGCAGATCAGCGACTTCGCCAACCGCGAGGAGCGCTCCTGGCAAGCGCGCTATGACTACAACTTCGCCGCCGTGGGGATTCCCGGGCTGACCTTCATGACCCGCTACCTCAGCGGCGACGGCGTCGAGTTGGGCGCTGGCCGCGAGGATGGCAAGGAGTGGGAACGCGACACCGACATCGCCTACGTGGTGCAGAGCGGCCCGCTGAAGAACCTCGGCGTGAAGTGGCGCAACGCCACGGTGCGTTCGACCAACTTCGGCAACGACCTCGACGAGAACCGCCTGATCCTCAGCTACACCCTGCCGCTCTGGTAACGCCGAGGATCTGTGGGAGCGAGCTTGCTCGCGAACCTTCCGGGCCAGACCTTTCGCGAGCAAGCTCGCTCCTACATCACAACGCTCCGAGCCAACCCCGGCACCCGGCTAACCCGCTGCACCTGTAGGAGCGAGCTCTGCTCGCGAACCTTCCGAGCCAGACCCTTCGCGAGCAAGCTCGCTCCTACATCACAACTCCGACCCAACCACGGCACCCGGCTAACCCGCCGCTCCTACACAAAAGCTGCCCGCCAAACTCAACTTCGCCCCGCGCGGTCTCGTGCGAATGGCTATGATTTTTTTGCACATCGCACCGGTTTTTCTGCGCGTTCTTATTTGATTTGCGCCCACCTATACTCAACCCACCAACCCGGCCAAAGGCCGAAAGACCCGACAAAAACAATCAAGGGCACGCACCATGACCCCCAACAGCCTCCCCTTCCTTGCCGCCCGTGACTTCCTGCTTGCCCATCGCACCGACTACAACACGGCCGTCCGCGGTTTCCGTTGGCCGCAGCTCACGCAATTCAACTGGGCCCTGGACTATTTCGATGAGATGGCCAAGGGCAACCAGGCACCGGCACTCTGGATTGTCGAAGAGGACGGCAGCGAGCGCCGCTACAGCTTCCAGGAGCTGTCCGAGCGCTCCAACCGCGTCGCCAACCACCTGCGCGCCCTGGGCGTGAAACGCGGCGAACGCATCCTGATGATGCTCGGCAACGACATCGCCCTGTGGGAAACCATGCTGGCCGCTTTCAAGCTTGGCGCCGTGGTGATTCCCGCCACTGCCCTGCTCACCTCCGAAGACCTGCGCGACCGCATCGAACGCGGCCGGATCGACCATGTGGTGGCCGGCGCCGCCCACCTGGAGAAATTCAACGGCCTGGCCGAAAGCCTCACCCGCATCAGCGTCGGCGGTAACGCGTCGGGCTGGACGCCGCACAGCGCGGCGGAGCAATTCCCGGCCGAGTTCCAGGCCGAGGGCGTGACCCTCGCCACCGACCCGATGCTGCTGTACTTCACCTCCGGCACCACCTCCAAGCCGAAGATGGTGCTGCACAGCCATCAGAGCTACCCAGTGGGCCACCTGTCGACCATGTACTGGATCGGCCTGCAGCCCGGCGACCTGCACCTGAACATCTCCTCCCCCGGCTGGGCCAAGCATGCCTGGAGCTGCTTCTTCGCGCCCTGGAACGCTGGCGCCTGCATCTTCATCCATAACGTCGCGCGCTTCAGCGCCCCGGCCCTGCTCGGCGTGCTCGAGCGCTACGGCGTCACCAGCCTGTGCGCGCCGCCCACCGTCTGGCGCATGCTGATCCAGGAAGACCTGGCCAGCTACCGCAGCCGCCTGCGCCTGCGCGAACTGGTGGGTGCTGGTGAACCGCTCAACCCGGAAATCATCGAGCAGGTCCAGCATGCCTGGGGCCTCGACCTGCGCGACGGCTTCGGCCAGTCGGAAACCACCGCCCTGGTCGGCAATACCCCCGGCCAGAAACTCAAGCCCGGCTCCATGGGCCGTCCGCTGCCCGGCTACCGCGTGACCATGCTCGACCCGGACGGTCAGCCCGCCAACGAAGGCGAAGTGGCCCTGCCGCTGGAGGTCCGCCCGCTGGGCCTGATGCTCTGCTACGAAGACAACCCGGAGAAAACCGCGGAAGTGATGCGCGACGGTTACTACCGTACCGGCGACACCGCGCAGATCTGCGAAGACGGCTACATCACCTTCGTCGGCCGTGCCGATGATGTGTTCAAGGCCTCCGACTACCGCATCAGCCCCTTCGAACTGGAAAGCGCACTGATCGAGCACCCTGCCGTGATGGAAGTGGCCATCGTGCCCAGCCCCGATCCGGTGCGCCTGGCAGTGCCCAAGGCCTTCCTGATCCTCGCCCATGACGAGCCCGGCAGCGCCGAGCTGGCCCTGGACATCCTCGCCTTCGCCCGCGAACACCTGGCGCCTTACAAGCGCGTGCGGCGCATCGAGTTCGTCAGCGAACTGCCCAAGACCATCTCCGGAAAGATCCGCCGCGTGGAACTGCGGCAGATGGAAGTGCAGCGCCGCCAGGGCGATGCACGGGGCGCCGGAGAGTACTTCGAAGAAGACTTCCCGCAGCTCAAGGGCTGAATCCGGGCCGGCTCGCCGGCCCTCCCAACCGAAAACCCGACCGCTCGGACCTATGCCCCGAGGGGCCTCACTCGACCCAACGAAAGCAGGCAGGACCCATACATGACCTCTTCCAGCGTTCCCAGCGTCAAGCTGCTCATCAACGGTGAATTCGTCGAATCCAAGTCCCAGCAGTGGCGCGACGTGGTCAACCCGGCGACCCAGGAAGTCCTGGCCCGCGTGCCCTTCGCCACCCAGGACGAGATGAACGCCGCCGTCGCCGCCGCCCAGGACGCCTTCAAGACCTGGCGCAAGACCCCGATCGGCGCCCGCGCCCGCATCTTCCTGAAGTACCAGCAACTGATCCGCGAGAACATCAAGGAGCTGGCCGCCCTGCTCACCGCCGAACAGGGCAAGACCCTGCCGGACGCCGAGGGCGACGTTTTCCGTGGCCTGGAAGTGGTGGAGCACGCCGCCAACATCGGCACCCTGCAGATGGGCGAGCTGGCCAATAACGTCGCCAACGGCGTGGACACCTACACCCTGCTGCAACCGATCGGCGTGTGCGCCGGCATCACCCCGTTCAACTTCCCGGCGATGATCCCGCTGTGGATGTTCCCCATGGCCATCGCCTGCGGTAACACCTTCGTCCTCAAGCCTTCCGAGCAGGACCCGCTGGTGACCATGCGCCTGGTGGAACTGGCGCTGGAAGCCGGCATCCCGAAAGGCGTGCTCAACGTGATCCACGGCGGCGTCGATGCGGTGAACCTGATCTGCGACCACCCGGACATCAAGGCCGTGTCCTTCGTCGGCTCCACCAAGGTGGGCACCCACGTCTACAACCGCGCCTCCCTGAACGGCAAGCGCGCGCAGTGCATGATGGGCGCGAAGAACCACGCCATCGTCCTGCCTGACGCCAACAAGCAGCAGACCCTGAACAACCTGCTGGGCGCGTCCTTCGGCGCCGCCGGCCAGCGCTGCATGGCCCTGCCGGTGGTGATCCTGGTGGGCGATGCGCAAGCCTGGCTGCCGGACCTGGTGGAAAAGGCCAAGACCCTGAAAGTGAGTGCCGGCGTCGAGCCGGGCACCGATATCGGCCCGGTGGTTTCCTGCTCCGCACTGGACCGCATCAGCGGCCTGATCGCCACCGGTATCGAGGAAGGCGCCAAGCTGGTCCTGGACGGCCGCAACCCGAAAGTGCCCGGCTACGAGGACGGCAACTTCGTCGGCCCGACCATCTTCTCCGGCGTGACCACGGAAATGACCATCTACCGCGAAGAAATCTTCGGGCCGGTGCTCTGCGTGGTGAACGCTGCCAGCCTCGACGAGGCCATTGCCTTCATCAACGCCAACCCGAACGGCAACGGCACCGCCCTCTTCACCCGTTCCGGCGCTGCTGCGCGGCACTTCCAGGAAGAGATCGACGTCGGCCAGGTCGGCATCAACGTACCGATCCCGGTGCCGGTCCCGCTGTTCTCCTTCAGCGGCTCCCGCGCCTCCAAGCTGGGTGACCTCGGTCCCTACGGCAAGCAAGTGGTGCTGTTCTACACCCAGACCAAGACCATCACCCAGCGCTGGTTCGACGAAGACGATGTCGGCGGCGCGGTGAACACCACCATCACCCTGAAATGATCCCACCGGGCCGGCGCCCCACGCGCCGGCCCGCCTGGAGAAACACCATGGAATACGAAACTCTGCTGGTCTCGGTACAGGAACGTGTCGGCCTGATCACCCTGAACCGGCCCAAGGCGCTGAACGCCCTCAACTCACAGCTGGTCGCCGAGCTGAACCTCGCCCTCGACCAACTGGAGGCCGACGCCGAGGTCGGCTGCATCGTGATCACCGGCTCGGCCAAGGCCTTCGCCGCGGGCGCCGATATCAAGGAAATGTCCGCCTTCGGCTTTCCGCAGATCTACCTCGACGACTTCTTCGCCGCCGCCGACCGCATCGGTGCCCGGCGCAAGCCGCTGATCGCCGCAGTTGCCGGCTACGCCCTGGGCGGTGGCTGCGAACTGGCGCTGATGTGCGACTTCATCTACGCCGCCGAAAACGCCCGCTTCGGCCTGCCGGAGCTGACCCTGGGGGTGATCCCGGGCATCGGCGGCACCCAGCGCCTGACCCATGCCCTGGGCAAGTCCAAGGCCATGGAGTTGTGCCTGACCGGCCGCCAGCTGACCGCCGAGGAAGCCGAACGCGCCGGCCTGGTGGCCCGCGTGCTGCCCGCCGAGTCCCTGCTGGACGAAACCCTGGCTGCCGCCCGTGGCATCGCCAGCAAATCGCTGCCCGCCGCGATGATGACCAAGGAGTGCGTCAACCGCGCCTTCGAGCTGGGCCTCAATGAAGGCGTGCGCTTCGAGCGGCGCTTGTTCCATTCGCTGTTCGCCAGCGCCGACCAGAAGGAAGGCATGAGCGCCTTCGTGGAAAAGCGCGCGCCAAACTTCACCCATCGTTGACCGAACTTCCCGGCCCAATTTCTAGAGGACACCAGCATGCATATCGGATTTCTTGGTCTCGGCAACATGGGCGGCCCCATGGCCCGCAACCTGCTCAAGGCCGGCCACACCCTCACCGTGTTCGACCCCTCGCCGCTGGCGACCGCCGCACTCGTAGAGCTCGGTGCACGCACGGCCAACAGCCCGGCGGAACTCGCCCGTGATGGTGTCGCCGCGATCGTCACCATGCTGCCCACCGCCGCTCACGTGAAAGATGTCTACCTGGGTGCCAATGGCCTGCTGGCCAATGTCGCTCAGGGCGTGCTGCTGATCGACAGCTCCACCATCGATCCGCTCAGCGCCCGCGAGGTCGCCAAGGTGGCCACGGCCCAGGGCAATCCCATGCTCGATGCGCCGGTTTCCGGCGGTACAGGTGGTGCTGCAGCCGGCACGCTGACCTTCATGGTCGGCGGCACCTCCAGCGCCTTCGACCAGGCCCAGCCGCTGCTCGCTGCCATGGGCCGCAACATCGTCCACTGCGGCGCCACCGGTAACGGCCAGGTGGCCAAGATCGCCAACAACATGCTGCTCGGCATCTCCATGGTCGGCGTCGCCGAAGCCATGGCCCTGGGCGTCGCCCTCGGCATGGATGCGAACGTGCTGGCCGGCATCATCAACACCTCCAGCGGCCGCTGCTGGAGCTCGGAGATCAACAACCCGTTCCCCGGCGTGCTGGAAAATGCCCCCGCCTCGCGCGGCTACAGCGGCGGCTTCGGCACCGACCTGATGCTCAAGGACCTGGGGCTGGCCACCGAGGCCGCGCGCCACGCGAAACAGCCGGTCGTGCTCGGCGCCGCCGCCCAGCAGCTGTACCAGACCTTCAGCCTGCAAGGGTATGGCGGCCTCGACTTCTCCGCGATCATCAACCTGTTCCGCCGGGAAGCCTGAGCATGAGCGACAACGAGGCGTCCATCCTGGCCAGCGTGCGCAACCGCGTCGGCCACCTCACGCTGAACCGTCCGGCCGGGCTCAATGCCCTGACCCTGCCCATGGTGCGCCTGCTGCATCGCCATCTGTGGGCCTGGGAGCTGGACCCGGACATCGTCGCCGTGGTCATTCGCGGCGCCGGTGAGAAGGCCTTCTGCGCGGGTGGCGACATCCGCATGCTGTACGAGAGCCATGCAGCCGGCGACAACCAGCACCAGGTGTTCCTCGAAGAGGAATATGCGCTGGACGAGTACCTGCACAACTACGCCAAGCCAGTGCTGGCGCTGCTGGACGGCTTCGTCCTCGGCGGCGGCATGGGGCTGGCGCAGGCCGCCTCGTTGCGCGTCATCACCGAACGCACCCGCATGGGCATGCCGGAAGTCGGCATCGGCTTCTTCCCGGATGTCGGCGGCAGCTACTTCCTGCCGCGCCTGCCGGGCGAGCTGGGCGTCTACCTGGGCGTCACCGGCGGCCAGGTACGCGCAGCCGATGCGTTGTATGCGGGTCTCGCCGACTACTGCCTGCCCAGCGAGCGCATCGGGGAGCTGGACCAGGCGCTGGACAGCCTGAAATGGAGCTACGCGCCCCGTGAGAACCTCGCCCAGCTGCTCGGCTGCCTGGCTGCCGAGCGCATTCCTGGCTCGGAGCTGAAAGCTCTGCGCCCAGCCATCGACCGGCATTTCGCCCTGCCGGATATCAGCGCCATCCGCCAGTCGCTGCTGGCCGAGGATTGCGCCGAATACTCCGACTGGGCCGAGGAAACCCTGCGCATGCTGGACAGCCGCTCGCCCCTGGCGATGGCCGTGACCCTGGAACTGCTGCGCCGGGGCCGTCACCTGCCCTTGGGCGACTGCTTCGCCCTGGAGCTGCACCTGGACGGCCAGTGGTTCGACAAGGGCGACCTGATCGAGGGTATCCGCGCCCTGATCATCGACAAGGACAAGACCCCGCGCTGGAACCCGCCGACCCTGGCGGACCTGACGCAGCAGCAGATCCTGTCCTTCTTCAGCGGCTTCCCCAACGCAGCCAGCAAACCTCTTCGCACCGCCTGACGGTGCCATCCTGCGGGAGTACAAGCACGATGCACGACCTCGAACTCACCGAAGAACAGCGCATGATCCGCGACATGGCGCGGGACTTCGCCCGCGCTGAAGTCGCGCCCCGCGCCCAGGCCTGGGAAAAGGCCGGCTGGATCGACGACGAACTGGTGCGCCAGATGGGCGATTTGGGCCTGCTCGGCATGGTGGTGCCCGAGCAATGGGGCGGCACCTATATCGACTACGTGGCCTATGCCCTGGCGGTGGAAGAAATCTCCGCTGGCGACGGCGCCCTCGGCGCGCTGATGAGCATCCACAACTCGGTCGGCTGCGGGCCGATCCTCAACTACGGCAGCGAGGCGCAGAAGGACCAGTGGCTGCCAGCCCTGGCGAGCGGCGCGGCCATCGGCTGCTTCTGCCTGACCGAACCCCAGGCCGGCTCCGAGGCGCACAACCTGCGTACCCGCGCCGAGCTGGTGGACGGCCACTGGGTGCTCAACGGCGCCAAGCAGTTCGTCAGCAACGGCAAGCGGGCGAAACTCGCGATCGTCTTCGCGGTGACCGACCCGGAGCTGGGCAAGAAAGGCCTCTCCGCCTTCCTGGTGCCGACCGACACGCCCGGCTTCGACGTCGACCGCAGCGAACACAAGATGGGCATCAAGGCCTCGGATACCTGCGCCGTGACCCTGAGCAACTGCGTGGTACCGGAAGCCAATCTGCTGGGACAACGCGGCAAGGGCCTGGCCATCGCCTTGTCGAACCTCGAAGGCGGCCGCATCGGCATCGCCGCCCAGGCCCTCGGCATCGCCCGCGCGGCCTTCGAGGCGGCGCTGGGCTATGCACGTGAGCGGGTGCAGTTCGGCAAACCGATCATCGAGCACCAGAGCGTCGGCAACCTGCTGGCGGACATGCAGACCCGCCTCAATGCCGCGCACTTGATGATCCTGCACGCCGCCCGCCTGAAGAGCGCCGGCCTGCCCTGCCTGTCGGAGGCCTCGCAGGCCAAGCTGTTCGCCTCGGAAATCGCCGAACAGGTGTGTTCCAGCGCCATTCAGGTCCACGGCGGCTACGGCTACCTGGAGGACTACCCGGTCGAGAAGTACTACCGGGATGCGCGGATCACGCAGATCTACGAAGGATCGAGCGAAGTGCAGCGCCTCGTGATCGCCCGCGAGCTGGCCAACTACCAACTCTGAGTCACCCACGTTTTCCGGGCGACTCCGCTCCCGTGGAGCGCCCGGTTTTTTTGCTCGATTTCACCCTTGCTCCGCACGCCGCCCCACGGCGGCATGAGACAACCCGGTGTCTCATTCGGAGCCAGCAGCCCTGTCCGGGCAGGATGCCGGACTGGCGGACCGACCCGCCCCCAGCGCGCGACACGGCCCCGGAGTGACTGGCACAGGCCTTGCTCCGGCCATCAGAGCCCCACAACAAGAAGCCAATCGCCATGCCCAACCTGCGCCATATCGCCATCAGCCATCGCCTGTGGCTGATCCTCTCGACCTCCCTGCTGGTGCTGCTCGCCCTGGCCGGCCTGATGCTCAGCCAGAACCTCGCCGACCTGCACGCCGCCAAGGCCCTGAAAACCCGCCATGTGGTCGAGACCGCCGGCAGCATCCTGCGCTACTACCAGGGACAGGAAAGCGCCGGCAAGCTCAGTCGTGAGGAGGCCCAGCGGCACGCCATCGAACTGATGCGCAGCCTGCGCTACAACGGCGAAGACTATTTCTGGCTGGAGGACCTGGACACGCGCATGGTCATGCACCCCAGCGCCAAGGTCGAAGGCAAGGTCATGGGCGGCACGCGGGACCCGGACGGCAAGCAGCCGTTCGACGACATGGTGGCGGTGGCCAAGCGCGATGGCGCCGGCCTGGTCCATTACAGCTGGCCGCGTCCCGGCTCCGACGAACCCGTGCCGAAGGTCTCCTACGTCGAACTGTTCCAGCCCTGGGGCTGGATAGTCGGCTCGGGGATCTACGTCGACGACGTGCAGGTCGAGTTCCGCGCGCATGCCCTCAACACCCTCGGCATCCTCCTGCTGACGGGCCTGCTGCTCGCAGCCCTGATCATCCTGATCGCCCGCAGCATCGCGTCGCCGCTGGACCAGGCAGTGAGTGCCATGGCCAACATCGCCAGCGGCGAGGCCGACCTCACGCGCAGCCTCGACGAGCACTGGCGTGACGAACTGACCGCCCTGGGCACGCATTTCAACGCCTTCACGCGCAAGCTGCGCGGGGTCATCGGCCACTCGCTGGAAACCGCCGATTCGCTCGACCGGGCCTCACAATCCCTGGGGGTTATCGCCGACGACACCCAACGCCAGAGTCAGCAGCAGTCGCAGCAGATGGAGCTGGTCGCCACCGCGGTGCAGGAGCTCTCCTATGCCGTACAGGAGGTGGCGCGCAACGCCGAACAGGCCTCCAGCGAAATGCGCGATGCCGAAGAACAGGCGCTGCGTGCCCAGGACAATATCGGCAGCAGCCTGCAGCAGGTCGACCAGCTCTCGGACACCATCGGCAAGGCGGTCGACGTCATCCAGTCCCTGGCCCACGAAAGCGCGCAGATCGGCACCGTGCTGGAGGTCATCCGCGCCATCGCCGAACAGACCAATCTGCTGGCCCTGAACGCCGCCATCGAAGCGGCACGTGCCGGCGAACAGGGCCGCGGCTTCGCGGTGGTCGCGGACGAAGTGCGGCTGCTGGCGCAGCGCACACAGAAATCCACGGCGGAAATCCAGACGATGATCGAACGTCTGCACGCCAATTCCGCAGCCGCCGTGCAGGTCATCGACGAAAGCAGCCAGGCCTCCGCGCTGACCGTCGAACAGGCTCGACTGGCGGGCCAGAGCCTGGAGCAGATCGCCCAGTCATTGCGCAATCTCACGGGCCTGAACGCGTCGATTGCCAGCGCCACCCTGGAGCAGTCCCAGGTGGTCGAGGACATCAACCAGAACGTGACACAGGCAGCCTCCCTGGCCGAGGAAAGCGCCCTCGCCGCCAGCCAGTCCAACGAGGCGAGCCATCATCTGGGAACGCTGGCCAACCAGCTGAACCAGACGCTGAAACAGTTCCGCGTGTAAGCCGGCTCGACTGGAGCGAGACAGGGGCGCTGTCTCATTCGGAGACACCTGCCCCAGTCCGGAACAACCCTGTCGCGTCGATGTTTTCCACGGATGCGTGTCGCTGCTGCGCCGGGCCTGGCCTGCAGCGGCCCTGGCACAGGCCTTGCTCCCGCCGGGGCTGACTCCAACAACAAGAGGCCCCGCCCATGCAAACTCCCCCGATTCTTCCGCAAACCCGCTCGTTCCTGGACCGCCCCCACCGGATGCTGATCGGCGCCAAGTGGCAGGACGCCGTCAACGGCAACACCATGAGTTTCCGTAATCCTGCGACTGGCGAAATCCTCGGTGAAGTACCCTCCGCCACCGCCGAAGATGTCGACCGTGCCGTGCAGGCCGCACGCCAGGCCTTCGACGATTCCGCCTGGAGCCGCATGCGCCCGCGCGAGCGGCAGAACCTGCTGTGGCGTCTCGCCGACCTGATGGAGCGCGATGCCCAGGAGCTGGCCGAACTGGAATGCCTGAACAACGGCAAGAGCGCCGCCGTGGCCCAGGTCATGGACGTGCAGCTGGCCATCGACTTCCTCCGCTACATGGCCGGCTGGGCCACCAAGATCGAAGGCAGCACGGTCGACCCGTCCCTGCCGCTGATGCCCAATGATCAGTTCCACGGCTTCATCCGCCGTGAGGCGGTGGGCGTGGTCGGCGCCATCGTCGCCTGGAACTTCCCGCTGCTGCTGGCCTGCTGGAAGCTCGGCCCGGCGCTCGCCACCGGCTGCACCGTGATCCTCAAACCCGCCGACGAAACCCCGCTGACCGCCCTCAAGCTGGCCGAACTGGTGCTGGAAGCCGGCTACCCGGCCGGGGTGTTCAACGTCATCACCGGCACCGGCCTGAATGCCGGCGTCGCCCTCACCCGCCATCCGGGCGTCGACAAGCTGACCTTCACCGGCTCCACCGAAGTCGGCAAGCAGATCGGCAAGGCGGCCATGGACAACATGACCCGCGTGACCCTGGAACTCGGCGGCAAGTCGCCGACCATCGTCCTGCCCGACGCCAACCTCGCCGAAGCCGCCGCCGGCGCCGCCAGCGCGATCTTCTTCAACCAGGGCCAGGTCTGCTGCGCCGGCTCGCGCCTCTACGTGCACCGCAAGCATTTCGACAACGTGATCGCCGACATCGCCGGCATCGCCAACGGCATGAAGCTCGGCAACGGCCTCGACCCGAGCGTGCAGATGGGCCCGCTGATCTCCGCCAAGCAGCAGGACCGCGTCACCGGCTACATCGAGCTCGGCCGCGAGCTGGGCGCCACCATCGCCTGCGGCGGCGAAGGCTTCGGCCCCGGCTACTTCGTCAAGCCGACGGTGATCGTCGACGTCGACCAGCAGCACCGCCTGGTGCAGGAAGAAATCTTCGGCCCGGTGCTGGTGGCAATGCCCTTCGACGACGTCGATGAAGTCATTCGCATGGCCAACGACAACCCCTACGGCCTCGGCGCCAGCGTCTGGTCCAACGACCTCGCGGCGGTGCACCGGATGATTCCGCGCATCAAGTCCGGCTCGGTCTGGGTCAACTGCCACAGCGCCCTCGACCCGGCCCTGCCCTTCGGCGGCTACAAGCTCTCCGGCGTCGGCCGCGAAATGGGCGCAGCGGCCATCGAGCACTACACCGAGCTGAAGTCGGTGCTGATCAAGCTCTGA
>NZ_QJRF01000050.1 GCF_013393345.1 Pseudomonas taiwanensis
AGCGGCGCGGTGACGATGAACACCACCAGCAGCACCAGCATCACGTCCACCAGCGGGGTGACGTTGATCTCGGAAAGGACTTCGTCGTTGTCCTGGGTGGAGAAGGCCATGTCAGGAGGCCTCCTTCACGGCCCCGGCGGCACGCGCCGGGGCCGGATTGACGAGCAGCTTGAAGGCGCTCTTCTGCGCCAGCAGGTAGAAGTCGTGGGCGAAGTCGTCGAGGTCGGCGGCAGTGAGCTTCAGGCTGCGCAGGAAGTAGTTGTAAACCAGCACCGCCGGCACCGCGACGGCGATGCCCACGCCGGTGGCGACCAGCGCTGCGCCGATGGGGCCGGCGACGGTTTCCAGGCTGGCCGAGCCGGCCGCACTGATACCCTTCAAGGCTTCCATGATCCCCCAGACGGTGCCGAACAGGCCGATGAAGGGCGAGGTGGAACCAATCGAGGCGAGCACCGCCAGGCCCGATTCCAGGGAACGCCGTTCGCGCTGGATCTGCTGGCGCAGGGCGCGCTCCAGGCGGTCCTGGTGGTTGATCGCCTGGCTCAGGTCGCCGGGCTGGCCGCCCTGCACCTGGATCGCGGCGAAGCCGGCGTGGGCCACGTGGGCGGCGGCCCCGGCATGTTGCTGCAGTTGCTCGGCGGCGCTGTCCAGGCTGGTGGCGCTCCAGAAGCGCTTCTGGAACTGGCGGTCGCGGCGCTTCAGGCGGGCGAACTGGATGCCCTTGACCAGGGCCAGGCCCCAGGTGACGACGGAGAAGCCGATGAGCAGCCAGATCACCAGGTGCTCGATGGAGGCGAAGGGATTGGTTAACAGGTCCATGGAGTCTTCCTCTGATCAGTTCAATTTGAAATCGATGGGCACGCTGACCCAGCCGTCGCGGGCGACCTCGCCCTGTTTCGCCGGCACGAAGGTCCAGCGCTTGACCGCGCGCACCGCAGCCTCGTCGAGCAGCTCGCGGCCGCTGCTCGTTTGCACCTGGACCTCGCTCGGCAAGCCGCTGGCCAGCACATGCACGCGCAGCAGCACGGTGCCCTCCCAGCCGCGCCGCTGGGCGAAGGCGGGGTACTCGGGCGCCGGGTTCTTCAGGTAGCCGGCATTAGCCGAGGGCGGCGTCACCGGCGCCGGCGCAGGTGGTACCGGCGGCGCGGGCGGGGCTTCGGCCTTGGGCGGCGCGGGCGGCGGTTCCACCGGCTTGGGAGCCAGCTTCGGCGCGGGCTTGGGCGGCTGCGGTTTCGGCTTGGGTTTGGCCACCGGCTTGGGCGGCGGCGGCTTCACGGCCAGCTCCTCCACCACCGGGGGCGGCGGCTCGATCACGGGCGGCGGCGGCTCCGGCAGTGGCGGTTCCACCACGGGCGGCGCCGGGGCGGTGAATTCGATGGTCATCGGCGGAATCTGCGGCGGCACTTCCGGCAGCGGCGGCGTGGGTTTCTGGCTCAGCCAGTGCAGCACGGCGCCATGCAGGACCAGGGCGAAGGCGCCCAGCAGCCAGGCTTCGCGGCGGCTGAGCACGCGGCTGTCGCCGGGACTGCGGAAGACCGTGCGGTCCAGCGCCTGGCGCACCGGCACGCCGAGGTCGCGGACCTCGCCTGGGCGGCGAACTTCCTGCCAGTGCAATTCACGGCCGCTGTCGGCTTCGAGGACATTGCCCATGGGCAAGACTCCTGGGGATAAAAAGGCCCGGCCTGTGCCACCGGGCTTGTTGAAATGGCAGCCGGCTCAAGACCGGCGAGATGGCCGAGCTAGAGCGGTCGGCCATGGAGGGATGATTGGGGGGCAGGCTTATCTCATAAAGTAATTTTTAATGATTTTATAATTACTTTTAGGAATATGTATTTTTTAAGTACATGAATTTAAAAGACAATTTCTTATGCATGCCTTGAGAACATCGAAAATATGCCCGGCAGGCATCGGAGGCCCCGTAGGTTGGTCCGAGCGCAGCGAGGCCCAACGCAGCAGCGATGAACCCCGAACGTTGGGCTTCGCGTAGCTCAGACCAACCTACGCTCAGCGCACTGCCTGCACCGCCAGCGCAAAGACCGAGAAGTGGCACCGTAGATTGGTCCGAGTGCAGCGAGGCCCGACATCGCGCGGTGTCGAATGCCTTTGTTGGGCTTCGCGTAGCTCAGACCAACCTACGCTCAGCGCACTGCCTGCACCGCCAGCGTAGTGACCGAGAAGTGGCACCGTAGGTTGGTCCGAGCGCAGCGAGGCCCAACATCGCGCGGTGTCGGATGCCACAAATCAGCCAAACCTGTCAGCGCGGTAGCCGCAAGGCTTCGGTGCGCGCGGCGCACCCTACAAACGCAAAAGCCCCCAGCGGATCACTCCGGTGGGGGCTTTTGATTGGAGCAATCAGCTCTTGCGAAGGGTCTGGCTGCGCTGCCCGTCGATGCTCACCGGCACGTCGCCGGCCAGGGTCACGCGGCGCACGATACGCGGCTGGGTGTCGTAGTCGTCGACGGCGTAGTGCTGGGTCGCGCGGTTATCCCAGATCGCCACATCGCCGGCCTGCCAGCGCCAGCGCACGGTGTTCTCCAGGCGAGTGACATGCCCCTGGAGCACGGAGAACAGGTGCGCCGAATCCGGCTGGGAGAAACCCTTGATGCGTTTGACGAAGTGCCCCAGCAGCAACGTCCGCTCGCCGCTCACCGGATGCACCCGCACCACCGGATGCTCGGTTTCATACACGGTGGAGGTGAACACCTTGCGGTACTGCTCCAGCTTCTCGGCGCTGACATGGGGGCGCGTGGCGGCATAGTCGTATTCGTTGCTGTGCACGGCCCAGAGCTTGTCGGCCAGCTCGCGCAGGGGTGCGGGCAGGTCCTGGTAGGCGGTGGCGGTGTTCGCCCAGACGGTGTCGCCGCCAGCGGCCGGGGCCGTCACGCTGCGCAGGATGGAGGCCTTGGGATAGGCGTCGACGAAGGTGACGTCGGTGTGCCAGGAGTTGGCGCGCTGCCCTTCGGCGCCGTCCAGTTGCAGCAGGTAATGGGTGCCCTCGCGCACTGGCACGGTGGGGTGCGCCACCGGCTCGCCGAGCAGCTTGGCGAAGGCTTCCTGGCCCTGGTCGTCCAGCTGGGTCTGGCCGCGGAAGAAGATCACCTTGTACTGGACCAAAGCGGCCTGGATGGCTTCGAGGGTGGCGGCATCGAGATTGCCGGACAGGGTCACGCCCCTGATCTCGGCGCCGATGCGACCGGCAACGGGATGGATGTCGAGTTCAACGGCCTGTTGTTGGGCCAGTGCGGCAGTGCTCATGGTGCGGTCCTCACGGTCAGGGGAGATGCGCCATATGCTTATTCGATATACGTCTAATAATTTATCGAATGTGCATTTGACGGAATAAGAGCTTGCATTTAAAACCCCACGCAATGCCGCGACAAATGCCTTCGCCCTATATTTTCGATGCCGGAAAAGCACCATGGACCTGCGCCAGCTCCGTTACTTCATCGCCCTGCTCGAACACCGCAGTTTCGTCCGCGCGGCCGACGCCATGGGGATTACCCAGCCGGCCTTCAGCCGCAGCATCCAGGGCCTGGAGCAGGACTTCGGCTGCCAGCTGGTGGACCGTGGCAGCAAGGACCTGCGCCCCACCCCGGAAGGCCAGGTGGTGCTGCAGCACGCCCTGCGCCTGGTACAGGGAGCGAGCAACCTGGCGCGCGAAATCGACCAGATGACCAAGCTGGATGCCGGCGAGTTGCACTTCGGCAGCGGCCCCGCGCCAGCCGCCAGGCTGGTGCCCGACGCCCTCGCGGTATTCATGCAGCGCTACCCGCGCATCCGCACCCATTTCGAGGTGAATAACTGGGAAGTGCTGGGACGCCGCCTGGCCCGGGACGAGATCGAATTCTTCATCGCCGACGTGCGCCAGTTCGAGGCCGACCCGAGCTTCCAGACCCGGCCGCTGACGCCCCGTTATGGCCGCTTCTTCTGCCGGCAGGGGCACCCGCTGCTGCTCAAGGAGAGCCTCTCCACCAACGACATGTTCGACTATCCGCTGGCCGCCACGCGGTTACCGGCGGGCATCCGCAAATTGCTGGCGAGCTATAGCGGCATGGTGGATTTCCAGCTCAGCCTGGAGTGCGACCACGTACCCACACTGGTCCAGGTGGTGCGCCAGACCGATGCCATCGGCATCGCCCAGCAGGAAACCATCGCCCCGCTGCTGGAATGCGGTGCACTGGCGCTGCTGCACTGGCGCAACCTGCCCGATCGGGTGGACAGCCTGGCCGCACGCTGCGGCATCGTCACCCGCACGGGTTATCGCCTGTCCCCAGCGGCGCGGGCCCTGATCGACGTGCTGCTGGAGATGGATTCGCTGGAGCAGGCGGCGTAGGGGTTGGGAAGGGACAGGCCTGCCAAGCGCTATTCAATGCGACCCTTGGCGGCCTCATAGACCTCTGAACGCTCACGCCTACCCACAGCGATGACCGTGACAACCAAGCGCTGATCCACCACCTCATAAACAAGGCGATAGCCCACCGAGCGCAGCTTGATCTTGTAGCAGTCCGGCATTCCCTTGAGTCGATCAGACTCGACTCGTGGGAGGTCGAGGCGTTCTTTCAGCTTCTTGGCAAACTGCAGCCGGATGGTGGAGTCCAGCTTGTGCCATTCCTTGAGCGCCTTGACGTTGAACGCCAGGCTGAACTTAGGCACGGCTATCGGTCGCTTGCGCGATCAACTCATCGATATCGACTGCGACCGTCGGTTCCCCCTGACGGGCGCGGACCAGTTCGGCCAGGCGCAGGTCGTCAATCAGCTCGAGCATGGCTTGATAACGAGCGGGCGGAACGGCGTAGAAAGCCGGTTCGTTGCGGTTGAGGATGACCACAGTTTCGCCGTGACCTTCGCGAATGGTTCCCATGGGATCACGTTTGAGGTCGGTTACGGAGGCGGCCACATCCGCCAGGATCTGGAAGGGCATTAGAGTCTCCTAAAAGCACCAATAAGAGCACCAATCACAGCACTGAAGAATAACTGTAGACGGTGCCTTCATGAAGCAGTTTTTCTGGAGAGCTCTCGTCGGCGCGAATGCCCTGTGGATAAAAAAGCCGCCTTGCGGCGGCTTCCACGACTCCCTGTAAAGGACCTCCCTGTCAGCGACTCCCTGTCAGCGCGAGGCCTGTCCCGGCCCCTGCAGCGCCGCGTCGAGGAAACGCGGCTCCACCCAGTCGGCAACCTGGAAACCACGGCGGATCAGGCGTTCCTTGGCCGCCAGGTCCACGCCCTGTTGCAGCAGGCCGATGAATTCGGCGTCCAGGTGAGGATCGAAGTAGCGATTCAGGCTTTCCTGGGCCAGGTCGCTGGCGAGGATGCCCGGCGGATAGCTGGCCAGGCTCGATACCAGTTCGACATAGGCCGCCTTGTTGGCATCGTCACGTATCCAGGTCACCGCCTTCTGTTGGGCCTTCACCAGGCGTCCCACCACCTCCGGGTACTGGCGGATGAAATCACCGGTGGCCACCAGCACAGCCTGGGTGCTGCCCGCGCCGTCGAGGTCGCGGGAGTTCAGCGGCAGTTCCGCAAGACCGCGTTCGCGAAGGGCGATCAGGTTGGAGAGCCCCCAGGTCGCGTCGATCTGCTTGGCGGCCAGGGCCGCGCTGGCGGCGTTGAAGTCGAGGTTGATCACCTTCAGATCACGCTCGCTGAGGCCCTGGCTGGCCAGGGCGCTGGCGAAGGAGAGTTGGAGGGCGGTGCCGCGAAACACCGCCACGCGTTTGCCCTTGAGGTCCTGCAGGCTCTTGATGCCCGAGCCCGGCACCACGCCGAGATAGCTCTTCACACCACGGGTGTTGGCGCTGATCACCCGGGTGTCCAACCCGTTGGCCTTGCCGACGATTGCGGCCAGGTCACCCAGGTAGGCGAAGTCCACCTGACCGTTTGCCAGGGCCTCGTTAACCACCGGGCCGGCGCCCTTGAAGAAGCGCCATTCGACGCGGATACCGTCCTTGGCGAATTCCTCCTCGAAGATTTTCTGATCGCGCAGCACGTCCACCACGCCACCCGCGCTGTGCTTCGTGCCAGCACTCAGATCCGGCACCGCGATGCGGATCGCTTCGGGCTTGGCCGCTTCGGCGTGGGCAACCATGGGGAATGCCCCGAGCACGCCGACCAGCAGGGGTGAGGCGAAGGCCCCGAGTATTTGGTTGAGCAGGGTTTTCATGGCGGTGGGCTCCTTGGCGGGCTGCCGCCGGCAGAGGCCGGCGCTGTGGAGCGGAAGCTAGGCGTGCGTCCTCAGGCAAAACAAATAATAAAAAGTCATTTTTTAATAATTTTTACGCCTAAGTCAGACGGGACGCCGGCTGCACGGGTGCATGCATAACGCGCATAAAAAATATGAGGCAAACGCATCGACCTATACCTTTCCGGCGCTATCGACTCGTGTTCTTATCTGTTTAAGTAATTAATCATAACTTTATTATTCTTTTTTTGAATAATCCAAGAACCCGTTCGGGAGATGGAAATGAGCCGAACCTTGACCTGGACACCCCCCGCGCTGGCTTTACCCGGCGGGTGGCGCGGCCATTCCGACACCCTTCTGCCCTGGCTGCTGCCCCTGGGCCTGGCCCTGCTCTGGGTGCTCGCGAGCCATTACCGCTGGATGAGCGAACAAATCCTGCCGGCGCCATCGTTGGTCTGGCAGAACGCCCTGGAGTTCGGCTCGGGCGAGCTCTGGACCCATCTGTGGATAAGCCTCCAGCGGCTGTTCTGGGGACTGCTGGCGGGCGTCGCCGGCGGACTCTTGTTGGGTACCTGGCTGGGTGCGTCGAAGCGCGCGGAGGCGCTGGTCTACCCCAGCTTCGTGGCCCTGGCGCAGATTCCTACCCTGGCGTGGATTCCGTTGTTCATGCTGTTCTTCGGCATCGGCGAGTTGCTCAAGCTGGTAGTGCTGATCAAAGCGGTAGTGGTGCCGGTGACCCTGCATACCCTGGTCGGTGTGCGCGATGCCCAGCCCAAGCTGCGCGAGGCCGCGGCCGTGTTGCGCCTGCCGCGTCACCTGCTGTTCCTGCGCCTGTTGCTGCCGGCCGCCCTGCCCGCCTTCCTCACCGGCTTCCGCCTGGCCCTGGCCACTGGCTGGACGTCGCTGCTGGCGGTTGAGCTACTGGCCTCCAGCGAAGGCCTGGGCTACCTGATGGTCTGGGGACGCCAGCTGTTCATGCTGGATCTGGTGTTCCTCTGCATCCTCCTCATCGGCCTTGTCGGCGCGCTGATGGACCGAGGCTTCGGGCTCGTCGAACGGCGCTTGCTGCACTGGCCGCAACCGGCCACTGGCGAGCAGCGCCGGCGCAACGATGCACGGGGTTGGCGCCGCCTGGAGGGCGCCCTGTTGCCCGCCGCGCTGCTGATTCTCTGGCAGGCCAGCAGCAGCCTCGGCTGGGTCGACCGCAATATCCTGGCTTCGCCGCTGGACGTGGTGCGCAGCCTGGCGGATGGATTCCAGGACGGCTCCCTGCCCCATGCCATGCAGCTCAGCCTGCAACGCGCCGTGGCCGGTCTGCTTGTCGGCGGTGGCGCCGGGCTCCTGCTGGGATTGCTGCTGGGGCTTTCCAATCGCACCGAGCGGGTACTGGGGCCAAGCCTGTCGGCGGTGCGCCAGGTCGCGCTGTTCGCCTGGGTGCCGCTGCTTACCGCCTGGTTCGGCCTGGGAGAACTGGCCAAGGTGGTGTTCGTCAGCCTGGCGGCCTTCTTCCCGCTCTTCATCGCCACCCAGCGCGGCATCGCCAGCCTGTCGCCGCAGTTGGGCGAGGCGGCCCGCACCCTGCGTCTGGACCTGCCCAAACGCCTGCAGTTGCTGATCCTTCCCGGCGCAGCCCCGGCCATCTTCGCCGGCCTGCGGCTTTCCCTGATCTACGCCTGGCTAGGGACCATCGGCGCCGAGTACTTCATGCCGTCCGATGGCGGCATCGCAAGCCTGATGCTCGGCGCCCAACAGATGTTCCGCATGGACCAGGTGATGGCCGCCATGGTGCTGGTGGGCCTGGTCGGCGCCCTGCTCGGCGCTCTCGGACAACGCATCGAAACGCGCGCGACGCGCTGGAGACACGCATGAATGCCTTCAATCCCTCGGCCCGGGAAGCGGCCAACCAGCCCCATTCCATCGCTCCCCTGGTCAGCTTCGACCGGGTCGGCAAGGTCTTCTCGGTGGATGGCCAGGCCTTCGAGGCCATCCAGGACTTCAGCCTGGCGATCAACGAGGGCGAGTTCATCGCCATCGTCGGCTCCAGCGGTTGCGGCAAGTCCACCCTGCTGCGCCTGCTGGTGGGGCTGGATACCGACTTCAGTGGCGAAATCCGCGTGGATGGCGCGCCGGTCCGGGGCATCGGCGGCGAGCGCGGCATCGTGTTTCAGGAGCACCGTCTGTTCCCCTGGCTGACGGTGGCGCAGAACATCGGCCTGGGGCTGGTAAACGAAAAACTGACCCAGGGCGAACGTGCCCGACGGGTCCATGAGTTCGTGCAACTGGTTGGACTGAACGGCTTCGAATCGGCCTACCCGCATCAGCTTTCCGGGGGCATGGCCCAGCGCGTGGCCATCGCCCGCGGCCTGGTGGCCAGCCCACGCATTCTGCTGCTGGACGAGCCTTTCGGCGCCCTCGATGCGCTGACCCGCCAGCAACTCCAGGACGAGCTGCTGGCCATCCGCGAACGCTCCGGCATCACCACCCTGCTGGTCACCCACGACGCCGAGGAGGCGATCTACCTCGCCGACCGCGTGGTGGTGATGGCGCCAAGGCCCGGTCGGATCAAGTCGGTGGTGGAGATCGACCTGCCACACCCACGGCAGCGTACGGGGGCGGACTTCCACAGGCTTCGGGAGCGATTGCTGCACCAACTCACCGGGGACGGCGACTACCTGCCGCCGCTGCTGCAGCGCGTGGAAGGCATGCGGCCGGAGTTCATTGCGCTCTGATCGATGTCCACGCCCGGAAACGTTGGGCTTCGCTGCGCTCTGCCCAACCTACGGAAAAGCGCATCGTTGATTGGGCCGATGGAGCCTCGCCATAACCGTAGGTTGCGGCTGAGCTACGCGAAGCCCAACGATTCCCCGCACCGTGTTGGGCTTTGCTGCATGATCAATCGGCCAGGACGATCTGGTTCTTGCCGCCGCGCTTGGCCTGGTACATGGCCGCGTCGGCACGGGCGTAGAGGCTGTCGAGGTTGCCGTCGTCGCGCAGGTTGGCCAGTCCCTGGCTGGCGGTGACGCCAAAACTCTTGCCGTCGACGGTGAAGCTCATCCGCTGCACTTCCCGCTGCAAGCGTTCGGCGATCTGCCACGCCAGCTCCGGCGGACAGCCGGGCAGGACGGCGGCGAACTCCTCGCCACCGATGCGGCCGAACAGGTCGCCCCGGCGCAGGGTGTTGGCGCCGCACTGGGCGATGCGCTGGAGTACCTGGTCGCCGGTCTGGTGGCCGTGGGTGTCGTTGATTTTCTTGAAGTCATCGACGTCCATCAGGATGAACGCCAGCGGGCTGCCGAACTGCACCGAGTGCTCGAACTCGCGCTGGGCGCATTCGAAGAAGTGCCGGCGGTTGCTGCTCTTGGTCAGCACGTCGGTGGTCGCCAGGCGATGCAGCTCGCCTTCCAATTGCTTCTTTTCGGTGATGTCTTCGGCGATACCGACCACGATGGTCGGCTGGCCTTCGCCGCCGCTCTGGCTGATGAAGCATTTGTCGCTGATCCAGCGCAGCTGGCCGTCGGCGCGGATGATGCGGTACTCGCGCGCCTCGATGGCGCCCTTCTCCAGCACCTCGGCAAAACTCTGCGCGGCGTACTCCAGATCATCCGGATAAATGCAGTTGCGCCATTCGTTGTAGTCCGCCAGCAGCAGGGCGGCGGAACGGCCGAACATGGTTTCGTAGGCGGGGCTGACGTAGATGATCCTCTGAGCCTCCCAGTCGAAGGCCCAGAGCACCGCATTCACGCTGCCGAGGAGGCTGCTGAAGATGACCTCGCGTTCGCGCAGCCGTTCGACCTCGCCCCGACTGTGAAGCAGGGCAAGGGTGAGTTTTTCCAGTTCGCTGGGCGATTCGAGGGACGTTTCCATTCGGCCACTACCTTCATAGGACCTGCCTTCGACAGATTAGGCAGGCAAAAGTGCGAACGGAGTATAAGCCGACGGTCAGGCGTGACTGGCATGACGGAAGGACGAAAAACGGTTGAGCAAACGGTGCAGGACGAACACCGCAACCAGCGTGAGGAATACCGAAACGCACACGGAACTCAGGCGGTAGGCGATGGAGTACACCACGTCGTGCTGCGGGGTGAGGTACTGGCCGAAGACGATGGCCAGGGTGGTCAATGCCCCGAAGCCGATGCCTTGGGCTCCTTCCAGCACGTGCAGGCGCGCGCAGCAGAACGCAGCGGTCCAATACATCAGGGTCACCAGGGGCAGCACGTCGTAGTGACTGTAGAGGACCAGTTGCAGCACCAGCCCGATGGCGCAGCCCAGCAGGGTGCCGAGGGCACGGATGCGACCGGCGAAGCGGATGCCATTCCAGTGCATGGGGAACAGCACCAGGATCGACGCCACCTGCGCCGACAGCGAATCCTTCAGGTCGAAGCTCTGGAACAGCATGAAAGACAGGGTGGCGATGGTCGCCCCGAGCACCGCTTCGTGACGCTGGCTGGGCAAGTCCTTGGCCGGCATCTGCCGGAACGGACGTGGCTCGGCATCGGGGAAGAGGAAGAACATCAGCCAGGCGATCAGCACCGTCAGGCTCGCCGCCACGAGGTTGCTGGTGACCAGGTCGTAGAGATGGGTTTCCGGGTAACTGGCGAAGTGCAGCTGGATGGAGAGGAACACACTGCCCAGGGCGCCGAACATGAACAGCGGCCCCTGGGCCATCAGGCGGAAGCGCCAGAAGAAGGCCAGGAACGCCAGCGGTACGATCATCTGCGGGCGGTCGCCGAACAGGCCGTAGATCACCAGCACCTCGACGCTCACCACCACCGCCTGAAGCAGGAACTGCCGCACGACATGGGCATTGATGACCGGCGTGAGGCCGAGCAGCAACATGGGGTAGACGCAGAAGAACGAGCCGTTGTCCCAGCCCATCAATTTGCAGATGAACAGCCCGAGGGTGCCGCCGCCAGCGAGACGCAGGCACTGCCTGAGATCGTTTTCCGTCAGAGCTGTCCTGCGGATCATCAGTACACGTAATGCAGGATGCTGATGGCGGCGATCTGCACGCGGCCGAACAGGTCCGCCAGGTGCGAGTCACCCGGGTAGAGCTGCACCGTTGCCTTGGCGCCGCTGGGCAGCGTGTAGGGCAGGGCTTCGGTGAGGCTGACATGCAAGCGCTGGCGCTGGGCATCGCGTACCCAGCGGTCGGAGACTGCAGGCGCGGCGAGGTCGCCGTTGGCGTCGAGCTGGCCTTCCTTCACGCCGGCATCGATGGCGCTGACCCTGGCTTGGAAGATGTGCCCGGGCAAGGCGTCGAACACCACCGCGGCGCCGTCTTCCAGGCGCACGTAACGCAGGGCCTTCTCGCGGAAATCGGCGCTGATATCCGCTTCGTCCGCCACCAGCGCGGCCACCGGGTTGCCGGCATGCAGGAAGGCGCCCGCGGACAGCTGCAGATTGCTCAGGGTACCGGCGCGCTCGGCGCGGACTTCGCTGTATTCCAGTTGCAGACGTGCCTGGTCCAACGCGTTTCGCGCCTGACGCAGGCGCAGGTTGTCGTCTCCGGCATCGCCGCGCTGGGCCATCAGCTCGCGAATGCGCGCCCCGGCGGCGCTCAGTTTGGCCTGGGCGGCCTGGCGCTGCGCTTCGGTCTGTTCGAAGAGTTGGCGCGACACGTGCTGGCTCTGTACCAGACGTCCGAGGCGTGCGGCCTCACGTTGCAGTTCACTGGCCGCAGCCTGGGCGGCGACCTGGTCGGCACGGGCGGCGGCGATGGCGGCGTCGAGCTGGCGGTTGTCCTGCTCGGCCTGCTCCAGCGCCAGCTCGGCAGAGCGCACGGCCAGGTGGAAGGGCTCGGGGTCGAGGCGGAACAGCACCTGGCCCGCGTCGACGTGCTGGTTGTTGCTGACGGCCACGTCCAGTACCTGGCCATCCACGCGGGGGGCAATGCGCAGCACTGGGCGAGTCAGTTGCGCCTGGGGCGTGATGGGCATCCACAGGTCCGCCGCGAGGAAGTAGGCGAACAGCAGGACGAACAGGACGATGGCCGCCTGGACCCGCCGGGCGAATCTTTGATCCGGAGTCATGCGTACCTCGAAGGGACCCGCAGCAGGTGCGGGTGGGGAAGACGGGAACGGCAAGAACTCGGCCATTGCCGCCCATGGGCACAAAGTATATTTACCTGAGAATCCGGGATAATCTCCCACTTGCGAGAAGCAGCCTTACACAAGGGGTAACAATGGACACGCTCCACAGCATGCGGGTTTTCGTGCGGGTGATAGACACCGGCAGCTTCACCGCCGCCGCCCAGGCCATGGACCTGTCCACCGCGCAGGTGTCGCGGCTGGTATCGGAGCTGGAACAACAGCTTCAGGCCCGCCTGCTGCATCGCACCACCCGCCGCCTGGCGCTGACCGAAGTGGGCGAGCGCTACCTGCAACGCTGCCGGCAGATCCTCGGTGAAGTCGACGAAGCCGCAGCCGAGGCGCGTGGCGCCCACCTCAAGCCCCATGGCCGCCTGCGTGTGCACACCATGACCGGCCTCGGCCTGCAGCACCTCACGCCGCTGGTGGCGCGCTACTCCGAACTCTATCCGGAAGTGGTGGTGGAACTGACCCTGTCGCAGCGCACCCCCGACCTGCTGGAGGACGGCCACGACGTCATCATCACCTTCGCCCGCGAGCTGCCCGATTCACAGATGGTCGCCCAGGTGCTGGGGCCGATGTTCAGCGTGCTTTGCGCAGCCCCCGCCTACCTGAAAAAACACGGCGTCCCCGTCAGCCCTGTGGACCTCCAGCATCACCGCTACCTGCGACTGCTGGACCCACTCTATGAGGACAGCTGGGTATTCAACGGCGAGCAGGGCGAATTCAACGTGCTCCCGGCCGAGAGCTTCCAGGTCAATGTCGCCGAGTCCCTCGCCAAGGCCGCGCAGGCGGGCATGGGCGTCTGCCTGCTGCCCTCCTTCGTCGCCTGCCCGCCCGTACGCGAAGGCAAGCTGCTGCGGCTGCTACCGGAATACCGCCTGCGCGAGCGCAACATCTACGCCATCTACCCGTCACGGCGCTTCCTCGATGCCAAGATCAAGACCTGGGTGGAGTTCCTCAAGGCTGAGCTGCCTCCGCTGCTGACTCAGGACGAAGCGCTGCTGGAGGACCCGAAGCGCTGGGCGATCAACGCGAAACTGTTGCGAAAAGAGAAATAGTTCTTCACTGAAACCGCTATTTTTCCGCTTTCCTGACCTCCCTAAGATGGCGCCATGTTTCGCAAGAAACCATCCGAGAGGTTCAAGATATGCAACGCAATGCACTTTTTACTGCCGTTTTCGCCGTATTTTCCCTGTTTTTCGCGCAACTGACGCTGGCTGAAGAATCCAACACCTTTGTTGCACGCAATGCAGCTCTGGCCGAACAGCGCGCCGATGCCGCCCAGCAGGAAGCCATCGCCAAGCAAGGCGCTGAGCAACAGCAGCAGTCCGACACCCACCAGGACAGCTGATTCCTGCATTCCCTGTTCTCCACCTCCTGACGTTGATGCGTGACAGCTCCTATATCGACGTCCTGTTCAGGCCGCTCATGATGAGCGGCCTTTTTTTGCCTGCAGGAAATGGCGGGGCCGGGGTGACCCGGGGCAGCTGCGCTGCCCTTGGCGATTGAAATCGCCCCCACAGGGAAAGCGAGCCCTTCCTGCTGCACCACGGCAGTTCGGTGCCCCGCCTTGTGGGGGCGAATTCATTCGCCAACCGAGCCGCAGGTTCGGCCTGCAATGCCCATCGCGATTGAAATCGCCCCCACCGGGAAAGCGAGCCCTTCCTGCTTCACCACGGCAGTTCGGTGCCCCGCCTTGTGGGGGCGAATTCATTCGCTAACCGGACCGTAGGTTCGGCCTGCAATGCCCCTCGCGATTGAAATCGCTCCCACAAAAAAGCCCCTCGCCGGCCCCAGAAAGCAAGAAGGCCGGCATTTCTGCCGGCCTTCTTGATGGATCTCGCAAACGTCAGGCCGCTGTGGCCGGACGCAGGGAGTAGGTCTTCAGCTGTTCGGCGAAGTCGCGCAGGGACTGGATGCCACTGGCTTCGGCGTCGTGGATCCACTGCTTCATCGCTTCCAGCATGTCGTGGCCGTTGGCGCTGGTCTTCACCCAGATCTGCTGCAGCGCCAGGCGCTTCTCGTAGATGACCTTGAGCGCCTGGCTCTGCTCCAGCATGGCGGCGATACGCGCCTGGTGGGTTTCGTCGAGCAGGCTGGTTTCGCGGGACAGCAGGCGCTTGGCGCGGCGGAACAGGTGGCGCACCGATTCGTCGGCCTTGGCCAGTTCCTGCTTCACCAGCGGAGCGATCACCAGCTTGCGGTACTGGGCCATGATCTGGAAGCGGTTGTTGAGGATGGCCATGGCAGTGTCCATGTCCAGGCTGCCCTTGCCTTCGACGCGGTGGGCGATGGGCGCGACGCGCTGCACCTTGGCCATGCCAAGGAAGCTGAACAGCTTGATCCAGGCCCAACCCATGTCGAACTCCCATTTCTTCACCGACAGCTTGGCGGAGTTCGGATAGGTGTGGTGGTTGTTGTGCAACTCTTCGCCGCCGATCAGGATGCCCCAGGGCACCAGGTTGGTGGCGGCGTCGCGGCATTCGAAGTTGCGGTAGCCAATGGCATGGCCCAGGCCATTGATGACACCTGCAGCCCAGACCGGGATCCACATCATCTGCACGGCCCAGATGGTGATGCCGGCGGCGCCGAACAGCGCCAGGTCGATCAGGGCCATCAGGGTCACGCCGCCAATCGGGTAGCGGCCGTAGACATTGCGCTCCATCCAGTCATCCGGGCAGTTCTTGCCATAGATGCGCAGGGTTTCTTCATTCTTCGCTTCTTCCGCGTACAGCTCCGCGCCTTTGCGCAAGACGGTGCCCAGGCCCTTGATCACTGGGCTGTGGGGGTCGTCAGCGGTTTCGCACTTGGCGTGATGCTTGCGGTGGATGGCGGTCCACTCGCGGGTGTTCATGGCGGTGGTCAGCCACAGCCAGAAACGGAAGAAATGCTTGAGCGCCGGATGCAGCTCCAGGGAGCGGTGCGCCGAGTAGCGGTGCAGATAGACGGTGACGCCGACGATGGTGATGTGGGTCATCACCAGGGTGACCGCCACCAGTTGCCACAGCGACAGGTCGAGAAAACCGTTGTACCACATGGATGGTATTGCCTCGGGTGAAGTGAATCGGGGCTTTGTTGCGCGAATCTGGCTCGAATTATCACAAAGCGCCGGTAGAAAACCATCCTCTCTTTTAGATAGAAGCCCCCCGGTCGTCGGTTGCTCCTATAATGCGCACCCCCGTATGACCTAGCCAGGACGGCCGCGCCCATGCGTTCCAAGTTCAGCGCCCTGCGACTGGTGCTGCCCTACTTCATCATCGCCAGTCTCTGGGTGCTTTTCAGCGACCGGGCACTGCTTGCCCTGGTGGGCGACCGCGTCCTGCTGGATGAGCTGCAGACCGCCAAGGGCCTTCTCTTTGTAGTGGTCACCAGCCTTCTGCTGTTCGCCCTTGTCTGCCTGCACTTGCGCCGCCTGAAGGACTATCTGGACGCGCGCCGCGCCCACGAAAGCAGCCTGCGCCAGGCCGCCGCCGTGTTCGACAGTACCCAGGAGGGCGTGCTGGTCACCGATGCCGACAGCCGCATCGTCCACGTCAACCGCGCCTTCTCCCGCATCACCGGCTTCGAGGAAGCGCAGGTGCTGGGCGAAAACCCGCGCATCTTCAGTTCCGGCCGCCACGCGCCGGCCTTCTACAAAGCCATGTGGAACGCGCTGGATCACCGCCGCGAATGGAGCGGCGAGGTGTGGAACCGGCGCAGGAACGGCGAGATCTATCCGCTCTGGCAAAATATCCGCGCCATCCACGACGAAGACGGCCAACTGACCCACTATGTGGCGGTGTTCTCCGACGTCAGCGCGATCAAGCGCTCGCAGCATGAACTGGATTTCCTCGCCCACCACGATCCGCTGACCAACTTGCCCAACCGCCTGCTCTTCACCGAACGCGTCGAGCAGGTGCTGGAACGTGCTCGCCGTGAGAAGCAGAACGGCGCGTTGCTGCTGCTGGACCTCGATCACTTCAAGCACATCAATGAAAGTTTCGGCCACTCCCATGGCGACCTGCTGCTGAAGATGGCTGGCGTGCGCCTGCAAGGACTGATGGAAGGCGGCATGACCCTGGCGCGCCTGGGCGGTGACGAGTTCGGCGTGCTCTGGGACAACTGCCCCCAGGCCGATCAGGCCGCGGCGCTGGCAGAGCGCATCCGCACCGAGCTGGCGACCCCGTTCCGCCTGGGCGGCCATGACCTGTTCATCAGCACCAGCCTCGGCATCAGCCTGTTCCCGGACACCGATGCCAATGTCGAGCAGGTGATGCGCAACGCCGACTCTGCCCTGTTCAAGGCCAAGGGTTCGGGACGCGATGCCTATGCCTTCTACAGCCAGGAACTGACTGAACAGGCGCGCCAGCGTGTCGAGCTGGTCAGCGCCCTGCGCCAGGCCCTGGAACTGGGGCAGCTGCGGGTCCACTACCAGCCCATCCAGCGCCTCGCCGATGGCCAACTGATCGGTTTCGAGGCGCTGGTGCGCTGGGCGCATCCCGAGCGTGGTCTGGTACCGCCTGGGGAGTTCCTGCCGATCGCGGAACAGAGCGGGTTGATCGCCAGCATCGATGCCTGGGTACTGGAACAGGCCTGTCACCAGATGCGCTGCTGGCTGGAACAGGGGCGCGCCCTGTCGTTCGTGGCGGTGAACCTGTCCTGTCGGCTGTTCCACCGCACGGAGCTCGATAGCGAGGTGGCGCGGGTGCTGGCCGCCACGGGCCTTGCGCCGGAATACCTGGAGCTGGAAATCACCGAAAGCGCGGTGATGGAAGACCCGGACACCGCCGAAGCCCTGCTGGGGCGATTGCGCGCGCTGGGCGTGCGCCTGGCCATCGACGACTTCGGCACGGGCTACTCCTCGCTGCAGCGCCTCAAACGCCTGCCGGTGCAGAAGCTGAAGCTCGACCAGAGCTTCGTGCGCGGCTTGCCGGACGACAGGAACGACATCGCCATCGCCCGCGCCGTTACCGCCCTGGGCCACAGCCTGGGCATCAGCGTGCTGGCCGAAGGTATCGAGGTGGACGCCCAGGCCAGCTTCCTTCGCGAACTGGGCTGTGACTATGGACAGGGCTACCTGTTCAGCCGCCCGTTGCCGGTGGAAGCGCTCGAGAGCCTCTGGTCAGCAGCCTGAAGGCGGACATGTTCGAACGTGCCTGGCATGGGGCGCACCGGCCCGCCGGCGCCTGAGCGACGCGCAAGTTAATTCGGTTATATAAAAATTCTTAAATAGTATTTTTAAGAATATTCCCTGCTTGCTTAAGATTCGCTCCACGCCACGCGGAATACCCTTCCTGACCCACGCCGCGGGCCCCATTTCTAGGAGCACGACCATGAGCGCAACCCTTCGTAGCGTGGAAGGCCAGGACGAGGCCAGCATCCTGCGTGAAATCCAGAGTGCCCTGCACGGCCTGCGTTTCGGCTCGGTGGAGATCACCGTGCACAACGGCCAGGTGGTGCAGATCGAACGCAAGGAAAAATTCCGCCTGCAGCAACCGAACCAGCGCGGTAACTGATTCAAAGGACACCGTTCGAGCCTCGACAGGCTTGAAGCCCGACCGGACTGCCGGAGGGCGTTTCGACGAACACCACCAAACAGCCCTAGCCAACACCTAAAAAAATTCAGTTCCAGGAGCTTTGATAATGTCGATTCGCCGTTTCGCCCTCGCCGCCCTCGCCAGCGCCCTGATCGCCGGCCCGGCCGCCGCCGCCACCGAACTGCTCAACGTGTCCTACGACCCCACTCGTGAGCTCTACCAGGAATACAACGCTGCCTTTGCCAAGCACTGGAAGACCGAAGGCGGCGACGACCTGAAAATCCAGCAATCCCACGGTGGCTCCGGCAAGCAGGCCCGCGCCGTGATCGACGGCCTGAAGGCCGACGTGGTGACCCTGGCCCTGGCCGGCGACATCGACGAGCTGCAGAAGCTCGGCAAGCTGATCCCGGCAGACTGGCAGGCACGCCTGCCGCAGAACAGCACCCCCTACACCTCGACCATCGTGTTCCTGGTACGCAAGGGCAACCCCAAGGGCATCAAGGACTGGGGCGACCTGACCAAGCAAGGCGTTGAAGTCATCACCCCGAACCCGAAGACCTCCGGCGGCGCCCGCTGGAACTTCCTGGCCGCCTGGGCCTGGGCCAAGAAGCAATACGGTAGCGACGCCAAGGCACAGGAATACGTGAAGGAGCTGTACAAACACGTACCGGTGCTGGATACCGGCGCCCGTGGCTCGACCATCACCTTCGTCAACAACCAGATCGGCGACGTGCTGCTGGCCTGGGAAAACGAAGCCTTCCTGGCGCTGAAAGAGCAAGGCGGCGAGAACTTCGAAATCATCGCGCCGAGCCTGTCGATCCTGGCCGAGCCGCCGGTGTCGGTGGTCGACAAGAACGTCGACAAGAAGGGCACCCGCAAGGTCGCCGAAGCCTACCTGCAGTACCTGTACAGCGAGGAAGGCCAGCGCATCGCGGCGAAGAACTTCTACCGCCCGCGTAATGAGAAAGTCGCGGCCGAGTTCGCCAAGCAATTCCCGAAACTGGACCTCGTGACCGTGGACAAGGACTTCAACGGCTGGAAGGAAGCCCAACCCAAGTTCTTCAACGACGGCGGCATCTTCGACCAGATCTACCAAGCGCAGTAACGATGATGGGTTTCGCAAGCTCTACCCATCCTACGAGACCAGTTCCGTAGGATGGGTAGAGCGGAGCGAAACCCATCGAAAAGTGCTTCAGGGAAGGAGCGAAAACCAGGCCTGATCCACGGATCGGGCCTGTTTGCTGGAAGCGGCTCGACGGGGCCGGCTCCGGAAAACCAAGCGTTCCAACGCAGAGTAAGGACAGAACATGTCACGACGCATCTCCCCGGTCATACCCGGCTTCGGGCTGACCCTGGGATACACCCTGGTGTATCTCAGCCTGCTGGTCCTGATTCCCCTGGGTGCCCTGTTCCTCAAGACCACCGAGCTGACCTGGGTCCAGTTCTGGACCATCATCAGCGCCCCCCGCGTGATCGCCGCCCTCAAGCTCAGTTTCGGCACCGCCCTGGCTGCCGCCGTGATCAACGGCATCATCGGCACCCTGCTGGCCTGGGTCCTGGTGCGTTACGACTTCTTCGGCCGCAAGGTCATCGACGCCATGGTCGATCTGCCCTTCGCGCTGCCCACCGCAGTCGCCGGCATCGCCCTTACCGCCCTCTATGCACCCGCCGGCCTGGTGGGCCAGTTCGCCACCGACCTCGGTTTCAAGATCGCCTACACCCCGCTCGGCATCACCCTGGCGCTGACGTTCGTCACCCTGCCCTTCGTGGTGCGGACGGTGCAGCCGGTGCTGGCCGACATTCCCCGCGAGGTGGAGGAAGCCGCCGCCTGCCTCGGCGCCAAGCCGCTGCAGATTTTCCGCCATGTCCTGCTGCCGGCCCTGCTACCCGCCTGGCTGACCGGTTTCGCCCTGGCCTTCGCCCGTGGCGTGGGTGAGTACGGCTCGGTGATCTTCATTGCCGGCAACATGCCGATGAAGACCGAAATCCTGCCGCTGCTGATCATGGTCAAGCTGGACCAGTACGACTACACCGGCGCCACCGCCATCGGCGTGCTGATGCTGGTCGTCGCCTTCGTCCTGCTGCTGCTGATCAACCTGCTGCAACGCCGCATCGAGACCCCGTGAGGAGAGCGCCATGAGTTCCGCAAGCCTGACCGCCGCGTCCTCCGCCAACGCCGCCCGCCGGGGCAGCGCGCTGGGTCGTCGCATCCTGATCATTTCCGCCTGGCTGGCCTTCGCCCTGTTCCTCCTGCTGCCGCTGCTGGTGGTACTGAGCGAAGCATTGAAGGACGGCCTGGGTACCTTCTTCACCGCCATCTTCGAGCCGGACGCCCTTTCCGCGCTGAAGCTGACCCTGATCGCCGTGTTCATCTCGGTGCCGCTCAACCTGGTGTTCGGCGTCGCCGCCGCCTGGTGCGTGAGCAAGTACGAGTTCCGCGGCAAGAGCCTGCTGGTCACCATGATCGACCTGCCGTTCTCGGTATCTCCCGTCATCGCCGGTCTGATCTACGTGCTGCTGTTCGGCGCCCAGGGCTACTTCGGCGAATGGCTGCAGGACCGCGATATCCAGATTGTCTTCGCCGTACCCGGCATCGTCCTGGCCACGATTTTCGTGACCTTCCCCTTCGTCGCCCGTGAACTGATCCCGCTGATGCAGGAACAGGGCACGCAGGAAGAGGAAGCCGCACGCCTGCTTGGCGCCAACGGCTGGCAGATGTTCTGGCACGTGACCCTGCCGAACATCAAATGGGGCCTGATCTACGGCGTGGTGCTGTGCACCGCGCGGGCGATGGGCGAGTTCGGCGCGGTGTCGGTGGTGTCCGGCCACATCCGCGGCGTCACCAACACCCTGCCGCTACATGTCGAGATCCTCTACAACGAGTACAACCACGTCGCCGCCTTCAGCGTCGCCAGCCTGCTGCTGGTGCTCGCCCTGTGCATCCTTCTGCTCAAGCAGTGGAGCGAGTCGCGCCTGTCCCGTCTCAAGTCGAATGCTGATGAGGAGTAACCACCGTGAGCATTGAAATCCGCAACGTCAGCAAGAACTTCAACGCCTTCAAGGCCCTCAACGAAATCAGCCTGGATATCCACAGCGGCGAACTGGTGGCGCTGCTCGGCCCGTCCGGCTGCGGCAAGACCACCCTGCTGCGGATCATCGCCGGCCTGGAAACCCCGGATGTGGGCAGCATCGTGTTCCACGGCGAAGACGTTTCCCAACACGACGTGCGTGATCGCAACGTCGGCTTCGTGTTCCAGCACTATGCCCTGTTCCGCCACATGACGGTGTTCGACAACGTCGCCTTCGGCCTGCGCATGAAGCCCAAGCGCGAGCGTCCGAGCGAGTCGGCGATCAAGGCGAAGGTCCACGAGCTGCTGAACATGGTGCAACTGGACTGGCTCTCCGACCGCTACCCGGAGCAGCTCTCCGGCGGTCAGCGCCAGCGCATCGCCCTGGCCCGCGCCCTGGCGGTGGAACCGAAGATCCTGCTGCTCGACGAGCCCTTCGGCGCCCTCGACGCCAAAGTGCGCAAGGAGCTGCGCCGCTGGCTGGCGCGCCTGCATGAGGAGATCAACCTGACCTCCGTATTCGTGACCCACGACCAGGAAGAAGCCATGGAAGTGGCCGACCGCATCGTGGTGATGAACAAGGGCGTGATCGAGCAGATCGGCGCACCGGGCGAGGTCTACGAGAACCCGGCCAGCGACTTCGTCTACCACTTCCTCGGCGACTCCAACCGCCTGCACCTGGGCGACGATCAGCACCTGCTGTTCCGTCCCCATGAAGTCTCGCTTTCGCGCTCCGAAGTGGCCGAACACCGCGCCGCCGAAGTCCGCGATATCCGCCCCCTGGGCGCCATCACCCGGGTGACCCTGAAGGTGGACGGCCAGGACGAATTGATCGAGGCCGAAGTGGTGAAAGACCACGACAGCCTGGTCGGCCTGGTGCGTGGCGAAACGCTGTTCTTCAAGCCCAAGGCCTGGCAGAAGGCGGCGGGGTTCTAATTCCTTCCCTGTAGGTTGGGCTGAGCGAAGCGAAGCCCAACGCAACGGAGCCCACTCCCGAACGGTGTTGGGCTTCGCTTCGCTCTGCACCAACCTACGTAGCCATCCTGCATTCCACACTTCGCCCCACTCCGAATCGTCCCGATTCAGCGCCACGGATACTGGCCACGAATTCATCGGCGCGCCAACATGCGCCCCACACAAGGAGTGAACCCGTGGCCGATTCCCTGATTGCCTACTTGCCGCTGATTGCCGCCACCTTCCTGCTCGCGGGCACCGTGAAGGGCGTGGTTGGCCTTGGCCTGCCCACCATTTCCGTCGGCTTGCTGGGGCTGGTGATGCCACCCATGCAGGCCGCCGCCCTGCTGATCGTGCCGTCCATGGTCACCAACATCTGGCAGCTCGCCGCTGGCAGCAGTCCGTTGGCCATGCTGCGGCGTCTGTGGCCGATGCTCGCCGGCATCTTCGTCGGCACCTGGGCCATGGCCTGGGTGGTGAACGCCACTGACCTGCCCGGCGCGACCTCGATACTCGGTATCGCGCTCGTGGTTTATGCAGTGCTCGGGCTGGCATCGGTGCGCTTCGCCGTGGCACCGGCCAATGAAGGCTGGCTGGGGCCGGTGATCGGCGCGGTGACTGGCGCCCTGACGGCGCTGACCGGGGTTTTCGTGATCCCGGCGGTGCCTTACCTGCAGGCCATCGGCCTGGAGAAGGACGAACTGGTGCAGGCCCTGGGGCTGTCCTTCAGTGCCTCCACCATTGCCCTGGCGGTGAGCCTCGGTCACAGCGGCGAGCTGCTGCAACCGGCGGTGCTGGGCGCTTCCCTGCTGGCCCTGGTGCCGGCACTGCTAGGCATGGCCGGCGGCCAGTGGCTGCGCAAACGCATCAGTGCCGAACGCTTCCGCCGCTGGTTCTTCATCGGCCTGCTGCTACTCGGCAGCGACCTGGCCCTGCGCGGCCTGTTCTGAGCCATAGGCGCCGGCCACACAGGCCGGCGCCGTTTCCCATCACGCGACCGCTTCCTGGCAACGCCGCAGGCCGAAGAATTCCAGCTCGGCGAGTACGGCCACCGCCACGGCCTGGCCGATCACGAAGACCTTACCCAGCAGGGTCGGCTCCACCCAGCCCACCGCCAGTAGCGAGAGGCTGTCCACCACCCACACGGCGTTGATCGCCAGTACCGCCCAGATCCAGCCACGGCGCACCGTCGCCCGGTTGGCCAGCCAGCCGAGCGCCAGGGCGAAGGGCAGCAACCCGATGCCCGCACCCAGCAACAGCGAACGCGGCAGGCCCAGCAGTTCTTCCAGGGGGCCGGCGGCCAGCGCCAGCAACAGGCCCATGACACCACTGGCGAGGGCATCAGCTTGCAGGGCACGGCGCAGCAGCGGGGACATATCGAGATGAGTCATGGTGGTTCTCCTGTCGAATGAGGCGCCGACGTGGCGCTTGGCGACAGATTTCCGCGAAACCCGCAGCGGGTCGATTACCTGCCAGGTAATGGCCGGGATTCCCTCCCTGGACTATCGTCGGTGCCATGAATACTTCTGCCCACCCCGTCGGCGCCCTGTTGCGCCAATGGCGTCAGCGACGCCGCCTGAGCCAGCTCGACCTCGCCTGCGACGCAGAGATTTCCACGCGTCACCTGAGCTTCGTCGAGACCGGTCGCGCTCATCCCAGTCGCGAGATGCTGCTGCACCTGGCCGAGCAACTGGAAATTCCCCTGCGTGAGCGCAATCGCCTGCTGACCGCCGCCGGCTATGCGCCGCTGTTTTCCCAGCGTGCGCTCGATGACCCGGCGCTGGCCGGCGCGCGCACGGCGGTCGAGCAGTTGCTCAAGGCCCACGAACCCAACCCGGCGCTGGCGGTGGACCGGCACTGGAACCTGCTGGCGGCCAATGGCGCCGTCGCGCCGCTGCTCTCGGGAGTTGCGCCGGAACTGCTGGCACCGCCACTCAACGTGCTGCGCGTGTCCCTTCATCCACAGGGCCTGGCGCCTCACATCGTCAACCTCGGCCAGTGGCGAGCGCACCTGCTGGAGCGCCTGCATCGGGATATCGAAGTCAGCGGCGACGCGGAGTTGCAGGCCCTGTTCGATGAACTCGACGGCTACCCCGCGCCACCTCCGCCGGAAGGACCGCCCAGCGACGCGGTGCTCGTGCCGTTGCAGTTGCGCACGCCGGTCGGGATCATCAGTTTCATCAGCACCATCACGGTGTTCGGCACCCCAGTGGACGTCACCCTGGCCGAACTGGGACTGGAGACCCTGTTCCCGGCCGACCCAGCCAGCGCCGAGCTGCTGCGTAAATTGCAGGGCGGAGCCTGAAAACATCGATTCCCCCACAACAAATCATTCTTTCGGGTAGTAGCGTGAAACCCACGGCGCAGTAGGCTGTGCCGGCACCCCTATCGACTCCTCAGAACAACAAGAACAGGAGCACCCAACATGATCCGCAAGGTTCTGCTGTCCCCGCTGCTCGGCCTTCTCCTGGGCGTCGCCATGCCCATCCTCGCCGCCGAGCTTCCGCCCCTTGAACTGGTACAGGTTCACGCCAGCCGCGCCACGGCCAGCCTGCTGCTGTATCGCGGGGAAGGCTTCCAGGATGTCCATGCCGAACGAATGCGCAGCGACCTCAAGGCGCTGGATGCCGACTACCTGCGCATCTCCACGCCCAGCGAGGACTTGCGCAAGGCCCATGACGCATTTGTTACCCAGCTCGAACAGGGCGTTTCCTACGGCCACAAGGAAGAAGACGTGCCGTGGCGCTATCCCCAGGAGCTGTCCAAGGCATTGCGCGACCTCCTTATCGCCGCCCGCGCCCAGGCCGGCACCAGCGAGGCCGAGGCGCTGCCCGCCAAGGTCGAGTACCTCAACGTCCAGTACCTGAGCCGGTCCTACATCGGCACCTTCGAGATTTCCCGCGAGAACGGCGACACCTATATCGGCCAGGACGAACGCCGCCTGCTGCCGGCCATCGATGAGGAGTTGGCACCGCTGGATGAAAAGGCCGACCCGTCGCTGGCCAAGCTGAAGACGCGCTGGGGCTTCCTGCGGACCGCGCTGAACGACCTGAACAGCGGGAACAACACGATGGTCAGCGCCTCCGGCCGGCCCTACGCACCGATGATGGTGGACCGCCAGGCGCGGTCGATGAGTGGGCAGTTGCTGGTGTTGGGCAACCTTTCCCCCACGCCCTGAATTGCGGCACTAACCCTGTAGGGGCGAATTCATTCGCCAAGCAGGCCGAAGGCCTGCCGCTGTGGGAGCTTTGTAGGGTGGGCTTTAGCCCACGCTGACCCGCGACGGTGGGCTGAAGCCCACCCTACGAGCTGGATGGCCAGTGAGTGCCATGCGCGAGTCACCCCTCTCCCTCTGGGAGAGGGGCCGGGGGTGAGGGAAGTCGGATATCCCTCGATACATCAAACCGCCGCCTTCTTCTCCCGGATGCAAGTCGGGCCCGCACGCTCTTCCACCGCGTGCTCGACCTCCTTGCGCAGCCCCAGCAGGAAGCCCAGTTCGGCCACCACGAACAGCGGCCCGATGATCAGCCCGGTGAGATCATCGACGAAGGCCGGCTTGCGGCCCTCGTAGTAATGCCCGACGAACTGGATCACCCAGCCCACGACGAACAGCCCCAACCCGGCGCCGAGCCAGGTGGCGGTGCCCTGGACGGCGAGGGCCGCGCCGATCCACAGACTCACTGCCAGCAGCACGGCCATCACCAGGCCGTAACGCACATCGAGGCGGAAGTAGTAGAGCGCCGAAGCCAGGCTGACCAACGCCGCCGGCGACAACCAGAGGCCGAAGGCTTCCGTCCCCGGACGGGACAGCAAGACAGCGACGGCGACCACGATCAGCGGAATGCCGACGAAATGGGTCGCGATGTTGCGGCGGTCACGGTGGTACTCGGCGTACTGGCCAAGTTGGTCGATGAGGGTTTTCATTGTTGTGTCCTCAGGTTTGCAGGCAATTGCGCCGATAATGGCGCCATGCCCCAGACAACCTCTGTCAGCTAGCCGACAAAGACCATGACCGAATTCAAGCACCATCGCGACCTCCTGCTGACCGGCCAATGGTTCAGCCTGTTGCCCGCCGCCCTGCAGGACGAGCTCCTGGCCATGGCTCAGTTGCGCCGGCTGGAGCCTGGCCAGCGCCTGTTCCGCCGGGGCGATCCGCCCTGTGGACTCTATGCAGTGCTGGAGGGTGCGGTCCGCGTCGGGAGCATCAGCGAGAGTGGCAAGGAGGCCTTGCTGGTGCTGGTGGAACCGCCCCACTGGTTCGGCGAAATCTCCCTGTTCGACGGTCAGCCACGGACCCACGATGCCTTCGCCGACGGCCAGGTGACCCTGCTCCACTTACCCCAGGCGCCGCTGCTGGCCCTGCTCGAGCGACAGCCTTCGCGCTGGCGCGACTTCGCCCTGCTGATGAGCCAGAAGCTGCGCCTGGCGTTCATCGCCCTGGAGGAAATGAGCCTGCTGCCGGCACCCCAGCGCCTGGCGCGGCGGCTGCTGATGATCGCCGAGGGGTATGGCGGCCTGACGGTGCGCCGGCGCTCGATCCACCTTGCCCAGGAGCAACTGGCGTTGATGCTGTCGATCTCCCGCCAGACCACCAACCAGATCCTCAAGGAACTGGAGGCACAGGGTGCGTTGCGCCTGAATTACGGGGAGATCGAGATTCTCGATCCGGACCTGCTCAAGCGCGCAGCACAGGGCAAGGCGTAGCCCTTCAACTGTGGGAAACCAGCTGCGCTCAACGACCTGCGGTGAGGCTTTCGCGATACTGGCTCGGGCTCTGCCCCGTCCAGCGCTTGAAGGCGCGGCTGAAGCTGCTGGTGTCGGCGAAGCCGAGCAGGTAGGCGATCTCGCTGATGGAGCAGCGCGGGTCACGCATATGGACCAGCGCCAGCGCCTGGCGCGTATCGCCGAGAAGCTGCTCGTAGTTACAGCCCTCATCCGCCAGGTGCCGCTGCAGGCTGCGCAGGCTGAGGTGCAGGGATTGGGCGATGCGCTCGGCGGAAGGCTCGCCATTGGGCAACTGCGCCTCCAGGCAGGCCCGCACCTTGCGCGACCAGGTGGGCTGCTGAAGCTGCTCCAAGGTGCGCTTGAGCACCGCCTCGTTGTGCTCGGCCAGTTCCGCATTGGCATCGTCCAGCGGCCGTTCGAAATCCTCGGCGGCGAACTCCAGCAGGTTTTCCTCGGCACCGAAGACCAGCGGCGCGCGGAACACCTGGTGCCAGGGCTGCGGGTTCACCGGCTGCGGACGGCGCAGGTGTACGGCGAGCGGCGCGTAGTCCCGGCCGATACGATTGCGGCAGGTGCGCACGTAGATGGCGGCGAAGGCATCCACCGCTTCCGGCGCCGGCTCGAAACCGTCGTCACGCACCCGCAGACGGAACAGATAGCGCTCGCCCTGGCGACTGAGCTCCAGCTCCAGCGCGTCGCTGACCACCTGGTGGTATCGCACGATGCGTTCGAAGACTTCCCGCAGGCTGCCACTGGCCACCAGCGCGTAGCCCAGGGCGTGGAAGGTGGTGGGGCTGACGTAGGTGGAAATCTTCAGGCCAAGCGCCGGGTCGCCACTGGCCTCGACCGCCAATTGCCAAAGCCGGGTGGTGGCGGACAGGGGATAGCGTGCGTTGGGGTCGTCCATCAGCGCCGGGTCGAGCTGCGCCTGCCGGCACAGGTCGGCGCTGTCGAGGCCGAGCGCATCCAGCTGCTTGCGCAGGGCGCGGGTCCAACTGGCGAGGGTAGTGGGTTCGCTCATGCAGGTTGGCGTTTCCGGTCAACAGGTTGGCGTGCTCGGTCGGGCGCGACGGCAGCCCGGAACGGCACAGTAGAACCATCTCCAATAAGAGGATGGAAGCATGTCCGCCAAGCCCGCAAGCCCCCGCTCGCTGAATGACCAGCAGCGATCAGCGCATATTCGTGAAGTGGTGATGGCCCGCGGCAACGAGCTGCGCCAGCGCTACCCCGTGCTGAACCACCAGGACGCCATCGGCGCCGGCATTCTCGCCGTCGCCCTGGCCGGCATGCTGGGCTCCGCCCTGCTCTACCTGAACGACCAGATCGCCTGGTGGGCCTGCCTGCTACTCAACGCCTTCTTCGCCTCGCTGACCCACGAGCTGGAGCACGACCTGATCCACAGCATGTACTTCCGCAAGCGCAAGGTGCCGCACAACCTGATGATGGCGCTGGTCTGGATGGCGCGGCCGAGCACCATCAACCCCTGGGTCCGCCGCCACCTGCACCTCAACCACCACAAGGTTTCGGGCACGGAGACCGACCTGGAGGAACGTGCCATCACCAACGGCGAACCCTGGGGCCTGGCGCGGCTGCTGATGGTGGGAGACAACATCATGTCGTCGCTGATCCGCATGCAACGGGCCAAGACCTGGGCGCTGAAACGCAGCATCCTCTGGCGCACCCTGAAGGTCTACGCACCGCTGGCCCTGCTGAACTGGGGCACCTGGTACGCATTCCTCGGCTTCCACGTCATCGACACCCTGGCCTGGGCCCTGAATGCGCCCATCGCCTGGTCGCCAGGCACTCTGGAGGCGATGAACATCGTCAACATCGCGGTGGTGGTGCTGGTGGGCCCGAACGTGCTGCGCACCTTCTGCCTGCACTTCGTCAGCTCCAACATGCACTACTACGGCGACGTCGAACTGGGCAACGTGATCCAGCAGACCCAGGTGCTCAATCCCTGGTGGATGTGGCCGCTGCAGGCGTTCTGCTTCAACTTCGGCAGCACCCACGCCATCCACCATTTCGTGGTCAAGGAACCCTTCTACATCCGCCAGCTGACGGCGCCGGTGGCGCACCGGGTGATGCGCGAGATGGGCGTGCGCTTCAACGATTTCGGCACCTTCGCCCGCGCCAACCGCTGGAACCCGAAGGAGCACGCGGCCGAACAGCCAGCCCAACCCACCCTTGGATAGGGCACGGGCGACGCAACGCCGCCCCTATGATCGCGACACCGCGCGCTTCCGGGCGCGCGTCTTCCCCGAGCACAGCTGCAAGCATGAGGTAGCGGCATGAAAACCTGGATTTGTGTGGTCTGCGGCCTGATCTACGACGAAGCCAAGGGCTGGCCTGACGAGGGCATCCCCGCCGGCACCCCCTGGAACGACGTACCGGATGACTGGATCTGCCCGGACTGTGGCGTCGGCAAGAACGACTTCGATATGCAGGAAATCTGAGGACGACGCGATTCGAGGCTCTCTCGTAGGATGGGTTTCGCAAGCTCAACCCATCCTACAAGGGGTCAGAATCTCAGGCTCACCCGCGCCGTCAGGCCGTTGTCCCGCGCGTCCTCGGCGTAGGTGCCGTTGTAGAACAGCCCGGCGTAGGCCTGTTCGGTGAGCTGGTAATCCAACCCCGCATCCAGCCTGAAAGTGTCGCGGGTCAAGGCCACGGCGGCGCCGCTCTCATCTTCTAGTCGGCTATCGCTGTAGGCATGGCGCCAGCCGGAGCTGATGCGTGCCGTCAAGCGCCGCCCCGAAGCCAGTTCGATACGCGTGGTGCCGCGCAGGCCGAAGGTGCTGTAGCCGATTTCGTCGCGCTGGCTACCCAGGGCGCCGAGGGCGTCGCTGTCCTGCCGAACATAGGCCAGCTCGCTGAAACCCTCGGCACTGAAGTCGCGAAAATCCAGCGAGTAGCTGAGTTCGCCAAACACCTGGCCGCCATCGGCGTCGGCCCCGCGCCGGTCACCGTCGTGGCCGCTCCAGGCTGCCCCCAGTTTCACGCCGATCTGGTTGTAGATCTTTGTCCCGGCATAGGCCCCCAGGTGCAGGCTGTGGATATCCGCATCGACGTCCTGCACCTCCACCGAGGTAGCCGAATAGCCGCCCATGGCACCGATGAACCAGGTGACCAGCTTGCGCTCACTGCCGATCAGCAGTCCGCCGGTATCCCGCTCACGACGAGGTGCCCGGTGGTCTCCATCAGCCGAACCATGGCTGCCGAAGGCCCGCGCCCAGGCCGGCGACTGCCCCTCGTCCAGAGGCGGTTCGCGGAAGGAAAAGCGGATCTGCTGGATGCGCTCAGAGGCGGCGTCACGGAGGAAATGGCTGTCTTCCAGCAAGTAGGCGCGGCTCGACGCGGCCAGGGAATCGCCGAGGGCCGGCGCGCTCACAAGCAGGGCACAAAGTCCGGCAAAGGCAGCGCATGACGCTTGATCCTGACCCATGACGGGTATCTCCAGGCGGGGGCATGTGGATAACTCTAGCGGCATGCTGAGCAATTCAATTTCCCGAATCCACCCCCGAGTTTCTGATTTGCCGGAGATTTGCTGCGCTGGCGCAATGGCCGCCTGCACACAGAAGGAGCCTCGCCATGCGCCCATTGCTTTCTCCCGGCCTCAATGCCCACGTCTCGATGCTGCTCTGGGCAGTGCTGGTGGCGCTGTCTTTCTTCGCCGCCGCCGAGGTGAGCCCGGCGCTCGACGCGCTGCCGCTCACTGCGCTGCGCCTACTGCTGTCGGGAAGCCTGTTCCTGCCCTTCCTGCTGCTCCGCCATCCCGGTCTTCCTGGCGGGCGCGCACTGCTGGCCCACGTGGTACTGGGTGGCTTGCTCGCACTCTATTTCGGCAGCCTGTTCGAAGCGTTGAAACACACCAAGGCACTGGACACCGCGCTGCTGTATGTCAGCGTGCCGCTGCTGACCCTCGGCGGTGAACGCCTGCTGCTGGGTAAACCGGTGCTGCAACGACTGTGGCCAACCCTGATCGCTGCGCTTGGCGCCCTGGCCCTGCTCGGCCTCGACAATGCCCACTTCGATACCTATGGCTATACGGTCTACGCCATTGGCTGCCTGGCCATGGCGCTCTACGCCCCCCTCAGCCAGCGTCTGAAACCCTGGCTCGGCGCCGACCGGAGCGCCGCTTCCCTGGCTTGCGGCAATCTGTTGGCGGGCGGCCTGCTACTGGCCCTGGTCAGCACCCTCGGCCAGCGCTGGGATGGGCTGCAAGGCATGACCCTGCGCGACATCGGCTGGCTGTTCTACCTGGCCCTGACCGCCACCCTGGCGACCTTCTGGTTGCTGCACCGGGCCATCCACTGGCTGCCGCCGGCCACGGTGATCGCCTACAGCTACCTGAGTGGCCTGTTCGCCCTGCTGCTGCAAAGCTTCTGGCTGCACAAGGCGCCTGCGCCGCTGGCCTGGGCGGGTGCTGTACTGATCGTCCTCGGCATGCTCTGGCTGGCGCGGTTGAGCCCGGCGCGCACGGCGGCCGCCTGAGTGCTTGCCATGTCGACTGGCACGGGTTCTGATGGCGCTCCCGCCCAATGGAACCCGGCCATGCTGCTCGCGAACGGACTGCGCAAGATCGATATCCAGGACCTGCTGGTGTTTCTCGAAATTCATGAGCGGCAGCACCTGGGGGACGTGGCGGAAGTACTGAACCTCAGCGCCTCCAGCGTCAGCTACAGCCTGAAGAAACTGCGCGGCACCCTCGACGATGAACTCTTCATCGCCACCCGCAGCGGCATGCGCCCCACCCGCAAGGCAATGGCCATGCGCCCCCACGCGCGCGCCATGATCGAATTGATGAACGCCTGCTTCAGCGAGTCCCGCGCCTTCGACCCCAGCCAGGCACCGCGCACCTTCCGCCTCTGCGCGCCGGAGTATTTCGAGCTGCTGATCCTGCCGCCATTGCTGCGCCGGCTGAGCGACGCCGGCTACCCGGTCAGCCTTGACGTTCAACGCCTCGGGCGCGAAATCCCCGCCGAGGCGCTGGTTCACGGGGAACTGGACCTGGCCCTGGGATTCGGCCCGCACCAGCACCGCGCCCATCCCGGACTGGTAAGCCTGGCGCTACTGAAAGATGACTTGCTCTGCGTACGCGCCGCCGGCACTGCGGTCGTGGAGGATCTGGATGCCTTCTGTGCGCGGCGCCAGGTATTTCCCACGCCCTGGGACTCGGACCGCAACATGATCGATGGTTGGCTGCAGCAGCAGGGCCGCTCGCGACAGATCGCCGCCCGGACCAACAACTACCTGGCGGCCTTGCAACTGATCCCCGCCAGCGAGCTGCTGATGGTCATGCCGGCGCGCGTTCATGAACGCCTGGGCGACGCCCGTACCGCGACGAGCCGGCTGCCCGACTTGCCGAGCTTTTCCCTGGAACTCCTCTGGGCGCAGCCTTTCGATCAGGACCCCGCGAATGTCTGGCTGAGGGAGCAGATTCTGAGCGTCTGCGCGGAGCAGTCACTTCTGTAGCCGGTCATCCACCACCCGACCGAGGAAACCCCGGCTGGCATCCAGCACTTCGGCCTGGATCTCTTCGCGGGCGAGCATGCGCGCCACCACCAGGGCCCCGACGCACTGGGAAATCAGCGCCCAGGCCAGTTCGCGGTCTTCGAGGATATCCGCCCAGGCGCGCTGCAACTGCAGCATCCAGTGCTCGGCCTCCTCGCGCACGGAAAGATCGGCGCGAGCGATTTCTGCCCCCAGCGCGGGGATGGCGCAGCCCGTGTCGGGGTTCTGCAGATGGGCCATGCTCAGGTAGCGGTCGAGGCAGCGCTCCAGCTTGTCGCGGCAGAAGCCTTCGCCACGAGCGACATGGCCGATCAGGCTTTGCGAAAGCTCGCGCTGGACGATGGCGGTGAAGAGGTCGTTCTTCGACGGGAAGTGGCTGTAGAAAGCGCCACCGGTGAGGCCAATGGCTTTCATCAGGCCGTCGACGCCGGTGGTGGAAAACCCGCCGCGCTTGGCGATCGAACCGCTGCTTTCCAGCAGCTTCTGGCGGGTTTCTTCCTTGTGGGTGGCTGAGTAACGCACGACGACCTCCGGTGGACTGGCTTGACGCGTTGGCGAGCATAGCATAACGTCCGTTCAGCTAACGATCGTTTATCAATAAATCCACGGCCGCCCAGGCTTGGTGTGCAACTTGGTCCGGATACCAGCAAGAGCGCATCAACCGCAGGAAAAATGGGCGCTACCGATACCTAAAGGCAAGGGACGCGAAATGAACAATTCCGTTGAGTTCTTCTTCGACTTTGTAAGCCCGACGAGTTATCTGGCTAACACCCAGCTTCCATCGATATGCGTCGGAGCTGGTGCCCGACTGGTTTACCGCCCGGTCTTCTTGCGCACCCTCTTCGAAGCCACCGGTAACAGCTCACCCGTTCGAATCCCAGCCAAAGGCCGCTATTTGTTCAATGACTTCCAACGCTTTGCTAAACGCTACGACGTCGCGTTGTCATTCAATTCGAATTTTCCGATCAACACCTTGCCGCTGATACGCGGAGCCATCGCCTTGCAACTGCAAGGTGATGAGCGCTTTACAGACTATCTGGAGGCAATGTTCCGGGCCATCTGGGTTGAAGCACGAGACCTGAACGACCCAGTTGTGATTGCCGAAACGCTGCACGAGAACGGCTTCGACCCGGAAATGTTTCGAGCCAACGCGTCGAGTGAGGAGATCGACGCCTTACTAGAAGCGAATATCAAGGACGCGGTAGCACGCGGCGTATTTGGCGTGCCAACCATGTTTGTCGGCGATGAAATGTTTTTCGGTCAAGACCGGCTGGACTTCGTGTCTGAGGCCTTGGCCTGAAAAATTCCAGCAGTGGCGGCGGGCCCACCCGGACTCGATCGCCGTCCATATCCGCAACAACTACCTGGAGAGCACCCACCATGGCGTCAACGGGCAACAACAAGAAAGTCGTACTGGTAATTGGTGCAGGCGACGCCACGGGCGGTGCCATCGCCCGGCGCTTTGCCCGCGAGGGATACGTCGCCTGCGTGACCCGACGCAGCGCCGACAAGCTGCAGCCGTTGGTGGATGCGATTCGCGCCGAAGGTGGCGAGGCTCACGGCTTCGCCTCAGATGCGCGCAAGGAAGAGGATGTTGCGCAACTGGTGGAAACTATCGAGCGCGACATCGGCCCCATCGAAGCCTTCGTCTTCAACATCGGCGCCAATGTGCCCTGCAGCATCCTTGAAGAGACGGCGCGCAAGTACTTCAAGATCTGGGAGATGGCCTGCTTCTCCGGCTTCCTCACCAGCCAGGCGGTGGCCCGTCGCATGGTCACCCGCGAGCGCGGCACCATCCTCTTCACCGGCGCCACCGCCGGCCTGCGCGGTGCCGCCGGGTTTGCCGCCTTCGCCGGCGCCAAGCATGGCATCCGCGCCCTGGCCCAGAGCATGGCGCGCGAGTTGGGACCACGGGGCATCCACGTCGCCCATGTGGTGGTGGACGGTGCCATCGACACCGAATTCATCCGCGACAACTTCCCCGAGCGTTACGCACTGAAGGATCAGGACGGCATTCTCGACCCCGAGCACATCGCCGAAAACTACTGGTACCTGCACAGCCAGCCGCGCGATGCGTGGACGTTCGAGCTGGATCTGCGGCCCTGGATGGAGCGCTGGTAACCCTGTAGGAGCGAGCTTGCTCGCGAAATGCCCCGCACGGCCTCGTTCGCGAGCAAGCTCGCTCCTACCTGGTCGTAGCCGATAACCAACGACGAGAATGCACCCATGACCAAAACGGTCGAATTCTTCTTCGACCTCGGCAGCCCGGCCAGTTACCTGGCCTGGACCCAGCTGCCGGGGATCTGCGCCAGGACTGGCGCCACGCTGCGTTACCGCCCGATGCTGCTGGGCGGGGTGTTCCAGGCCACCGGTAATGCCTCGCCGGCCGCAGTCCCGGCCAAGGCGCGCCACACCATGATCGACATGCAGCGCTTCGCCCGTCGCTATGGCGTGCCGATGCACTTCAACCCCTTCTTCCCCATCAACACGCTGACGCTGATGCGCGCCGCCATCGGCGTGCAAATGCGCCAGCCGGAGCGCTTCGGGGCTTACCTGGATGCGATGTTCCGCGCGCTCTGGCAGGACAAGCGCAATCTCGGCGACCCCGCCGTGCTGGCTGCCGTCCTGCAGGAAGCCGGCTTCGATCCCCAGGTGATGCTGGCGCTGGTGGGCGATCAGGAGGTGAAGGACGCGCTCAAGGCCGCTACCGAGGAAGCGGTGAAGCGCGGCGTATTCGGCGCGCCCACCTGCTTCGTCGGCGAAGAGATGTACTTCGGTCAGGACCGGCTGGATTTCGTCGAGGAGGCACTGGCCTGAGCTGACACCGCGAGATTCGGCAGCGACGCCAGCAGTGCGGCGTCGAGGCCGAGCATCCGCGCGGCCTTGTGATTGGCGAGCTGCGCTGCGTCTTCGCCTTCCGGAAGTTCGGCGGCCAGCTTGGCGATGTGCACGATGAGCGCGTCCTTTGAATAGACTCCGCCGCCCAACTGGTATGCGGCAGCAATCAGTTGGCGCAGTTCCAGGGGCAGGCGCCAGCGCGTGCGAAGGGCCGAACCGAACGGCGCGGCGTGGATGCGCAGAGCCTCCTCCACCTGCTCGGCGGTCAACTCTTCGCCACCCAGGTCACGCCAGCTCTGGATACTGCGCAGTACCGCCAGATCACCCAGCAAGTGCAGCAGGCCCGCCGCGTAGCAACGCTCACCATCCCCTTCCAGGCATTGGGCCAGCCAACGTGCCAGCTCGGCGGTGCGTTGGCATTGCTGCCAGATGCGCTCGCCATGGGGTAACAGCAGCGGATCGGTGAGGTCGACGCTGCGTTGCAACGCCAGCCCCAGCGCGAGGTTGAGGCTGTGCTGCGACCCCAGCCGGCCCAGGGCTTGCTCCAGGGTCTGGCAGCTATTGCCGAGGTGCTGGCCCGCGCTGTTCGCGGCGGCGATCAACTGCCCGGTAAGCTGCGGGTCCTGAAGAAACAGCGGCTGCAGCTCGGCCAGGTCGCGTTGGTGGGCCTGCATGGCGTGGTCCAGTGCCTCACGCACGACTTTCAGCAACGGCGCACCGGATGAGGTTTCCCTCGCCTCGGCCAGATACTCCTCCAGGCGCTGCATGGGCGGGCTGGACGGCAGCGGGCAGGCGACCTCCTCGCCCGGTTCCAGCAGCAGATTGCGCAGGCGCTGCAACAGGTCCTCGGCATTGAAGGGCTTGGCCAGGTAGGCGGTGGGGGCCAGCGGCAAGGCGGCGCGAACGCTGGAGGCGTCCACCCGATCAGTGATCAGGAAGAAGGGGACGGGCGGATGGCGACGCTGGCGCCGGACTTCGCGCAGCAGCTCCAGGCCACCGATGCCCGGCAGGCCATAGTCGACGATCAGCAGGTCAGGCCAGCTCGCACTGCAATGCTCGAGCACACTCTGGCTGTCCTGCAGCACCTCGAGATGTGCATCGCAACGCGCCTTGCGCACCAGCTCGACAAGCAGCTCGGCACTCCAGCGATCAGGGTCGGCAATCAGCACCTTGGGTGCCCGTAGGGTTTCAGCCATGCATGGCCTCGGTTATCCAGTTCCGTGCAACTCCCGGAGAAAATCCTGTACGGCTCGTACAACTGTTACGGGCACTTCAGCAGACTAGACAATGCCGGTGCCCGCGCGCCAGCCCGGACGGCGTCAGGACAGCAGGCGCGCCGGGAGACGCTCCAGCAGTGCCGGATCGAGCCGCAGCAGGCGCGCCGCGCGCTCGTCCATCAGGCCTGCCGGCGCTTCGCCGTGCGGCAGGCGCAGCAGGACGGCGCAGAGGTTGAGTACCAGGGCCTCGCGGGAGAACACGCCCGCGCCCAGACCGTGGAAAGCCGCCACCAGTTCGCGCAGGCCGAAAGGCAGACGCCAACGGATGCGCAGGGCCGAGCCGAAGCCCGCTGCCCTTCGCTGCATCACATCCTGCAGTTCTTCGTTGCCGAGGCTGCCGCCGGCGTCCTGCCAGTCCTGCAGGCTGCGCAGCAGAGCCAGTTCGCCCATGTTGTGCAACAGTCCGGCGGTGTAGCAGAGCTCGGCGTCCAGCTCCAGTTCGCTGGCCATCCAGTAGCCCAGTTCGGCGCTGCGTTGGGCGGCCTGCCAGACCAGATCGGCCAGCTCCGCCAGGCGCGGGTCGTGCAGCCGGGCGTTACGCTGCAGGGCCATACCAAGGACGAGATTGAGCACGCGGGTGACGCCGAGCCGCTGCATGGCCTGAGCCAGCGTCTGACAGGGCATCCCGAGGTGTTGGGCGGCGCTGTTGGCGGCGGCGATCAGCCGCGCCGTGATCTGCGGGTCGCGGGAGAAGATTTCGTCGAGGTCGCGCAGATCGACCTGATCGGCCTGCAGGCACTGGCTGACCGCCTCGCGCACATCATCCAGCAACGGTGCGCCCTGCCCCTCTTCGCGCACGCTGTCGAGGTATTCCTTGAGGCTGTTTACCAGCAGCGCAGGCACCTGCTGGCCGACGGCGGATTCACTGGCCGGCAGCAGGGTGCTGAGACGCTTTCGCAGCTTGGCGGCATTGAAGGGTTTGCCGAGGTAAGCGGAGGGTGCCAGCGGCCGCACCGCCCGCACGCTGGCGGCATCCACGCGGGCGCTGATCAGGACGAAGGGCAATGCCGGTGTGCGCGGGTGGCGGCGCAGCTGACGCAGCAGTTCGACGCCATCGATGCCGCCCAACTCGCCATCGGCGATCACCAATTCCGGCAGACGCCGCTTGCAACGCGCCAGCGCCTCGCGGCCGTCAGCCACCTGCACCACCTTGGCATCACCGCGGATGTCCAGGACCAACTGGGCCAGCAGATCGGCCGTCCACGGGTCGGCCTCGGCAATCAGGATTTCCGGGACCTGGGCGGTGGAGGGCATGGCTACCTCGAATGGCGGAAGGGTCGTCCCTGACAACCCATCGCCAAGCCAGGAATTGGCTGAAGGAGGGGTCTGATTCGTCGTCAGAAGTGAAGCGAGCAGTCTAAACCGCGGCTTGGGGGCGGGATAGTGGTGTAGACCAAGGTTGAACGCAGCGCAGGAAAGCTCCAGCGGCACGAAGCATCGCCCGCACCTGTAGGGGCGAATTCATTCGCCAAGCAAGCCGAAGGTCGGCCAGCAACCATTCCCGCAGGCAAAAAAAGACCCGCCGAAGCGGGTCTCTTTTCACTACCTGAGCAATCAGGCCAGTTCGTCGAAGCACTCGGCGACAATGGCGATGCCCTTGTCCAGTTGTGCGTCGGGAATGGTGACCGGCATCAGGAAGCGGATGACGTTGTAGTAGGTGCCGCAGGACAGCAGGATCAGGCCCTTCTCGCGAGCCTTGGCCACGATCTTGCCAACCAGTTCGGCAGCCGGCTTGCTTTCGTCGCCGCCTTCGAACAGCTCGATGGCAACCATCGAACCCAGGCCACGAACATCGCCGATAACCTTGTGCTTGGCTGCGATTTCACGCAGGCCGGCCTTCAGGCGCTCGCCTACAGCCTGGCTGCGCTCCAGCAGTTTCTCTTCGTCGAACACTTTCATCACAGCCAGGGCTGCGGCGCACGCGATCGGGCTGCCGGCATAGGTGCCGCCCAGGCCGCCGGGAGCGATGCTGTCCATGACTTCGGCCTTGCCGACGACGCCGGAGATCGGGAAGCCACCGCCAACGGACTTGGCGAAGGTGGTCAGGTCAGGCACGACGCCCAGTTGTTCGGTGGCGAAGAAGGTGCCGGTACGGCCAGCGCCAGTCTGCACTTCGTCGGCGATCAGCAGGATGCCGTGCTGGTCGCACAGGGCGCGCAGACGCTGCATGAACGGCTTGGAGTTGACGTAGAAGCCACCTTCGCCCTGAACCGGCTCGATGATGATGGCAGCGATGTCCTGCGGCTGGGCATCGTTCTTGAAGATGCGCTCGATGCTGGCGATGGACTCGTCTTCGCTGATGCCGTGCAGTTCGCACGGAGCCAGGGCACGGAACACGCCGCCCGGCATCAGGCCCATGCCGGCGGAGTACGGAACCACCTTGCCGGTCAGGGACAGGGTCATCATGGTGCGGCCGTGGTAGGCGCCGGTGAAGGCAATCACGCCGGCACGGCCGGTGGCGCCGCGGGCGATCTTCACGGCGTTCTCAACGGCTTCGGAGCCGGAGGTCACCAGCAGGGTCTTCTTGGCGAAGTCGCCCGGTACGCGCTTGGCGATCTCTTCGCAGAGCTCGATGTAGGGCTCGTAGGCCAGAACCTGGAAGCAGGTGTGGGTCAGCTTGGTCAGCTGCTCCTGAACGGCCTCGATCACCTTCGGGTGCAGGTGGCCGGTGTTCAGTACGGCGATACCGCCGGCGAAGTCGATGTACTCGCGACCGTCGACGTCCCAGACGGTGGCGTTTTCGGCGCGCTCGGCGACGATCGGGTGGATCTGGCTAACACCGCGGGCAACGGCAGCGGCACGGCGTTTCAGCAGGGATTCGTTCTTGCTCATAAGTTCCTCACGGCCGCTCATCGGGCGGCGCACTCTCAAGGATTAATGCCCCCGGTAGGGGCCAGCGCAGCATTCGATGATCGACTGCGCGGGCTTGCCGGAGGCTCGCTTGCTTTAGGGGTGGAGCTGGGGCGCCGCGCGCTCTTTCGCGCCTTGCCCCGTCTTTGGATCAGATACCGCCGAGGCAGAGATACTTGATCTCCAGGTAGTCCTCGATGCCGTATTTGGAACCTTCGCGGCCCAGGCCAGAGGCCTTCACGCCGCCGAAGGGCGCCACTTCGTTGGAGATCAGGCCGGTGTTGATACCCACCATGCCGTACTCCAGGGCCTCAGCCACGCGGAACACGCGGCCCAGGTCACGGGCGTAGAAATAGGAAGCCAGGCCGAACTCGGTGTCGTTAGCCATTGCCACGACATCGGCCTCGTCCTTGAAGCGGAACAGCGGAGCCAGCGGGCCGAAGGTTTCTTCCTTGGCCACGGCGGCGTTCTTCGGCACGTCGACCAGGATGGTCGGCTCGAAGAAGGTGCCACCCAGGCTGTGCGGCTTGCCGCCGGCAACCACTTTGGCGCCCTTGGAAACGGCGTCGGCGATGTGCTCCTGGACCTTGGCCACGGCCTTCTCGTCGATCAGCGGGCCAGTGGTGGTGCCATCTTCCAGGCCGTTGCCGATCTTCAGCTTGGCCACAGCGGCCTTCAGCTTCTCGGCGAAGGCGTCATAGATGCCGTCCTGAACATACAGGCGGTTGGCGCAGACGCAGGTCTGGCCGTTGTTGCGGTACTTGGAGATCAGCGCGCCTTCTACAGCAGCGTCCAGATCGGCGTCATCGAAGACGATGAAGGGTGCGTTGCCGCCCAGTTCCAGGGATACCTTCTTGATGTCCTTGGCGCATTCGGCCATCAGCTGGCGACCGATTTCGGTGGAGCCGGTGAAGGACAGCTTGCGCACGACCGGGTTGCTGGTCAGCTCGCCGCCGACTTCGCCAGCGCTGCCGGTGACCACGCTCAGCACGCCTTTCGGAATGCCGGCACGCTCGGCCAGTTCGACCAAGGCCAGGGCGGAGTACGGAGTCTGGGAAGCGGGCTTGATCACCATGGTGCAGCCGGCGGCCAGAGCCGGGCCGGCCTTGCGGGTGATCATCGCAGCGGGGAAGTTCCACGGGGTTATGGCAGCGGTCACACCGATCGGCTGCTTGATCACGATCAGGCGCTTGTCGGGCTGGTGGCCGGGGATCACGTCACCGTAGACGCGCTTGGCTTCTTCGGCGAACCACTCGATGAAGGAAGCGGCGTAGGCGATCTCGCCCTTGGCTTCGGCCAGCGGCTTGCCTTGTTCGATGGTCATCAGGCGGCCCAGGTCGTCCTGGTTCTCCATCAGCAGTTCGAACCAGCGACGCAGTTTGTTGGCGCGTTCCTTGGCGGTCAGCGCACGCCAGGCCGGCAGAGCACGCTCGGCAGCCTCGATGGCGCGGCGGGTCTCGGCGGTGCCCATCTTCGGCACGGTGCCGATGATTTCGCCAGTGGCCGGGTTGTTGACCTTGATGGTCTGGCCGCTGTCGGCGTCCAGCCAGGTGCCGTCGATATAGGCTTGCTGGCGGAACAGCTTGGCGTCTTTCAATTGCATCTCTGTCTCCTTCACACCGGCGCTGCACGGGCACCGGGGCAGGTTGTGGTTCTTCAGCCAATGCGGGATTGGCCAGGACGGAGTGATTGGAACGGCCCGACTTATGGAGGGGCGAGGGGGCGTTTGAAATCTCAAACGGAATCCTAGGGTGCGAAAAACTTAAGGGCAATAGGCCGTTCGATAAAATCAACAAAAAGTGGGTGCAGTTTGTCGAAATCCTGATCAAAGATGACCAGAAGCGGCACCATCGTTCAACATTGCGAACAAGGTTATGCCGCATGGACGCAAGGGTCTGACATGGGTATCATGGCGCCCCCATACGCATCCGTAGCTCAGCTGGATAGAGTACTGCCCTCCGAAGGCAGGGGTCGTGGGTTCGAATCCCGCCGGATGCGCCAAATCAGAAAGCCCGCCTAGTGCGGGCTTTCTCGTTTCTGCTCGTCAGACGGGCGCGCTGTCAGCCAACCGATTCCCCGCAAAGGTCGAGCGCAAGCCAGCGCTCCACTTCTGCCTGGGCAAGGCCGGCGCCAAGCAGGCTGAAAAGCTTGGCCAGGGCGGCTTCGCGGGTCATGCCGTCGCAGGAGACCAGGCCGCTGCTGGCCAACTGGCTGCCAGCGGCATAGACGCCGAACTCCACCGAGCCCTCCGGACATTGGCTGATGGCGGCCAGGACCACGCCGCGCGCATGGGCGTCCTTGAGGACGCTGAGGAATTCGGCGTTGTCCGAAGGGCCGGTGCCGCTGCCATAGCATTCCAGCAGGAGCCCCTGGACGCCGCTCTCCAGCACCGCGCGCAGCTGCGTGGCGGCGAGGCCGGGAAACAGCGGCTGCACGGCGAGACTCACCGGCCGGCGCTGCACGCGGTAGTCCAGTTCGGCCGGGAATGTCGACGCGCGCTGCCCAGTGCGCGAACGGCGGGCCTCGATGAAGGCGTCGAAGGCATTGCTCTTCTGCTTGCTGGCGCGGGCGCCATTGAGCAGCAGGCCGTTGAAGTAAAGGTGCACGCCGGGGACGACGCCCGTAGCCAGCAGCGCCAGGGCGCCGAACAGGTTGGGCCAGGCGTCGCCGCCTTCGACACCGGCGGGCTGCATCGAGCCGGTGAGCACGACCGGCACCCGGAGACCGAGGAGCAGGAAGGACAGCGCAGCGGCGCTGTAGGCCAGGGTGTCGGTGCCATGCAACACCAGCACCGCGTCGCAACCGTCCTGCTCCACGCCTTCGACGATGGCATTGCGCAGGGTCAGCCAGTTGGTCTGGGTCATGTTGGCGCTGTCCAGCAGCGGCAGCAGTTCCCGGAACACCCACGGTGGTGTCGGACGCTGCGGCTGCGCGGCCTGCTCGGCGCGCAGCCGGGCCTCGAATCCCGAGGCTGGTGCCAGGCCGGCTTCGGTCATCTGCATGCCGATGGTGCCACCGGTGTAAAGCACCAGGAGTTTGCGGGCGGGGGACATGGTTTCTCCGTTCTTGTTGGTACTGCAGTCCCCCGCATCCTAATCCCGCGCCTCCCGGCGGCCTACCTGATTCTGCCGTCCCGTTGCGCCGGATCGCCGTAGCCCTGGGTGATGCGATCGATCACCACGGCCAGCGCCACGATGGCCAGGCCCGCCTCGACACCCAGTCCCACGTTCAGGGTCTGGATGCCGGTCAGCACGTCCTCGCCCAATCCACGAGCACCGATCATGGACGCGACCACCACCATGGAGAGGGCCATCATCACCGTCTGGTTGAGGCCGGCCATGATGGTCGGCAGGGCCAGGGGCAACTGCACGTGGCGCAGGCTCTGCCAACGGTTGGCGCCCAGGCAGGCGGCAGCCTCGGTGACCGAAACGTCGACCTGGCGGATACCCAGTTCGGTGAGACGGATCAGCGGTGGCAGGGCATAGACCAGGGTGGCAAAAATGGCCGGCACCTTGCCCAGACCAAAGAGCATCAACACTGGAATCAGATAGACGAAGCTGGGCAGCGTCTGCATGACATCCAGCAGCGGCATCAGCAGGCGGCGCGCCAGTGGCTTGCGCGCCAGGAGGATGCCGATGGGCACGCCAATCAGAACGCTCAGCAAGGTGGCCACCAACACCAGGGCGCAGGTCTGCAGCAGCTTGTCCCAGAGTCCGACCACGCCGATGAGAAAGAGCAGCCCCACCAGCACGGCCGCCCGACGCCAGCTGCGCGAGGCATGCCAGGCGAGGCCGCCAACCAGGGCCAGAAGCAGCCACCAGGGACAGAGGCGCAGCAGGCCTTCGATGCCGGCGACCAGTTGCAGCAGGTGGTCGGAGACCTCGCGGAAGGCATCGCCGTAATGGAGAACGAGCCAGTCGACGAAGCGATTCACCGCGTCGGCAATGGAGTAGTGCAGGGCTTGCGGGAACATGGCGTCAAAGGCTCCCGCTCACGCGCGCAGCGACGTCGGCCGGCACCCATGCCTGCCAGATGGCCGGCTGTTCGCGAAGGAAACGTTCGGCGACCTGCCGCGGTGGCAGTCGCTTCTCGCTCATGTCCGCCAGGTTGCTGTTGAGTAGCCCGATGGGCAGGTCGACTTTCTCGAAAAAGGCCACCAGCTCGGGGTACTCGGCGCGGAAGGGTGCGGAGACGCCGATGGTCAGCCGCGCCGGCATGGAGCGCGTGCCACGCGGGTTGGGGTATCGCGCATCGGCCAGGGTTTTCCACGCCGCGGCGTCGAACGGTGGCTCCTCCAGCTGTACCAGCTTGTAGCGGCCCAGCAGCGGGGTCGGCGACCAATAGTAGAAGAGCACCGGTTTGCCACGGCGGATGGACGAGCTGATTTCAGCATCCAACGCGGCGCCGGAGCCCGTGCGGAAATTCACGAAGCTGTCGGTCAGGCCATAGGCCTTGAGCTTCTGGCTGTTGACGATTTCCGAAGTCCAGCCGGTGGGGCTGTTGAGGAAACGGCCCTTCTCCGGACTTTCCGGGTCGCTGAAGACCGCCTTGTAGCGCGGCAAGTCCGCTACCGAGCGCAGGTCCGGTGCCAAGGCTGGGATGCCACGCTCCGGGTCGCCCTTGATCACGTATTCGGGCACCCACCAGCCTTCGGTGGCGTGCTTGACGGTATCGCCGAGGGCGAACACCTTGCCCTCGCCTTCGGCCTTGATCCAGGCCGGGCTGCGTCCGGCCCATTCCTCGCCAATGACTTGCACGTCGTCCCGGGCCAGCGCCGCCTCCAGGCTGACGGTGCTGCCGGGCAGCGTCTCGGTGCGGTAGCCGTAGCCTTTTTCCACGAGCAGGCGAAGCAGCTCGGTGATCAGGCTGCCGCTCTCCCAGGTGAGGTCGGCGAAATGGATGGGTTGGCGCTGCTCCGCCGCCGGCAGGGGCTGCGCGAGCAGCCCCAGGACCAGCAGCGAGCCGCCCAGCAGGTTCTTGATGTTGGTCATGGGCACCTCATAGCGTCCTTGGATGGGTGACCGGTCAGAAGTCGTAGCTGAGCCGGGTGTAGTAGAAGGCCCCTTCCGGCGCCGCCGGAGCCAGGTAGCTGTATTGCTGCGCCGGGGTCTGCCGCAGGCGCGGATTGAAGTCGTCGGGATGGCTGTCGAACAGGTTGTTGGCGCCCACCGACAGGCGCAGTTGCTCGGTGAAGGCGTAGTTCACGTCCAGGTCGGTTACCCACTGGGCGGAGAAGGTCTGGTCGAACTGGGCATTGCTGGCGGAGGCGGCGTACTTGCGGTACTCGCCGTAGCGGGTCTGGTAGAGGCTGACCGTCCAGGGGCCCAGGCGGTGCACGGCGCCCAGCACTAGCTTGTCTTCCGGGTAGCCGTGCTCCAGGTACCCACGGGATTCGCGGGTGACCGTCTCGAAGCCATGAGGGTTGGCATGGACCTTCTCGATGCGGGTGCGGGTGCGCGTGTAGCCGGCGGAGAGGTCGAGGTCGCCGTAGGCCGCCAGGTCGATGTCGTACTTGCCGACGATGTCGACGCCGCGGGTGCGGGTATCGGCGGCGTTGGTCATGAACTGCGCCCAGGCGTACTGGCCAAAGCCCGCTGCGGCGAGAATCGCCTCGGCCTCCGGGCCGGAGATACCGCCGCTGAAGAGGATGCGATCGCGGATATCGATCTGGTACGCATCGATGGTCAACGAAGCCCGGTCGCTGGGGCGGAACACCAGGCCGACGGAATAGTTGGTGGATTTCTCCGGCTTGAGGTCCTGGGCGCCAAGTGCCTGCGCAGCCGGGTGGCTGACCGGCAGCATGCGGGTGAGCACGGGGTTGCCGTTGGCGTCGACGTTGGTGGTGGTGGTCCAGGAGGTGCCGATCTGCCCCAGGGTGGGCGCACGGTAGGCATTGTTGAGGGTGCCGCGAATGCCGATCTCCGGGGTCAGCTCGTAGCGCGCCGAGATCTTGCCCGTGCTGGTGGTGCCGAAATCGTCGTAGTGCTCGGTTCGTCCGGCCAGGCCGAACTGGAATTTTTCGGTGAGCTGGGTCTCCAGGCCCAGGTAGATGCCGCCGACCTTGCGTTTGTAGGTGCCGGCATCGTCCGGCTGCAGGCCGGAAGCTTGCACGGCACCCACTTGCACGCCATCGATACCGCCGAAGGAGTAGGAAGCGAAGTCGCCGTCCTCCAGCCGGTACTCCTCTTCGCGCCAGGCGGCACCGGCGGAGAAGGTCAGCGGACTGGCGGCCCAGTCGACATCGAGGTCACGCACGTAGTCCAGGGCCAGATTGGTCTGTTCGTTGATCAGGGTGGCGACTTCGAATCGCGTCGGGCTAGCGGCGCCGTAACTCGGGTTGACGGTGTTGAAGGCCTTCTCGTCGTGCTTGTCGCGCCCATAGGTGGCGCTGAGATCGAGGCGGCCGATGCCGGCGTCCTCGAAGCGGGAACCCACGGTTAGCGCACCGTCTTCATAGCGATAGCGATACTTGGGAATGGTGCCGTCGGGGTAGATCGCCGGCACGTTGTTCGGGCTGCCGGCCAGCAGCGGCGGGGTGTTGTTGAAGGACTCGTCCTGGCCGTAGGTGGCGAAACTGTAGAGCCGCCAGCGGTCGTCCAGGCCGATCTCAGCGTTAGCGGCGAGGTTGTATTTCTCGCGGCTGGCACCGCCCCAGCGCGGGTCCTGGACCTTGCCTTCGGCGATGAACTTGTCGCCGATATCGGTGGGCTTGTTGTTCAGGCCATTGGCGCTGAGGGTGAGGAAACCATCACCGGGTAAAGCCAGGCCGTGCCAGACATCCGCCGACTTGCTGAAGCCATCGCCCTGGCCGTACTGGCCGATGCGCGCGTTGGCCTGGCCACCGTTGTCGCGTTCCTTGAGGACGATGTTGATCACCCCGGCCACGGCGTCCGAGCCGTACTGCGCGGAGGCGCCATCGCGCAGCACTTCGATATGGTCGACGGCGCTGATGGGGATCATGTCCAGGTCCACCGGCTGGGCGCCGATGAAAGGAACGCCGCCGGAGATGTTGACCACCGCCGAAGCATGCCGGCGCTTGCCGTTCACCAGCACGAGGGTCTGGTCCGGCGACAGGCCGCGCAGGGACGCGCCCTTGGGGTCCTGGCCGCGGGTGGCGCTCTGGTTTTGCGGGAAGTTGAACGAGGGCAGCAACTGGAACAGCGCCTGGTTGAGGCTGGTGGCGCCGATGCGGACCAGTTCCTTGCTGTCGATGACATCCACCGGGGCTGCGCTGGTCAGGGCAGTGGTGTCGTGACGGCGGGTGCCGACGGAGATCACACGCTCCAGCACGGGTTCTTCCGGCACGGCAGCCGGCGGTGTGACCTGGCTCGACGCTGGCTTGGCGGGACGTACGCCACCGCCCTTGACGATGAAGGCGCCGGCCGGGCTGACCTGTAGCTCGAGCCCCGTACCACGCAGGGCGGCGTTCACAGCCTGGGCGGCCGAGAGATCGCCCTCCACGGCAGCGGCGGAGAAGCGGCCCACATCGGGCGTGAAGGAGATGACCTGGCCGCTCTGGCGACTGATGTTGAGGAGCACTTCATCCAGCGGACCGGGAGCGATGTGGTAGCTGTGCCGGGCTTCTTCGGCCGCGTGTGCGCACGTGAAAATGAAACTGGCCAAAGGGCCGAGGGCAAAGGCCGCAAGACGGCGGCGATGCGAAGCAGCGATAGGACGCAAGATGACTCCCCCAAGGAATCCGTTATGGCGCTGCTCCCTGCAGCGCCTTCGCATGGGGTGTGCATCGGCGCTGCGGAATCTTGCAGATCGTTTGGTTATGGCCTTAGAACCGATCAGGCCGGGAGCAGGCTTATCCACAGGTCGGTCCGGCGGACGATGCGCAGCGGCAGGGTGCGACTGAGGGCGTCCAGCACCTGATCGCTGGCGTCCAGGCGGAACAGGCCGCTGACGCGCATGCCTTCAAGGCTTGGGTGCACACGCAAGACGCCTGCCCGGTAGGGGCGCAGCGCTGTAATCACGTCCCGCAACGGGCTGTCGCGAACTTCCAGCAGGCCATCGACCCAGGCAGTTTCGCCAAGCCTCGCCTGCAACGCCGGGCCGAAGCGATGGGGGCCGAAATCCACAGCCTGGCCGGCCGGTAGTCGCAGGCGAACGCCGCTGCGGTTAACCAGTTCCAGCGGGCCGCCGAGGGCGAGAACGCGGCTCCGGCCATCCCGCTCGGCGACCATCATGCCGGCACCGGCGGAGGACACCTGGCCCATGCCGGTATGTACGATGAAGGGCCTGCGATCGGCGCGAGCCACTTGGGCAAGGAGCTCACCACCCCGCAAGCGTACAAGTCGTCTGTTGATATCGAAATCGAGGTCCACCGCGCTGCGCGCATTGATCACCAGTCTGCTGCCGTCTTCTGCATGCAGGCTACGGCGCTGGCCGGTGCCGGTGCGCAAGTCGGCGGTCAGCTCATCCAGCGGGGTGACACGGTTGCCCAGCAATCCAGCACCGACCATCAGACCACTGCCCACGAGCGCCCTCTGCAGCAGTTGCCGCCGGCTGGAGGGTGCCTGGAGCACCCGTTGCAGCAACTCGCCACCGGCGTCCTGTACGACCGGGCGCCTGAAAACGCCCAGGGCTTGCTCGAGATGCGTACAGAGGCGTTCGTGGCGCGGGTCCTGCGCACGCCAGGCGCTGAACGCGTAGAAGTCTTCGTCGCTGGCCGCTCCGGAACGCAACAGCACTATCCAGCGCGAAGCCTGTTCGATCAGGGCGTCCTGGTCATTGCTCATGTCGGTAATCCAGGCTGGCACGGAGACAGCGGGTGATGGCCTTCCCCATGTAGTCGCTCACCGAGCGCAGTGATATGCCCAGTTCGGCAGCAATTTCGGGGTAGGTCAGGCCGTTGACCTGCGACAGCAGGAAGGTGGCTTTGACCTTGGCGGGGAGGCCGTCCAGCAGGCGGTCGATCTCCTCCAGCGCCTGGGTCATCTGGGCCAGCGTTTCGGGCGAAGGCGCATCGTGTTCGGGCTCGTTGAGCAGGGCGTCGAGGTATGCGCGCTCCAGATCACGGCGACGCCAGACCTGGTAGACCAGGCGCTGGGCAATGGTGGTCAATAACGCGCGAGGCTGGCGGATCGGCTCGATGCGCGGCGCGCTGAGCAACTGGACGAAGGTGTCGGCAGCAACGTCTTCGGCGCTGGCCGCGGAATCCAGATAGCGGCGCAAGCGTCCGCAGAGCCAGTTGTAATGACTGCTGAATAGCGTGCCCACGTAAAGGCTGTGGGAGTTCTCGGCACCGGACATGGCCACTCCATAAATCGGTCAATGCAGGGAGGGTCCGGTGTTCCGGTGGGTGAATCCTAACAAGGCGTCTTATTCTTCAAAAATATTTAAATTCTATTTTTATAGATCCATTTGGAATTATCGAAGTTCGGCAAAGCCTTGGGCGACGGCCTGCTGCTGGTAGTCGAGGAGGATCCGGTAGTCGTCGTCCTTCGCGGGCAGGACTTTACGGATAGCCAGGATGTTGGCCACCTGGGGGAGGTCGTCCAGCGCCTGGTTCATGGCCTCGCGTACCCGCACAGCCTCGGCGTCACTGAGGTTGGCCCTGCCGATATAGGGGAGGTTGGGACTGGGGGCGCTGCGCTCGATCAAGCGCAAGTCGGCCACTTCAGTCGGCGCGTAACGAGCCAGGTAGGCGTAGGTGACGCTGTCTACCGCGGCCAGATCGGCCTGGTTCTCCCGCAACAGGCGCAGGCTTTCACGGTGGCTGCCGCTGTGGATAACGCTGGAGAAGAAGGAGCCACCTTGCTGTAACGGTGCGAGGCGATGGCGGAAGAGGTTCATGCCGGTATTGGAGCCGGCGTCGTTGATCGCACCGCGACTGCCGAGGAAGGCATCGAGGGTGGTTCGGGCGTCCTCTGCGCGGGCGAGGATCAGGCTGCAATGCCAACCGTCTGCACTGTCGGGGAGCACGTAATCGGGGCGGCCCAGCACGCGGACTTGCCCGCGCAGTTGGGTCATCAGCGGATATCCACAGGTCTGGGTCAGCAACAGGCGGGGAGAGGTCCAGAGCTCTGGGAGGCTGAGTCCATCGGCGGCAAGTCGCTCCTCGCCAAGCAATTCGAGTATCCGCCGTAACCAGGCGACGTTGGCGTCCTCCACACATTGCGGAGCGACGTACATCAGCAATTCCGTGTGGCGCATGACGATTCCTCACTGAGCACTGGGGTGGCGGGGGCTATCGATAGGGCGTAGTCCGTGGCGGCGGAAAAATTCGCCATAGCCGCGCACGTGAAACCCACCGCTACGCGCTACCCATCGCTCACGGCGTGCGCGGAATACCCGTGGCAGGTAGTACCAGGGGAGGCCAGGCAGGTCGTGGTGAACCAGGTGCAGATTGATGTGGAGAAAGAGCCAGCTCCAGGGCCAGGCGGCCTCGTTGATCACCGTCCGCTGTTCCGGGAGCGCCGCAGGGCGATGTTCGTAGAAGGAACGGACCATGGCCAGGGAAAGCGCGGGAACGCTGACCAGCAGCAGGTAGTGCCAGACAGGCAGCAGGCTATAGCGAGCGATGAAGATGAGCATTAGCACGGTAGCTGCCCCGTGGACGCTCCACATGGACCAGGCCTTGATGTCCCCCTTGAGCAGGCGAGCAGCCTCTTCCCTGGCCAGCGATGCCAGGGTCAAAGGGGGGCCAAGGAGCAGTCGACCGAGCAATGTCTTATCGAGCCAGCGCAGCGTGCGGGAGAGCCTGGGGCTGGTGCTCCATTGGTGCTGGCCGAGGTAGCGGCTTTCGGGATCGAGGCCCGGCATGGTCAGGTCCTCATCGCGGTGGTGACGCAGGTGGGTATCGCGATAGAGGGTATAGGGATACCAGACCGCAAACGGGGCATAGCCGAGCAGCTTGTTGATGAGGGTCCAGCGGGTCGGGTGACCATGCAGCAGCTCGTGTTGCACGGATAGCCAGAGCACTACCACAGGGATCAACAGTACGGTCGTCAGCCCTAGGCCGAGGTGCGGGCTGGCTAGGTGCAAGGTAATCCAGCCGGTGTAAACGCCGATCAGCAGTAGCCAGGTCGGCCAGTCGGTCCTTGCTGTCAGGCTGCGCTGCAAGCACTCGACCTGCCGGCGTTGCGCATCATCGAGATAGCGGGGCATGGCTAGCCTCGGCTATCGGCTGGGGATAAACGTGAATCATGGAGACTCCTGCGGGGGCTCAGTGGGAATGGCCGGCGGCCTGTATTCCCGTCTGTGCAACGACGCAGGAAAAACATGCAGAACGATTGGTTATTGGTTGCTAACTGGAGGCTCTATCAGCGATGTCGCCGCATTCTGCCGCTATGGGAGGGCTGTAACGGTTTGGGCGATCAGGCTGGTGCGAAGGGTTTTTCTCGCGCCCAAAGACAAACCCCCGAACCGTTTTCACGGATCGGGGGTTTGGGATAGAAGCTTGACGATGACCTACTCTCACATGGAGAAGCTCCACACTACCATCGGCGATGCGTCGTTTCACTGCTGAGTTCGGGATGGGATCAGGTGGTTCCAACGCTCTATGGTCGTCAAGCAATTCGGCTGGGATCTCGTCGATGACGCGATCCCGAATCAGGTATGTGACAGTCTGTCTTTGCGGTTCAGGCCAATTTTCGGTCTGTCGACTTCAACCAGTCGCACCCACAATCACCAGATTGTTTGGGTGTTATATGGTCAAGCCTCACGGGCAATTAGTATTGGTTAGCTCAACGCCTCACAGCGCTTACACACCCAACCTATCAACGTCGTAGTCTTCGACGGCCCTTTAGGGGATTCAAGATCCCAGTGAGATCTCATCTTGAGGCGAGTTTCCCGCTTAGATGCTTTCAGCGGTTATCTCTTCCGAACATAGCTACCCGGCGATGCCACTGGCGTGACAACCGGAACACCAGAGGTTCGTCCACTCCGGTCCTCTCGTACTAGGAGCAGCCCCTCTCAAATCTCAAACGTCCACGGCAGATAGGGACCGAACTGTCTCACGACGTTCTAAACCCAGCTCGCGTACCACTTTAAATGGCGAACAGCCATACCCTTGGGACCGGCTTCAGCCCCAGGATGTGATGAGCCGACATCGAGGTGCCAAACACCGCCGTCGATATGAACTCTTGGGCGGTATCAGCCTGTTATCCCCGGAGTACCTTTTATCCGTTGAGCGATGGCCCTTCCATACAGAACCACCGGATCACTAAGACCTACTTTCGTACCTGCTCGACGTGTCTGTCTCGCAGTCAAGCGCGCTTTTGCCTTTATACTCTGCGACCGATTTCCGACCGGTCTGAGCGCACCTTCGTACTCCTCCGTTACTCTTTAGGAGGAGACCGCCCCAGTCAAACTGCCCACCATACACTGTCCTCGATCCGGATGACGGACCAGAGTTAGAACCTCAAGCATGCCAGGGTGGTATTTCAAGGATGGCTCCACGAGAACTGGCGTCCTCGCTTCAAAGCCTCCCACCTATCCTACACAAGCAGGCTCAAAGTCCAGTGCAAAGCTACAGTAAAGGTTCACGGGGTCTTTCCGTCTAGCCGCGGATACACTGCATCTTCACAGCGATTTCAATTTCACTGAGTCTCGGGTGGAGACAGCGCCGCCATCGTTACGCCATTCGTGCAGGTCGGAACTTACCCGACAAGGAATTTCGCTACCTTAGGACCGTTATAGTTACGGCCGCCGTTTACCGGGGCTTCGATCAAGAGCTTCGCTTGCGCTAACCCCATCAATTAACCTTCCGGCACCGGGCAGGCGTCACACCCTATACGTCCACTTTCGTGTTTGCAGAGTGCTGTGTTTTTAATAAACAGTCGCAGCGGCCTGGTATCTTCGACCGGCATGGGCTTACCGAGTAAATCGTTCACCCTCACCGGCGCACCTTCTCCCGAAGTTACGGTGCCATTTTGCCTAGTTCCTTCACCCGAGTTCTCTCAAGCGCCTTGGTATTCTCTACCCAACCACCTGTGTCGGTTTGGGGTACGGTTCCTAGTTATCTGAAGCTTAGAGGCTTTTCCTGGAAGCATGGCATCAACCACTTCGCGTTCTAAAAGAACGCTCGTCATCAGCTCTCGGCCTTGAACACCCGGATTTGCCTAAGTGTTCGGCCTACCACCTTAAACTTGGACAACCAACGCCAAGCTGGCCTAGCCTTCTCCGTCCCCCCATCGCAATAACTAGAAGTACGGGAATATTAACCCGTTTCCCATCGACTACGCATTTCTGCCTCGCCTTAGGGGCCGACTCACCCTGCGTCGATTAACGTTGCGCAGGAACCCTTGGTCTTTCGGCGTGCGAGTTTTTCACTCGCATTGTCGTTACTCATGTCAGCATTCGCACTTCTGATACCTCCAGCAAGCTTCTCAACTCACCTTCACAGGCTTACAGAACGCTCCTCTACCGCTCGTCTTACGACGAACCCGTAGCTTCGGTGTCTAGTTTGAGCCCCGTTACATCTTCCGCGCAGGCCGACTCGACTAGTGAGCTATTACGCTTTCTTTAAAGGATGGCTGCTTCTAAGCCAACCTCCTAGCTGTCTAAGCCTTCCCACATCGTTTCCCACTTAACTAGAACTTTGGGACCTTAGCTGACGGTCTGGGTTGTTTCCCTTTTCACGACGGACGTTAGCACCCGCCGTGTGTCTCCCACGCTGACACTTCCAGGTATTCGGAGTTTGCATCGGTTTGGTAAGTCGGGATGACCCCCTAGCCGAAACAGTGCTCTACCCCCTGGAGTGATACGTGAGGCGCTACCTAAATAGCTTTCGAGGAGAACCAGCTATCTCCGAGCTTGATTAGCCTTTCACTCCGATCCACAGGTCATCCGCTAACTTTTCAACGGTAGTCGGTTCGGTCCTCCAGTCAGTGTTACCTAACCTTCAACCTGCCCATGGATAGATCGCCCGGTTTCGGGTCTATACCCAGCGACTAAACGCCCTATTAAGACTCGCTTTCGCTACGCCTCCCCTATTCGGTTAAGCTCGCCACTGAATATAAGTCGCTGACCCATTATACAAAAGGTACGCAGTCACCTAACAAAGTAGGCTCCCACTGCTTGTACGCATACGGTTTCAGGTTCTATTTCACTCCCCTCTCCGGGGTTCTTTTCGCCTTTCCCTCACGGTACTGGTTCACTATCGGTCAGTCAGTAGTATTTAGCCTTGGAGGATGGTCCCCCCATATTCAGACAAAGTTTCACGTGCTCCGTCCTACTCGATTTCACTTCCTGGACCCTTTCGCGTACGGGGCTATCACCCACTATGGCCGCACTTTCCAGAGCGTTCCGCTAAAATCCAAGAAGCTTAAGGGCTAATCCCCGTTCGCTCGCCACTACTAAGGGAATCTCGGTTGATTTCTGTTCCTCAGGGTACTTAGATGTTTCAGTTCCCCTGGTTCGCCTCTTGCACCTATGGATTCAGTACAAGATACCTAGGTTATCCTAGGTGGGTTCCCCCATTCAGAGATCTCCGGATCAAAGTCTGTTTGCCGACTCCCCGAAGCTTATCGCAGGCTACCACGTCTTTCATCGCCTCTGACTGCCAAGGCATCCACCGTATGCGCTTCTTCACTTGACCATATAACCCCAAGCAATCTGCTCGTGATCATAGGGGTGAAGACGACATTCGCCGAAAATTCGCGCTTGAACTCGCAAATTTTACCTTGAATTATTGAGTGCAGTGAAACACTCAACAAGTCACTTCTATCACATACCCGAATTTTTAAAGAACGATTCTGAAGCAAAGTTCAGAATTCAATATCCCACTACGGATATTCAATTCTGGACTCTTGGTCAGCCTGGAGATGGTGGAGCCAAGGAGGATCGAACTCCTGACCTCCTGCGTGCAAAGCAGGCGCTCTCCCAGCTGAGCTATGGCCCCAATGTCAACCGGTCATACGACCCCGCGACAATTGGTGGGTCTGGGCAGATTCGAACTGCCGACCTCACCCTTATCAGGGGTGCGCTCTAACCAACTGAGCTACAGACCCAATCGCCTTCGCAATTGAATCAAGCAATTCGTGTGGGAACTTATGAAGAAGCTGAAGTCTTCGATTAAGGAGGTGATCCAGCCGCAGGTTCCCCTACGGCTACCTTGTTACGACTTCACCCCAGTCATGAATCACTCCGTGGTAACCGTCCCCCTTGCGGTTAGACTAGCTACTTCTGGAGCAACCCACTCCCATGGTGTGACGGGCGGTGTGTACAAGGCCCGGGAACGTATTCACCGTGACATTCTGATTCACGATTACTAGCGATTCCGACTTCACGCAGTCGAGTTGCAGACTGCGATCCGGACTACGATCGGTTTTATGGGATTAGCTCCACCTCGCGGCTTGGCAACCCTTTGTACCGACCATTGTAGCACGTGTGTAGCCCTGGCCGTAAGGGCCATGATGACTTGACGTCATCCCCACCTTCCTCCGGTTTGTCACCGGCAGTCTCCTTAGAGTGCCCACCATAACGTGCTGGTAACTAAGGACAAGGGTTGCGCTCGTTACGGGACTTAACCCAACATCTCACGACACGAGCTGACGACAGCCATGCAGCACCTGTGTCTGAGTTCCCGAAGGCACCAATCCATCTCTGGAAAGTTCTCAGCATGTCAAGGCCAGGTAAGGTTCTTCGCGTTGCTTCGAATTAAACCACATGCTCCACCGCTTGTGCGGGCCCCCGTCAATTCATTTGAGTTTTAACCTTGCGGCCGTACTCCCCAGGCGGTCGACTTATCGCGTTAGCTGCGCCACTAAGATCTCAAGGATCCCAACGGCTAGTCGACATCGTTTACGGCGTGGACTACCAGGGTATCTAATCCTGTTTGCTCCCCACGCTTTCGCACCTCAGTGTCAGTATCAGTCCAGGTGGTCGCCTTCGCCACTGGTGTTCCTTCCTATATCTACGCATTTCACCGCTACACAGGAAATTCCACCACCCTCTACCGTACTCTAGCTCAGTAGTTTTAGAGGCAGTTCCCAGGTTGAGCCCGGGGATTTCACCTCTAACTTGCTGAACCACCTACGCGCGCTTTACGCCCAGTAATTCCGATTAACGCTTGCACCCTTCGTATTACCGCGGCTGCTGGCACGAAGTTAGCCGGTGCTTATTCTGTTGGTAACGTCAAAACAACCAGGTATTAACTAGCTGCCCTTCCTCCCAACTTAAAGTGCTTTACAATCCGAAGACCTTCTTCACACACGCGGCATGGCTGGATCAGGCTTTCGCCCATTGTCCAATATTCCCCACTGCTGCCTCCCGTAGGAGTCTGGACCGTGTCTCAGTTCCAGTGTGACTGATCATCCTCTCAGACCAGTTACGGATCGTCGCCTTGGTGAGCCTTTACCCCACCAACTAGCTAATCCGACCTAGGCTCATCTGATAGCGTGAGGTCCGAAGATCCCCCACTTTCTCCCGTAGGACGTATGCGGTATTAGCGTCCGTTTCCGAACGTTATCCCCCACTACCAGGCAGATTCCTAGGCATTACTCACCCGTCCGCCGCTCGCCGGCATCCCGAAGGACCCGCTGCCGCTCGACTTGCATGTGTTAGGCCTGCCGCCAGCGTTCAATCTGAGCCATGATCAAACTCTTCAGTTCAATACTGCTTGGGTTTTGAGAAAACCCTAAACTTGGCTCAGCAATCGCAAATAAACTCTCGAATTCACGAGTGTTACTTGTGATGCTGATAATCAGTTGACTA
>NZ_QJRF01000051.1 GCF_013393345.1 Pseudomonas taiwanensis
GGCTCCCAAGCCGGTGGAACCGCCGCCCGCGCCGCCCAAGGCCGAAGCCCCGCCCGCGCCGCCGGTACCACCTGCGCCGGCGCCGGTGACGCCGCCCTCGGCTAATGCCGGCTACCTGAAGAACCCGGCGCCCGAGTACCCCGCCTTCGCCCAGCGGCGCGGCTGGGAGGGCACCGTGCTGCTGCGCGTGCATGTGCTGGCCAGCGGCTTGCCGAGCGAGGTCCAGGTGCAAACGAGCAGCGGCCGCGAGCTGCTCGACGAGGCTGCGGTGCGCGCGGTCAAGCGCTGGACCTTCGTGCCGGCGAAACAGGGCGAGGTCGCCCGCGACGGCTGGGTCAGCGTGCCCATCGATTTCAAATTGAACTGATCAGAGGAAGACTCCATGGACCTGTTAACCAATCCCTTCGCCTCCATCGAGCACCTGGTGATCTGGCTGCTCATCGGCTTCTCCGTCGTCACCTGGGGCCTGGCCCTGGTCAAGGGCATCCAGTTCGCCCGCCTGAAGCGCCGCGACCGCCAGTTCCAGAAGCGCTTCTGGAGCGCCACCAGCCTGGACAGCGCCGCCGAGCAACTGCAGCAACATGCCGGGGCCGCCGCCCACGTGGCCCACGCCGGCTTCGCCGCGATCCAGGTGCAGGGCGGCCAGCCCGGCGACCTGAGCCAGGCGATCAACCACCAGGACCGCCTGGAGCGCGCCCTGCGCCAGCAGATCCAGCGCGAACGGCGTTCCCTGGAATCGGGCCTGGCGGTGCTCGCCTCGATTGGTTCCACCTCGCCCTTCATCGGCCTGTTCGGCACCGTCTGGGGGATCATGGAAGCCTTGAAGGGTATCAGTGCGGCCGGCTCGGCCAGCCTGGAAACCGTCGCCGGCCCCATCGGCGCAGCGCTGGTCGCCACCGGCGTGGGCATCGCCGTCGCGGTGCCGGCGGTGCTGGTTTACAACTACTTCCTGCGCAGCCTGAAGCTCACTGCCGCCGACCTCGACGACTTCGCCCACGACTTCTACCTGCTGGCGCAGAAGAGCGCCTTCAAGCTGCTCGTCAATCCGGCCCCGGCGCGTGCCGCCGGGGCCGTGAAGGAGGCCTCCTGACATGGCCTTCTCCACCCAGGACAACGACGAAGTCCTTTCCGAGATCAACGTCACCCCGCTGGTGGACGTGATGCTGGTGCTGCTGGTGGTGTTCATCGTCACCGCGCCGCTGTTGACCAACGCCATCCCGATCAACCTGCCGAAGACCGAGGCCGTGGCCCCGCCCGAGCAGAAGGACCCGCTGGTGGTGAGCATCGACGGCGCCGGCAAGTTGTTCATCAACAAGGACGAAATCCAGCCCGACCTGCTGCAGACCAGCCTGGAGGCCGCCAAGGCCAAGGACCCGGAACTGCGCGTGCAACTGCAGGCCGACGACCAGGTGGACTACGGCGCCGTGGCCCGCGCCATGGCCTCCATCGAGCGGGCGGGGATCACCAAGCTCACGGTGATCACCGCGCGCTGACGTAGGTTGGTCTGAGCTACGCGAAGCCCAACGAGCGAATCCGACACCGCGCAATGTTGGGCTTCGCTGCGCTCAGCGCCAACCTACGGTGCAATTGGTGGCGGCGCTTGCTCCTGTGGGGGCGAATTCATTCGCTAAGCAGGACGAAGTCCTGCCCTGGGGCCTATCAGGAGGGCAGCTGCGCTGCCCATAGCGATTGAAATCGCCCCCACAAGAAAGGCAGGCCAGCTGGAACGCCGGGCTGCCCTTTCCTGCTCCCCACACCACCCTCACCCCCCGCCCTCTCCCGCAAGCGGGAGAGGGCGCCCTGCCGTACATCGATTGGGGCAGCGCGTTGTTCTGTGGGAGCGAATTCATTCGCGAAGCAACCCGCACCGCTGCGTCCCGACTGCTGCTCCACCAGCACCCTACTGCTGCCCCACCAGCAATGCATTCCGAATCCCACCTCACCTCACCGCCGAAACCCGCATCACTGCTGGCCTCGCAACACTCCGGTGCCTCTGGCACACATGCTGCAACGTCACTTTGCCTTCGTAATCAGGACCTTGCGCATGCGATCCGCTCCATTCACCCAGACAGGAAAGCCCCAGCCGTGAACCCGCGCTTTCTTGTCAATTTCATGTTCCTCGCCGCCTTCAGCGGCGCCACCATCGGCATGGCGAAGATCGTCACCACGCTCTACGCGATAGGGATCGGTGCCAACACCATGCAGATCGGCATCATCTCGGCCATGGAGTCCCTCGGCATGGTGTTCCTGACCCTGCCCGCCGGATTCGTGATCGCCCGCTACGGCACCCGCCGGGTTTACTTCCTGGCGAGCCTCGGTCCGATGCTGCTGAACCTGGCCATCCCGCTCTTTGCCAACTGGTTGTGGCTGGCCGCCGCGCGCCTGCTGATCGGCTTCTGCATCCCGTTCCGCATCGTCGCCATGAACAGCGCCTTCCTCCAGCAACTGCGGCATATTGGCCTCGCCAAGGCCGGCTGGTATCGCATGGCGCTGACCGTGGGCATGAGCATCCTCAGCCCGCTTCTGGGCAACTGGCTGACCGGCACCACCAGCCATGCCCTCGCCTTCGCCCTGATCGGCCTGTGCTTCGGTCTGATGGCGGTCTACAGCCTGGGCTTCTGGGGCGCGGAAAGCGGCCCGGAGCAGGAGGCCGGTGCGCCCGTGGACAGCGGCAACTACCTCGAACAGGTCAAGGCCATGCTGGCCAACCCCGACATCGCCGAAAGCTGCCTGCTGGAAATGCTCGGCAACTCCACCGGCGCCCTGTTCGGCACCTTCATCCTCCTGCTGGCGATGGACGTGGCCCGGCTCTCCCAGACCCAGGCCGTGAGCCTGCTGATGGTCCAGGGCATCTCTTCGGTCGTCGCACTGTTCAGCCTCGGCTATCTGGTGCAACGCAGCGGGCGCGGCACCGCCTACCTGGTGGCCCTGGCGGCTGCTATCGCCGCGCTGCTGCTGTTAGGTACGGCCCACCACTACGCGCTCCTGGCGCTGGGCGCGGTGTTGCTGAGCATCGCCGGCTCCCTGGTGCACCTGGTGAACATGGGCCGACTCAGCGAACACCGCATGGACAAGAGCAAGATTTCCGGCCTGTTCAACCTGGCCGGCATGCTCGGTGGCTTCAGCGGCGCCATGCTCGGCGGCCTGCTCGGTCAGGCACTGGGGCTGGATCGCTTGTTCCTCTGCTGGATTCCGCTGGTACTGCTCGCCGCCCTCGCCTGCTGGTTCCTGGCGCAACGTCGCAACCGCGCTTCCCTTTCCCTGCTGAACGAGAATTGAAGATGCATCAAGGATTGAAAAGGTTCTCCAGCCGGGCCAGTTGGCTCATCTCTCCCGTCGCCCTGCTCGCGCTCTGGGTGGTGGTGGCCGATGCCGGCCTGTTCCCCCAGCAATTGCTGGTACCGCCACTGCACGTGCTACAGGCCTTCGAGGAATTGCTGGCCAGTGGCGAGCTGCAGGACCACTTGCTGAACAGCCTGTCGCGTCTCGCCCTCGGCTTCACCATCGGTGCCCTGGGTGGCCTGCTGTTCGGCGTGCTGATGGCGCTGTCGAAAACGGTCACGGCCTATTGCGGACCGCTGTTCCACACCCTGCGGCAGATTCCCAGCATCGCGCTGATCCCGATGTTCGTGCTGTTCTTCGGCATCGAGGAAACCTTCAAGATCGTGATCGTTGCCAAGGCGGCGTTCTTCCCGGTGGCGCTGGCCGCCAGCGAAGGCGTCAAGGCGATCCCGCGCAGCTACTTCGAAGTGGCGGACGTCTACCGCCTGCGCTGGCCCACGCTGATCCGCGTAGTCGCCTTGCCCGCCGCTGCACCGCCCATCCTCACTGGCCTGCGCATCAGCCTGACCCGCGCCTGGGTCGTGCTGGTGGCCGCCGAGTTGCTGGCCGCCGACAGCGGCCTGGGGCAGATGATCGAGATGAGCAGGCAGATGCTGCGCATCGACGTCGTCATGGTCGGGGTGGTGATGGCCGGCGTCGTCGGCTTTTCCCTCGACTTCCTGTTCCGCCTGCTCGAACGACACCTGTTCCGCTGGAAAACCCGCTAGGAGGCGTCCATGTCCCTGTCCCTTTCTTCTCTACGCCACCTGCGCGGCCTGCTCCTTCCGGCCTTGCTGCTGGTGGGCTGGGAATACATGTCGCGCCAGGATGCGTCCGGCGCCTACGCCTTCGTGCCGCTGGCGGAGATCGGCAAGAGCCTGATCGCCCTGGTGGTCGGCGGTGAGCTGTTCGTCAACATGTTCGCCAGCCTGGCGCGCACCAGCAGCGGGCTGTTCTTCGGCATCGTCTTCGGCGTGGCGCTGGGTGTGTTGATGGCGCTGTCGCGCGTCGCCGACCGGCTGATCGGTCCTTTGCTGCACTCGATCCGCCAGGTGCCGATGCTCGGCTGGATTCCGCTGATCGCCATGTGGTTCGGCAATGGCGAGTTCTCCAAGGTGTTCATCGTGTCGCTGGCGGCCTTCTACCCCATGGTGCTGAACACCTATGAAGGCTTCAGCCACGTCGACCGGCGCCTGCGTGAAGTCGGCCGGGTGCTGGAACTGAAACCCTTCCAGCAGTTCTTCCATGTGCTGCTGCCGGCGGCCTTGCCGAGCATCGCCACCGGTGTTCTGCACGCCCTGGCATTCGCCTGGGTCACGGCAGTGGGCAGCGAGCTGTTCCTCTCCTCCGGGGCTGGCCTGGGCAACCTGATGATGAACGCCGAAGCCGGTTCGCGCATGGACGTGATCGTCCTCAGCGTGCTCAGCATCGGCCTGCTCGGCTACCTGATGAACCTTCTCTTCACCCGTCTGGCCAGCCACTTGCTGCGCTGGCGCAACCTCCGCTGAGGCCACCATGACAGCCATTCCCAAGCTCGCTCCGGCTACCGAGGAGCACACCCTGCCAGGCGCCCTGGAAATCCGCGGCCTGTCCAAGTCGTACAGCATCGAAGGCCGCAGCCTGCCGGTGCTGGAGAGCGTCGACCTGAAGGTCAACCCCGGCGAGTTCGTCAGCATCGTCGGCGCCAGTGGCTGCGGCAAGTCCACCCTGCTGCGCCTGATCGTCGGCCTGGAAGCCGAGTACCAGGGCGACATCCTGCTGGACGGCGAGCGCATCGTCGCCACCAGCCTGGAGCGTGGCATCGTCTTCCAGGACCACCGCCTGTTCCCCTGGATGACGGTGCAGAAGAACATCGGCCTGGCGCTGAAGAACCACAGGCTGTCAAAGGCGGAGAAGGACCGACTGGTCGCCGAGCACATCGCCCTGGTGAACCTCACCGGCTTCGAGAACGCCTATCCGCACCAGCTTTCCGGTGGCATGGCTCAACGGGCGGCCATCGCCCGCGCGCTGATCACCAAGCCAAAAATCCTGCTACTGGACGAACCCCTGGGCGCCCTCGACGCCCTCACCCGCGTCCACCTGCAACGCGAATTGCAACGCATCTGGGTACAGCAGCGCAGCACCATGATCATGGTGACCCACGATGTGGAAGAGGCGCTTTACCTGGGTGACCGTGTCATCGTCATGGACTCCCACCCGGGCCGGATCAAGCACGAGATCAAGGTCGACCTGCCCCACCCGCGTGATCGTGCAGCGCCGCTGTTGCACAAGTTGAAGGAGGAATTGCTCGGTGAGCTGACCGGGCATTGAGGCTGGTAGCACCTCTCTGTAGGTTGCGGCTGAGGCCACGAAGCCCAACGCGCGAAGTCCCTGTTGGGCTTCGCTGCGCTCAGCACCAACCTACGGGAGGCCTGCGGCCTCCTTCGCGAATGAATTTGCCCCCACAGATGAAAGCCACGATCGGCGCGAAACCTGTGGGGGCGATTTCAGATCGTAGGATGGGAAGAGGAACGAAACCCATCGCCTGGGAACGGAACCCCGCTGCGTTGGGCTTCGCTGCGCTCTGCCCAACCTACGGGAGGCTCGGCGCAAATCCTGTGGGGGCGATTTCAATCGCTGAGCGGACCGAAGGATCGCCCTGTGGTGGACAAGGGGCAGCTGTGCTGCCCATAGCGGATGAATTCGCTCCCACAGGAAAAAGCGCGACAACGCTTTGTCACTGCTGCTTGCGCTTGCGGAACTCGGCCACCTTATGCCGGTTGCCGCACAGCGCCATGCTGCACCAGCGGCGGCGATGGGACTTGGTGCGGTCGTAGAACCAGAGCACGCAGTCCGGGTGCTCGCATTCGCGTACCAGGGTGAAGTCGCCCTCCACCAGCAGCTCCGCCGCCGCTTCGGCCAGCGGCGCCAGGTACTGTTCGGCGGTGGCACTCGTCCGCACCTTTTCCAGACGCAGGTCCCCGCTTGCCGACCAGTCCAGCCTCAGGTGGCTGGGCGTTGCCAGGAAGCGATTGAGTACATCCGGGGCCTCCTGACCTCCCGCCTTGCGCTGCTCCACCAGTCCGCGCACCGCTTCGCGCAGGGTCAGCGCCGCCTTCAGCAACTCGCCCTTGGCAAAGCGCGACTCGGGCAAGTCCCAGCCAGTGCGCTCCAGCCAGGCCCGGACATCCTCATCGCTGCGCCAGAACTCCAACGCGGCGCCATCCATCGCGGCCTTGGTGTTGAGCATGTCCAGTACGGGGTGGTCGGCCAGTACGAAGGGTTCGAGAGGAGGCGAGGAAGCGGCAGTGGTCACGATGGCACTCCAGGGAAGTGAATGACGAAAGAGTAACCCTATAAACCACGAATGAACAGTTACGACGAATGGGGCGAGTAACCTCTATTTTTGTGATTGACAGGTTACAAAGCAGGCGCATACTCAGCCCCAAGCAGTAACCCTCAATAACCTCTTTACAAGTTACGGAGCACCAACCATGACCTCGCCCATCGTGCATACCCCGGTTCGCCACCAGTTCGTCGAAGCCGACGGTGTCCGTGTCTTCTACCGTGAAGCCGGAGACCCGGCCGCGCCCACCTTGCTGCTGGTGCACGGCTATCCCAGCTCGTCACACCAGTTCCGTGACCTGATCCCCCTGCTGGCCGACAAGTTCCACATCGTCGCGCCGGACCTGCCGGGGTTCGGTTTCACCGAAGTCCCCGCCGAGCGCGATTACCGCTACAGCTTCGATGCCTTGGCCGTCACCCTCGGGGCCTTCGTCGAGAAGCTTGGCCTCAAGCGGTACGCCCTCTATGTGTTCGACTACGGCGCCCCCACCGGTCTGCGCCTGGCCCTGGCTCATCCGGAACGGGTCACGGGGCTGATTTCGCAGAATGGCAATGCCTACCTGGAGGGCTTGGGCGATGCCTGGGAGCCGATCCGCGCCTACTGGGCCGAGCCCGGCAACCCGGAACGTCGCAAGGTGGTGCACGATGCAGTCCTGCACCTGGAAGGCACGCGCTGGCAGTACGTGCACGGCGTGAAGGACGTGGCGTTGGTGGCTCCCGAGTCGTACTACCTGGATGCGTTGCTGCTGGAACGCCCGGGCAACAAGGACATCCAACTCGACCTGTTCCTCGACTACGCCAACAACCTGAAGCTCTATCCCGCGTTCCAGGCCTTCTTCCGCGATACCCGGCTGCCGACCCTGGTGATCTGGGGCGAGCACGATCCCTTCTTCATCCCGCCGGGAGCCGAAGCCTTCAAGCGCGATAACCCCAATGCAGTGGTGGAGTTGCTGGATACCGGGCACTTCGCCCTGGAAACCCATGTCGGCCATATCGCCCAGCGGATTCGTGAGGTGTTGGGGGATATTCCGGCCTGACCTTCCGGCACGGCCTGGATTTTTTTGTGGGGGCGAATTCATTCGCGAAGCAGGCCTAAGGCCTGCCAACGATGCCAAGGGCAGCTGCGCAGCCCTCAGCGAATGAATTCGCCCCCACAATAGTGCGGCACCCAATTTTCGACCTTCGTCGCGGTTGATCTTCTAGACGATCAGTCTAAAATCCCCTCCCCATGACCGACACTCAATCCAAACCCCGTCGCGGCCGCCCGCCCAAGGTCGAGCGCGACTTCGCCGATACCCGTGCCGCGCTGATCCGCTGCGGCATGGAGATCCTTACCGAACAGGGTTTCATGTCCACCGGCATCGATGCCGTGCTCAAGCGCGTGGGCGTGCCGAAGGGCTCCTTCTATCACTACTTCAACAGCAAGGAAGCCTTCGGGCAGGCGGTGCTGGAGAGCTACGCCCGCTACTTCGCCCACAAGCTCGACCGCTACCTGTTGCAAGAGGACGTGTCGCCGCTGCAACGCCTCGAGAATTTCGTCGAGGACGCCAAGACCGGCATGCTCCGCCATCAGTTCTGCCGGGGCTGCCTGGTGGGCAACCTGGGCCAGGAGGTGGCCATTCTGCCGGAGGGTTTCCGCCTGGAACTGGAGGCCATCCTGTGCAGTTGGCAGGACCGCCTGGCCGCATGCCTGCGCGAAGCCCGCGCGGCCGGTGAGCTGTCGGCGAAGGCGGATTGCGATGGACTGGCGGCGTTCTTCTGGATCGGCTGGGAAGGCGCCGTATTGCGTGCCCGGCTGACGCGGGACAACGTCCCGCTGGATGTTTTCTTCAAAGGATTCCTGGCCGGATTACCGCGCTAGCCCAAGCGGGCGCGCGGTTTTTCGAGCCTATTTATAGACGACTGGTCTAATTGGAGGTGTGAGCATGTTCGACGCAATCCTGATCGAGAAGGACGAGGCCGGTTACCGCGCCCGCAATGCCCAGCTGGACGAGGCGCAACTGCCTGAAGGCGATGTGACGATCCGCGTGGACTACAGCACGCTGAACTACAAGGACGGCCTCGCCATTACCGGCAAGAGCCCGGTGGTGCGGCAGTTCCCCATGGTGCCGGGCATCGACCTGGCCGGCACGGTGGAGGCCAGCAGCCATCCAGATTACAAGGTAGGCGACGCGGTCCTGCTCAATGGCTGGGGCGTGGGTGAGACCCATTGGGGTGGACTGGCACAGAAGGCACGCCTGAAAGGCGACTGGCTGATTCCGCTGCCCACCGCTTTCAGCCCGCGCCAGGCCATGGCCATCGGCACCGCCGGCTACACCGCCATGCTTTGTTTGCTGGCCCTGGAACGTCATGGTTTGAAACCCGGCCAGGGCGACGTACTGGTCACCGGCGCCAACGGCGGGGTGGGCAGCTTCGCCATCGCCCTGCTCGCCCGCCTGGGCTACCGCGTTGTCGCAGCCACCGGGCGTACCAGTGAAGCGGACTACCTGAAGGGACTGGGCGCCGCCGAGATCATCGACCGCAGCGAGCTGTCCGAGCCGGGTCGTCCGCTGGGCAAGGAACGTTGGGTCGCCGCCATCGACTCGGTGGGTAGTCATACCCTGGCCAACGTCTGCGCCGGCCTGTGTGCTGACGGCGCCGTGGCGGCCTGTGGCCTGGCCCAGGGCATGGACTTCCCCGCCAGCGTGGCGCCTTTCATCCTGCGTGGCGTGAGCCTGCTGGGGATCAACAGCGTCACCCGCCCGCGCGCCGAGCGCATCGAAGCCTGGGACCGCCTGGCCCGCGACCTGGATATCGCCCAGCTGGACGCTATCACGCGCGAGATCGGCCTGGGTGACGCTATTGCAGTGGCCGGCGACCTGCTGGACGGCAAGGTACGCGGCCGCGTGGTGGTGAACGTCAACGCGTGATGCCACGGGCTTCGCAGGTTGGCGCCGTGTATGCACAGCACTCGGCGCCAACCTGCGAGCGCGGTGTTCTACCCCTCTTTTCGGAGGGCTGGTCGCTCTCGGGAAACGTACTGCGTCGGGAGGTTCGGCGGCCCGTCTGGCATTCGGGTAAGATGCGCGCCGTTTTCGATTAGCGGAGTGGACAGTGTCGAGTACTGAGGTGGTGATCATTGGCGCCGGCGCGGCCGGACTGATGTGTGCGATAACGGCGGCCGGGCGCGGGCGCCGTGTTCGCGTGCTCGACCACGCGAACAAGGCCGGGAAGAAAATCCTCATGTCCGGCGGCGGTCGCTGCAACTTCACCAACATGTACACCGAGCCGGCCAACTTCCTCTCGCGCAACCCGCACTTCTGCAAGTCGGCACTGGCCCGTTACACCCAGTGGGACTTCATCGGTCTGGTGGCCAAGCACGAAGTGCCGTACCACGAGAAGAAACTCGGCCAGCTGTTCTGCGACAGAAAGTCCAGCGACATCCTCAACATGCTGCTGACTGAGTGCGACGACGCTGGCGTGGAGATCATGCTGGAGACCTCGATCATCGAGATCGCCCGTCACGACAGCGGCTATCAGTTGCAGACCAGCGCCGGGATGATGCACTGCGAATCGCTGGTGATCGCCAGTGGCGGCCTGTCGATCCCGACGCTGGGTGCCAGCGGTTTCGGCTACCAGGTGGCTCGCCAGTTCGGCCACGAAGTGCTGCCGACCCGCGCTGGACTCGTGCCCTTCACCATCACCGACCAGTTGAAGGACCTGTGCACCGAGCTCTCCGGCACTTCGGTGGATTGCCGCGTCAGCTGCAACGGCCAGGTCTTCCGCGAGAACCTGCTGTTCACCCACCGTGGCCTCAGCGGCCCGGCCATGCTGCAGATTTCCTCCTACTGGCATCCGGGCGACACCCTGGAAATCGACCTGCTGCCCGATCACGACGCCAACGAATGGTTGGCGCAGCAGCAGCGGGAACGCCCCAACAGCGAACTCAAGACCCTGCTCGCCGAGCTGTTCACCAAGAAGCTTGCTGGCCTGCTCGCCGATCTGTGGTTCGAGTCCAAGCCGATGAAGCAGTACACCCCGTCCGAGCTGTCGGCGATTGCCGAGCAATTGTCCGCCTGGCGACTGACCCCGTCCGGCACCGAGGGCTATCGCACCGCCGAAGTGACCCTGGGCGGCGTGAGCACCGACGAAGTGTCTTCGAAAACCCTGGAATCACAGCGCTCGCCGGGGCTGTATTTCGTCGGCGAAGTGCTGGATGTGACCGGCCACCTCGGCGGTTTCAACTTCCAGTGGGCCTGGGCATCCGGCTACGCCGCCGGCCAGTACGCCTGAGCCGGTAACCGGTCAGGCGCCCTCTTCCAGCAAACCCGCCATGCGCTGTGCCAGCCCTCGTTGACCGGCGAGGCGCTGGACGATCCGCTCGACGATCTCCACCCGCGCCGCTGCGCCCGCCCGCATCTCACCCATGGCATGCAGGGCGGCGGCGGATTTCTCCAGACCCGCGCGGGTCGAACCGCTGACATGCTCCATGCCCGCCCTCGCATCAAGGGCGGCCTTTTGCAGGCCCTCGGCGATCAAACGAATCTGCCCACTGGATTCATTGGCGCGCAGCGACAGGTTGCGCACCTCGTCGGCCACCACGGCGAAACCGCGCCCGTGGCTGCCCGCCCGTGCCGCCTCGATGGCGGCATTGAGCGCCAGCAAGTTGGTCTGTTTTGCGATGTCCTGAATGCTGCCGACAATCGCACCGATGCGCATGGACTGGCTGCCCAGCTCGTTGAATACCTGACCGATATGCGACATGTAGGCGTCCAGCTCACCGATGGCGCCGGCAGTGGCCTGCATGCTCTCCGCACCCAGCTGGACCTTTTCCCCGGCCGCGCGCGCCAGCGAGTTGGCGTACTGCATGTCTGCCTCGCAATGACGGATGGCATCGAGCAACTCGGCCAGTGGCCCTTGCAGGTGTGTATTGGAGCGGATGCGAATTGGCTCCGGCGCAGCAGCGGTGATGACCTGGGCGACCGGCTCGACCGGCACCTCCACACGCACTTCGACCACCACTGGCGGCTGGAAGTGATACAGCAGTCCGGCGGTAGCGATCAGCGTCAGCGCCACGGCCAGCAGCCATCCGCTGGCCATCAGGAAGGCAATCAGGCAAAGCACGCCGCCGCTGATTAGCAACAGTGCGGCGAGGGGTTTGCGGGGCATGGATGAACACTCCTTCTGCATCGCGGAATACAAGATCCTGTAGGGGCGAATTCATTCGCCAAGGGCAGCGCAGCTGCCCCAACTGGGCCTGAACGTGGCGGGCCTCCGGCTCGCTTGGCGATTGAAATCGCCCCCACAGGGAAAAGCAGGTCGTGCCCATGTCAGGCAGCGGCACTCGACCTCAGAACAGCGTCCAGGTGTAGCTCAGGATCAGCCTGTTCTCGTCGATATCGGTGCGGTAGTTGGAGCGCGCGGTGACGTTGCGTACGCGCACGCCGAGCCCCTTGAGGCTGCCGCTCTGGACGACGTAGCTGATGTCCAGGTCGCGCTCGCGGTCCTTGCCCTCGAAGCCCTGGCCGGTGTCCACGTTGTCGCCGGTGATGTAGCGGGTGCTGGCCACCAGGCCGGGGATGCCGAGGGCGGCGAAGTCGTAGTCGTAACGCGCCTGCCACGAGCGCTCATCGGCGAAGGCGAACTCGTAGGTCGGCACTTCGTTACCCAGCGGGCTGACGTTGGCGAATACACGCGGGAAGGAACTGTCGCCGTATATGGCCTGGTAGCCGATGTAGAAGGTATGCCCGCCACGCTTGGCCGACAGCAGCGAGAAGAAGGCCTGGTTGTCGATCTCGCCGATGAGCTTCTTGCCGTCTTCGCTGGAGTCGAAGTAGCCGATGTTGGCGCCCAGCACCCAATTGCCCATCGGCTCACTGTGCTTGAGGCCGAAGAAGCGCTGGTCGTAGATGTCTTCCAGCTGCGCATACCAGGCGCTGAGTGTGGTGCGGTTCGCATTGAAGGCGTAGTCGGCGCCGGCGTAGTTGAACGCATCGCTGGAGGCCTGGCGCTGCGGCACGTGGCCGAGCATGGCCTGCATCTTGTCGTCTCCCGCCTCGTTACGCAGGCTGGTGCTGTTGAGGTGGCCGCCCTGCACAGTCAGGCCGGCGATCTCGTTGGAGGTGATGCTCGCGCCCTGGTAGCTGGGCGGCAGCAGGCGGATATCACTGAATACCAGCACCGGCAGGTTGGGTTGCAATTCGCCGACTTTCAGCTCGGTCTTTGAGAAGCGCATCTTTCCAGCCACGCCCAGGCGGCTGTAATCGTCGGCAGCCCTGCCATCTTCCTTCACTGGCAGCAGGCCGGTGTTGACCCGGTCGGGGCTGCTGTCGAGCTTGATGCCGAGGGTACCGATGGCGTCGAGGCCGAAGCCCACCGGGCCGGGTGTGTAGCCGGACTTGAAGTTGAGGATGAAGCCCTGGGCCCACTCTTCGGCCTTGGACTGCTGGTTGGCGCCGACGATGTCGGAATAGTCACGGCTGAAGTAGTAGTTGCGCGCCTGCAAGGTCGCGGTGGAGTCCTTGATGAAACCGGACTCAGCGGCCTGGGCGAAGCCAGCGCTTACGCCGGCGCAAAGCATTACGGAAAGCTTGCTCGTGGTGTTGGTCATTTCGTCGCTCTTGTTTTTATTGGGACAAAACTTCCCCGTCGACCCTCTTTCGGGGCCATGCACGCAAGTCGGGGAAGGTGTGGCAATGGCTGCGGACAGCTCCCGCAGTGGTTCCATCACCGGGTCAGGTCAGGGATTGGGTTCGAGCACCTCCTCCCGTTCCGGTGCAACTTTGGGTGCACGACGCGCCGTCAGCAGCAGATGGGCGAAGATGCCGAAGATCAGCCCCCAGAACGCCGCCGACAGACCGAGGAAGGACATCCCCGACGCCGTGACCAGGAAGGTGATCAGGGCCGCCTCGCGGTCCTCGGGCACAGCCATGGAGCCTGCCAGCGCGCCAGCAATGGCACCGAACAGAGCCAGGCCCGCCAGCGCCGCGATCAGTTCCTTGGGCAGCGCGGTGAAGATCGATACCAGGGTTGCGCCGAAGATGCCCAGCAACAGGTAGAACACCCCACCGACGACGCCGGAGACGTAGCGCCGGGCCGGGTCTTCGTGGGCTTCTCGACCGGTGCAGATGGCCGCCGTGATAGCGGCGAGCGTCAGGCCGTGGCAACCGAAGGGCGCCAGCAGCAGGCTGCCCAGTCCGCTGGCGGAGATGATCGGGCTCGCCGGGGTTGGGTAACCGGCATGGCGCAGCACGGCCACGCCCGGTACGAACTGGCCGGTCAGCGCCACCATTACCAGCGGCAACGCGATGTTGAACAGCCCGTGCCAACTGAATGCCGGCGTCACCCATTCCGGGGTGGCGAAGCCGATCACCAGGGCCGCAGTGTTGAGCTGGCCGCTACCGGCGGCGATGCTGCAACCCACCAGCAGCACGGCCATCACCGCGTATCGCGGCGACAGGCGCCGCACCAGCAGGTAGGTGATGAACATCGCCATCACCATCAGCGGTTCGTCCTTGAGGGAGGTGAACAGTCGGGTGCCGAAGCTGAACAGGATGCCCGCCAGCATTGCCGCCGAGATGGTCGCCGGCAGCTTGCCGACGATGCGGTCGAAGGCGCCAGATAGACCCACCAGCAGGATGATGGCGTTGGCCATCACATAGGCCCCCACCGCCTCGGCGGCGCTGATGCCCGGCAACATCGACACCAGCAGTGCCGAGCCCGGCGCCGACCAGGCGATGATCACCGGTACCCGGTAGCGCAGGCTGAGGACGATCCCCAGCACCCCGCTACCGATGGAGATCGCCCACACCCAGGAGGACAGCAGTTCGGCCGGCATGCCACCGCTCTCGGCCGCCTGGAACACAATCACCAGGGGGCCGGCGTAGGAAATCATGGTGGCGATGAACCCCGCCACCACGGCGGACAATGAACAGTCCTTGAACAACGTGCGCATGCTGCCTCCTGGCCAGTGGTGCGACTCGTGGTCAGGTTCAACCCTGCGCAGCGGCTGCCAGCGGGGTAACCCGGGATTGCTGCAGGTGGACGAAGCACATGGCCAGGGCGGCGATGGCGCCGGGGATGGCGAAGGCCATGAAGTTCAGTTGCAGCGGCAGGTTGATGCCCAGCAGCGCGCCACCGAGCAGCGGGCCGACGATGGCACCGTTGCGGCCGATGCCCGAGGCCCAGCCGAGGCCGGTGGAACGAATGGCCAGGCCGTAGAACTGCGCAGCGGTGGCGTACAGAAGGATCTGCGTGCCGATGGTGGTGGCGCCGGCGATGCCGATCAGCAGGTAGAGCACCGGAGTCGGGCTCTTGAAGCCCAGCAGGCTGATGGAGATAGCCGCGACGATGAAGAAGGCCGCTACCACTTTCGGCAGGTTGAAGCGGTCACCGAGGAAGCCGCCAGCAATGGCGCCGAACATGCCGCCGAAGTTCAGGGCGAGCAGGAACGACAGACTGGAACCCAGGCTGTAGCCGGCGTTGGCCATCAGCTTCGGCAGCCAGGAGCTCAGGGCGTAGACCATCAGCAGGCAGCAGAAGAACGCCACCCAGATCATCACGGTGCGCAGCGCACGGCCTTCGCGGAACAGTTCCAGCACCGGGGCGCCCTGCTTCTTCGCTTCGGTGAGTTCCAGGTGATCGTCGTCACGCAGTTCCAGTTCCGGGTTGACGCGTTTGAGGATCGCGCGGGCCTGCTCGACACGGCCTTGGCGCAGCAGGAAGCCGACGGACTCCGGCAGGTACCAGAGGATCAGCGGCAGCATCAGCAGCGGCACGGCGGCCGCGAAGAACATGGCCTCCCAACCGAAGCGCGGCAGCATGTAGATACCCACACCAGCGGACAGCATGCCGCCCAGCGAATAGCCGCTGAACATGATGGCGACCAGGGTGCTGCGCAGTTTTTTCGGCGCGTACTCGTTCATCAGCGCCACCACGTTGGGCATCAGCCCGCCGATGCCCAGGCCCGCCATGAATCGGCAGATACCGAACTCGGTGGGGGTGCTGGTGAAGCCGTTGAGGACGGTGAAACCGGAGAAGAGCACGAAGCAGATGGCGATGCCTTTCTTGCGGCCGATCTTGTCGGCCAGGGGGCCGAAGAACAGCGCGCCGAACATCATCCCGAACAGCGCGTAGCTGCCCAGGGCGCCGGCTTCCAGCGGGGTCAGGCCCCATTCCTTCATCAGTACCGGCAGGACCACGCCGTAGATGAACAGGTCATAGCCGTCGAAGATGAGCAGCAGTGCGCACCAGCACATCACCATCCAGTGGAAGGGCGTGAAGCGCGCGTTATCGATGATCTCGTGTACGTCGAGTTTTCGCATGGCATGTGTCTCTTTTGTTTTTGTTGTGTAGAAACCGCAGGGACGGGCGCGTGACGGTGCCGGTCCGGTAGTGCCCTGTAAGTACTTCTTTGTGGGAGCGAATTCATTCGCGAATAAATTCGCTCCCACAGGTCAGTTCCCACAGGCTGTTCAACCCAGGTCACCTCCGCCCACCGGCAGGGTGACGCCGGTGATGTAGGTGGCTTCGTCGGAGGCGAGGAAGAGGATCGCCCCCACCTGCTCGTCGATGCTGCCGTAGCGCTTCATCAGGCTGCTGTCGATCGTCTGGTCGACGATCTCCTGGTACCAGACCTTTTCCTGTTCGCTCTGCTGCGCGGTGTTGCGCGGAATCCGGCGTGGCGGCGCTTCGGTGCCGCCCGGTGCGGTGGCGTTGACGCGGATACCCCGCTCAGCGTTCTCGAAGGCGAGGCACGCCGTCAGCGCATTCACGCCACCCTTGGCCGCGCCGTACGGCACACGATTAACGCTGCGCGTGGCGATGGACGAGACGTTGACGATGGCGCCCGCGCCCTGCTCCAGCATGTAGGGCAGCGCGGCGTGGCAGCACCAGAGGGTGGGGAACAGCGAGCGGCGCACTTCGGCCTCGATCTCGTGTTCCTGGTAGTGCTCGTAGGGCTTGGCCCAGATGGTCCCACCCACGTTATTGATCAGGATGTCCAACCGGCCGAAGCGTTCCACGGCGGCGGCAGCCACGCGATGGCACTCGGCGAACTGTTCGAGGTCGGCGGTCAGGGCCAGCATCGATGCGCCGGCGCCCAGTTCGTCTTGCAGCTCGAACACCAGCTCGGAACGATCGACGGCAACGACGTGCGCGCCCTCCTCCACCAGCCGCTCGACCACTCGGCGGCCGATACCCTGCGCCGCGCCGGTGACCAGCGCGACCTTGTCTTGGAATCTCTTGTTCATGACAGCCCCTTGAAATGGCTCGTGACATCGCAATGCCCATAGGAGCGAGCTTGCTCGCGAATGGCCACACTCGGATCCTTCGCGAGCAAGCTCGCTCCTACAGAAAATCGCGCGGGGTCAGGCCGCGCTGGCGGCGAACTTCTCGTAGTAGAAGTTCGCGGGCGAGATGCCCTGCTCGCGGATGTACTGGCTGACCGCCTCGACCATGGGTGGCGGGCCGCACAGATAGACATCCACGTCGCCGTCGTTCAGGTGATTCGGCGCGATGTGCTGGGTCACGTAGCCCTTCTGCGGGTAGCTGCTTTCAGCGTTGGCCACGCAGGCGCTGTAGGTGAAGTTGGGGATGCGCGCGGCGAAGGCTTCCAGCTTGTCCATCTCCACCAGGTCATGGTCGTGGGTCACGCCGTAGATCAGGTGCAGCGAGTGCTCGCTGCCTTCTTCCGCGATCTTTTCCAGCATCGCGGTGAAGGGCGCCAGTCCAGTGCCGCCAGCCAGCAACAGCAGCGGTCGGCGGATATCGCGCAGGTAGAAGCTGCCGAGCGGGCCGGCCAGGGACATGCTGTCACCCGCCTTCGCCAAGCCGGTGAGGAAGCTGCTCATCAGGCCGCCGGGCACATTGCGGATCAGGAAGCTGACCTCACCATCCTTCTGCAGGGAGCTGAAGGAATAGGCACGGGTCTGCTCGCTGCCCGGCACTTTCAGGTTCACGTACTGGCCCGGCAGGAAGGCCAGCTTGCTCAGGGACTCGCCCTTGATGGACAGCGCGATGGTGCTGTCGGACAGCTGGCGCACGGCGCTGATGCTGGCCTCGAAACTGGCCTGCTGGGTCTTGCAGACATCGGAGGACGCCGGCACACGCACCACGCAGTCGCTCTCGGCGCGCATCTGGCAGGTGAGCACATAACCCTGGGCGGCTTCGTCTTCGCTCAGTGCGTCTTCGATGTAGTCCTGGCCCAGGTCGTAGCGGCCGGCCTCGGCGAAGCACTTGCAGGTGCCACAGGCGCCGTCACGGCAGTCCAGCGGGATGTTGATGCCCTGGCGATAGGCCGCATCGGCCACGGTTTCGCTGGGGGTGGCGTCGATGAAACGCGTAACGCCGTCTTCGAAAGTCAGTGCGATCTTGTGAGTCATGGCAGGCACCCTAGATGTGGTAGACGTCGATGACCTGACGTACGTAATCGTTTTTCAAGACCACCTTCTTCGCCTTGATCAGCGGGCTCTCGCCACGCACGTCCAGGGTGTAGAAGCTGGTGCCGAAGTAGCTGTCCACGGTCTTGTAGCGGTAGCTCAGGGTGTGCCAGTTGAAGCGCACCTCGCACTTTCCATCGGCCACGTCGAGGATCTCGATGTTGCTGATGTTGTGGGAGGTACGGGTGTCCGGCATGGTCGCGCTGGAGCGGTCGGTCTTGATGCGGAAGACGCGGTCTTCCAGGCCACCACGATTGCCGTACCAGATCAGCGAGATTTCAGTCTGCGGGTCTTCGGTCAGCTCGTCGCGGTCGTCCCAGGACGGCATCCAGAAACTGGCGTCGCTGGCGTACAGCTCCAGCCAGTTGTCCCAGTCCTTGTCGTCCAGGTAGCGCGCTTCGCGGTAGAGGAAGTCGCGCACGGCGTCGTAAGAGATGCTCATTGCACGGCCTCCACGGGGATCAGTTGCTGCTCGGCCGCGGCGGCCTTGAGCATGGTTTCCTGCCAGTACTTGTGTTGCAGCACGAACAGGCCTTCGTCTTCGGTGCGCACGCCGGAGAGCAGCGGGTGCAGGTCGATTTCCTGGGCAGCGGCATCAGCGCCTTCGACCCAGTGCTCGGCACCACGGGACATGTCGTTCCAGCCACGGCTGCCCTGGTAGCCCAGTTGGCAGGAGCGGAATTCTTCCAGGTCGTCCGGAGTGGCCATGCCGCTGACGTTGAAGAAGTCTTCGTACTGGCGGATGCGCTTGGCGCGGGCATCGGCGCTCTCGCCTTTCGGCGCGATGCAGTAGATGGTGATTTCGGTCTGGTTGACGGAGATCGGCCGGGCGATGCGGATCTGCGAGCTGAACTGGTCCATCAGGTAGACGTTCGGGTACAGGCAGAGGTTGCGCGAGTTCTCGATCATCCAGTCGGCGCGGGCCTTGCCGAAATCCTGGGCGAGTTCGTCGCGGCGCTCGTAGAGCGGACGGTCTTCCGGGTTGGCCCAGCGGGTCCAGAGCAGCAGGTGACCGTGATCGAAGGAGTAGAAGCCGCCGCCGTTCTTGGCCCAGCTGCCGGCGCTCATGGTCTTGATCTCTTCACCCGCCTCGCGCTGCTTGCGCTGGTTCTGGGTGGCAGCGTAGTTCCAGTGCACGGAGCTCACGTGGTAGCCGTCGGCGCCGTTCTCGGCGGTCAGTTTCCAGTTGCCTTCGTAGATGTAGCTGGAGGAGCCACGCAGGACTTCCAGGCCCTCGGGGGACTGGTCGACGATCATGTCGATGATCTTGGCGGACTCGCCCAGATGCTCGACCAGGGGCTTCACGTCGGCATTAAGGCTGCCGAAGAGGAAGCCGCGATAGGATTCGAAGCGAGCCACTTTCGTCAGGTCGTGGGAGCCTTCGCAGTTGAAGCTGGAGGGATAGCCGGCTTCAGCCGGGTCCTTCACCTTCAGCAGCTTGCCGGAGTTGTTGAAGGTCCAGCCATGGAACGGGCAGGTATAGGAGGAACGGTTGCCGCTCTTGTGCCGGCACAGCTGCGCGCCGCGATGGCTGCAAGCGTTCAGGAAAGCGTTGAGTACCCCGTCCTTGTTGCGCGCGATGAAGATCGGCTGGCGCCCCATGTTGAGGGTGAGGTAGTCGTTCTTCTCGGGAATCTGGCTCTCGTGGGCGAGATAGATCCAGTTGCCCTCGAAGATGTGCTTCATCTCGAGTTCGAACAGGCGCGGGTCGGTGAACATCTCCCGCTTGCAGCGGTAGACGCCCTTCTCTTTGTCATCCTCAAGCAGCGAGTGCAGGAAATCGAATCCCAGGGACATGGCCAGGGCCTCCGTTGTTATTGTTCAGGCCAGGTCAGGTTAGGGATGCGGGGCAAACGGCAATATCCGCTTTGTGCAGATCGCTATCCGTTTTTTGCAAAGCGGTGGTGGATGTCAGGAAAGGTTTGTACGAGCGCAGCTTGTGGGGGCGAATTCATTCGCTGAGGGCAGCGCAGCTGCCCCCATCAAGGTCTCAGGGCAGACCTGCGGTCTGCATAGCGAATGAATTCGCCCCCACAGAAAAGCAGGAGCGGCTACAGTCCCCGCCGCTTCAAGGTGTCCGACGGCAGCTCGCCAAACAGGCCCTTGTAGCTTTCGGAGAAGCGCCCCAGGTGCAGGAAGCCGTAATCCAGCGCCAGTTCGGTGACGTTGCGGACGTTGCAGCTGGGGTCGGCCAGGCAGGCGCGGATGCGCTCCAGCTTCTTCTGGCGGATGTAGTGCTTGGGCGTGGTGCCCAGGTGGCGCTCGAACAGCGCGTAGAGGGAGCGAAGGCTCATGCTGGCCTGGCGAGCCAGGAATTCGCTGCTGATGTCCTGTTTCAGGTTGTGCTCGATGTAGGCCAGGATGCGGTCGAACGAAGCTTCCTGGCAACCCAGGCTCTCGCGACTGACGTTGGTCTTCATCAGGCTGAGCATCTTGCTCGCGACGATCTGCGCGTAGTGTTCCTGCACCCTCGGCAACTGGTCGCTGGCTTCCGCTTCCTGGCAGACCATCGCCAGCAGGTTGACGAAGCCTTCCAGCTCGCCGAGCTGATAGTTGTTCTGCAGGAAACGCACGCCGGGGCTCGGCCGTTGCCAGCGCTGCTCATCGCAGACGCCTTCCAGCAGGCTGGTGGGCATCTTCAGGATGAACTTCTCGCAGTCATCCGAGTAGGTCAGGTCCACCGGGTCATCGGGGTTGATCAACAGCAGCTCGCCGGGGGCCAGGTAGTGCTCCTGCTTGTGGCCGCGCCAGAGGCAATGGCCGCTGAGGAGAATCTGCAGGTGGTAGATGGTTTCCAGCGCCGGTGAGGTGACGCGCACGGCGCCGCCGTAGCTAATGCGGCAGAGGTCGAGGTTGGCGAACTTGCGGTGGTTGAGGCTGGCCTCGGGATGGCCTGCGGCGGGCAGGCGAATGCAGTGCGACCCGACATGCTGGTTCACATATCCGGACACGGCATAGGGGTCCGCACGCTCGAACACCTTACTGCGTTCACTCAGCAGGCGACTATCCATCACAGGCACTCGTTCTAGTTGTTGTAAGTCGCGAGCGTCATGCCGGTTGGCAAGCGCCCGCGATCATCATTACGCGATTCTATGTGAGGCTTTTCCTACGTGCTGTGGCCAGGGATAAACGGTTGTAAGTAAGTGCGACCGGTTGTAACAACCGGTCGCGAGCCGACTCAAGTCGCGTCGGCGTGACTTACCAGCCCCTTGATGATCACCGCTGTAGTAGCGATGGCGGCAGGCACCACCAACGCGGTCAACACTTGTTCGAAGTTCCAGCCCAGGCCCAACAGGGTCGCACCGATCCAGGCACCCAGGATGGCGCCGAAGCGGCCGATACCAAGCATCCAGGACACACCGGTGGCGCGACCCTGGGTCGGGTAGAAACGCGCCGCCAGGGACGGCATGGCCGATTGCGCGCCGTTGACGCACATGCCGGCCAGCAGGACCAGGGTGGCCAGCAGGGTCACTTCACCCAGGCTCTGCCCCACGAAATAGGCGAAGACACCGGCCATCAGGTAGAACGCGCCGATCACCTTGTGCGGGTTGAAACGGTCCATGGCCCAGCCCACGCCAACGGCGCTGAGCACACCACCGAACTGGAACAGCGCGCCGATGAAAGCGGCCTGTTCCATGCTCGCGCCACTGTCGCGCATCAGGGTGGGCAGCCAGCTGGTGAGCAGGTAAACGATCACCAGGCCCATGAAATAAGTCAGCCAGAGCAACAGAGTGCCGGCGCTGTAAGTGCCGGAGAAGATCACCTTGAAGACGTTGCGGCTCTGCACGGTCTTCTGTTCCGGCACGCTGAAGCCGCTGGCGGTCGCCACTTCAGCAGGCGATATGGGTGCCAGCGCCTTGCGCACTTTGTCCGCGCCCTTGTTGCGTACCACCAGGAAGCGCGCCGATTCCGGCAGCCAGACCAGCAGCACCACGGCGAGGATCAGCGGCAGGATACCGCCCAGCAGCAGCAAGCTGTGCCAACCGAAAGCCGGGATCATCGAGGCGGAAACGAAACCACCGGAGGCCATGCCGAGGTTGAAGCCACAGAACATGCTGGTGACCAGCAGCGACTTGAGGCGTTCGGGGGTGTATTCGGAGAGCAGCGTCGTGGCGTTGGGCATGGCGGCGCCCAGGCCGAGGCCAGTGAGGAAGCGGAGAATCAGAAGTTGTTCGAGGTTGGCGCTGAACGCGGAGATCAGGCTGAACAGCCCGAACAGGAACACCGCTGTCACCAGCACCACCTTGCGCCCGAAGCGGTCGGCCATGGGACCCGAGCCGAGGGCGCCGAAGACCATGCCGATGAGCGCGGCGCTCATCACCGGGCCGAGGCTGGCACGGTCGATGCCCCAGTCCTGGGTCAGCGCCGGGGCGATGAAGCCCATGGCGGCGGTATCCAGGCCGTCGAGGAACACGATGAGGAAACACAGCAACACGATGCGCCATTGGTAGGCGGATAGCGGCTGGGCGTTGATGAAGGATTGAACGTCGAGCGTGCCCGTGGCGGGCAGGTGGGCTGGGCTGGTCATGCAAGAATTCCTGCTATTGGCCCTCCTCCGCATGCGGACCGTTCTCTGCGGTCTCTGACGGGGAAGACTCGGACTGGACAGGAATGAGGGCGTGCCCGGTGCTTCTGGTGTCACCGGATCGGACTCTCATTGTTGTTATTGGCCGCGCTGGCTGGTGGCGCGGCTGTGCAGACCATACGAAGAGCGGCCTGGTGGTTCAATTCGATAATCGGCAAAGCGTTCGAATATCGAACGCATCCTGCAGGCATTGCCCTTGCTGCTCTTCTGTGGGGGCGAATTCATTCGCTAAGGGCAGCGCAGCTGCCCCGAAGAACGCCTCAAGGCAGGCCTGCGGCCTGCATAGCGAATGAATTCGCCCCCACAGGAAAAGCGTCACCGCCCGTTCAATGGAACAACCGCGTACTCAGGTCCTTGCTCGCCTCGAGCAGCGCAGGAAGGAAGCGTGTCTCCAGCTCCTGGCGGCTGACGCGACCAACGTGGGTGCCAACGTTCAGCGCAGCGAGCACCTGGCCAGCGGAATCGCGTACCGGAACCGCCACCGAGCGCAGACCCATCTCCAGTTCCTGGTCGATGATCACCCAGCCCTGGCGGCGGATTTCCGCGATGCTGGCGCGCAGCCCGTCGACGGTGTGCACGGTGCGGCTCGTCTTCACCTGCAGGTCGGCATGTTCGAGGTAGTCGTCCAGCGCGGCGTCATCCAGGGCGGCCAGGAGGATGCGGCCCATGGACGTGCAATAGGCCGGCAGCCGGCTGCCGACGCTCAGGTCCACCGAGATCAGCCGATTGGGCGTGGCCGAACGGGCGATGTAGAGAATCTCGTCGCCTTCCAGGGTGGCCATGGAGCAGGCTTCGTGGAGCTGGTCGCTGAGGCGGTCGAGGATCGGCTGGGCGGTGACCGCCAGCGGCGTCGACGACAGGTAGGCGTGGCCGAGGGTCAGGACTTTCGGCAGCAGCGAGTAGGTGCGGCCGTCGGTGGTGACGTAGCCCAGCTTCATCAGGGTGTGCAGGCAACGACGCACGGCTGCGCGGGGAATCTCGGTGCGATGGCTGATCTGGGCGATGGTCAGGTGGCGCTTGCGCTCCTGGAACGCATGGATCACCGCCAGGCCGCGAGCCAGTGAAGTCATGAAGTTGGGATCGCCGGTGAAGGCTTCGATGCGCTTGGCCGGCGAGGCAATGATCGGGGGAGCCAGTGGCGGCAGAGGGGCACGCAGTTCTTCGGTCATTCTTCTTGTCCTTGGTGGATCGTGGTCGCGGCAAGTCGGCCGATTATCGAACCAAAGTTCGATAATCGCAATTGACCCGGATGCCTTCGACTCTTACTTTTGCCGCCGCCAACCAGCGCCCCGGTTTGATCAGGTACCTCGGCGCCCGGCAACGGCTCCGCTCAAGAGGCGCAGCCGGATTCCCCCCCACCGCGGCAAACGTCAACACCCCGGCGTGCCATGTGGGGGCGAATTCATTCGCCAAGGGCCGCACAGCTGGCCCCCTTCAATTCCGAAGGGCAGACCTGCGGCCTGCTTAGCGATTGAAATCGCCCCCACAATTTCTGGGACCCGCGCCCTACAGCAGCTTGCACACCTCGTCGAAGTCCAGGCGCGGTCCGCGCGCGTGCAGCTTCGACGGATCGCCATAACCCAGGTTGACGAGGAAGCTGGACTTCACCTGGCTATCCGGGAAGTGCTCCAGCTGGAAGGCATCCGCGCGCCCGTCGGCGGGGAAGAATTCGTGGTCGACCAGGGCATTGTCGAACCCCGACATCGGCCCGCAGTCCAGCCCCACCGCCCGCGCCGCCAGCATGAAATAGGCCCCCTGCAAGGAGCTGTTGCGCCGCGCAGTAAGCCCCGCCAGTTCTGGCGTGTTGGCGAACCAGGCACGCGCATCGGTGTGCGGGAAGAGCGTGGGCAGCTGCTCATAGAACTTCAGGTCGTAGGCAACGATAGCGGTGACCGGAGCCGCCATGGTCTTGTCGATGTTGCCCGGCGCCAGTGCGGGTAACAGGCGCTGTTTGGCCTCGGGCGTGCGCAGAAAAAGGATCCGCGCTGGACAGCAGTTGGCGCTGGTGGGGCCCCACTTCATGAGGTCATACAGTTCGCGCAACGTATCGTCGCTCACCGGTTTCTCCAGCCAGGCACTGTAGGTACGTGCCTGGCGGAACAGCAGGTCCATGCCTTCCTCGCTCAATCGCTTGCTCATCGCTGCCTCCTCTTGCCAGGGTGGCCGCACGCTCGTGCGGATGATCTAGAGAGGATAGTCAGCGCAGCGCTCCACCTGTGGGGGCGAATTCATTCGCCAGGGGTGGCGAAGCCGCCCCAGAGCATCTGAAGGGCAGACCTGCGGCTTGCTTGGCGATTGAAATCGCGCCTACAGAAAGCAGCCCGCGCCTCAGGTCAGCAATCCGATGAACAAGCTGATGCTGACGAACGCCAGCACGGTGCAGACCACCAGCGCCGCGGCGCAGCGACCTTCGAGTCCGAAGCGCTGACCGAGGATCGGGTAGATGCTCATCATCGGCGAGCAAGCGAAGAGCACGCCCGCGACTCGCAATGCCGGGTCGACCGGGGGCAGCAACTGGAAGCTGAGCATGACCGCCAGCGGGTGCAGGATCAGCTTGCCGAGGCTGAGCTGGGACACGTCCTTGACCAGGCCACCGGCTCGCAATCCGTTGAGGCTGGCGCCGATGACGAAGAGCGCGACCGGCGCCGAGGCCGTCGCTAGCATCTCCACCACCTTGGCCGGCACGCTGGGCAGGCGGACGCCGAGCAGGGCCAATCCCAGGCCGATGCTGATGGAGATGATCACCGGATTGCGCAGCAGGCGCAGGAAGGTATCCAGCAGGGCCGCGCGCAATCCGCTGCCGTTCTGCCGCCCCATTTCGGCCAGGGCCAGCGCCAGCGGAATCATCAGCAGGTTCTCCACCAGCATGCCGAGGGCGAGTGCCACCGCTGCCGGCGAGCCGAGGACCATGGCCACGATGGGATAACCGATGAAGCCGCTGTTCGACACCGACATGCCAAGGCCCGCCAGCGCGCTGCCGCTGAGGCTGTCCTTGCGCACCATCCGGGAGAACAGGAAACCGCCCCAGAACACCAGCTGGGACCCGATGCCGTACGCCAGCAGGTAGGTGGCGTCGAACACCTCGTCCAGCGGTTTTTCCAACAGTGCGCGTATGACCAGGGCCGGCAAGGCGAAGGTGATGACGAATTTGCCCATGCCCAGCACCTGCTCCGGACTGACCAGCCGCCCGCGGGCGGACAGGTAGCCGATGCCGATCAGGATGAAGATGGGCGCGGTAATGCCAAGTATCTGAAGCATTGGAGGCTCTGCGGTCAGCGGCTCCTTTCCCCAGGCTGAACCGGTTTCAATTGCTGCAACCGGCTGCGGGTACGGGAAAAGTCCATATGGGGATTGCCCCGGCACAGGTCGTCCAGGCTGGCTTCGCTGGCCAGCAGGAGTTGGATTCCCGCGTCGTAGGCGATGTCGATCAGGTTGACGAAGCGCTGTTGCACATCGATGGCTTCCTCACCGAGGCAGGGCACGCCGCTGATGGCGAGATGCAGAAAGCGCCTGCTCAGCCAGAGGAAATCGGCGCTGGAATGGGGGCGCCGGCACAGCTCGTCGAAATCCAGCCAGGCGCGTTCGGTATCCATGGCGCGCAACCGCAGCGGATGGTGGTTGACCGCCACCACCACATCCCGTTCGGCCGCTGCGCTCAACCCCAGCTGATGTTCGATCCAGGCCGCATCGGTGGCTGAAAGCGGCCAGCAATAGGTACCCCAGGCTTCGAGTTCTCCGCGCCGCAGGCGGTAGTCTTCGCCGCCGTCGAGGTTGAGCACGTCGAAGCGTTTTTCGATCAAGGCGATGGCCGGCTGGAAGCGTTCGCGGTACAGCGGGTTCGGGCAGAGGCCGTCGGGGTCGTAGTTGGAAGTGCAGACCATGCCCACGCCCTCCTCCACCAGCACCTTGAGCAGCCGCCCGAGGAGCACAGCGTCGCCGATGTCGTGGACGTGGAACTCGTCGAAGCAGAGCAGTCGCGTATCCACTGCCAACGCCCTGGCCGCCAGTGCCAGCGGATCGGGCTGGCCGGCAAAGGCCACCATGCGTTCCTGCAACTCCTGGAGGAACGCATGGAAGTGCACGCGGCGTTTCGCCGACAGCGGTGCGGCGGCAAAGAAGGCGTCCATCACGAAGCTCTTGCCGCGCCCTACTCCGCCCCAGAGGTACAGGCCGGCGACGGGACGCCGCAACCAGCCCTTTTTCCCGGCCATGAACGACTCCAGCCATTGCCCGAGATGGGTAATGGCTGTGCGTTGCGCCGCGTCGGCCCGGTAGCCCCGGGCCTCCAGCAGTGCGTCGAAATGACGTTCGATGCGCTGGCCGACCGTTTCGGCCGGCGCATCGAATGCGGGCTCCCGCTCTCTAGAAGTCAAAGAACACCGTTTCCCCTTCTCCCTGGATACGGATGTCGAAACGATAGGCCAGTTTGCCGTCCACTTCGCAGCGTCGAGCCACCAGGGTTTCGCGGCGTTGTGGTTGCTCGATCAGGTTCAGCACCGGATCGACGGCGTTGGCGCTGGCTTCGTCGTCGAAGTAAATGCGGGTCTGCAGGTGGATGTTGATGCCACGGGCGAACAGCGACACGTTGATGTGCGGCGCCATGGGCACACCGGCGGCGTTCTTCACCACGCCCGGCTTGATGGTGTGCAGGGTCCACTCGCCGGCATCGAAAGTGGTGGCAGTACGGCCGAAGCTGTTGAACGGCTTTTCCAGGTCGAAGGCAGTGTCGTAGACACCTTCGTGGTTGGCCTGCCAGAACTCCAGGAAGGAGTCGCGCACCAGGTGGCCATTGCCGTCATAGACATTGCCCAGCAGCAGGATGTGCTGGCCGGGGGCGTCGGCCTTGGCCATCTGGTTCCAGATTTCCTGGTCGCGGGTCGGGTTGCCGGCCGCTTCCAGGGCCAGGCCGATGTGCACGTAGGGGCCGGCGGTCTGCGAGGGGGTTTCCGGCAGCAGTTCGATAGGCATGCGCGTATCTCCTCAGCGGTTTTCGAAGTGGGTCTTGCGCTGGCCGCGCAGAACGATGTCGAAGCGGTACGCCAGGCAATCCATGGGATTGGCGTTGCTCATGTCGAGCTTGGCGATCAGCGTCTGAACCGCGTCGGGGTTGGCGATGCTCTTGACGATGGGGCACATCGGAATGAGCGGGTCACCTTCGAAATACAGCTGAGTGATCAGGCGGGTGGAGATCGACGGCCCGCTGATGGAGAAGTGGATGTGCGCCGGGCGCCAGTCGTTCGGGCCGTTGCGCCACGGGTACGGGCCCGGCTTGATGGTGCGGAATTGGTAGTAGCCGTCGCGGTCGGTCAGCGCACGGCCGACGCCACCGAAGTTCGGGTCGAGCGGAGCCAGGTAACGGTCGTTCTTGTGGCGATAGCGGCCGCCAGCGTTTGCCTGCCACATCTCGACCAGGGTGTGAGGAACCGGCTTGCCGTACTGGTCGACCACCCGCCCGGAAACGATGATGCGCTCGCCGATGGGCAGCCCGCCGTTGTTGAAGTTGAGCAGCAGGTCGTTGTCGTGCTCGCCCATCTTCAGGTGGGAGAAATCGGGGCCGCTGGTCTCGGAGACGGACTGCGGAATGCTCACCAGCGCCTGGCGCGGGGAACGGGCAATGGACGTCTTGTAGTCGGGGGTCAGGGCCTTGGGGTGCCAGTTTCGGTCACGAATGACGAAGCGGCTGTTTTCCGCATCGGACATCACGGTTTCCTCTTATTGGAGTTGTCGGGCGGCCAATCGATACATAAGGCATTCGGCCGTGACGCGCAGTCTCATCCAACAGAGGCTGGCAGAAAATTGAAATCCTGCCGACCATCCATAACCGTATGGTTATGTAAGACGCCCCTCGCGATAGTCCAGCGCTGCCTCGCGCAGGGTCTCCACCGCCCATTGCGCCGCCAGGGAAAGCGGCAGCGACGCATTACTGCAGATCCCCACCGAACCGCCGGGTTCCTTGAAGCCCAGGTCCAGTTCCACCAGTTCGCCGGCGGCCAGGTCCAGGCGCACCGCGTCCAGGGGGGCGATCCAGACTGCATCGCCGCTCTGCACGTAGCGCCGGCTCAGGGCCAGGGAAAGGGTTTCCAAGCGTTGGCGCGGCGGGCTGATGCCGCTCTGCACAAAGAATCCGTCGGCATGCTTGCGAATGGTGGTGCCAGCCAGCGGCAGCACCAGGGGGAAGCCATCCAGGGAGCGGCGATCAGCGCCCTCCTCCAGCAGCGGATGGCCGGCACGGACCACCAGGGTCATGGATTCGCTGTACAGGTGCTCGAAGGTCAGGCCGTGAATTTCCGGGTTGTCGGTCATGCGCCCGACCACCAGGTCCAGCTCGCCCACCCGCAATTGCGACAGCAGGTAGGCACCGGGCCCGGTCAGCACGCTGACCACCAGCGAGGGATGCTGCTGATGCAGCCGCCGCACCATTTCCGGCACCAGCAGGCCTTCCACGGTCGAGAGCACGCCGAGCCGCACGGTGCCGGCAGCGTACTCGCCTTCGCGCAAGCTGTTGACCCCGTCGCGCAGGGCCTGGACGCAGGGGCCGGCATAGCGCATGAAGGCCAGGCCGGCCTCGGTCAGGCTGACGCCGCTCTTGCTGCGCTCGAACAGGCTGGCATCGAGCACTTCCTCCAGCTCCTTGAGGGTCTTGGAGATGGCCGGCTGGCTCACCGCCAACTGATCCGCGGCGCGGGCCAGGCTGCCCTGGCGCGCCACTTCGAGGAAGCACAGCAGGTGGCGGAATTTGATGCGGGTATCGATATTCAACGGCGGGTCCTGTGGCGGCTGGCCTGCGAAGGCTAGCTCAAGGACGGGGCCCACAGCCAACTCCTATTTGAACCTGGGAAAACCACGTCTGGACCGAACTCGTGTAGGAGCGAGCTTGCTCGCGAAGGATGGCGCTCGGACTGTTCGCGAGCAGAGCTCGCTCCTACAGCCCAAACGGCACCGCGCAGACCTTGCCGGCCAACTCGACCCGGCCGAACCGCGCACCGGGTTCCAGTGGGGTGATCGCCAGCAGCCGGTCCATGCGCACGGAGCAAGGGCCGTCCTCCACTTCCAGCACGAAGAATTCTTCCTTCTCCGCGCTGGTGTGGGTGGTCAGCGCCCTGGCCTCGAATCCGCCGCCGTCCACCAGCTCCACCTTCACCAGGTAGCGATACAGGCAGGCGATTTCCAGGAAATCGTGCAAGTCGCAATCCAGGGGCTGATACATGGCGGTCTCCTCAGCAACCTTGCAGCGGAATGATCGAGTAGCCGTGTCGGCCGATGGCTTCGGCCACCTGCGGACTGGCGATCTCGCTGTGGCAGAACAGGCACTCGCTGGCGGCGATGTCGGCGTCCTGCACACCCCGGCCGGCCAGCCACTCGGCGGCGAAGCGCCCCGCCTGGAGCTTGTCGCCGCCGTCGGTCAGCACGTCGAAGTGCAGGTAACGGCCATCGCGGGTACGGACATGGGTATCGAAGACTTTCACCTGCATTTCGATGCCCTCCTTACTTCAGGTCCGCAATCGCGGCGCCGAAGTTGATGTGCAGCACCTGATCGTCCACCACCAGGGCGGGGACCGACTTCACGCCGGCAGCTTCAGCTTCGGCAACGCGGGCCGGGGCTTCGCCCAGGTGAACCACTTCCACCTTCACCTCAGGGGCGAGCAGATTGAGCAGGGTCTGTTCAGCGGAAACGCAAACCGGGCAGCCGGCGTGGTAGTAACGGGCGGTAGTCATCTTCTGTCTCCTGGTTGATTTAGTATCGATTCGATACCGCAGTCAGGTTACCCGGAGCACACCCTTTGTCAATATAGTTTTTACTCGATACTATTTATCGACGGAGGTGAATATGACCACCCTTTTCGATCTGTTCGAACGACTGACCAGCCTGATGCGCATCTGGCACCGCGAGCACCCGCTGCTGGCCGATCTCCAGCCCGTGCAGCTCAGCGCGCTGGAATACCTGGCGCGCTGCAACCACTACTCGGACACGCCGCTGGCAGTGACCGATTACCTGGGGCTGACCAAGGGCACGGTGTCGCAATCGCTGAAAGCGCTGGAAGCCAAGGGGCTGATCGAGAAGCGCCAGGACCTGCAGGACAAGCGCAGCGTGCACCTGGTGCTGACGCCTGCGGCGCGTGAGCTGCTGGTGGCGGTGACGCCGCCTGAATTCCTGGCGAACGCCGCAGAGGCAATGGGGGCGGATGCGGAGGAACTGGAACGGCTGCTGGCTGAACTGCTGCGTACCGTACAGCGCCAGGTGGATGTGCCCGGTTTCGGCCTGTGCAAGACCTGCCGCTTTCATCAGCAGCGGGACGGCGGCCCCTTCTGCGGGTTGACCCGGGAACCCCTGGCCCGCGCTTCCATCGAGCTGATCTGCCGTGAACACCAGCCGCACGAAGATGCAGCCTGATCAATGGCTGGGTGGGAAAAGCCTTAAGAGGCTAAAAATAGATAAGTAGCCTTTTACGGCTACTTTGCTTGCAAATCCTGTCCCAGAATCAGAAGCGTCGCGATACCCACGCCGATACTGATACTGAAGCTGAGCAACGTGCCCAATAGGATGTATTCGCTGAGCGCACGATGATTAGCTCCCTTGACCTCGTTGAAACGCAGGATGCTCTTGGCCGTAAGCAGGAAGCCAACAGCTTCCCACTGCTGTAACAGCACGAAGGTGAGGATCATTCCGCGCTCCAGGTAACCAATCAGAGCCCCAGCATTTTTCAAGGAGCCATCGCTTTGGGGTATCGAACCCAACCAAGGTTGCAGCACCGCAACTATCACCCGGGACGCCGGTTGAAGCACCATCGCAAAAGCCAGTAGAACAACAAGATTTTGGGCATTCAGCGTTTTCTCGAGATGCGCTGCCACCTCATCCCAATAGCCATTACTGCTCAGCCATATGACCAGGATGAGGGACAGATTTCCTACCAACTCGACGCCAAGTCCTGCACCCTTTCCAAGGCCGACACGTGACGAACAATGGTTCAGTAGCAGCCAGGACAACGAGACGGCTAACCCCGCCGCCAACGCAAAGGCCCACCCTTGGCCGAAGACAGCCAATACAACCAGTACAGCCACCCCATGTAGTACTGCCAGTAACGCCCTCTCCCAAGCCCTCACTGGTCGAGTTGCTTGATCGATCATTCGCCGCAACGGCAGCAAGAACTCCAGTAACGTAAATCCCAGCAATAGGAACAACAGCAAGACCTTCGCCTTATCCATGGAGAAGTTCCTTGATCCAGTCCCGGGAACGCTCTAAGTAGCGGTCCACCAAACGCGCATTGGCCCGTTGCAATGCCTTGTTTACGGTAACCCGCGATTTGCCGAGGAGGAGTGCCGTGCCTTGCTGATCTCGCCCCTCTATTGCTTGCAAGAAGTAAGTCTGCGCTTCAACAGTGGTCCACCCATCGAGGATCGCCGCTACAAACTCCGTTACCAGACCCAGGCGCTCCTGCAACTGACTATCGCTGGAGAAAACCGCGAGACTGTTTTTCTTCATGCCATCCAAGCCCTGACCGGAGAGCACAAACGCCTCACCGAACCCACGCTGCGCTTCCACGGTACCAATGCCGATTGCGATTCGCGCATCCCACCGTTCCTCCGGCGGACTGGATGCAATCAGCCCCGCGCGCAGTACCACAGCGCAGCGAACAGCTTCGACCGTGTTCTCCGGCACCAGTTGGAAGCCATCCCCACGGTAGGTCTCAGCCTTGAAAGCAAAGGATGCTTCAAGCCTTTTCAGTACGCTCTGCAAGCTGTCGATATAGGCCAACGTGTCATAGGACGACTGGGAATGAATCAAATCCCCCGTCAGTACTGCCTTGATGGTCATAGGTAAACCGGAAAGGGCAATGGAAGCCATGAAAGTAGCCTGAATAGGCTACTAATGCAAAAGAACCCTTTCAGGGCTACATGACGACGGCGTGGACCCGTTCGTAAGTATGGGGAGGCAATGGGAAGTGGAAGCCGCAGGCACTAACCGCGCACCCGCTCAAGACGGGCGCGCAACGATGTCAGACAAGGGCCTCCCTGCTTTGCTCAAGCGCTCTTCTGGAACAGCTCGCGCCCCTCGTCCAGGCACTGATCCACCAACCACCTGCCATGGGCCAGTGATGCCTGCTGGGCCTTGCCCAGTTCAGCCAGGAAGGAATAGCGAACCGGGAGCGCAATTCGGCGGGTGGTTTGCCCGTCAGGCGCGATGATGTGGCAACCGGCAGCCCAGGGGGTCGGAATGCCCGGATGCTCGAACACATCGGCGACTACGGTGTGGTCGCGGTGTACGCATTGCAGGATGCTCATGGGGTCTACCTCTTTGTTGAATGCCCGGCGCAATGGGTCGCCCAGTCCGGCAGGCGTGAGTGAAGTTCAACTGAAGGTTGGCGCATGCCTCGCTCTCATCCGGATATAGCACAGGGGGCACTCCGGGACGTTTCACCTGACCGGGGGTCATGCCATTGGCCTTCCGGGAAATGCGTAAATTGGCTATTCGACGCGGACGGCCCGGGGGCTAACGTAGCCCCGTCCTCGCCATCCACTGCCACCGGCAATGCGGTATTTTTTCAACCAGTCCCTCGCCGGAGCCATGCATGGAACTGCACATCGTCATTCAGGGCAGCAAGGACCTGTCCGGTCAGCTGTATCGCCAGTTGCGCGAGGCCATCGAGTCCGGCCGCCTGAAGGCCGGCACGCGGCTGCCACCAAGCCGCTTGCTCGCCGAGCAGCTGGGTATCTCGCGCAAGACGGTATCCGATACCTATGCCCTGCTCACCTACGACAACCTGCTCATCGGCAAGGTGGGCTCGGGCACCTTCGTCAATGCGCAGTCCGCCGGCCAGGGGCGCAAGCAGGGACACGAATCCCTGGCCAGTGCGGCGATCATTTCCCGGTGGCGCAATATCTCCAGCAGCCTGAGCCATCCGTCCCCTGATGCGTTGTTGCGCTACGACTTCCTCGGCGGCGCCACCACCCGCAATCAGTTCCCCCAGGACGACTGGCGCCGCTGCACCCAGCACGCCCTGCGCCAGACAGCGAAATCCCGGGGCCTCTACAGCGAGGCAGCCGGCTTGCCCGCCCTGCGCGATGCCATTGCCCGCCACGTGGCCTTTTCCCGCGGCGTACGCTGCAACGCCGAGGATGTCGTGGTGTGCAATGGCGCGCAGCAGGCGTTGGACCTGCTTGCTCGTGTGCTGATCGAACCAGGCTGCAGCGTGGCCGTGGAGGACCCTGGCTACCCGCCGGCGCGCCAACTGTTCGCCGCCCAGGGCGCCGAGGTGATCGGCATTCCAGTGGATGCGGAAGGTATCTGCGTCGACGCCATTCCCGAAGATGTGCGACTGATCTACGTGACCCCGTCGCACCAGTTCCCCCTCGGCATGCCCATGAGCCAGGCCCGACGCGAAGCGCTGCTGGAGAAAGCCCTGCGCATCGGCGCGGTGATCATCGAAGACGACTACGACTGTGAATTCCGCTACGAAGGCCGCCCCACTGAAACACTGCAGAGCCTGGACAGCCAGGGAGCCGTGGCTTACGTCGGTACCTTCTCCAAGTCCCTGCAGCCAGAGCTTCGCCTGGGCTACTGCATCCTGCCGCCCGCGCTGATCGCCGCCATTACCGCCGCCAAGCAGCTCGCCGATTGCCACTGCTCGACCCTGATGCAGTGGACCCTGGCCAAGTTCATCGATGAAGGCTGCCTGCTCAAACATATCCGTCGCTGCCACCCGCTCTACACCAGCCGGCGCGAGCGTATTCACGAACGCATCAACGGCGACCTCGGACGCTGGTTCGAGCTGGTGCCTTCGGTGGCAGGCTTCCACCTCGCGGTCCTGGCGAAGGTGCCGGTGGACATACCGCTGCTGGTGGAACTGGCCCGCAAAGTGGACGTCGGCATTTATCCGCTGGCCGGATTCTCCTACCAGATGCCGCCACGCAGCGGCCTGATGCTCGGCTATGGCGGCATCGAAACCCTGGACATCGACCCGGCGCTGGATCGGGTGCGGGACATCCTGGAGCAGATTGCATAGTTTCAAACGCCCATCCGCTTTTCCTGTGGGGGCGCACCCAAATTCCGATCTCAAAATGAAAAAGGGGCTGCACCTGGCAGCCCCTTTTTTTCACTCACCCAACCATCAGCCGCGATCGCGCCAGATGGTCTGCACATTGAGGAACTCGCGCAGGCCGAAGTGGGACAGCTCGCGGCCGTAACCGCTCTTCTTCACGCCACCGATCGGCACGCGCGGGTCGGAGGCGGTGAAGCCGTTGATGAACACCGCGCCGCTGACGATACGACGGGCCAGCTTCTGTGCCTTGGCGGCATCGGTGGTCCAGAGCGCACCACCCAGGCCGAACTCGCTGTCGTTGGCCAGCTCCACGGCGTGCTCGGCGTCACGGGCGACGATCAGCGAGGCCACCGGGCCGAAGATTTCCTTGCGGAAGGCGGTCATGTCCGGGGTCACGTCGGCCAGGATGGTCGGCGCGTAGTAGTTGCCCTCGCCCTCCAGCTTGTGGCCGCCGAGCAGCAGGGTCGCGCCTTCGGCCAGCGTGGTCTGAACCTGACCATCCAGCTCATCGCGCAGATCGAAGCGGGCCATCGGGCCAACGAAGGTGGAATCGGCCTGCGGATCACCGATCTTCAGTGCCTCGACCGCCGCCACGAAGCGCTCGGTGAAGGCTTCGGCAATGGGTGCTTCGAGGATGATGCGCTTGGCGGCGATGCACACCTGTCCAGCGTTGTTGAAGCGGCTGGTGACCGCAGCCTTCACGGCCTGGTCCAGGTCAGCGTCGGCCAGGACGATGAAGGGGTCGGAACCACCCAGCTCCAGTACGCACTTCTTCAGCGCAGCACCGGCCTGGGAAGCGATGGCCGCACCGGCACCCACGCTACCGGTCACCGCCACCATGGCGATGCGCGGGTCGGCGATGGCCACCGAGACCAGCGGCGGCTCGACGTTGATCACCTCGAACACGCCTTCCGGCAGGCCGGCCTCGGCCCAGGCGGCGCCCAGCAGACGAGCGCAGCCCATGACGTTGGGGGCGTGCTTGAGCACGTAGGTGTTGCCGCCGAAGATGATCGGCACGGCGCCGCGCATCACCTGCCACACCGGGAAGTTCCAGGGCATCACAGCCAGCACCGGACCCAGCGGCAGGTAGGCAACCACGGCCTTGTCGTCCTCCACCAGAGTCGGCTCGTCGGCCACCATGGCGGGACCGTGCTCGGCGTACCACTCGCAGAGCTTGGCGCACTTCTCGATCTCGCCACGGGACTGGCTGATCGGCATGCCCATTTCAGTGGTGGTCATCCGCGCCATTGTTTCGGCGTTGGCACGCAGGGCCTTGGCCATACGCAGCAGCGCCGCGCTGCGTTCTTCCACGCTGAACCGGCTCCAGGTCTCGAAGCCACGCTGGGCGGACGCCAGGCTGGCTTCCAGGGCGGCGGCATCCTGGTAGGGATAACGGGCAATTTCTTCGCCGGTGGCGGGGTTGCGGGAGATGGCGGCAGGCTGAGTCATGTTGTCCTCGTTCTACGTGAGAGCCGGTCAGGGCTCGCGATCAATCATGCGGCGACGTTAAGGCAGTGACCGATTCACGTAAAACGAATAATCCAGAAGAAAGTATTCACAAAAAGAGAATGGATGAGCGGCGCATTCGTCCCGCTTGGGCTGAAATACTTGCGGATTGTAGGTAGGAGCGAGCTTGCTCGCGAAAGGCTCTGCCCCAGTAACAGACAGATCTTCCACTCCACCTTTTCCGCGCGTGGACCAACGCCGCCGGTGGATGAAAAAGGCGTCATCCACCCTACACAAGCGCCGCCAGCCGCCCCTTGCCCCGGTGACCGCGCGTCAGTGGCCAGCTGCGGTGCTGTTCGTCCGGTGACTCGGTGGTGACCACGTATACCCGCTGTTCGTGGCCATGGCGCAGCAACACGCACTGCAGCAATTTGCCGTCCTCCATGTCGAACCAGCGCGGCTCTCCGTCGTGGGTCATCTCCATGAAACGCTCCACCCGCGCGAGCACCGAAGCCGGATTGAAACGATCCCAGCCTTCGGGCAGCACGCCCTCACCCTGCAACCAGCCTGTGGCCGGGAGTTCGCCGTGTTCCTGGCTCCGACGTCCCCAGGGAATCCACACCACGCCACGCTGCGGGTCATGGATGGGCAGTGCCGCATCGGCATCGGGGTAGTTGATGAGTTGCCGGCTCCCTTCGGCGGTGAAGAGCCCACTGACTTCCACTGAATGACACATGACTGCCTCCCCTAGCCGAAGCAATTGTCATCGTTTCCAGGATTGCTGGTTTGGGGTCGGTTGTTGGCATCTCGGTATTTTTTTCCCACCCCTGCCGCCTGAGTTTCGTGACCGGGGAACAGGAGTCAAGACGCCGCCAGCCTGGCTTTGACAGGAGGGCCAGAGACGCGACGAAGCGCATTCAGGCCGCGATCCACAACACCTGCCCAGCCGATTGTCATTATTTTGACTGCGCGCGATTTCACGGTGATATCGTCATGGATTGCCAGAACATTGACGGAGATCCCGCCCCTTTATACCGACACGGAAGTCCACTCGGATCTTCTGTCCCGACCCAAAAATGAATTCCTGCGGGAGGAGGCGTCTCATGAGCAGGCCCTACCCCATCCACTCGGCGTCCGGCGATTCCCGCAGAACCTTCCTCAAGTTCGCCTCGGCTGCAGTGGCGGTCCCCTTCATCGGGCGCCCGCTTGGCAGCCTGGCCAGCGACGATGAAGGCGAAGAGGTCATTCCGGTCATCCCGCCCAGCCCGCCCACCATTCCCTGGACCCTCGAATTACCGGAACGGATCACTCCACTCGCCCCCGTACTCCTGTCTCCCGCCCCCACCGAGCAGGCCAATGGTTCAGCCGGAGAGGCCGGCCGAGCGGCGCATCAGCGCTGGGCCGAACTGGCCTACGGGACGACCTACGAACTGACGGCACGGGAAAACCCGCAATGGCTCTTCAATGAAGCCTACCCGCGTCAGCCGATCTGGGGATTCCAGGGCAATGAGGCGGAAGCCATGACGCCAGGACCGGTGATCTTCGCGCGCTATGGCGAGCCCATCGTTGTGCGTATCCGCAATGGCTTGCCCGCCGACCACCAGGGATTCGGCTCGCCGGAAATCGCCACCCACCTGCACAACGCCCACACAGGATCGGAAAGCGACGGCTTCCCCGGCGACTTCTACAGCGCCACCAAGGCCGGACCGACCCTTGCCGCTCCCGGGGAATTCCTCGACCACCTGTACGGCAACATCTACGCCGGCTTCGACGAGTTCCAGAACGGTGTCGGCGACCCGCGTGAGGCGCTGGGCACGCTCTTCTACCATGACCACACAATGGACTTCACGGCGCCCAACATCTACAAGGGACTGCTGGGTTTCTATCTGCTGTTCGATGACCTCGACTCCGGCGACGAGCACGATCCCAATCCAGGAGCGCTGCGTCTGCCGAGCCATCCCCATGACTATCCGCTGGCCTTCGGCGACAAACGTTTCGCCCCCGACGGCACCCTGTTCTGGGATCAGGTCAGCCCGGAGGGCGTACTGGGCGACAAGATCACCGTCAACGGCATCATCGAACCCGTACTACGCGTCGCCGCCCGCAAATATCGCCTGCGTCTGCTCAATACGGGACCAAGCCGTTTCTACGAGTTCTACCTGGTGGATCGCCGCGGCCGCGACCAGCGCTTCACCTACATCGCCAATGACGGCAACCTGCTGCCCGCGCCCTTGCGCGATCAGACGCGGGTCCGGCTGGCTGTGGCCGAGCGCGGCGACATCGTGGTGGACTTCTCCGCCTACCCGCTGGGAACCGAGCTCTATCTGGTCAACCGCCTCACACACAAGGCCGAAGACACCCGGCAGCCCAAGGATGTGCGCAGGCCCGGCGTGCAGGTGCTCAAGTTCATCGTCGATCGCATGCCCCTCGAAGCCGACATCAGTCAGGTACCCGACAGCCTCCGCGAGCTTCGCCCTGTCACTGCCGACGAGATCGCCGCGGCACCCTTACGACGCTGGGTGTTCGACCGCGACAAGGGCCTGTGGTCCATCAACGAGCGTTTCTTCGACCCCAACCAGATCAACGCCCGCATACGCCAGGGCAGCGCCGAAATCTGGGAGTTCATCAATCCCGAGGATGGCTGGGACCACCCCATCCATGTCCACTTCGAGGAAGGTCGCATCATCAGCAAGACGGTACTGGGTCGCGCCGTGCCGATTCCGCTCCATGAGCAGGGACGCAAGGATGTCTACGTGATAGGCGAGGACATGACGGTCCGGGTGTTCCTGCGCTTCCGCGACTTCCTTGGCAAGTACGCCCTGCATTGCCACAACCTGATCCACGAAGACCACGCCATGATGGCTCGCTGGGATATCGAACTGGATACCAGTGGACCATCGCCCAGCGGCAGCGGCATGGCACGCAATGAATCGCCGCTCCCGGGAGGCCGCACATGAACACTCGACGCATGGTAATCGGCGGGCTGGGCTTGGCCGCGCTTGGCGGCGCCCTGGGTTATAGCCTTGCCCCAACATCGCAATCGACGGCGCGCAAGTCCGACGGCCGCTTCCCCAATGTTCCTGTGCAGGCCCATGACGGCCGCCAGATGCATTTCTACGACGAACTGGTGCGCGGCAAGGTGGTGGCGATCAACATGATGTACGTCCAGTGCGAAGGCAGTTGCCCAGCCATGATCGCCAACCTGCGCAGACTCCAGATCCTGCTCGGCGAGCGCTTGGGGCGCGATGTATTCCTCTACTCCATTAGCCTGCAACCGGCGCTGGATACCGCCGACGTACTCAGGGACTACGCCGAACGCCAGGGCGTACGACCGGGCTGGCTGTTCCTCACCGGCAAGGAAGCGGATATCCGTCGCCTGCGCTACAGCCTGGGCTTCTACGACCCCGTGCCGGAGGTCGACGGCAATCTCGCCAACCACATCGGCATGCTCCGCATCGGCAACGACCGTACCAACCGCTGGGCCATGGCGCCGGCCCTGTGCGACGCCGAACGCATCATTGCCACCATCAACCACGTGGATACGGCAATGGTGGCGACGGCTTACAAGGATGCAGCCGTACCGACCTGAGACGGCCGCGCAACGTAGCCAGCGAGTTGTTCAAGAAAAAACTTCTCGTCGGGATGTAACGCTGCTCGTCGTCCAAACTCTCCTTTTTCGAAGGCGGTGATTCCGGCACCCAACAAGTCCGGGACCCCCATCGCCTTGGGCGCCCAGCCCTATCGACCCATCAGAAACGGAGAGAACAACCATGAAAACCCCGACTGCCAGTGTCGTATCCGCAACCGGTCTCGCCCTTGCCCTGAGTACTGCCCTTGGCCTGGCCATGGCGCCTATGACTGCCCAGGCCGCCGACAACGAGAAATGCTTCGGCGTCGCCATGAAAGGCAAGAACGACTGCGCTGCCGGCGCCGGCACGTCCTGCGCGGGCACCGCCAAGATGGATTACCAGGGCAACGCCTGGAAGTACGTCCCCACCGGCACTTGCGAGAAGACGGCGTCCCCCTCTTCGCCCACCGGCAATGGCCAGTTGCAGGCCTTCAAGGAAGAGAAGAAGAGCTGACCCGAGCCGGCAGGAGCGCGCGCCATGACCCTGTCTTCACTGCCACCTGCTCTTGCCAGCTGCTTGCCGGCGCGGGCCGGGATCGGGCTGAAGTCCCAGCACCACCGGGACCTGCTCGAATCCCGGCCGGCCGTCGGCTTCCTTGAAATCCATGCCGAGAACTACATGGTGGACGGTGGCCCCTTCCACCATTACCTGGGTTTGATCCGCGAGGATTATCCCCTCTCCATCCACGGCGTCGGCCTGTCCATCGGTGCCGACCAGCCGCTGGACAAAGCCCATCTCGACCGCCTGGCCGTGCTCCTCCGTCGCTATGAGCCGGCCTCGTTCTCCGAACACCTGGCCTGGTCGACCCATGGCGATTTCTTCTTCAACGACCTGCTACCACTGGCCTACGACCAGGCCAGCCTGGAACGGGTCTGCGCGCACATCGATCAGGTCCAGGAGCAGCTGCAACGACCGATGCTGCTGGAAAATCCGGCCACCTACCTGGAGTTCAGCGACTCCTGCCTGGACGAGGCCGAGTTCATCAGTGAAGTCGTGAAACGTACGGGCTGCGGCCTGCTGCTGGACCTGAACAATGCCTATGTGTCCTGCACCAACCACAATCGCGACGTCCGCGCTTACGTCAATGCCCTGCCCCTGCATGCGGTCGGCGAAATCCACCTGGCGGGGTTCGCCGAGGATTGCGATGCCGACGGTGCGCGCCTGCTGATCGACCATCACGGATCGGCCGTCGATGACGCGGTCTGGGCCCTCTACGACGAAACACTGGAGCGCCTCGGCCCCTTGCCGACGCTGATCGAGCGGGACAACGACATTCCCGCCCTCGACGCGCTGGTTCGCGAGGCAGATCGTGCCGAGCGACGGCTGAGACGGGAGCTGCCTGCATGAACGACGAAGCCTTCGCCTCCGCCCTGCTCACCGCCAATCCCGACTGCCCACCCGGCCTGCGGACGTGGAACGGCTCTGATCCGATGCGGCGTTTTGCGGTCTATCGCAACAACGTGCTGGCGTCGCTGATCAACGCGCTGGGAGACACCTTTCCAGTGGTGAAGCAACTGGTGGGAGAGGCGTTCTTTGCCGGAATGGCGCGCTTGCACGTGCAAGCCACACCCCCTCGTTCACCGCTGCTGGCCTTCTACGGTGAGGACTTCCCTGCCTTCATCGCAGCATTCCCACCGGCGGCCAATCTGCCGTATCTGGCGGACGTGGCGCGACTGGAACTGGCACAGGTGCATGCCTACCACGCCGCCGACCTGCCCCCCCTGGGCACCGCCGGCCTTGCCGATGTCCTGGCCGATCCGCAGATGCTGCCCGGCATGCAGCTCTGGCTGCACCCGTCAGTGGCGGTGATCAGCTCCGACTTCGCCATCACCTCGCTCTGGGCCGCCCACCAGGGATTGCTCGAGCTCACCGAAGTCGACCCCAACCAGCCCGAATGTGCACTGGTGCTGCGCAATGGCCTGGAGGTACAGGTCAACCGCATCAGCTTCGGTGCCACTGCCTTCATCCAGGCACTGGGCGCGGGCAGTCCCCTCGCTTCGGCCGTGGGCGCCGCGCTCGCCGTCGATACCGCGTTCGACCTCGGCTCCACCCTCGCCCGCCTGCTGGCGGGCGGTGCCATCACCCGGTTCACCTTCCACAGCGGGAGTCAGATGCCATGAACGCCACCATCCAGATCCACTACAGCCACCTGCCCGCCAAACTGGTGGTCCAGGCCATCGAACTGTGCAAGCGGATTCCCTACAGCCTGGTGGCCTTCGTCGCGCGCTTCTCCATCGCCGCGATCTTCTGGAAATCCGGGCAGACGAAGGTGGAAGGCCTGGCCATCGACCTGGTGGACGGTACCTTCCAGCTGGGTGTTCCGCACCTCTCCGCTTCGGCCATCCCGCTGTTCGCGGATGAGTACAAACTGCCCTTTCTCTCGCCAGAGCTGGCCGCCCACATGGCGGCATTCGCGGAGCACTTCTTCCCGCTGCTGATCCTGCTCGGCCTGGCCACACGTTTTTCCGCCCTGACCCTGCTGGGCATGACGCTGGTGATCCAGACCTTCGTCTATCCCGACGCCTATCCCACCCACGGCGTCTGGGCTGCCTGCCTGATGCTGCTGGTCAGCCAGGGACCCGGGGTGATTTCCATCGATCACCTGATCGCGCGGCGGTATCAAGACTGACAGCCGGGACGAATCCTTTCTTTTTCTGTGGGGGCGATTTCAATCGCTATGCGGACCGCAGGTTCGCCCTTCGACCTCCCAGCGGGGCAGCGGCGCTGCCCTTAGCGAATGAATTCGCCCCCACAAGGATCTGTTGCCAACCGCGCCAAAATCAGGCCTACCACACCCAACCTAATCCTGTAGGAGCGAGCATCAGCGGGAAATGCGGAACTCCTTCGGCGACTGCCCCGTTCCTCGTTTGAAGAATCGCGAGAAATAGGCCGGCTCGGAGAAGCCCAGGCTGTCCGACACCTGGTTGATGGTCATCGCGGTGTAGACCAGGCAGCGCTTGGCCTCCAGCAGCAGCCGCTGGTTGATCATCTGCAGCGCCGACTGCCCGGCCAGGCGTCGGCACAGGGCGTTGAGGTGAGCGGCGCTGATCCCCAGGCGCTGGGCGTAATGCTCGATGGGCAGGTGTTCGCGGAAGTGCTTCTCCAGCAACCGGGCGAACTCCTGCAGGTGCAGCCGCCCGCGATCCTGATGCTGGGCTTCGGCCTGGGACAGGGCCAACGAGCGACGGCCGATCCACACCAGCAGCACACTGATCAGGGACTGCAGCATCAGCTCGCGCCCCGGCGCCGCTTGGGCGTACTCGCGGCTGATGGCTTCGAACAAGGTGTCCAGGTAAGGCTGGCTGTCGCCGGCGGCGAAGCAGGCCGGTGCCAGCAGCGCATTGCTGTCGAGAAGCCCCGCCACTTGCTCCACCAGAGGCAACGCCAGAGTGAGCACATGGCCGTCGACATCGTTGGAAAAACGAAAACCATGCACGCAGAGCGCCGGCACCACTTGTAGCGACGCGCAGTCGACCCGGTTCACCCGCCCCTCCACTTCCAGCTCCGCGCGACCAGAGCGCACGTAGAGCAGCTGCACCAGGTCGCCATGCTGGTGCGGCTTGATCTCCCATTCATGCAGGCGGCTGCGCGACTCGATCGATTCCCAATGGATCAGGTCCGGCGTCGGCCAGGCAGCCGTCTCGCCGTAGAGCTTGAACACCGGGACGGGGGAATGGGTCTGTTCGATCATCGAACCTCCAATGACATCAATCCATGAAAAGTCCATGAATGACCTTGGATATTGCCTTCAAAGCCAATGCCCATCCACAAAAAATACAGGCGGACCATAACAAGAGGTGAGCCGCCACTGCCTTGCGCCGGCCACCGCAATCCTACGAGAGGACAACAACAATGAAGACTCAGGTCGCCATCATCGGCGCCGGCCCGTCCGGCCTGCTCCTCGGCCAGTTGCTGCACAACGCCGGTATCGACAACGTCATCATCGAACGCCAGAGCCCGGACTACGTGCTTGGCCGCATCCGCGCCGGGGTACTGGAACAGGGCATGGTCGACCTGCTGCGCGAAGCCGGCGTCAGCGAGCGCATGGATCGCGAGGGGCTGGTACATGACGGCTTCGAACTGGCCTTCGACGGTCGGTGCGAACACATCGACCTCAAGGGGCTCACCGGCGGCAAGAGCGTGATGATCTACGGCCAGACCGAGGTGACCCGCGACCTGATGGAGGCCCGCGCCGCCTGCGGTGCGCGCAGTGTCTACAACGCGGCCAACGTCCAGCCCCACGACCTGAAATCCGCAGCACCCTACGTGACCTTCGAACAGGACGGCCAGGCCGTGCGACTCGACTGTGATTACATCGCCGGCTGCGACGGCTTCCACGGTGTTTCGCGCAAGTCCATTCCCGCCGGCGTGCTCAAGGAGTTCGAACGTGTCTACCCCTTCGGCTGGCTAGGCGTGCTGGCGGACACCCCGCCGGTCAACGACGAACTGATCTACGCCAATCACGAGCGCGGCTTCGCCCTGTGCAGCATGCGTTCGCCTACCCGCACCCGTTACTACGTGCAGGTGGCGGCCGAGGAAAAGGTCGAAGACTGGTCCGACGAGCGCTTCTGGGATGAGTTGAAGAGCCGCCTGCCCGAGCAGACCGCGGCGAAGCTGGTCACCGGCCCTTCCATCGAGAAAAGCATCGCCCCGCTGCGCAGCTTCGTGGTGGAGCCCATGCAGTACGGCCGCCTGTTCCTGCTCGGCGATGCCGCCCACATCGTCCCACCCACCGGCGCCAAGGGCCTTAACCTGGCAGCCAGTGATGTGAATACCCTGTTCCGCATCCTGGTGAAGGTCTATGCCGAGAACCGCGTCGACCTGCTGGAGCAGTACTCGGCCATCTGCCTGCGGCGCATCTGGAAGGCCGAGCGCTTCTCCTGGTGGATGACCTCGCTGCTGCACCGCTTCCCGGAAACCGACGCCTTCGGACACCGCATGCAACAGACCGAACTGGACTACTACGTCGGTTCCGAAGCCGGTCGCAAGACCATTGCGGAGAACTATGTGGGCCTGCCCTATGAGGCGATTGGCTAAAGCGAAAGCGGCCGCCATGGCTTTGCTTTGTGTAGGAGCGAGCTTGCTCGCGAAAGGCCCGGCCCCAAAAGCTTCGCGAGCAAGCTCGCTCCTACAAGTGCGACTGCAACCTCCAGCCAGCCGAAATTGGCGTCGTCACCAACGCGCCTGGCGGCCTCCCGCTCATGACCTAGGCTTGCAAGGGCGATTCACAAGAATCGGAAGTCGGTCCTGCAGACCCAAGGAGTGCAGTCATGGCGCAGCAGAATCCCGTCAATACCCACCCCCACCAGAAATTGCGCGGCGTGAACCTGGGCGGTTGGCTGGTCCTGGAAAAATGGATGACCCCCAGTCTGTTCGAAGGACTACAGGCGACGGATGAAACCACCTGGTGCGCCGAAATGGGGGCCCGCGCCCCGGAAAGGCTGCGGCAGCACTGGAACAGTTTCATAACCCGCGAAGACTTCGTCTGGCTGCATGAGCGCGGCATCAATGCGGTGCGCATTCCCGTGGGGCACTGGATCTTCGGTGCGGATTACCCCTATCACACCAAGTACGGCGAGAGCCGTCACCCCTTCGTCGAAGGCGGCATCGAGGTGCTGGACCAGGCCTTCGCCTGGGCAGCGGAACTCCAGATCAGGATCGTCCTGGACCTGCACGCCGCACCTGGCTGCCAGAACGGCTTCGATAACGGCGGGATCAAGGATGTCTGCGAATGGCACACCGACGAGCAGTATCGCGAGCACTCGCTGAAGGTGCTGGAGCGCCTCGCCGAACGCTATCGTGACCAGAGCGCCCTGCATGCCATCGAGGTCCTCAACGAGCCCCGCTGGGATGTGCCGACCGACTACCTCAAGGGCTACAACCAGGACGCCTACCAGCGCATTCGCCAGCACTGCAGTGCCGACAAGGTCAGCGTGGTGTTCCATGACGGCTTTCGCGACTACGAGCAATACCTCGGCTTCATGCAACCACCGGAATTCGCCAACGTGGTGTTCGACATCCATCGCTACCAATGCTTCGAGCGTGGCGACATCGACAGCGATATCTATACCCACATCCACAAGGCCAGCGGCCAGTGGAAAACCGAGGCTGACGGAATCATCCAGCGCCTCGGCATCCCGGCCTATTGCGGCGAGTGGAGCCTGGGACTGGACCTGAAAGTCGTCTCGCTATGGGCTGAAGGGCCGTTCAACCACGCGCTGGAAAACATGGACAGCTTCCAGAAAGACGTGGCCTATCGCGGCTATGCCGCTGCGCAGTTGCTGACCTATGAGAAGTACCTGGGCTGGTTCTTCTGGAGTTATAAGACTGAGACCACGCCCGCCTGGTGCTTCCGTGAATGCGTCCAGCGCGGCTGGCTACCCTCAACTTTTTCTTAGCGCCCGCAGTGGCGTGCCATAGCCGACCAGGGGCTCCTGCGGCAGGTGATTGAGCCGGAGCCTGCGTTGGTAGTGGCGCTCCAGCCCGGACTGGAAGCTGATGGCCAGCAGCGTCGAATCCGGCAGCTCGCGATGCAGCAAATCCATGAAGTCTTCCTCGTCCCGGGTCTCGAACGCACTGCTCGCTTCTTCGATGAACACCCAGGGGGGCTGCTGCAGGAACAACCGGGCGATGGCCAACCGCTGCTGCGTACGTAGCGGCAACACGCTCTGCCAGTTGTCGACCTCCTCCATTCGCTTGGCCAGCCAGGCGATGCCGGCGCTTTCCAGGGCATGCAGCATGGCGCCAGTAGCGAAAGTGCCGGCGGGCTGCGGGTAGCTCAACACCGCGCACAGGCTGCCGACCGGCAGGAAGGGACGTTGCGGCAGGAAGTAGATGGCCGCGCCCGCCGGCAGCCAGACCTCCCCATGCCCCCATGGCCACAACCCCGCGAGCACCTTGAAGAGGCCAATGGTGACCGCCGGATCACCTGAGATCAGCACCCGCTCGCCACGTTGGATCACGACGTTGAGTCCCTCGATCAGGACCTGCCCGTCAGGGTTTGCAATGCACAGGTCGCGCAGCACGATTTCCGCCTGCTGCGACTGCGCCAGGCAAATCCGGTGCTGCGGCTGGGCGTCCTGGTCTTCCAGGTCCTGCAGGTCGTTGTAGAGGCTAATGACACGGTCGGCCGACGCTCGCCAACGCGCCAGTTCGGCCAGGTTGTCGATCGGCCATGACAGCGCCGAGGTCAGTTGGTGGAATGCCTGCGCGGCCTGCATCAGGACGCCCAGGGTCATGGCGCCGGAAATGAACTGGGGCGCCATGACGAGGATCGGGAATACCGGCAGCAGCACGCCATAGCCCGACGAGAACGACACGATGCCGAGGTAGGCCTTGGTCTGCCGAGACCAGCGGTGCCCCAGTTCAGCGAAGTGGCTCGTCGAACTCCGGCGCTCCGCTTCCTCGCCCTGCATCAGTGCAATGGACTCGGAGCTTTCCCGTGCATGGGCCAGCCCGAAACGGAAGTCCGCTTCCGCCGATTGCAACTTGTTGGTGGCCCGGATCAGCGGGCGCCCGAGCAGCATGCCGAACACTGTGCCGGCACCGGCGTAGGCCACCGCCAGGATCAGCATGTAGCCCGGAACCATCAGGCCAGTTCCGGGGAACTGCACGCTGCCGGTGACCGTCAGCAGGATGTTGGCGAAGGTGCTTAGGATCAGCAGCGAGTAGACCAGCGAATGGGTCAGCGAAATCGCGCTTTCGGTCACGACGTGGATGTCTTCGGCGATGCGCCCGTCGGGGTTGTCATGCTCGCCATGGGTTTGCTGCAGTTGGTAGTGATGCCCACGCGCCATCCACTTGTCGATGAGTCGTTCTGTCAGCCACCGCCGCCAGTCCAGCTGCAACCAGCGCTTGACCCGCATGTGCATCGCCGTGACGCCTACCGTCAGCAGGAGGATCACCACAAAGGTGCCGATCTGCATCAGCAGACGATTCAGCGACCGGGCCTCCAGGGCATCGAACAGTGCGCGGTTCCAGTAGTTGGTCCAGATCACCAGCCCGACCTGGGCCAGGGTGAGCAGCAGCAGCGCGATGGTATAGCCACGCGCCTTCCATTTCTCGGCTGAGTCCCAGTACGGCATGACCAGATGCAGGAACTGCCAGCGCGACCTTGCCGCCGGCCGGGACATCTAGCTGCCACTCGATTCAGAGAAAAAACGAACAGGCGACCCGGAAGAGTCAGGCCCCCCCTTGCGCTGCGCACAGGCGACGCAGCCTTTTCCCCATCGCGGGCGAGCCTGTGTTGCCGCCCTGTTCAGCATACGAAGCATCATCTGACCCCCTGCTGCTCGAGGCCGTGGCCTCAGGTTGCTCAGCGAACTCCGGGGAGCGCGTTGTCTGCCCTGCCGATGGTTGGCTCTCGGCGAGGGTCTGCCGCGGGGCGTGGCTGCAACGCAGGGACAAACGAGGACAGACCATCCGATCTCGGCTCGTCGGCCTCGTTGCATGGCAACGCCGGTAAGGTTGATTCAAGCACACGGAATCTGATCCACCGTTTTTTTCCAGACCGTCGAGCGCCTCTGGCCGAAAAAGGTGGATCGACGGACCTGCCGGATGGGCCGCCGCTTCAGCCGGCGCTGCCGATCAGTTGGCTGATCACCGCCCTCAGCTTGCCCGGCTTGACTGGTTTGTTCAGCAACGGCACGCCGAGGCTCTGCAGCTTTCGTCGGCACTGGTCACTGCGGTCAGCGGTGATGATCACTGCCGGTACTTGCCGCGCGAAGCGTTGGCGAAGGGCCAGAATCACATCGCAACCGACCATGCCGTGGTCCAGGTGATAGTCGACCAGGATCAGGTCCGGGGCCTGATCTTCCAGCACCTTCTGGGCGGTGGCCAGGTCAGTGGCGGTCAGCACTTCGCAGCCCCACTGCCCCAGCAGCGCCGACATGCTTTCGAGAATGTCGGGTTCGTTATCCACGACCAACAGGCGCTGACCGGGCAGTGGATCGCCGGTTACGGAGCGTGGCTCCACCAGGGCTCTCGTTTCAGGCTGCGACGTGGCCAATGGCACTTCGATACTGAACACCGAGCCTCGCCCCAATTGCGATCTCACCTCAACGCGATACGCCAGCATGCTGGCAATCCGGTCGACGATCGCCAGACCGAGCCCAACGCCCTTGCGTTCCGCAGCACGCCCCACATCCAGCTGGTTGAACTCCAGGAAGATCGCCTGCAGCTTGTCCTCCGGAATGCCACGACCGCTGTCCCACACTTCCAGTCGCAGCCGATCGCCCCGACGCCTTGCCCCGAGCAGGATGCGTCCGCGCTCGGTGTAACGGCAGGCATTGCTGAGGAAATTACGCAGGATGCGCGTAAGCAGGCGGAAGTCCGTACTGATACTCAGGCGCGGAATGCGCACACGCAGCGCCAATCCGGCGGCTTCGGCGACGCTCTCGAACTCCGAGGCCAACGGGCCCAGCACCTCGTCCAGTTGGTAGACGTCCACATCCGGCTTGATCGCGGCCTGGTCCAGCTTGGAAATATCCAGCAGGTCGGTCAGCAGGTCCTCGGCCCCTTCCAGGGCCTGGTGGGTGCGCTCCACCAGTTTTTGCTCAGGCGCCGGCAACTCGCGCTCGCGCAGGGTGGAAACCAGCAAGCGCGCAGCGTTCAGCGGTTGCAGCAGATCGTGGCTGGCCGCAGCCAGGTACTTGTCCTTGCTCAGGTTGGCCGCCTCGGCCGCATCGCGGGCCTCGCGCAACTGTTCGTTCAGCGCCTGGAGTTCGCGGGTGCGGTCCAGCACGCGTTGCTCAAGTTCATCGTTAAGGGTCTGGTAGCGGTTGCGCTCGGCCTCCAGCTCTTCCAGGCGCGCCAGCAGCTCGGGGTAATGGCTCTTGCGCGCGGAGTGACTGCCCAGGCCAAGCAGCCCGGTCAGCGCATCGCGCGGGTCGTCAGAGGGCCTCGGCATACACCACCTCGACATCCCGCTGACTGGACTCGCGCGGGTTGGTGAGGATGCAGGGATCGTCCATGGCGTGACGAGAGAGGAAGGGAATGTCCGATGTACCAACGCCATGCAGGCTGAGGGTCTCATGGAAGCCCACCGCGCGCTTCAGGGTCACCAGGTGCTCCACCAGGCGCTGGCGTACCTGATTCTGCGTCAGGCCACGGCAATCGATGCCGAAGGTCTCGGCGATCACTTTGAAGCGCTCCGGTGCGGCGCTGTAGTTGAAGGCCACCACGTGCTCGACCAGCGCCGCGTTGCACAAGCCGTGCGGCAGGTCGAGGAAGCCGCCAAGGCTATGGGACATGGCATGCACGGCGCCGAGGATCGCGTTGGAGAAGGCCAGCCCGGCCTGCATGCTGCCGAGCATGATCTTCTCGCGCAGGGCGATGTCCTGGGGATTGGCGATCATCGCCACCAGATTGCCGTTGATCAGGCGCATGGCTTCCAGCGCATGGGGGTCGGTGAGCGGACCGTGCCCTGTGGAAACGAAGGCCTCGATGGCATGAACCAGGGCGTCGATGCCGGTACAGGCAGAGAGGAACGGGTCCATGCTCAGGGTCGTTTCCGGGTCGATCAGCGACACGTCGGGTACCACCGCCTTGCTGACGATGGAGAACTTCATCCGCTCCTGCTGGTTGGAAATGATCACGAACTGCGAAACGTCGGCCGAAGTGCCGGCGGTGGTCGGGATCAGGATCAGCGGCGGGCTGGGCACCGTGAGGGTGTCCACACCTTCGAATTCGAGAATGCTGCGGCCATGGGCAACCACGATGCCGATGCCCTTGGCGCAATCCATCGGGCTGCCGCCCCCCACGGCGACGATCACGTTGCAGCCCATGGTGCGGTAGAAGTCGGCCCCCTCCATCACCTCTTCGACGCGTGGGTTGGGCGATACCTGAGTGTAGAGGCAATGATCGATGCCCTGGGCCTGCAGGCTGGCCTCCACATCAGCGACCCAGCCCGCGGCTTGCACGCCGGGGTCGGACACCACCAGCACCTTGCGTGCGCCGAAGGTACTGGCGTAATTGCCGACATTGTGCCGGCAGCCGGCGCCGAAAATGATCTCGGGAGAAACGAACTTGCGAAGCGAGCTGATATCGTGACGCATCAAACGGCTCTTTCTTGTAGTTATGCGGTGAGTAGGACCCAGCCTACTGGATTCACGGGGCTTTTCAATCAGACCTTGGGAGCTTTCCTAAGCCCCGATTCCATCCTTCCTAGCGGTTGTAGGGGCGATTTCAATCGCCAAGCGGACCGCAGGTTCGCCCCGCTGCCTTCCAGGGACAGCTTCGCTGCCCTTGGCGAATGAATTCGCCCCCACAGGAAAATCAATTGCGAGCTCGGCGCCGCCTGGGGCTGGTTGTGGGGGCGATTTCAATCGCCAAGCGGACCGCAGGTTCGCCCCGCTGCCTTCCAGGGGCAGCTTCGCCGCCCTTGGCTAATGAATTCGCCCCTACAGGAAAACCAATTGCGAGCTCAGCGTCGCCTGGGGCTAATTGTGGGGGCGATTTCAATCGCCAAGCGAACCGCAGGTTCGCCCCTCTGCCTCTCAGGGGGCAGCTGCGCCGCCCTTGGCGAATGAATTCGCCCCTACAGGAAAGCCAATTGCGAGCTCGGCGCCGCCTAGGGCTGGTTGTGGGGGCGATTTCAATCGC
>NZ_QJRF01000052.1 GCF_013393345.1 Pseudomonas taiwanensis
GGCTCCCAAGCCGGTGGAACCGCCGCCCGCGCCGCCCAAGGCCGAAGCCCCGCCCGCGCCGCCGGTACCACCTGCGCCGGCGCCGGTGACGCCGCCCTCGGCTAATGCCGGCTACCTGAAGAACCCGGCGCCCGAGTACCCCGCCTTCGCCCAGCGGCGCGGCTGGGAGGGCACCGTGCTGCTGCGCGTGCATGTGCTGGCCAGCGGCTTGCCGAGCGAGGTCCAGGTGCAAACGAGCAGCGGCCGCGAGCTGCTCGACGAGGCTGCGGTGCGCGCGGTCAAGCGCTGGACCTTCGTGCCGGCGAAACAGGGCGAGGTCGCCCGCGACGGCTGGGTCAGCGTGCCCATCGATTTCAAATTGAACTGATCAGAGGAAGACTCCATGGACCTGTTAACCAATCCCTTCGCCTCCATCGAGCACCTGGTGATCTGGCTGCTCATCGGCTTCTCCGTCGTCACCTGGGGCCTGGCCCTGGTCAAGGGCATCCAGTTCGCCCGCCTGAAGCGCCGCGACCGCCAGTTCCAGAAGCGCTTCTGGAGCGCCACCAGCCTGGACAGCGCCGCCGAGCAACTGCAGCAACATGCCGGGGCCGCCGCCCACGTGGCCCACGCCGGCTTCGCCGCGATCCAGGTGCAGGGCGGCCAGCCCGGCGACCTGAGCCAGGCGATCAACCACCAGGACCGCCTGGAGCGCGCCCTGCGCCAGCAGATCCAGCGCGAACGGCGTTCCCTGGAATCGGGCCTGGCGGTGCTCGCCTCGATTGGTTCCACCTCGCCCTTCATCGGCCTGTTCGGCACCGTCTGGGGGATCATGGAAGCCTTGAAGGGTATCAGTGCGGCCGGCTCGGCCAGCCTGGAAACCGTCGCCGGCCCCATCGGCGCAGCGCTGGTCGCCACCGGCGTGGGCATCGCCGTCGCGGTGCCGGCGGTGCTGGTTTACAACTACTTCCTGCGCAGCCTGAAGCTCACTGCCGCCGACCTCGACGACTTCGCCCACGACTTCTACCTGCTGGCGCAGAAGAGCGCCTTCAAGCTGCTCGTCAATCCGGCCCCGGCGCGTGCCGCCGGGGCCGTGAAGGAGGCCTCCTGACATGGCCTTCTCCACCCAGGACAACGACGAAGTCCTTTCCGAGATCAACGTCACCCCGCTGGTGGACGTGATGCTGGTGCTGCTGGTGGTGTTCATCGTCACCGCGCCGCTCTTGACCAACGCCATCCCGATCAACCTGCCAAAGACCGAGGCCGTGGCCCCGCCGGAGCAGAAGGACCCGCTGGTGGTGAGCATCGACGGCGCCGGCAAGCTGTTCATCAACAAGGACGAAATCCAGCCCGACCTGCTGCAGACCAGCCTGGAAGCCGCCAAGGCGAAGGACCCGGAACTGCGCGTGCAACTGCAGGCCGACGACCAGGTGGACTACGGCGCCGTGGCCCGCGCCATGGCCTCTATCGAGCGGGCGGGGATCACCAAGCTCGCGGTGATTACCGCGCGCTGACAGGGTTGGCTTTTTGTAGGTTGGTCTGAGCTACGCGAAGCCCAACGAGCGAACCTGATGCCCTGCAACGTTGGGCCTCGCTGCGCTCGGACCAACCTACGGTGCTCACCTCGCGCTAATCGTTGCGCTGACAGGCTTTGGTCGCCTCTCTTCAGGCAGGGGAGAGGCGGCCTTTTTATTCGGTGCGCCACTGCTCTGCGCATTGCGGGCTGCATCGTTAACCTGATCGTAACGATCGGTCCTCGGGCTTGATTGATGCCCCACCGGTCACGCTCCTAATGTGCGTTCCACGACAGCGGAACTCGTGGAGCCACCATGACAACAAGACCCTCTCCCCCGCCGCAGTGGTCGCGTCGGCGCGCCGAAAAGCAGCGCCGTCTCGACCAGGTACGCAACCTCGCCGATGGCGTCGTGCTGCCCAGCGAACGGATCGTCGAAGCCCTTGAAGCCCTGATCGCCCCCGGCGACCGTGTGGTGCTCGAAGGCAACAACCAGAAGCAGGCGGACTTCCTCTCCCGCTCCCTGGCCAAGGCCGATCCCGGCCGCCTGCACGACCTGCACATGATCATGCCCAGCGTCAGCCGCGCCGAGCACCTCGATCTCTATGAACGCGGCATCGCCCGCAAGCTCGACTTCTCCTTCGCCGGCCCGCAAAGCCTGCGCATCGGCCAGTTGCTGGAAGACGGCCTGCTGGAAGTGGGCGCCATCCACACCTACATCGAGCTCTACTCGCGCCTGCTGGTGGACCTAATCCCCAACGTTGCCCTGGTGGCCGGCTTCATGGCCGACCGCGACGGCAACATCTACACCGGCCCCAGCACCGAAGACACGCCGGCGCTGGTGGAACCCACCGCGTTCAGCGACGGCATCGTCATCGTCCAGGTCAACGAGCTGGTGGACGATGTGCACGACCTGCCACGCGTGGACATCCCCGCGTCCTGGGTCGACTTCGTGGTGGTCGCCGACAAGCCGTTCTACATCGAGCCGCTGTTCACCCGCGACCCGCGCCACATCAAGCCGGTGCACGTGCTGATGGCGATGATGGCGATCCGTGGCATCTACGAGAAACACAAGGTCCAGTCGCTCAACCACGGCATCGGTTTCAACACGGCGGCCATCGAACTGATCCTGCCCACCTACGGCGAATCCCTCGGCCTCAAGGGCAAGATCTGCCGCAACTGGACGCTCAATCCGCACCCCACGCTGATCCCCGCCATCGAGACGGGTTGGGTGGAAAGCGTGCACTGCTTCGGCACCGAGCTGGGCATGGAGGACTACATCGCCCAGCGTCCGGACGTGTTCTTCACCGGCCGCGACGGCTCGCTGCGCTCCAACCGGATGATGTGCCAGCTCGCCGGGCAATACGCGGTGGACCTGTTCATCGGCGCCACCCTGCAGGTCGACGGTGACGGCCATTCCTCCACCGTTACCCGTGGCCGCCTGGCAGGTTTCGGCGGTGCGCCGAACATGGGTCACGACCCGCGCGGTCGTCGCCACGCAACGCCCGCGTGGCTCGATATGACCGAGCCGGTGACCATGCTCGAACGTGGCAAGAAGCTGGTGGTGCAGATGGTCGAGACCTACCAGGAAGGTGGCAAACCCACCTTCGTCGAGACCCTCGATGCAGTCGACGTGGCGAAGAAGGCCGGCATGCCGCTGGCGCCGGTGATGATCTACGGCGACGACGTCACCCACCTGCTCACCGAGGAAGGCATCGCCTACCTCTACAAGGCGCGCAGCCTCGAAGAGCGCCGCGCGATGATCGCCGCGGTCGCCGGCGTTACCGCCATCGGCCTGCGCCACGACCCGAAAGAGACCCTGCGCATGCGTCGCGAAGGGCTGATCGCATTGCCGGAAGATCTCGGCATCCGCCGTACACAAGCCACGCGGGAACTGCTGGCGGCGAAAAGCATCGCCGAACTGGTGGAGTGGTCCGGCGGCCTTTACAACCCCCCGGCCAAGTTCAGGAGTTGGTGATGAGCGCACTGATTGCACGCAATGCCGACCTGCCCCTGGCCGACTGGCTGGCGGACCTGGCGGTGGACGCCCTGATCGACGAGGCCGACCTCTCGCCCAAGCCCGCGTTGGTGGACCGTCGCGGCAGCGGCGCCCACCGCGATTTGCACCTGGGCCTGATGCACGCCTCGGCGCTGTCCCTCTGGCCTTGCTTCAAGCAGATGGCCGAAGCGGCGCTTGCGCATGGCGAAGTCGGCCAACCGCTGCGCGAAGCCCTCGGCCGTATCGGCCGTGAGGGTGAGGCGGCGATGCTCGTCACCACGGGTGGGGTGAATACCCATCGTGGCGCCATCTGGGCCCTCGGCCTGCTGGTGGCAGCGATGGCCTTGAAACCCGAGAGCCGCGATGCCCATGCCATTGCCCTGCGCGCCGCGCGCATCGCCCTGATCGACGACCGCGCGGCGCCCCACAGCGACAGCCACGGCGCCCAGGTCGCCCGTCGCTACGGTGCCCGTGGCGCGCGGGAAGAAGCCCAGCTCGGCTTCCCCGCCGTGATCGAACAGGGCCTGCCGCAGCTGGCGCGTAGCCGGGCAGCGGGTGCCGGTGAACAGAACGCCCGCCTCGATGCGCTGCTGGCGATCATGACTACTCTGGCCGACACCTGCGTGCTCTGGCGCGCCGGCCTCGAAGGCCTCGATGCCATGCAGCAGGGTGCCCGTGCGGTGCTCGATGCGGGTGGCAGTGCCAGCCTCGCTGGCCGCCGCCAACTGCGCGCACTGGATGCCCGCCTGCTGCAACTCAACGCCTCGCCGGGCGGTGCCGCCGACCTGTTGGCCGCCTGCCTGTTCCTCGATAAAGCCGGGAGCCTGTGACCATGGAAACCCTGACCTTCCAATTCCCCGCCGGGCAGCCGGCCCGTGGCCGCGCCCTGGTCGGTTGCGTCGGCTCCGGCGACCTCGAAGTGCTGCTGGAACCCGGTAGCGCCGGCACCCTGTCGATCCAGGTGGTGACCTCGGTGAACGGCAGCGGGCCGCGCTGGCAGCAACTGTTCCAGCGCCTGTTCGACGGCCAGTCGCTGCCGGCCCTGAACATCGACATCCACGACTTCGGTGCCACCCCCGGCGTGGTGCGCCTGCGCCTGGAGCAGGGCCTGGAGGAACTTGCATATGACTGATACCGCACGCCTGCTCGAAGCCCGCAGCTTCGTCGAACTCGGTGCCCGCCAGCGCGCCCGCGCGCTGCTGGATGCCGGTAGCTTCCGCGAGCTCATCGGTCCCTTCGACCGGGTCATTTCTCCCTGGCTGCCGCAGCAGGGCATCGTGCCCCAGGCCGACGACGGCGTCGTGGTCGCCAAGGGCACCATCAACGGCCAGCCCGCAGTGATCGCCGCCATCGAAGGCGCCTTCCAGGGCGGCAGCATGGGCGAGGTTGGCGGCGCCAAGATCGCCGGGGCGCTGGAGTTGGCGGCCGAAGATAACCGCCAGGGCATTCCTACCTGTGCCGTGCTGCTGCTGGAAACGGGTGGCGTACGTTTGCAGGAGGCCAACCTGGGTCTGGCCGCGATTGCGGAAATCCAGGCGGCCATCGTCGAGCTGCGCCAATACCAGCCGGTGATCGGCATGGTCGCCGGTCCGGTCGGCTGCTTCGGCGGCATGTCCATCGCAGCCGGGCTGTGCAGCCACCTGATCGTCACCCGCGAAGCACGCCTGGGCCTCAACGGCCCGCAGGTGATCGAGCAGGAAGCCGGCATCGAAGAATACGACTCCCGCGACCGACCCTTCATCTGGAGCCTCACCGGTGGCGAGCAGCGCATGGCCAGCGGACTGGTGGACGCCTACGTCGCCGATGACATCGAGGCGATCCGCGAAACCCTGCAAACGTTGCTCGCGCAACCGGAACAGGGCCTGCCGCGCAGTCGACGGCACGCCTGGTTCATCGAACGTCTGGCGCAACTCGGGGATGACTGCGAACAACTGGACGCCGCCGCCGTGCGTGCCCTCTACCAAGGAGACCGGACATGAGCCGTGGACTGAACTGGCTGCAAGGCCTTGCCAGCGGCGACACCCTGCAAGGATTCCCGGCCTCGGTGAAGGTGGTCGACGGTGAGCTGGGTAATCGCGCCGCGCGCTTCATCACCGTAGTGCCCGATTCGCAGAACCCATTCCCCCGCGCCCGCAATGGAGAGGTCGGCCTCCTTGAAGGCTGGGGCCTGGCCAAGGCGGTGGATGAGGCCATCGAAGCTGATCGCGACGGTGCCAAGCGCGTCCTCGTGGCGTTAGTGGATGTCCCCAGCCAGGCCTACGGCCGCCGCGAGGAAGCGCTGGGTATTCACCAGGCGCTGGCGGGAGCGGTGGACGCCTACGCCCGCGCCCGTCTCGCCGGCCACCCGGTGATCGGCCTGCTGGTAGGCAAGGCCATGTCCGGCGCCTTCCTCGCCCACGGCTATCAGGCCCAACGCCTGATCGCTCTGGATGACGGTGGTGTGATGGTCCACGCCATGGGCAAGGCCGCCGCCGCGCGCATCACCCTGCGCAGCGTGGAAGAGCTGGAAGTGCTGGCCGCCAAGGTGCCGCCGATGGCCTACGACCTGGAGAACTACGCCTCTCTGGGATTGCTGTGGAAGCGGGTTGCCGTGGGCGATGCGCAGCAGCCGAACGAAGACGATATAGGTCGCGTGCGTGAGTGCCTGCTGCGGGCGGTGGAAGACATTGGTTCGAGTACCGATCTTGCCGGTCGGCTGGGCGCGGAGAATCGCGCGGCGTCGTTGAAGGTGCGGGAGATGCTGCGGGCGCAGTGGTAGCAAATCGTTGGGCTTCGCATCGCTCAGCCACAACCTACGGGGTCTGCGTAGGTTGGGCAGAGCTACGCGAAGCCCAACATCCCGCCGCATAGAAACACCAAGGAGCCACGAATGAACAAGACTCCAAAACCCCACGACCTGCTCTGGGGCATGACCATCGACCAGCTGCCCGCCGACGCCCCTGTCTGGGCGCAGCAGGCTCTGGCCGCTGGCCATCCCGTGGTGGTGCGCCGTGCGCTTTGCGAACCCGGCCTTGTTGCCGTCGGCATTCGTGGCGCCACTCGCGACCAGCGCTTGGCCGCCTTCATGCCGATCCATTCCATCCAGCGTGCGCTCAGCCCCGAGCAATTGCGGTCTCGTGCCAGCGCCGATTTTCCTGCGCTTCGGGCGCTGGAAACCGTTGCGCCGATACTGGCCGCCACCGGCCTGCCCTGGGGCCCGACCGGCAGTGTTGGCTTTCAACTGGCCACCGGCGTCCCCGTGCTGCATCGGGCCAGCGACCTCGACCTGATCCTGCGCACTCCGAGTAATTTCAATCGTCAGCAAGCGCGCCTGCTGCTGGCGACATTGGACGACGCCCCCTGCCGCATCGACCTGCAATTGGAAACACCGAATGGCGCGGTGGCCTTGCGTGAGTGGGCCAGCGAGGCGCGTCGGGTGCTGTTGAAATGCGCCGAAAGGGCCCGTCTTGTGGATAACCCCTGGCTGCCCATGGAGTGCGCCGCGTGAGCAGCCTGTTCGCCTTCCCCGGCCAGGGCGCGCAACAGGTGGGCATGCTCCATCAGTTGCCACCGGAGGTCGCCGCCAGCCTGGTCGAGGCCAGCGATGTGCTGGGAGAGGACGTGCTGGCGCTGGATTCGGAAGAAGCCCTGCAATCCACCCGCGCGGTGCAACTCTGCCTGCTGGTGGCCGGTGTTTCCTGCGCACGCTTGCTGCTCCAGCGCAGCCCGGCACCGGACTACGTGGCGGGTCTTTCCATCGGCGCTTACACCGCAGCGGTGATCGCCGGTTCGCTGGACTTTGCCGATGCCCTGCGCCTGGTGGCGCTGCGTGGCGAGCTGATGCAGCGCGCCTATCCACAGGGCTTCGGCATGACCGCCATTCTCGGTCTCGATCAGGCGACCGTGGAGCGGCTGCTGGCCGAGTCTGAAGGGCCGGTCCATCTCGCCAACATCAACGCCGAGAACCAGTTGGTGATTGCCGGCAGCGAGACGGCCATGGCTGCGGTCGCCGAACGCGCCCGCGGGCTTGGCGCCGGTGCGGCGAAGCGCCTGGCGATGAGCGTGCCATCCCACTGCGCACTGCTGAATGAACCCGCCCGCGAACTGGCCGCCGCCTTTGCCGGTGTGGAATTGCACCGCCCGGCCATTCGCTACCTCAGCGGCACGACAGCGCGGCCGGTGTTCGACCCTGAGCGCCTGCGCGACGACCTCGCCTTCAACATGTGCCGCGTCATCGACTGGCACGGCACGCTGCGCACCGCCTATGAACGCGGGGTGCGCCTGCACATCGAACTACCGCCCGGTGCCGTGCTCAGCGGCCTGGCGCGGCGGGTGTTCGACCAAGGTACGGTGATCGCCTTCCAGGGCGCCCGTCTGGATACGCTGGACGCCCTGCTGCGTGAGGAGGTAAGCCGGACCCGATAACGCCGTGCGCTTCGAAGGACAAGAACAATCAACTTCGACCCCAATACGAGGGCAGCAATAATGATCGTCTACGGTGTGGCCTTGCTGGCCGTCTGCACACTTGCCGGTGTCGTCATCGGCGATTTCCTCGGCGTCCTGCTGGGCGTCAAATCCAATGTCGGCGGCGTCGGCATCGCCATGATCCTGCTGATCTGCGCGCGTCTCTACATGCATCGCCACGGCGGCATGACCAAGGAGTGCGAGTTCGGCGTGGGCTTCTGGGGCGCGATGTACATCCCCGTGGTGGTGGCCATGGCCGCGCAACAGAACGTCGTCACCGCGCTGCACGGCGGCCCGGTGGCGCTGATCGCAGCGGTAGGTTCGGTGCTGCTCTGCGGCGCGACCATCGCCCTGATCAGCCGCACCAACAAGGGTGAACCCTTGGCAAAGGAGTCTCTTGATCCCGGTGTGAATGCCGCCCCGGCAGGAGGTCGCTGACATGTGGGACATCATCGAAAAAGCCCTGGAACACAACGGCCTGATCACCGCCTTTGCCGTGGTCGGCGGGATCATGTGGGTGTCGGTCCTGCTGTCGAAGTACCTCACGTTCGGCCGTGTCCACGGCTCGGCGATCGCCATCGTCATTGGCCTGGTACTGGCCTGGGTGGGCGGCACCATTACCGGCGGGCAGAAGGGTCTGGCCGACCTCGCCCTGTTCTCCGGCATCGGCCTGATGGGTGGCGCCATGCTGCGTGACTTCGCTATCGTCGCCACGGCCTTCGAGGTACAGGCCACCGAAGCGCGCAAGGCCGGGATGATCGGTGCCGTATCGCTGCTGCTGGGTACGGTGCTGCCTTTCATCGTCGGAGCATCGGTGGCGTGGATGTTCGGCTACCGCGATGCGGTGAGCATGACCACCATCGGCGCCGGCGCGGTGACCTACATCGTCGGTCCGGTGACCGGTGCGGCCATCGGCGCCAGCTCGGAAGTGATGGCGCTATCCATCGCGACCGGCCTGATCAAGGCGATCATCGTGATGGTCTTCACCCCGGTCTCGGCGCGCTTGCTCGGCCTGGACAACCCGCGCTCGGCGATGGTCTTCGGCGGTCTCGCCGGCACCGTTTCCGGAGTGACCGCAGGGCTTGCCGCGACCGACCGGCGCCTGGTGCCCTACGGTGCGCTGACTGCGACATTCCACACCGGCCTGGGTTGCCTGATGGGGCCGTCGATCCTCTACTTCTGCGTGCGCGGCCTGGTGGGCTGAATCCCGCCTGCCGTACTTCTCGCCCCGGCCATGTGCCGGGGCGTTTTATTGCGTGGGAGATCAGCCGGCTCCGATAACCACCCTGTACTTCGATGGACAATAAGGCTATGTACCGCAAGAGCCTGGGCGCACCCGGTCGGCGACGGGGCAGTACTAATAGAACGTCAATTCTATTTCGTTCCTGTACACCGCGAAGGTCGTCACCATGCAGGCCTGGCCGTTTAGCCTAGTGGTGCCGTTTGAGAGTTTTCCGGTCACGTCCCCGAGTGCTTCCCTCAGCCATTTGCGATGAGCCCCGATGGCGGCGCCAGCAGCCAGGCCCGACAAAAGACCCAGCATCTCACCATTGCATGCCTTATTGCTTTCGATTGCTTGTTGCACCACATAGCATTAGCGTTCTCCCAGCTCAGGACCGGAGTCATGTGTGGGCGCGGCGTTGATGTTCATTTCTTCGTAGAGGAAGCGGTCCAGCTCTTCGAGGATCTCGCCGCTCGTGGTGTCGACCAGGTGCTCGCCAACATGGGCAACGTTGGTGCTGGACGCGGGGGGCATTTCGATTTCGGTGCCCTCGCCCTCGCCCTCTTCCGCAGCTGCAGCGGTCGCCGCATTCGCTTTCTTAGGTTTTGCCTCTGGGCCTGCAGGGCGAGCTGCGCTAGAGGTGGACGAAGGAGTAGCGGTATCTGGTGCGGCGGATGCCTCGGGTGCCTGTTCGGCCAGGCCAACCGAAGCCAGTACATTCAGGACCTCGGGGGCGGCCTCGCGGGCGGTCAATGTTTCTTCGACGAGGGGATCTAGCGCTTCCACAATGGAGCGCCCAACGAAAGGTTCCGCGACGCTCCTGTACTTCTTGTGCTTCATTTCAAGGCGGGTGATCGGGTATCCGCCCGGCATGGTGATGTAGCAATTGAGGTCGGGCAGGTTCTGGATGTCGGAATAGCTAACGATTCGTTCGTTTTCCTGCTTCTTGTTGAAGGTCACGCCATCGCGCACCGACTCCAAGCCGTAGCTGTACTGGTCGGAGAATCGCATCAGGCGAGTTTCGCCCAGTTCCTTGGAGACGAACTCCGCCATCTCGGCAGACGGTGGGCGGAAGAAAAAGCGAGTGTTAAGCAGGTCGACCATCGCGGCGGCCGACTTCGGCCCCCATATCTCCTGCAGCTGCGCATTGCTCTGGAATCCCAGCAGGAAGCAGCCGCCGAGTTTCCGAGCCTCCGCCAGGATCTCTGGCAGGCCGGGCAGCTTGTGCAGACTGGGTAGCTCATCGAACAGGAACCAGATGCGCCGGTACCGGTTCTCTGGCATGGACAGCAGCATGGCAGCAGCTACGTACAGCCACATCGAGATGACCGGCTTGAGCGAGGCGTGCAGCGCGCCGTTGCTGGTGACGAACAACCAGCCGTTATTGCTGGGGGATACGTTGTGCATCCACTCGCGGATGGAAAGTGGCGGCCTATCCTCGGTGTCGAGCCCTTGCAGGTAGCGCATCGACTTGACGTAGTTGGTCAGTACCGAGCGTATCGAGATAGCGGTTTTCTCGATTTTCTCCTCGACCAGGGCCGCCGCCTCGGTCCCTTTAAGGAATTGGCGCAGGGCCGGCAGATCGATCGCCAAGAGGGTGCGCAATAGCTTGTTGACGCTACGTTCGGGGTCCTTTCGCATCTGATAGGCAACCGCGGCGAAGATGGTTCGTGCGGACCCCTGCCAGAATGGGTCGTCATTCGCTCCCATCGGAATCAGTGTGTTGGCGACGTTATCGAAGTCAGCCAACGTCCTGCACTCATCCCACAGATCCCAGTTTGCGCAGCGTACGTCGACTGGGTTCAGCACGCGGTCGCGCGATGGGTCATAGAACTTCTCGATGAAGGTCTGGCCCTTGTCGTAAATGATCACGCGCTCCCCTCGCGCGCGGATCTGCACCAGAAACTGGTTGAGGGCTGTGGTTTTTCCAGTACCCACGGTGCCGTGAAATGCTGCGTTCTGGACCTCGAAGTTTTTCTTCATCGGTAGGCCACTGATGACGATATCCGAGGCATCGTCCTTGGCCTTCATCATCTTGGTCACTTGCTTCGGAGTGACCAGGGTTCGGCCGCCCAGGAACTCATCTTGGCTCTGTTCCCGCCCACGGTTGCCGAGCCACCAGAAGGCATAGGCGCCTAGGGCAACGACAAGCGCCCCACCGATCACGAGACCGATAACTGTCTCCTGCCGCAGACTCAGCCCGGCAGCAATGAAATATGGATCGTTCAGAAGCCGCTGGGCGGGTGAACTTAGTCGTGGTGGCGGCGCCTTGGACGTCTTCATAGGTGAATTCGTATATCGCCTTGCCGGGTCGCAATGCCTCAAACGAGTGTCGCGATTCGACCCACCAATACAGAGCACCGTGCTTGATCGCCTGCCATTCGCAGCGAACTACAACCCATCCGAACGTGAAAACTCCCCACACAATGAGTAGGTAGTAAGCCAGCATGTTGTTCATCTGAACAAACATGCGAACCATATAGGCCGTAACCTGCCCGCCTTGCGTGAAGTTCTTCGATGTTATTGATTTACGTTTGTAGTCCATATTGATGATTCCAATGTTCAGGCAAAGCAACGCCAAACGGACGAATTTGTCTGATAGCGAATTGGTGCGTGGATTATGGAGCTGTTAAAGTTTGTTATATTTCTGCGGTGGAACGGTGCTGCTGATTTTTAGTGATATTATTGAGAGTTACCAGAACTCAAGAATTTCAGGGTATTCAGGGCAGGATGAGTATTTTTTGTAGTAGGCAATATGCCTATCGGCAATGACTTTTTTGAAAAAATCCTGTTGATAATGAAGGAGGCTAGTATTTGATGTGGTGTAATTTATTGTTTTAGTTTCATGCCCGCTGAGTCTGTTAATTATGCTGGGCGCCTCCCAAGAGTATTCTTTGAGTATAAAGCTTATGAATGCATTTGAAATGTATTCTTTGGGGTATGCGACTTCTGGGCAATGATAAAGCTTGATTAATTCATTGGCTTGTTTATTTTCTTGTTTCAGTCTGTCTCGGATTTCTTCGGCTTCTTTTGCAGATTTTTTTATCTCAATAAGCGATTGATCTAGAGGGGAAATGAAGCCTTCCTTTTTAGAATATTCGAGCCATTTAGGGTCTAGCATGTTATTTGATGGCTCTACTATATGTCCAGGTTTTGCATAAAATGCTGGAAGGTTGTTGACGGAACACCAGTAATTTATTTTAACTCCATTGATTTTTTTACAATGACTCCAAATTAAATCTGTAGATTGGGAATATTTATCTTTTGAGCACAGTTCCTGAGCGGACCCCCGAAATGTGCTGTATGAGAGGGCTACTCCGTCAGTCGACGCGCTCCCAGGGTTTATCGTATGGCATTCGGATCTATAGAAATTGTCTGCAATGCTGGCAATCGAGTTTTTTGGTGGAGGAGTTGAGCAGGCGATAAGCAGGCTTGCACAAAGTAGTATTAAGATATTGCTTTTCATGTCGAAACCTTTAGGGGATTTGCCCCTTCTGCTTTTAATTTTAAGAACGGTTTGGCTCCAGGCGCACTGCGTCCCCGTAAGCAATGACATAACATGCTCCGAATCCCGATCCATTTTGCTGGTAGCTCCCAGTAATAAATCGAAAATTCACTAGCTCCGGGTTGAACTTTTTAAGCCAGCGTGATGCTAGCCCTTCGCTAGCCATGAACAGCAGGAAGTTCCCGGGGAGCATGAGGGCGGCTATGGGGAGAAATACAGAAAGCCATTTTTCGTCACGAATAGAAGGGAATTTTGCTAGAGAGTTTACTAAGAAATAAAACCCCACGATGAGTATCGTGATAAGTAATGAAAATCCACTAGCCTGGTTAACTCTTCTCTTTGCATCGAAAATCTGCTTTTCCTTGGCGCTGAGGCGTGCTTTTCGGAAAAAATAAAAATAGATTGCTAATATTATGCATAGATAAAACAGGGTAATTATACCGGTTGGATTTATCATTTATGCTCCCCTTTGTCATTTTTATTATTCTCGGCACTGAGTAACTGGGCTTTGTCTTTTATATCGTTGATATTATTAAATATTACGTGGTTATCGTCGATGTTCTCTTGGGTTTCTCTAACTTCAGTCCGTGTGCCAGCCGTATTCTTATCGTGTGTTGCCTTTTGTGCGGTGTAGTTGCTCTGCAACTGAGCGCGTTGCCGTTCCATCTCTTCCTGTCTGCTGTCGTGATCAAAGAGGATGCCGGTCATTGTGGAGCCATCTCTCTTGATTTCCTCCGCATCGGCTAAGCCCTGGGCCATCTCACGTCCGCGCTCGAAGTGCTCGGTTGGACTTGCGGCCTCGGGCTGGCCGGACAGCTCCGGCAGGTCCGCCCACCTTGGCGGTATTCGCCTGGTTGAAGGCCGCCAGCTCCTTCTCGATTCGTAGCCCGATGAACTTCTCAGCCAACTGCTCGCGCTCTTGGCGGGCACCGGCGCTTTCGGTATCCGTCAGAAGCTCGGTAGCTCGCTCTGGCGCTTTGTCCTGCACATAGCGGACGAATTCCTGATTCACGTTGCTGTGCTGGTTGACGTTCATCGATGCGCTGGAGCGGGCCAGCTCTTCCAGGCCATGCGTGCGGGATTCATTCGCGCGGAACTCATCGAACTTGTTATGTGCCTCGGCGAGCGAGGTGCTGGCCTGCAGCAGGCTGGCGTTTTCGGAGCTGCCTAGATTGTTGGTATGGCTAAGCCGGGTGGATTTAACGATTTCTTGGTTTTCGCGGAAATCCCGGACGGCACTGGTGGCCTCTTCGAGGTTCTTGCGCTCTTCGGCGGTGAGACTTTGGGTCTTCTCGTCGGTCGAGCGATACCCAGCATCGCCGCCGGCAGAAGCTGACACGTAACCCTTTGCCTTAAACAACAGTCCCAAGGGCACTTCTCTGGTAGAGACTTGCCCGCCGATCCTCGCACTGGCACTTGCCCCCCAGTGAGAGCTTTGCAGCTCCCTGAACGCATCCTGGGTTGAAAGGCCGGTTGCCTTGGCGAAGCGCTCAGCCGCACTCACCATTTTGGCTTGGGCCATCAAGTGGCTGCTGGACTCGGAATTCTCACCGGCAATTGAGCGGATCCGCAGTCATCTCATTGAACATATGTGTGCGGCTTGAAAAAATATCGGCATATCGCCCCCATAGCGACTTCATGATTAGATAAAGAGCATCCTGCTCGGCAGTTTCGAGATACATTTCATTTTTCCGGAGGTAACTTGTTCAGATATAGGTTGTCCAGTATCAGATCTTGAAGTTGTTTTTCACTGATGCCGTAAGCCGAAATGAAGTTGAGTTCGTGGGGATAGTCGTCAGCTGTCAGATAGGCAATTGTTCGTCGCCTTTTGTCGTCTATTGCTAGGTATGCATGGCCCCCGGTTATTTTTATGATTTTCGTGCGGCGCCCTCTTACAAAGTTTTCCCAGACATTGTGGATATCGTCGATGGCCGTATTGCTCAATCCGAGATCGGGCGTCGGTTCCTCAAGCCTTAGTACGAGTCGTGGGAACTTGCGCATATCTATCTCGTAACCGAGTTGGGATTGGTGAAAGACAGATATGGAGATTGTCCGCTGCGAATCCCTGTTCTTCCTATCAATGGCCAGTGCTAGACCACGGTTTTCGGAACCTATTATCGATACACCCCGTAGTGCGTCGGTAGGTAGCATTATTGAATAGGGGCCTATCAATAGGTCGGCATATTCAGCTTTATTAGACCCCGTCGAGCTTATTTTGCATCCACTTATTAAAAGGAAAAGCGCCAGGATAACTGTTTGGCGTATTGGTTTCATGTATTTATTCGAATGGCTGGTGCGAAGTTAAGTTTAACTATTCGGTGCAAGGGTAAGTTGAAAGAACGTTCAGACTAATTGCCAGGGAAAGTTCGAGGGGTTCTGCGGGATCAACCGAAAAGAGCTCGCGGAAAATTCCCACGATTGCCGCTCGGGAGCCAGGGCTAGGGTAACGAGGTGGGCGCGCCTGTAGCCCGCAGCATCCCGCTCAGCCTTCGTTGCGCAGGCTGTACATCCGGCACTCGGCGACCAGTGCCAGCAGGTTCGGATCACGCTCGCGGGCCTTCAGGAATACGACGCCTATGTGCTGTTGCACGCGATAGCGTTCGCGCAGGCGGATCAGCTTCACGCGGTTCTCGTAGACCGCCGCGATGCGCCCCGGCAGCAGCGCGTAGCCGACGCCCGAGCTGACCATGCTGAGCAGGGTGAAGATGTCGTTCACCTGCATCGCTACCTTGGGCTCGAAGCCGGCCTGCTGGAACACCCGCGCGCCGTCGCGGTGGGTGGCGAAGCCCTGGGTCAGGGTGATGAAGGTGGAGTCGGCGAGGTCAGCAAGGTCGACTTCTTCCTGGTCGGCGAAGGGCGAATCGGTGGGAACGGCGAGGAAGATGTCGTCGGAGAACAGCGGCAGACGTTCGCAATCCGGATCGCTCACGCTCTCATCCAGGGACACGAGGATGGCGTCCAACTCCAGGTTCTTCAGGCGATAGAGCAGGTCGACGTTGGAGCCCAGGGTCAGGTCGATGTTCAGCTCGCTGCGCCGCAGTTTCAGGCCCATCACCAGTTGCGGCACCGTCTTCACCGTCAGTGAATAGAGCGCGCCCAGCTTGAAGCGCTCGGCGGAAAAACCGGCCGCCTCGCGGGTCAGGCGCACCATGTCGACGGCGTCCTGGATCAGCTTCTGCGCTTTCTCTTCCAGCACAAAGGCACTTTCCAGCGGCGTCAGGTTGCGGCCTTCATGCTTGAACAACGGGCAGCGCAGGGCGCTTTCCAGGGAATGGATGGCGCGGTGCACGCTGACGTTGCTGGTGTTCAATTCGGCCGCTGCGCGGGACAGGTTCCCGCTGCGCATGAAGGCGAGGAAGGTCTCCAGCTTCTTCAGGGTCAGTTCTTCGTCGATCTGCATGGGCGCTCGGATGCCTTCCGTAGGATGGGTGGAGCTTGCGATACCCATCAACCCGCCGATGGGTATCGCTCCGCTCCACCCATCCTACAGGGCAGCCTTCTCGGCGCGGAGGCGACCTTTAGTGAATAAGCTAATAATGCATAAGCAAATAAATTCTTATTCCTTAGCAGATATATGAAGAGCACCTAGACTGCCCAACATCGAAATTCAGCAAGGAGGGCTCGCCATGCGCAGCCAGGCCATTCGCTACCTGATCCTGCCGGGATGGCAGGGCTCCCCCGACGAGCATTGGCAAAGCCATTGGCAACGCAGCCTGCCCAATGCCAGCCGGGTCGAGCAGGCCGACTGGAGCAACCCGGACCGCGCGTCCTGGGTGGAGGCGCTGGAGCGCGCCATCGATGCCGAACGCACTCCGGTGATTCTCATCGCCCACAGCCTGGGCTGCGTGACCGTCGCCCACTGGGCGGCACAGTCCGACCCGGATGTGCTGCGCCGCGTGCGTGGCGCGCTGCTGGTCGCCCCGGCGGACGTGCAGCGCCCCGGTTGCCCGGAGCCGCTCAAGGGCTTCGCGCCCATTCCGAAGGATCTGCTGCCGTTCCCGACGCTGTTGGTGGGGTCGGACAACGACCACGCCGCCAGTCCCCAGCGGGCGTTGGAAATGGCCCGCACCTGGGGCGCCGAAGCGGCGATCCTCACCGGTGCCGGGCATATCAACGTGAAGTCCGGTCACAGCACCTGGGAGCAGGGCTTCGCCCACCTGTATCGCTTGCAGGCACGGGTCGAACAGCTTGCTCGCCGCCGCGCCTGAGAACCTGTCCAGGATCGGCTGCGCGTTGGAATAACTGTGTTGAAAACGGCTTCTGGCTTGCTCATTACAGCTCCGCCGCGCCTGATCTGATTCACCACCTATTCAGCAATACGCCAGGGTCCGCTGCTTTGCAGCCAGGGCCCGGCGGGAGATTTCGTCATGAGCAAGGAAACCCCCGGCCAGCCACTGCTGACCTTCGCCGACGCCGACCGCAGCCCCCTGAGTATCCGGGCCCGTGCCCTGGTATTCGTCGATGCGCGCTCGCGCCAGTTGCGCGAAGAGGTCGACCAGCTGGCGCCCAGTGCGCTGCCGGTGCTGATCCAGGGCGAAACCGGTACCGGCAAGGAGTTGTTGGCCCGGCAGATCCACCGTTCCAGCGACCGCCCCGGCCTGTTCGTGGCGGTGAGTTGCAGCGCGATCAGCAAGGCTTATGCCGAGGCCGAACTGTTCGGCCACGCCCCTGGCGCCTACAGCGGTTCGGCCAGCAGCCGCGCCGGCTGGTTCGGTTCGGCCAACGGCGGGACGCTCTACCTTGATGAGATCGGCGACCTGCCGTTGCCCTTGCAGGCCAAGTTGCTGTCCGCCCTGGAGAGCCGCGAGGTGATCCGCGTCGGCGCCCATCAGCCGACCCCGGTGGACGTGCGCCTGGTGGCGGCCACCAGCATCGACCTGGCCAAGGCGGTGAACGCCGGCAAGTTCAACGCACGGCTGTATCAGTATCTCGATGAAGGCCGAGTGGAGCTGCCGCCGCTGCGCGAACGTCCGGACGACATTCTGCCGCTGGCCGAGTACTTCCTCGGCATCTACGCCCAGCGGCTGGATTTGCCGCTGCCGCTGATCAGCGCATCCGCCCAGGCTGCGCTTGAGGCCTACCCCTGGCCGGGCAATACACGAGAACTGGAGAACAGTGTGCACTTCGCGCTGCTGGTCAGCGCGGGCGACGAGATTTTGCCCGAGCACCTCAACCTGCCGCCGTTGCCGGGCTATGCGCAGCTCGCGGTGCAACTGCGCCGGCTGGCGGCAAACGATGCCGAGCGCGATCACCTGCGGCAGCTGCTGACCGAAGTGCTGGCAGGTTAGTGAGGTTTCACGGTAGCCACCGCTGGTGGATGTGAAAAGCGACATCCACCCTACACATGGATCGAGCCCTGCGTAGGGTGGACCACGCTTCACCGGTCCATCATGCGGAATCTCGGAGGGCGCTATTCGTGCAGGTAGTAGAGCTTGTTGATGATGGTCCAGCGGCCGCCGATCTTCAGCAGTGACAGGTAGTCCGTGAAGCGCATGTCGGCGTAGTCATCGACCACCTTGGCCGAGGCGCTGTCGCCGGTGATGTCCAGCGACTGGACTTCCCAGACGGGCGTTTCGCCTTCTGCCAGCACCGGCCCGGCATCGCCCAGGGCACCTGCGAAATCATCCACCGAGAGCCATTCGAGGTCGCCATGATAGTGGCCGATGATGCGGCAGTCCGGGTGAAAGGCGCTGCGCAGGCGGTCCAGATCCGCGAAGACCATGCCCTCGACGTAGTTACGCAGGACCTGGTGAATGCTGTCCCGATCGGTTTGCTGGGTGGTCATTTCACGCGCTCCTCCGCTGCCGCCAAGTCAGGCAAATCGAAAGGTTAGCCGTCCCGCTGCGGGGCGAGCGATCCGTTCGGCATAAGGGCTAGTCGCGCCCGGAAGCACAGGGCTCCACCCATCCTCAGAAGCATCTGTCAGTGGAGCTGCCCGGTGGCTTTCAGGTGATCCTTCACCGAGCGCAGACGCGGCAGGGGCAGGCAGACGAGGATGGTCAGCGCCAGTACACCCACGCCCATCAACGGCAGGTTGGACAGTCCCATGTTGGTGCTCAGCCACAGTCCGCCGACGAAGGCGCCGCTGGCATTGCCCAGGTTGAAGGCAGCGTGGCTGAGGGTGGCAGCGAGGCTCGCCGATTCGCCGGCCTGTTCCACCAGCAGCAATTGCAGCGGCGAGGAAATGGCGAAGCTGGCCACGCCCCAGAGGAACAGACAGCCCAGTGCCAGGACCGGAATCTGTGCGAAGGCGTAGAGGCCCAGCAGGCACAGAGTGCTCACGGTGAAGGCCAGCGGCAGCGCGTAGCGGAAACCCCTGTCGGCCAAACGGCCACCCAGCAGGTTACCCACGGTGAGACCGATGCCGAACAGCAGCAGGGCGAAGTTGGCGTGTTCCGGTTTGAATCCGGATACGTCGCGCAGCAACGGGCTGATATAGGTGAACACACCGAACAGCGCCACCGACGACAGGCTGCAGACGAACAGCGCGTGCAGTACCGGGCGCCGCAGGATGCCGTCCCAGGCACCGGCGGCATTGGCTTGCGGCTTCGGCGTGGCGGGCAGCCAGAGCGCTTGCGCCAGCAGGGTGAGGAAGCCGAGCGCTGCTACCACCATGAACGTCACCCGCCAGCTGGTGGCCTGGCCCAACCAGGCGCCAGCCGGAACGCCGAGGACGTTGGCGATGGTCAGGCCGCTGAGCACCAGGGCCATGGCCGAAGCGCGGCGGTGCGGAGGGGCCAGTTCAGCGGCCAGCAGGGTGGCGCAGCCGAAGAAGCCGGCATGGCTGAAGGCGGTGAACATGCGCATAGCCATCAGCCATTCGTAGTTCGGTGCCAGGGCGCAGCCGAGGTTGCCCAGGGCATAGGCGCCCATTAGCCAGAGCAGTGCCTGGCGGCGCGGCAGGCGACCGAGCAGTGGACCCAGCAGCGGCGCGCCGATCACCACGCCCATGGCGTAGGCGCTGACCAGCAGGCCGGCGTCGGACAGGCTGACCTGGAGGTCTTTGGCCACTTCGGGCAGCAGGCCCATGATGATGAATTCGCTGCTGCCGACGACGAAGCCGCCCAGGGCGAGGGCCAGCAGTGGCAGAGAGAGGAGGGTGCTCGGGTTCATGCGGGTTCCGGTGGCGGGGCTTTTTTGCGAGGGGCGCGGATTCTACGCGCATTTCCTTGCAGGGGGCTTACCGAGTGGCAGCCGGAGGGAATAGACACTGTGGGGGCGAATTCATTCGCTATGCAGACCGCGGGTCTGCCCCTGGGATGTCCAGGGGGCAGCTGCGCTGCCCATTGCGAATGAATTCGCCCCCACAAGGAACGGCAAGGACCGCCGCAGGGCGATCAGCCGTTGATGAACTTGCTCAGGAATTGCTTGGTGCGCTCTTCCTTCGGCGTGCTGAACAGCGCCTTGGCGTCTCCCTGTTCGACGATCACACCCTTGTCGATGAAGATCGCGCGGTTGGCCACGTCACGGGCGAAGGTCATTTCGTGGGTGACGATCACCATGGTGCGATTCTCTTCGGCCAGGCCGCGAATGGTGGCGAGCACTTCACCCACCAGCTCCGGGTCGAGCGCCGAGGTGGGCTCGTCGAAGAGGATCACGTCGGGCTCCATGGCCAGGGCGCGGGCGATGGCCACGCGTTGTTGCTGGCCGCCGGAGAGGCGCTTGGGATAGGCGTCTTCCTTGCCCGCCAGGCCGACCTTGGCCAGCAGCTTGCGGGCCTTTTCGACGGCGCGCTCGCGGGGTTCCTTCTTCACCACCACCGGGCCTTCGATGACGTTCTCCAGCGCGGTGCGATGGGGGAAGAGGTTGAAGTTCTGGAACACGAAGCCGACGTGCTGGCGCAGCTTGCGGATCAGCCCTTGCTGCTGCTTCAGCGGCTTGCTCGCGTCGATCTCGATCTGGCCCACTTTGATGAGCCCGCCGCTGGGCACTTCCAGCAGGTTGAGGCAGCGCAGCAGGGTGGTCTTGCCCGAGCCGCTGGGGCCGATGATGGCCACCACTTCGCCCGGCTCGATGGTCAGGTCGATGCCCTTGAGCACCTCCTGGCCTTTGAAGGATTTGGTCAGGTTACGGACGGTGATCATCAGCTGTCCTGCTCATGCTGGTTGACCCGCGCCTCGAGGCGGCCCTGGAAGTGCGACAGCACGGTGGCCAGCACCCAGTAGATCAGCGCGGCGGCCAGGTACATGGTGAAGATTTCGAAAGTGCGTGCGGTGATCAGCTGCGCCTGGCGGAACAGTTCCGGCACCTGGATGGTGGCGGCCAGGGCGGTGTCCTTGACCAGCGAGATGAAGCTGTTGCCCAGCGGCGGCAGGGCGGTGCGCGCAGCCTGCGGGAGGATGGCGCGGACCAGCGTCTGGGTACGGCTCATGCCGATGCTGGCGGCCGCTTCCCATTGCCCCTTGTCGATGGAGGCGATGGCGGCGCGGAGGATTTCCGAGGTGTAGGCGGCCATGTTCAGCGAGAAGCCGATCAGCGCAGCCGGCAGCGGTTCGAGCTGGATACCCAGCTGCGGCAAGCCGTAATAGATCATGAACAACTGCACCAGCAGCGGCGTGCCACGGAAGAAGGACACGTAGATCCGCGACAGCCATTGCAGGGCGGTGAAACCGTAGAGGCGCATCAGGGCGAGGACGAACCCCAGCAGCAGTCCGAAGAACATGCCGCCGAGGCTCAGTACTACCGTAAAAACCGCGCCCTTCAACAGGAAGGGCGCGGAATCCAGCGCAAGTTGAAGGCTTGCGTCGATCATTGGGTCACGTCAGCCTTGAACCATTTCTCGGAGAGTTTTTTCAGGGTGCCGTCGGCTTTCAGCTTGGCCAGTGCCTTGTCGATGGCGGCCAGCAGTTCCGGGTTGCCCTTGCGCAGGGCGATGCCGGCTTCCTGGCGGGAGAACGGTTCGCCGGTCACAGCGAGCTTGCCGCCGGTTTTCTCGACCATTTCGAAGGCGGCCAGGCGGTCCACAAGGATGGCGTCGATGCGGCCGACGTTGAGGTCCTGGAACTTGGTGGGGTCGTCGTCGTAGGTACGGATGTCGGCCTGCGGGACGTTTTCCTTCAGCCACTGCTCGTAGTTGGTGCCCAGGCCCACGCCGACTTTCTTGCCGGCCAGGTCGGCTGCGGTCTTGATGCCGCCCTCGGTGCCCTTGCGCACCAGCGCCTGGATGCCTGAGACGGTGTAGGGGGTGGAGAAGTCGTACTTCTTCTTGCGCTCGTCGGAGATGGTCACCTGGTTGATCACCACATCCAGACGCTTGGATTCCAGCGCCGCCAGGATGCCGTCCCACTTGGTCGGCTGGAACTCGGCCTTCACGCCCAGCTCCTTGGCCAGTGCCTCGGCCAGTTCCACTTCGAAGCCAGTCAGCTTGCCGCTCTCGTCCTGGTAGTTGAAGGGCGGGTAGGTGCCTTCCAGGCCGACCTTGATGGCGCCTTTCTGCTGGATGTCCTGGAGCAGGTCGGCGGCGGAGCTGGTGCCGACGAAACCGGCGCCGAGCACCAGGCTCAGGCTGCCGAGGATGAACTGGCGACGCAGGGTTGCAAATGTCATATGAGCCTCACGGGGCAGGGTGGCTAAAGGTGTCGCAACTCTAGGGATTTGGTTATATGCAATAAAATAATTAAAAATTATCTATTGCTGCAATCAGGGAATAAGCGGGTGTCACGGGGTACCCGCAGGATGATAGGCGAACAACGCGGGGGAGCCACCGGTGTGCAGGAACAGCACCGGCCCGTCACCTTCGAAAGCACCCTTTCCGAGGCCATCGAGCAGGCCGGCGAAGGCCTTGCCGGTGTACACCGGGTCCAGCAGCAGGCCTTCAAGGCTGGCGGCCTGGCGCACGGCGTCCAGGGTTCCGGCGTTCGGCTCGCCATAGCGCGGGAAGAAATACTCGTCCCACAGCTCCACCTTGAGCCCGGCCGGTACCGGCACGCCGAGCAGGTCGGCGGTGCGTTGCAGCAGACCTTCCACTTTCGGGCGCTGGGTGGCGTCGGGTCGCGAGACGGTGACGCCGACTACGCGCGTGCCGGGAAGGGCGGATTCCAGCGCCAGGGCGAGGCCGGCATGGGTCCCGGCGCTGCCGGAGGCCAACACCACGGCGGAGAAGTGTTCGCCGCTGGCCTTGATCTGCTCGGCCAGTTCCAGGCCGGCGCGCACATAGCCGAGCGCACCCAGGGCGTTGGAGCCACCGATGGGGACCAGATACGGTTTCTTGCCGGCGGCGCGCAGGCGTTCGCCGGTGGCCGCGAGAAGCTCGTCGGCGTTGTCCAGGTTGGGCACGAGTTCGACCTCGGTGCCGAACAGGTCCAGCAGTAGGCGGTTGCCGTTCTCCAGGTAGTTGCGGTCGGCGGTGCCGATGGGGTTTTCCAGCAAGGCGACGCAGCCAAGGCCCAAGCGCGCGGCGAGAGCGGCCGTCTGGCGCACGTGGTTGGACTGGATGGCGCCGGCGGTGACCAGGGTGTCCGCGCCCTGGGCCAGGGCCTCGGCGGCGAGGAACTCCAGCTTGCGCACCTTGTTGCCGCCCAGGGCGAAGGGGGTGAGGTCGTCGCGCTTCACATAGACGTCGCGGCCGAGCTTCTGCGACAGGTGCGCAAGCTTCTCCAGCGGGGTGGGCGAGGGAACCAGTTCCAGGCGGGAAAAGCGGGCGAGGGCGGCGTTGAGCATGACAGCGGCTCACTGGGCAGTTACGAAGCCTGCCACTCTAGTGAGCCGGGGGCTCGCAGGCAATTCGCAGACGCGACATGAAAGTACTGGTCAGTCAGGTTGTGGGCGCTACTCGGGCGGCTCGTTTATATGTCAGATGTGGAATATAAAAATAAGAAAACGATATTTGTTAGTTATAAAAAATCTTCGTAGTGTCGGCCTCAACCCGGCGCACCCAGACCGGGCATCCCAACACTTGCTCGCGGCTGAAGATCCAGCCGGAGCCGCAGAATCGAAAAGGATCATCATGAAGAAGACCCTGCTGTTGACCGCTCTGGCTGCCGCCCTGTCCGTCACCTTCGCCCAGGCTGGCGAGAAGCTCGTAGTAGCCGCCACCCCGGTACCGCACGCCGAAATCCTCGAGCTGATCAAACCTCAGCTGGCCAAGGAAGGCGTGGACCTGGAAGTGAAGGTCTTCACCGACTACGTGCAACCCAACGTGCAGGTCGACCAGAAACGCCTGGACGCCAACTACTTCCAGACCAAGCCCTACCTGGACAACTTCAACAGCGGTAAAGGCACCCACCTGGTGATCGTCAAGGGTGTGCACGTCGAGCCCTTCGGCGGCTACTCCAGCAAGTACAAATCCCTGAAGGAACTGCCGGACGGCGCCACCATCGCCCTCCCCAACGAAGGCAGCAACAGCGGCCGCGCCCTGATCCTGCTGCAGAAAGCCGGCGTGATTAAGCTGAAGGACCCGAAGAACGCCCTGGCCACCCCGAAGGACATCGCCGAGAACCCGCACAACTTCAAGTTCAAGGAATTGGAATCGGCCCTGCTGCCGCGCGTGCTGGACCAGGTCGACCTGGCCCTGATCAATACCAACTACGCGCTGGAAGCCAAGCTTAACCCGACCAAGGACGCGCTGGTGCTGGAAGACCGCACCTCGCCCTACGTGAACTACCTGGTAGCCCGTCCGGACAACAAGGACAGCGACGCCATCAAGAAACTCTCCGCCGCGCTGACCAGCCCGGAAGTGAAAGCCTTCATCGAGCAGAAGTACTCCGGCGCGGTCGTGCCGGCGTTCTGATCACCTGCTAGCCACGGTGGCGGGAGCATGACCCGCCCCTCCTCACGCCGACGAGTCTCGACTATCGTCGGCGTTCTTTTTTTCTGCTGCACTTGCAGGGGCGATTCCTTGTGGGGGCGAATTCATTCGCTGAGGACCGCGCAGCGGTCCCCGACCATGTAGGGCAGTCCTGCGGACTGCATAGCGAATGAATTCGCCCCCACAATGGCAAGTGCCAGCCTGCCTTTCCGGAGCTCCCCATGCCCACCCCCAAACCCGGCCTGTCCACCCGTTCCGTCCACAGTGGTAACGACGTCGACCGCAGGATGGTCACCCGGCCCAAGAGCCTGCCCATCTACGAATCTTCAGTGTTCGTCTATGACTCGCTGGAGCAGGTGGACGACTTCCTCGCCGGCAACCCCGACAACTACATGTACACCCGCATCGCCAACCCCAATCAGGCGGCGCTGGAGGAGTTGGTGTGTGCACTGGAAGGTGGCGAAGCGGCGCTGTTCTCCGCGTCCGGCATGGCCTCGGTGAGTGCGGCGTTGCTGGGCCGGTTGAATGCTGGCGACCACCTGATCGCCAGCCGCGAGCTCTACGGCACCACCCAGAGCCTGATCGAGAAGGAGCTGGCGCGCTTCGGCATCACCGCCACCCTGGTGGAGATCAACGACCTGGCGGCGGTGGAAGCAGCCATCACCCCGGCGACGAAACTCATCTACACCGAAACCGCCTCCAATCCCCTGGTGCGGGTCAGCGATGTTCCGGCGCTGGCGACGCTCGCCAAGGCCCGTGGCCTGAAGCTGCTGGTGGACAACACCTTCCTCTCGCCGGCGCTCTACAACCCGCTGGCCGCGGGCGCCGACCTGGTGCTGCACAGCACCACCAAGTACCTCAACGGCCACAGCGATGCCACCGGCGGCATCCTGGTCGGCGATGCCGAATGGATCGCCCAGGCGCGGCGCTTCCAGATCAACGCCGGTGGTAGCGCCAGCCCGTTCGAGGCCTGGCTGACCTTCCGTGGCGCCAAGACCCTCGCCCTGCGCATGAAAGCGCACTCGGCCAATGCCCAGGCCCTGGCCGAAGCCCTGGAGGCCCATCCGAAAGTGGCCCAGGTGTTCTACCCGGGTCTGCCTTCGCACCCGGATCACGCGCTGGCCCAGCGGCTGTTCCCCAAGGGCGCCTCGGGGATGCTCAGCTTCACCCTGCACGGCGGCCTGGCTGAAGTGGACGCGCTGATCCGTGCCCTGAAGAACACCGCTTTCGCACCGTCCCTCGCGGGCGTCGCCAGCAGCATCACCCACCCCGGCAAGACTTCTCACCGCGCCCTGTCGCCGGAAGCCCTGGCCGAGCTGGATATCCATGACGGCACCATCCGTGTATCGGTGGGCATTGAGGACGCGGCCGATATCGTTCAGGACTTCGTGCAGGCGTTGGATAGCCTCTGATAGCTCTCCTTGTGGGGGCGAATTCATTCGCTAAGGACCGCGCAGCGGTCCCCTTCGGAACGGCAGGTCTGCGACCTGCATAGCGAATGAATTCGCCCCCACAAAACAGCAAAAGCTCCGTACCTCGACCTTCTATCCTTATTCAATAAAAGTATTTCACGGCGCGTTCTTATGCTCGCTATTCTCTCGCCACAACTTGTTATAACAAGTCAGGATCACGAGCGAACAACGACATGGCCGAACTGCTTCCCCTCTCCCCGGTACCGCTCTACAGCCAGCTCAAGGAGCTGCTGCGCGGGCGCATCCTCGACGGCACCTACCCGCCCCACAGCCGCATGCCCTCGGAAAGCGAGCTGGGCAAAGCGTTTGGTGTCAGCCGCATCACCGTGCGCCAGGCGCTGGGCGACCTGCAGAAGGAAGGGCTGATCTTCAAGATCCACGGCAAGGGCACTTTCGTCGCCAAGCCCAAGGCCTTCCAGAACGTCACCACCCTCCAGGGCCTGGCCGAGTCCATGACCCAGATGGGCTACGAGGTACTGAACCGACTGCGCAGCTTCAAGCACGTGCCGGCCAGCGCCCTGGTGGCCGCGCGACTGCAGGTGGAGGAAGGCAGCCCGGTGACCGAAATTCGCCGCGTGCGCCTGATCAATCGTGAGCCGGTCTCCCTGGAAATCACCTGGTTGCCGAAGGCGGTGGGCGAGAAGCTGGAGAAGGCCGACCTCGCCACCCGCGACATCTTCCTCATCCTCGAAAACGACTGCGGCATTCCCCTCGGCCATGCCGATCTGGCCATCGATGCAGTGCTCGCCGACGGCGACCTGACCCAGGCGCTGGAAGTGGAAGAAGGCTCGCCGATCATGCGCATCGAGCGCCTGACCCACGCTGCCGACGGCACGCCGCTGGACTTCGAACACCTTTACTACCGCGGCGATGCCTTCCAGTACCGCCTGCGCATCGACCGTCAGAAGGGGCCCCAGGTATGAGCACCCGAGAACAGGAATACGACATCGTCGTCATCGGCGGTGGCACCGCCGGCCCGATGGCCGCCATCAAGGCCAAGGAAAAGAACCGCGAGCTGCGCGTGCTCTTGCTGGACAAGGCCAACGTCAAGCGCAGCGGCGCCATCAGCATGGGCATGGACGGCTTGAACAACGCCATCATCCCCGGCCACGCGACGCCTGAGCAGTACACCAAGGAAATCACCATCGCCAACGACGGCATCGTCAATCAGGCGACCGTGCATGCCTACGCCACCCACAGCTTCGAGACCATCGAGCAACTGGACCGTTGGGGTGTGAAGTTCGAGAAGGACGAGACCGGCGACTACGCGGTGAAAAAGGTCCATCACATGGGCGCCTACGTGCTGCCGATGCCCGAGGGCCACGACATCAAGAAAGTGCTCTACCGCCAGCTCAAGCGCGCGCGGGTGGAAATCAGCAACCGCATCGTCTGCACCCGCCTGCTGCTGGATGGCGAGGGCGCGGCGAGCGGGGTGATGGGCTTCGATTGCCGCAGCGGCGAATTCCGGGTGATCCGCGCCAAGGCGGTGATCCTTGCCTGCGGCGCCGCCGGCCGCCTCGGCCTGCCGTCTTCCGGCTACCTGATGGGCACCTACGAGAACCCGACCAATGCCGGTGATGGTTACGCCATGGCCTATCACGCCGGGGCGGAGCTTTCGAACCTGGAGTGCTTCCAGATCAACCCGCTGATCAAGGACTACAACGGCCCGGCCTGCGCCTACGTCACCGGCCCCCTGGGCGGCTACACCGCAAACAGCAAGGGCGAGCGCTTCATCGAGTGCGATTACTGGAGCGGCCAGATGATGTGGGAGTTCCACCAGGAACTCGAAGGTGGCAACGGCCCGGTGTTCCTCAAGCTCGATCACCTGGCCGAAGAAACCATCCAGACGATCGAGGAAATCCTCCACAGCAACGAGCGTCCGAGCCGTGGTCAGTTCCACGCCAACCGGGGTACCGACTACCGCTCGCAGATGGTCGAGATGCACATCTCCGAGATCGGCTTCTGCTCCGGCCATTCGGCCTCGGGCGTGTGGGTCAACGAGAAGGCCGAGACCTCGGTGAAAGGCTTGTATGCGGCGGGTGACATGGCCGCCGTGCCGCACAACTACATGCTCGGCGCCTTCACCTATGGCTGGTTCGCCGGGGTCAACGCGGCGGCCTACGTGGCCGGTCGCGACTTTGCCGAGGTCGATGCCGAGCAGGTGGCGCGCGAGCGGGCGCGGGTCTTCGCCCCGCTGGAGCGTGAGCACGGGCTGCCGCCGGCGCAGGTCGAGTACAAGCTGCGGCGCATGGTCAACGACTACCTGCAGCCGCCCAAGGTGACCAAGAAAATGGAGATCGGCCTTACGCGCTTCGCCGAGATCGAACGAGACCTGGCGCAGATGAAGGCCAACAACCCTCACGAGTTGATGCGCGCCATGGAAGTGGCGGTGATCCGCGACTGCGCCGAAATGGCCGCCCGTGCCTCGCTGTTCCGCGCCGAGAGCCGCTGGGGCCTGTACCACCACCGCGTGGACTTCCCCGAGCGCAACGACGCCGAGTGGTTCTGCCACTGCCACCTGAAGAAGGGCGAGGACGGCCGCATGACCAGCTTCAAGAAAGCCGTGGAGCCGTACCTGATCCCGCTGGATGCCGAAGAGCAGCAGGCCTATGACCGCCTGCGGGTGAAGACCGAAGCCGCCGCGTAGCAGGATGGTTTCGTAGGTTGGGTAGAGCGGAGCGAAACCCAACAACCGGTTCGCAGAACCGGCCACCGGACGAAAGCGGGAGCGCGTTGCGCTCTTCGCGGCTGAAGCCGCTCCCACAAAAGAGCAAGCCGAGAGCCCCAGGCTCCAAGGAAATCGTGAAATGGCCCATCAACCCCAGGAAATCTTCTTCCGCAGCAGCGCACCGGTGACCATCGACGAAGACAAGTGCATCGCCGAAAAGGGCTGCACCGTTTGCGTCGAGGTCTGCCCGATGGACCTCCTGGCCATCAACCCGGCCACCCAGAAGGCCTACATGGCCTTCGACGAATGCTGGTACTGCATGCCCTGCGAGAAGGACTGCCCGACCGGCGCGGTGAAGGTGGAGATTCCTTACCTGCTGCGCTGAGAAGCCTGTAGGAGCCAGCTTGCTGGCGAACAACGGACCTGCAGGCAAGAGCTTCGCCAGCAAGCTGGCTCCTACCGAAAACCACAAAGCAAATGCCATCCGGCCAACCCCCGGACGCCTCACCTGAAAGCCCCTCGTTTCCCACCACCCGACCACGTGGCGGAGACGATTCCAACACTCATGATTCGAGGGGAAAAACCCATGCGTCTTCGTGCAACCGTCGCCGGCCTCGCGCTGGCCATCTCCAGCCTGTCCGCCTCCGCGGAAACCATCCGTATCGCCATCGGCACCCAGGACACCACCATCAACTGCGCCACCGGCGGCCTGCTCATTCGCGAGCTGGGCCTGCTGGAGAAGTACCTGCCCCATGACGGCAAGTACAAGGACGCCGACTACCAGGTGGAGTGGAAGAACTTCACCAGCGGCGCGCCGCTGACCAACGAGATGGTCGCCGGCAAGCTGGACTTCGGCGCCATGGCCGACTTCCCCGGCTCCTTCAACGGCGTCGCCCACCTGGATGCCGGCAAGCAGAGCCTGTTCATCAGCGTGCTCTCGGGCAGCACTCGGGGCAGCGGTAACGGCATCGTGGTGCCGGCTTCGTCGCCGGTTCAATCGCTGGCCGAGCTCAAGGGCAAGACCATTTCCGTGCCCTTCGCCTCCACCGCCCACGGCATGCTGCTGCGCGCCGTCGCCGCCCAAGGCTGGGACCCGGAGAAGGACGTGCGGATCATCGCCCAGCCGCCGGAAATCGCCGGCTCGGCCCTGCGCAGCAACCGCATCGAGGCCCACGCCGACTTCGTGCCCTTCGCCGAGCTGTTCCCCAACCGTGGCTTCGCCCGCAAGATCTACGACGGCTCCCAGGCCGAGGCGCCCACCTTCCACGGAGCGCTAGTGGACGCGGCCTATGCGAAGAAATACCCGGAGATCGTCACCGCCTACCTGCGCGCCAGCCTGGAGGCCGACCGCCTGTTCGCTGCTGAACCGGAGAAGTACAGCGAGCTGATCGAGAAGGTCACCGGCATCGAAGCCGAGGTGAACTACCTGTTCCACGGTCCCCTTGGCCTGCAGACCCGCGACCTCACCTGGAAGCCCGAATACCGCAAGGCGGTGGCCACTTCCATCGACACCCTGAAGCTGCTGAAGAAGACCGACCGTGGCTTGGATACCGCCAAGTTCATCGACGACCAGTACATCCGCGCGGCGTTCAAGTCGGCGGGCCAGGACTACGACAAGGCGCTGAAAAACTACGAGCCGCTGCCGCTCAAGGCCAACGACGCCGCCACCGGCAAGCCGATCACCGACTTCAAGCGCCTGGCGCAGATCTGGGTGCGCGGTGAAGACAAGGTGCGCCACTACGCCTCGCCGGAAGCGGCACTGACCGCGCTGGCGCAGCTGGAGCAGGAGGGCAAGGACATCCGCGCCATCTACGCCCAGGCCACCGACAGCGGCATCAAGCTGCTGGCCAACCAGGCCTGGTTCGTGCGCAACGACAAGGGTGAGCTGAGTGCCTTCCTGCTCAAGTCCCAGGCCGAGCAGTACGCCCAGCAGAACGGTGGCACGGCGCTCGATTTCGTGAGTGCCAATCAGAAGCAGGCCGTCGCCAGCCGTTGATTGCCTTGCCCTCTCCCCCGGCCCCTCTCCCTGAAGGGAGAGGGGAGTCGCTCCCTCGCCCCTCGGGGAGAGGGCTGGGGAGAGGGGGTAGCAGCAGGAGAAAACCGATGACCAACCTCTACCGCTGGCCCCTGCGCCTCGCATCACTGGCCGCCTGCCTGCTGTTCTGGCAACTGGCCGCCAATGCGCGCCTGGACCTCGGGCTGTTCACCTTCACCTACGTGCCCACGCCGGCTGCCGTGCTCGACGCGGCCTGGCAGTTGGCGCACTCCAGCAAGCTGCTGCCGCACCTGGCCAGCAGCCTGTCGCGGGTGTTCGCCGGCTACCTCGCCGCCGCCCTGCTGGGTGTGCTGCTGGGGCTGCTCATCGGCCGCTCGAAATGGGCCGAGGACAGCCTCTTGCCGCCGCTGGAAGTGCTGCGGCCGATCCCCGCGGTGGCCTGGATTCCCCTCGCCATCCTGATGTTCCCCTCGTCCGAGCTGTCGATGGTGTTCATCACCTTCACCGGCGCGCTGTTCCCGATCCTGCTCAACACCGTGCACGGCGTGGAAGCGGTGGACCCGCGCCTGATCGCCTCGGCGCGCAGCCTGGGTGCGGGTCGGCTGGCAATCCTGCGTGAAGTGATCCTGCCAGGCGCGGCGCCGAGCATCGTCACTGGCCTCGCCATCGGCATGGGCACGTCGTGGTTCTGCCTGGTCACCGCCGAGATGATCTCCGGGCAGTTCGGCATCGGTTATTACACCTGGGAGTCCTACGTGGTGCAGAACTACGCCGACATCGTCGTCGGCATGCTGTTGATCGGTGTGCTCGGCATGGGCAGCAGCGCCCTGGTGAAGCGTCTGGGCGCGCTCGCCACGCCCTGGTACCACGCGCGGAGGAACGCTTGATGAGCAGCTTCGAACGCGCAGTGGAACCCGGCCGCATCGAGGCCAAGGGCGTCTCCATCCGCCTGGGACAGGGCCGCGATGCCTTCGAGGCGGTGCAGGCCCTGGACTTCGCCATCGCACCGGGGGAATTCGTCTGCATCCTCGGCCCTTCAGGCTGCGGCAAGTCCACCTTGCTTGGTGCCCTGGCCGGCCACCTCACGCCCAGCGCCGGCCGCCTGGAGGTGGACGGCCAGCTGGTCGCGGGACCTTCGCCCGAGCGCGGCATGGTGTTCCAGCACCACACGCTCCTGCCCTGGCGCAGCGTGCTCGACAACGTCGCCTTCGGCCTGAAGATGCAGGGCATCGGCAAGCTCGAACGTCAGCGTCGCGCCGCCGAATTCCTCGGCCTGGTCGGGCTCGGCGACTTCGCCGCACGCTGGCCCAGCCAGCTCTCCGGCGGCATGCAGCAGCGCGCCGAGATCGCTCGCGTGCTGATCAACCGTCCTCGGCTATTGCTCATGGACGAACCCTTCGGCGCGCTGGATGCGCAGACCCGTTCGCGCATGCAGGAACTGCTGCTGGATATCTGGACGCGCATCCGCACCACCGTGGTGTTCGTCACCCACGACATCGACGAGGCACTGTTCCTCGCCGACCGCATTCTGGTGATGAGCCCGCGTCCCGGTCGCTTCATCGAAGACCTGCGCCTGGACTTCCCGCGTCCGCGCCGCGCCAGCCTGCTCACCAGCCCCGGCTTCACCCACCTCAAGCGTCATTGCCTGGAACTGCTGCGCCATGAAGAAGGCCGCGAGCTGCCACGCCTGACACCGCTGGGACTGCCCACCGATCACCCGCCATTGCGAGTCGCCCTATGACCCACCGTGAAACCGACAACCCCGACATCCTGGACCTGTTGCCACGCCTCGCCGCTGACGACGCCGGCGTGCGCCGCATCGCCCTGATCGAACTGGCCGACCTGGAAGACCCGGAGGGCCTACCCTGGCTCACCGACGCGCTGGTGGTGGACCCGGCCGCCGAGGTGCGCGCCGAGGCTGCGCGCCTGCTGGAAGCCTGGGAGGAACCCGAGGTGGTGCAGGCACTTTGCGCGGCTCTGGTCGATGCCGCCGAGCCGGTGCGCCTGGCCGCCGCCCAGAGCCTGAGCGAACTGAAAAGCCTGGAAGCGGGGCAGTTGGTCCTGCCCTGGGTCACCCACGCCGACGCCTTCGTGCGCAGCAGTGCCTTGCGTGCCCTGCGCGAGTTGCGTCTTGAGGACGCCGCCGGTGCCGCGCTTCTGGCGCTGAGCGATAGCGAGGCTGCGGTGCGCCGTGAGGCGGTGGGCATTCTTGGCTGGCTCAAGCACGGCGAGGCATTGCCGGCGCTGGCGCGTCTGGCCAGCGACGATGCCGATACCGAAGTGCGCCGCGCCGCCACCGGCGCCCTTGGCCTGGCGCGCGATGCCGGTGTGTTGCCGGCCCTGTATGCGGCCCTGCGCGATACCACCTGGCAGGTCCGCGAGGAAGCCGCGACTACCCTCGGCAAGGTCGGGCTGAGCGAAGCCGGCCCCGCACTGGTGAAGGCCCTGGAAGACGATTACTGGCAGGTCCGCTTGCGCGCCGCCCGTGCCCTGGGCCGCCTGCGTTATCGGCAGGCCCTCGCCGAGCTGGCTACCCTGCTTGGCCATGGCATCGCCAACCTGCGCAAGGAAGCGGCGCTGGCACTGGGTGAACTGGGCGACGCCGCCGGGCTACCTGCTCTGCGTGCCGCGGAAGCCGACAGTGATCCGGAAGTCCGCAAGGCCGTACGCATCGCCCTGGCGCAACTGCAGGGAGCCGCCTGATGGACGCCCCCAGCGCGCTACGCAATTCCCGTAGCCAGGCGCGCCTGAGCCTGGAGTGGGCCGATGGCGAGCAACAGCAGATCAGCCACACCCGCCTGCGCGGCGCTTGCCCCTGCTCGCAGTGCAAGGCAGCGCGTCTGCGCGGGGCGATCACGCTGGTGGACGAAGGCGTGATCCTGGAGCGCATCGCGCTACAGGGTTATGGCGTGCAACTGGTGTTCAGCGATGGGCACGAGCGCGGGATTTATCCCTGGGAATACCTGCGGGAGTTGGGCGGCATGTAGGAGCGAGCTTGCTCGCGAAATGTTGTGCACGGACCGTTCGCGAGCAAGCTCGCTCCTACACGTTCTGCACCGAACCTGTGGGAGCGAATTCATTCGCGAAAGGGCCACGCACCCGGCCCTACAAGAGCCCCGTCCGCGCGGGGTCGATCCTGGCACTTTCCTGTAGCGAATTCATTCGCGAATAAATTCGCCCCCACGTTGTGTGCCCAGCACATGCCGGCAGAAGGCGATGCAAACCAGGGCGAAGACGATGAGTCCGAGCCACTCCGCCGTATCACTGAATCCGGGGCCGACCAGGGCCAGCGGGGCATCCTTGCCGGAAGTGCCAATCAGCCCGGCGAGCAGGATGCCCATCAGGCTCTCGCCGACGATCAACCCCGAGGCCAGCAGCACGCCACGGCGGCGGGGCACTTCGGCGTAGCGCTCCAGGTCCTGCCCGGCAGCCTGGGCGCGCCTGGCCAGGCGGCTGTCGATCAGCCAGCCCAGTGCAGCGCCAATCACCAGGGTCATGCCGATGGTCGGTGGCAGGTAGATGCCCAACCCCACCGCGAGTACCGGCAGGCTGGCCTTGCTGGTGCGGCGCAGGGCCAGGTCAACGAGGATCAGGGCGATCCCCAGCACAACGCCGATGAGGATCATGTTCCAGTTCAGCGCGTCCTTGAAAATGCCGCTGGCGATGGCGGTGAGCAGGGTCGCCTGGGGCGCCGCCAGGGCCTGCTGCGGGTCCATGCCCTCACGGGGCAGGGCGCCGGGGAAACCGTAGGCGTTGTAGAGCAGGTCGAGCACCGGCGGGATCACCAGTGCGCCCACCAGGCAGCCGACGATCAGCGCCACCTGCTGGCGCCAGGGTGTGGCGCCGACCAGATAGCCGGTCTTGAGGTCCTGCAGGTTGTCGTTGGAGATGGCCGCAATGGCCAGTACCACCGACGTGGTGAACAGCGCCAGGGCGATGGCGACCTTGCCGTCGGCCAGTTGCAGCAGACCGGACTCCAGGCTGCCCATGCCGAGGATCAGCAGCGACACCAGGATCACCGCGATGATGCCAATGCCGGAGATCGGGCTGCTGGACGAACCCACCAGGCCGGCCATGTAGCCGCAGGCGGCGGCGATCAGGAAGCCGAAGAAGAAGGCGAAGAACACGCAGCCGGCCACAAAGCCCCAGAACCCGAAGCCGGACAATTCCGGCGCGGCCTCGTGGAGGAAGTTGGCGAAGACGCCGAGCAGCGCGAGCAACAGCAGCCCGGCCAGCAGCAGGATCGCCTTGGGCGGCATGTCGCGCTCGGTGCGGGCGGTGCTCGTCTCGCCCTTGCCGCGAACGGCGCGCAGGGACGTCCACACACCTTGCGCCATGGGCTTGAACAGGGTGGCCAGGGTCCAGAGCGCGGCGATGCCGATGGTGCCGGCGCCGAGGAAGCGCACCTGCGAACTCCACAACTGAGTGGCCAGCTCACTCAATCCCTGGCCTGCGGCCGGCGTGGCATTGAAGGTCAGCAGTGGCACCGCCACGCCCCAGCAGATCAGCACGCCGATGAGGATGGCGATGCCGGCGGTGATACCCATCAGGTAACCCGCGCCGACCAGGGCGAAGGAGAACCCGGTGGAGAAGCGGAAGGCCGCCTGCCCGGCGCCCAGCCACAGGCTGATGCTCTCGCCGAGTACCTTGAAGCCGCTGCTGCAGAGGCTGAAGGCAGCAGCCACCAGACCGCCTCCAAGGATGTCGCGCAGACCGGGTTCACCGCGACGCTGGGCTGCGGTCTTGTCGTCGCCTTCGTCGCTGCTGCCGACCCGGAGGATCTCTGCCGCTGCCACGCCTTCGGGGTAGGGCAGCTCACTCTGCACCACCATCACGCGACGCAGGGGGATGGTGTAGAGCACGCCGAGGATGCCGCCGATGGCGCAGATCATCGCGGTCTGCCAGAAGGGAAAGCCTGCCCAGTAACCGATCATCAACAAGCCGGGAAGGATGAAGATGATCGAGGACAGGGTGCCGGCCGCCGACGCCTGGGTCTGCACCATGTTGTTCTCGAGGATGTTCGAGCCCTTGAAGTAGCGCAGCACCGCCATGGAGATCACGGCGGCGGGAATCGACGAGGCGAAGGTCAGGCCGACCTTGAGGCCGAGGTAGACGTTGGAGGCGGTGAACACCAGGGTGATCAGCGCGCCCAGGATCAACCCGCGCAGGGTGAGTTCGGGTAGGTCGAGGTGGTCAGGGACGCGGTCCGTCATGTCGCTCTCCAGGGGCATGCCTGCGGGGTTGCGCCGGCACGGGAAAGCCTAGACCACGGGGCGTAACCGGATCAGAACGGCTTGTCGCCCAGGATGGTCGCGCGGTGCATCACGCGGCGCTGCGGCCGGTAGTCGTCCACGGCGAAATGCTGGGTGATGCGGTTGTCCCAGAAGGCCACGTCGCCCACCTGCCAACGCCAGCGAATGGTGAACTCCGGGCGGGTGGAATGAGCGAAGAGCAGGCGCAGCAGCGCATCGCTTTCTGCTGCCGAGAGTTCGTTGATGCGGGTAGTGAAGCCCTCGTTGACGAACAGTCCTTTGCGTCCGGTAACCGGGTGAGTACGTACCACTGGATGGCTGCGCGGCGGGTGCTTGCGCTTGGCATCCTCCAGGCGCTCGTGCTCTTCGGCGGTGAGGCTGAACCGCTCCTCGGGGAATGAGCGGGACAGGTCGTGGGTCGCGGTCAGGCCTTCGAGCAATTGCTGGATGGGTTTTGACAGCGCGTCATAGGCCGCACTGCTGCTGGCCCAGAGCGTGTCGCCGCCATAGGGCGGGAGCTGCTTGGCGGCGAGCACCGCACCGAGTGCCGGGGTTTCCAGGAAGGTCACGTCGGTGTGCCAGAGAGCGTTGTCGCGCACGTCGGTGACGGCGGTATCCAGGACCAGCACTTCCGGCTGATCGGGAATGTTCGGATAGATCGGATGGATATGCAGGTCGCCGAAATTGCGAGCGAAGGCGGCCTGCTGCTGCGGGTTCAGCGGCTGGTCGCGGAAGAACAGTACCTGGTGGGTCAGCAGGGCTTGCTCCACCGCTTCACGCAGCGAGGCATCGAGCGGCTTGCTGAGGTCGAGGCCTTCGACCACGGCGCCAAGGGCGGGGGAGAGCGGGGTGATGTGCAGAGGCATGGCGGGTATCTCGATGTCTGGATGTGTTGGGCTTCGCTGCGCTCTGACCAACCTACGACGCCACCGTAGGTTGGGCCGGGCGGCGTTCCGCGAGCGCAGCGAAGCCCAACGAGGGATGTTCAGTGGCTCTGCCCATGCCAGGGCACGAGCTTGCGTTGCAGGGCGCGCAGGCCGAGTTCGAGGGCGAAGGCGATCAGGGCGATGACGAGGATGCCGAGGATCACCACATCGGTGACCAGGAACTGCGCCGCCGACTGCACCATGAAGCCCAGGCCGCGGGTGGCGGCCACCAGTTCGGCAGCCACCAGGGTGGACCAACCGACGCCAAGGCCGATGCGTACGCCGGTGAGGATGTCCGGCAGGGCGCTGGGCAGGATCACATGACGGACCAATTGCACTTGGGTGGCGCCGAGGGACTGCGCCGCGCGCAAGCGCGCCGGGTCGACATTGCGCACGCCGGTAGCGGTGGCGATGGCGATGGGGGCGAAGATCGCGAGGAAGATCAGCAGCACCTTGGACAGCTCACCGATGCCGCACCAGATCACGATCAGGGGCAGGTAGGCCAGCGGCGGAATGGGTCGGTAGAACTCGATCAGCGGGTCGAAGATGCCGCGGGCGATGCGATTGCGGCCAATGGCTATACCCAGCGGCACGGCAATCAGCACCGCCGCCAGCAGGGCCAGGCCAATGCGCCCGAGGCTCGCGCCCAGGTGCTGCGAGAGGCTGGCGTCCATGTAGCCCTGGGTCAGCAGCACCCAACCCTTGCGGGCGATGGCCTGCGGGCTGGGCAGGAACAGCGGTTCGATCAGGCCGGCGGTGGTCACGGCGCACCAGGCCAGCAGCAGGCTGCCGAGGGTCAGCAGGCTGATGGACAGGGTGCTCAGGGGGCGGCGCTGGCGCGGTTTCACGGACGGCGCGGACTTGCTGGCCAGGGTCAGGTCGAGGCTGCTCATGCGCTTCTCCTATGACGTTCGGCGAAAACCTGGGCGAGCACGTGCTCGCGCGTTTCGATGAACTGCGGGTCGGACTTGATCGCCCGTGCGCTTTCCCCGGCGGCGTAGCGTTGGCCGAAGTCCAGGCGCAGGCGCTCGGCGATGCGGCCCGGATTGGGCGACAGCAGAATGAGTTCGGTGGCGAGGAAGACCGCTTCCTCGATGTCGTGGGTGATCAGGAACACCGGTTTCGCCGCGCGCCGCCAGACCTGCAGCAACAGCTCCTGCATCTGCTCGCGGGTGAAGGCATCCAGCGCACCGAAGGGCTCATCCATCAACAGCACGCGAGGGTCGGCAGCCAGTGCGCGGGCGATGCCGACGCGCTGTTTCTGTCCACCGGAAAGCTCCCAGATGCGGCGCTTGTCGAAGCCGGCCAGGTCCACCAAGGCGAGCATTTCGCGAGCACGCGCCTCACGCTCGGTACGGGGTACGCCGGCCAGTTCGAGGCCGAAGGCGACATTGCCGAGCACGTCCTGCCAGGGCAGCAGGGCATCGTCCTGGAACACCACGCCACGTTCGGCGCTGGGGCCGCTGACGGGCACGCCGTCGAGGCTGATACGGCCGGCGCTGGGGCTGACGAAACCGGCGATGAGGTTGAGCAGGGTGGTCTTGCCGCTGCCGGAAGGGCCGAGGGCCACCAGCAGCTCTCCGGGGCCGAGGTCGAAGGAAATATCGGTCAGTACCGGCTCGGCCGCGCCTGGGTACTGTGCGCTGATGCGCTCCAGTTGGAGTAAGGCCATTTTGCGAATGCTCTTCAAGGTAGAGCTGATTGAGCGAGCTAGAGCATGGCTAGGCGAAAACGACCGAGGACGCGGAGCTTACTGTTGTAAGTGAGCAGTCCGAGGTCGTTTTCAACAACGCCACGCCGACGCGCAGCCGATCAGCCAATCAATTGGTGACGTATTTGGCGCTGACGTAGGGCGCGTAGTCAGGCAGTACGGCGTCGACCTTGCCTTGCTCCTTGAGGAAGGCGGCGGTCTCGCTGATGGCCTGCGTGGTCGGCGCGCCCAGGGCGGTGGCCTGGTCGGCGGCCAGCGGGAAGACGTTGCCCTGCAGCAGCAGCGGGATGTCTTCGGCCTTGGCGCCGGAGAGCTTCACCAGCTTGTCGATGTTGCCCTTGTCGGCCAGCCAGGCTTTCGGGTCCTTGCGGTAGTCGGCGTAGGCGTCGAGGGTCACCTTGGCGAAGGCGCGGACGACTTCAGGGTGTTTCTCGGCGAAGTCCTTGCGCACGATCCAGGCGTCGAAGGTAGGCGCGCCCAGCTTGCCCAGTTCGGCGGAGCTGATCAGTACCTTGCCATTGGATTTGGCCACGCCCAGGGCCGGGTCCCAGACGTAGGTGGCGTCGATGTCACCGCGCTGCCAGGCGGCGACGATGGCCGGCGGCGCGAGGTTGAGGATGGTCACCTTGGTGGGGTCGATCTGCCAGTGCTTGAGGGCTGCCAGCAGGCTGTAGTGGCCCGTGGAAACGAAGGGCACGGCGATCTTCTTGCCGATCAGGTCTTCGGGTTTGGTGATGCCGGCGCCGTTGCGCGCCACCAGGGCTTCGGCGTCACCGATCTGGGTGGCGATCAGGAAGGTCTGGATCGGCAGCTGGCGAGTGGCGGCGGCGGCCAGGGGGCTGGAGCCGACATAGCCGATCTGCACATCACCGGAGGCGACGGCGGTGATGACTTCAGCGCCGCTGTCGAACTTGCGCCAATCGATCTCGGATTTGCTGGCCTTTTCATAGGCGCCATCGGCCTGGGCCACTTTGGCCGGGTCGACGGTGGTCTGGTAGGCGACGGTGAAGTCCGCGGCCTGCGCGCTGAGGGCCAGGCTGCCAAGGGTCAGGGCCGCCAGCAGGCGACGGGGGAACAGGGACGGAATCATGGGGTGCTCCTCAACGGGCAAGGGCCGGTCTTGGAGGCCGGTCCACGGGACAGGGTGTGCTGCTTTCTGGGTTGTCCGGTGGTCCGGTGAAGAGAATTTAATTGATCTAAAAAACGCGAAATAAATAATTTTTTAGCATTAGCTTAGGTCAGACGGATTGCTGCCCTCCGTAGAATTGCTTATTGCTGAAAGTTATCTGCATCTAAAAAATAATTCTTTTTAGAAATTAGCATTCGCCTTCTAGAGTGGCGGCCTGCCGAAAGCGGACCGCCGCATCGCACTTGCACCGGAGCCTGTGAAAAAGACAGTGGCTTCGAAGGTCACGCAGCGGCGCGTCGCGTCAGCTCCTGCTCCGGGCATCCCAACACCCTTACAAGATCGCAATGGAGCATCGAGCATGAACAAGTCGTCCCTCGCCCTGGCCGTCGCCCTCGGCGTGCTGGCCCAGCAGGCCGCCGCCGGCGGTTTCATCGAAGACAGCAAGGCCAGCCTGACCCTGCGCAACTTCTACATCAACACGGACAACCGCCAGTTCGCCGACGCGCCGTCCAAGCAGGAAGAGTGGGGCCAGGGCTTCCTCTTCAACTACGCCTCTGGCTACACCGAAGGCACCGTCGGGGTCGGCGTCGATGCCCTCGGCCTGTTGGGCGTGAAGCTGGATTCCGGCAAGGGCCGCCACTACAACCCGACCAGCGCCAGCTACGGCGGCACCGTGTTCCCGACCGACAACGACGGCCGCGCCAAGGACGATTTCGGCAGCCTCGGCGTGACCGGCAAGGTGCGTATCTCCAAGACCGAAGCGCGCCTCGGCACCCTGCTGCCGAAGCTGCCGGTGGTGACCTACAACGACGGTCGCCTGCTGCCGCAGACCTTCGAGGGCGGGCAGGTCACCTCCAACGAAATCGCCGGCCTGACCCTGGTCGGCGGCCAGCTGGAACACGCCAAGGGGCGTAACTCCAGCGACGCCCGCGGCCTCTCCATCGCCGGCGCGAACAACGCCCGCACGGGTCAGTTCGTCAACAAGTTCTACTTCGCCGGTGGCGACTACAAGGTCAGCGACAACCTGCTCGCGCAGTACTACTACGGCAACCTGGAAGACTTCTACCAGCAGCACTTCGTCGGCCTGACCCACAACTGGGCGCTGCCGGTGGGCGCGCTGAAGTCCGACCTGCGCTACTTCTACAGCGACTCCGACGGCAAGAACGCCAGCGTCGAAGGCCGCCGCGAAGGCTTCCGCAGCTCGGGCAACTGGGCGACCAACGATCCGGACCGCTTCGAAGTGGACAACCGCACCTGGAGCGCCCTGTTCACCTACACCCTCGGCGGCCACGCGGCGAGCCTGGGCTACCAGCAGGTGTCCGGCGACAGCGCCTTCCCTTTCCTCAACCAGGGCGACGGCGCCACCGCCTACCTGATCACCGACCGCCAGATCGGCAAGTTCCTCAGCGCCGGCGAGCGCACCTGGGTGGCCGAGTACGGCTACGACTTCGCCAAGCTCGGCGTGCCGGGGCTGAAGGCCGTGGGCACCTACCTGAAGGGCAGCAACATCGAGACCCAGGGCAGCGACCAGGGCGAGTGGGAACGCGACTTCCGCCTCGACTACGTGCTGCAGGGCGGCCCGCTGAAAGGCCTCGGCGTGTCCTGGCG
>NZ_QJRF01000053.1 GCF_013393345.1 Pseudomonas taiwanensis
GGCTGTCACCGACATTCAGTTCGTTGAAGGCCGAATTGGCGGTGTAGGTCCAGGCACCGTTGGCGTCGATGCTGAACTTGCCGTAGTCGCCCACGACGTTGCTCTGCGCCTCGAAGGTCTCCGGGCTGTCGACGTCGCTGATGGTCAAGGTGCCGCCAGTGCTCAGCGGGAGATTGGATTCATCCAGTTCGACGGTGGCCGAACTCAACACGGCCGCGTCGTTGGTGCCCTTGATGGTGACCTTGACGCTGGTGGCGGTACCGTCGGCGCTGAGCACCTGGAAGGTGTCGACCAGGCTGTCATTGACGTTCAGCGCATCGAACGCGGAGTTGGCGGTGTAGGTCCAGACGCCGGCGGCGGTGATGCTGAAATGGCCATAGGTGCCGGCGGTATCGGGCTGGGCCTGGAAGGTCGCCGGGCTGTCGATGTCGTTGATGGTCAGGGTGCCGCCGGTGCTCAGCGGGAGATTGGATTCATACAGCTCGACATCGGCCGAGCCCAGCACGGCGGCATCGTTCACCCCTTCGAGCTGCACCGTAGCAGTGGCCCAACTGAGGGTGCCATTACCCATGCGGATGGCGTAGGTGAAGCTGTCGGTCATCAGCTCGCCGGCCGCCAGGCTCCGGTAGGCGTCGCTATTGAAAATCGCGCTGGCGTCGTAGAAAACCTTGACCGCCCCGCCCAGCGGGTCTTCGGCAATCCAGATCCGCGCGCCATAAGCACTTTCACTCACGATGGCATGGGCCAGGAGGTCGGCCTGGATCTCTGTCCGGCTTGCGGCGGTGCCATCGTCCTGCACGCCATCGGCCAGCGAGTAGAGGGTCTTGGCCTTGCCGCCCAGGTCATTCGCCATGACGTCCAGGCAGATGTAGTTGGAACCGGTCCGCACCAGGTCGTCGTAGATGAAGCTGTCGCCTTTGGCCTGGGGAGTGTTGCCGAAGGAGATGGGGGAGATGGCCATGCTGGGTTCCTTGCATTGAGTTTGTTGGACGTATGGGCTTTACCGGGGCCGGGCGACAGCGCCGGGTGGCCCATGGAAGTCCGCGGCGGACCGCTGCGGCAGGCGTGCACGAAGCCCGAAGGCAGCGCGCAGGAATCTGCGAGCACCCATGCAAGGGACTCCTGAATTGAGTAAGGGACCGTGAAGAAGAAGGGCACCGACTACAGCGACGGCCAAAGCACTGATGTCAGTTTGATATTCGTTTAGGAGGGGGCCGAGCCTCTGTAAAGGAACGGGCTGGGGCGAGGTGTACTGACGGTCAAAATCACGACGAACGGCGAAATGGAGTCGGGAATTTGACTGACGGTGTGATGACGCCCCGCTCGCGGAGAACGGTGACTTGTAGTGAAACCCGGATGGGACGACCATCTGCCCCTTGATTCGGCCCTGCCCTGGAGAAGACATGGCCCGGCACCCGCAGGTCGACCCGATATCCGCCAGGATGGCGTGGATAGGGTCTGGCCGCCCCTGGCGCGCCCTGCGCCGGCCCTCGTTGCTGATACCGCTGCTGATGCTGGCGCTGCTCTGGTCGGCCGACCGCTTGTTCCCGTTGCCGCTGCCGGACGACGACCTGGCGCGGGTGGTACTGGCCGAGGACGGCACGCCGCTGTGGCGCTTCGCCGATGCCAACGGCGTCTGGCGCTACCCGATAAGCCAGGACGAGGTGTCGCCCTTTTACCTCGAGGCGCTGCTGACCTACGAGGACCGCTGGTTCTACCAGCACCCCGGCGTGAATCCCCTGGCCCTGGCGCGTGCAGCCTGGCTCAACCTCACCGGTGGGCGCGTGCTTTCCGGGGGGAGCACCCTGTCGATGCAAGTGGCGCGGCTGCTCGACCCGCATTCGCGGACCTTCGCTGGCAAGTTGCGTCAGCTCTGGCGTACCGCGCAGCTGGAGTGGCACCTGTCCAAGGACGAAATCCTCGGCCTCTACCTCAATCGCGCGCCTTTTGGTGGCACCCTGCAGGGCGTGGCGGCGGCCAGTTGGGCCTACCTCGGCAAGCCACCGTCTCAACTGACCCGTGCCGAGGCCGCACTGTTGGCGGTTTTGCCCCAGGCGCCCAGCCGACTACGGCCGGACCGCCACCCCGAGCTTGCCCAAAAGGCGCGTGACAAGGTGCTGCGGCGCCTGGCGCAGTTCGACGTCTGGCCCGAAGGCGCGGTGAAGGAAGCCATGGAAGAGCCGGTGCTGCTGGCGCCGCGCCAGGAACCCAGCCTGGCACCGCTGCTGGCGCGGAGGCTGAATACCCCGAAGAGCCCGCCGCTGATCCGCACCACCCTCGATGCCGCGTTGCAGCGCCGCCTGGAAGACCTGTTGCTGGGTTGGCGCGCGCGCCTGCCGGAGCGCACCTCGGCGGCCATCCTGGTGGTGGAACACCAGGCCATGGCCGTACGTGCTTACCTGGGCTCTGTGGATATCGCCGATGAGCGCCGCTTCGGTCACGTGGACATGGTCCAGTCGTTGCGCTCGCCCGGTTCCACCCTCAAGCCGTTCCTCTATGGCATGGCCCTGGATGCCGGGCTGATCCACTCCGAATCCCTGTTGCAGGACGTGCCCCGGCGTTACGGCGACTACCGCCCCGGCAACTTCGCTGCGGGCTTCATCGGCCCGGTGTCCGCCAGCGAGGCGCTGGGCATGTCCCTCAACCTGCCAGCGGTGCAACTGCTGGAGGCCTACGGGCCGAAGCGTTTCGCCGGGGAGCTGCGCAACGTCGGCGTGCCGCTGGTGCTGCCGGCGGCCAGTGAGCCGAACCTGGCGCTGATCCTCGGTGGCGCCGGCAGCAAGCTGGAAGAACTGGTCAGCGGTTACAGCGCCTTCGCCCGTCAGGGCCGCGTCGCCCACCTGCGCCTACAGCCCCAGGATGCTTTGCAGGAACGCCGCCTGCTGTCGCCCGGCGCGGCCTGGATCATCCGCCGCATCCTCGCCGGACAGGCGCGCCCGGACCGCGACCCGCGCGCACGATTGACGCAACGACCGGTGTTGGCCTGGAAGACCGGCACCAGCTACGGCTTCCGCGACGCCTGGGCGATTGGCGTTGGTCCGCGCTACCTGATCGGCATCTGGATAGGCCGCCCCGACGGCACACCGGTGCCCGGTCAGTTCGGTCTGGCGTCGGCCGCCCCCTTGTTGTTGCAGGTGCATGACCTGCTGGTGAACCGCGATACCCAGCGCGGCATCGCCCAGCCGGTGGACCCGCAACCCCCTGAAGTCGGCGTCGCCGCCATCTGCTGGCCCCTTGGCCAGCCCATGGCCAAGGGCGATCCGAACTGTCGTCGCCAGCGTTTCGCCTGGACCCTCGAAGGCACCACGCCACCGACCCTGCTGGCGGCCGACCAGCCACTCGGCCTGGGGCTGCGCCAACCCCTCTGGGTGGACGCCGAGGGCCGTCAGGTAGCCGCCGGTTGCAGCGGCGCCCAGTCCCGCGAACTGGTGCTCTGGCCCGCCCCTCTGGAGCCCTGGTTACCCCGCCGCGAGCGTCGGGCTGCGCGCGTGCCGGAGGTGGCCCCGGCCTGCCCACCGCAGTTGCCGCCGCCCGCCGCACCGCTTTCCATCGTCGGGGTTCGTGAAGGCGACCAGCTGCGCCGCCCATCGGGCAGCGCCGGCCCCTTGCGTCTTCAGCTCTCCACCCTCGGCGGCAGCGGACGGCGCTGGTGGTTCCTCGACGGCGCGCCGCTTACCGCCACGGCCGCGGAGGAGAGCTTCAACCAGGAGTTCCGGCGCAGCGGCCGGCACCAGCTGAGCGTGCTCGACGAGGCCGGACAAACCGCTCGTCTGGAGTTCGCCGTCACGGACTGACCGAGCGTTCAAGTTTTTGGCATGGGGCGCCGATAGTAGTTGTTGGCAATGGATGAAAAAATTGTCGAACAGTTTGTATACAATCCTTCGCCCCCTCGTCCTGCCTCAAACAAGAACTCCCAAGGAGACAACTCCATGCGCCTCTGGCAACGCAGTATTCAGTGGCAGCTGATCCTCAGCATGGGCGCAGCCCTGCTCGCCGGCATTCTCATCGTCATTGGCATCTATTCGGTGTTGATGAACCGCCTCACCGAACGTTTCCTGCTGGATGAAGCCCTGCCCGCCCGCGTGCAGGCGATCGGCAACTCCCTGGAGCGCACACTGGCAGCCCCCATCACCGCCAACGCCGGCATCGCCGAGAACGCGCTGGTGCAGGACTGGTTGGCCGAAGGCGAAGACCCGGCCCGCGCCGAGGCCTTTGCCCGCTACCTGGAAGGCGTGCGCGCCCAGCAGAACGCCACCACCACCTCCATCGCGGTGCTGGACAGCGGTCACTACTACACGGGCCAGGGCCTGGCGCGCACCATTTCCCGCAGCCAGCCGGAGAACCAGTGGTTCTACAAGCTGGTGGACAGCGACCGGAACCGGGTGCTGGAAATCGATATCGACAAGGGCACCCGCCTGCCGACCCTGTTCATCAACCAGCGCATCAGCCGCAACGGCAAGACGCTCGGTGTTTCCGGCCTGGGCTACAGCCTGCAGTCCATGTCCGAGATGATCCGCGATTTCCGCTTCGGTGAGCGCGGTCGCGTCTTCCTGATGGACCGCGAAGGCAACATCAAGGTGCACCCTGACGCCGCCCTGAATGGCAGTGCCCGCCTGGCCGATGTTTTCGGTACCGACTCGGCGGCCCAACTGCTGGCCTCCGGCGGCAAGGCGATCCACTTCAGCCGCGATGGCGAGGATTACCTGGCCCTGGCCCGTCCCCTGGAAAGCCTCGGCTGGCAACTGGTGAGCGAAGTGCCCGAGGCGGAAATCTACGCCGAAGCGCGCAAGGCCATGTGGACCAGCAGCTTCGCCGGTTTCGGTGTCCTCGCCCTCTGCCTGCTGTTGGTGGTGGTGCTGGCGCGCGGCCTGGTTCGGCCCATTCGCCAGGTCACCGCGGCGCTGGTGGAAATCGGTGGCGGGGGTGGCGATCTCACCCGTCGCCTGGACGAGTCCCGTGCCGATGAACTGGGCGATCTGGCCCGTGGCTTCAACCGTTTCCTGGAAAGCCAGCGCAGCCTGATCGGCGAAGTGCTCGATACCAGCCAGCGCCTGCATAAGGTGGTCGGCCAGGTGGCCCAGGTGGTGGACAACACGGCCAGCCGCTCCAGCCAGCAACAGGAAATGACCGACATGGTCGCCACCGCCGTGCACGAGATGGGCCTCACCGTGCAGGAGATTGCCCGCAACGCCGGCACCGCCGCCCAGGCTTCGCAGCAAGCCCGCGACGAGTCCTTGCAGGCGCGCCACGTGGTGGGCGAGTCCGTCGGACACATCGAGAAGATGTCCAACGAGATCGGCGTCGCCGCCTCGGCGGTGAGCGAGCTGGCCAGCCAGGTCGCTTCCATCGACCAGGTATTGGCGGTGATTCGTGGCATCTCCGAACAGACCAACCTGTTGGCGTTGAACGCCGCCATCGAGGCCGCGCGTGCCGGCGAAATGGGGCGGGGCTTCGCCGTGGTCGCCGACGAGGTGCGTACCCTGGCCAGCCGCACCCAGGCTTCCACCGATGAAATCCAGCAGATGATCCAGCGCCTCAAGCACGGCGCCGAAACCGCGGTGCATTCCATGCACGCCGGCCAGGCCGCCACCGGCACGGGTGTCGAGGCCAGCCAGCGCACCGGCACCTCCCTGGGGGCGATCACCGATCAGGTGGAACGCATCAGCGACATGAACCACCAGGTGGCGGCGGCGACCGAAGAGCAGTCGTCGGTGACCGAGGAAATCAATCGCAACGTCCAGGGCATCGCCGACCTGGCCCACGCGACAGCCAGCGAAGTACGTGGCTGCCGCGAGGAATGCCAGACCTTGAGCCGCCTGGCTGGAGACCTGGCGCAGCAGGTGGGCAAGTTCAGGTTGTGAGGCGAAGAGGCGAAGCACTGCTTCGCCCGTAGGGTGGACCACGCTTCATCGGTCCACCATGCGAGGGTAGGCATAGCGCCGCTGGTGGATGGAAAAGCGTCATCCACCCTACCGGTCTCCGACCTTCAGTCGCCCGGATGCCGGCCGCTGGTGGCTTCAGGAGTACTGGCGCGAAGCTCGGAGGCCGAGCGCGAATCCTCTCTTTTTCAGGAACAGGCACCCGGCGAAAATGACGCTGAACCGGGCTGTTCTCTCGCCAGATATCGCCTCGGCTTATCCCCGACGAATGAGCCAGACGCCACCCACGATCAGCGCCAGACCAGCCAGTTTGCCGATGCTGACGGGGGCCTCGCGGAAGCCAGCCCAGCCGAAGTGATCCAGCGTCAGGGCCATGCTCAGTTGGCCAGCCAGCACCAGCGTCATGAACAGCAGCGCGCCGATACGCGGGCCGGCAAAGGCGGCGGTGGCGATGAACACGGCGCCCAGCAGGCCACCACTCCACTGCCACCAGCTCACGCCCTTGAGTGCATCGAAGGTCGGCAACTCGCGCTGGATCAGTACCACCGTGAGCAGGGCCAGGGTGCCCACCACGAAGGACATCAGGGCAGCGCTCATGACGCTGGAAATCTGTTTGGCCAACTGGCCATTGATACCGGCCTGCAGGGGCAGGAAGGCACCGGCGACGAAGGGCAGGGCGAGCAGCCACCAGGCCTTGGGCATGGCGATCTCCGGGGGAAATTCGAGGGGCGCCTAGTATGCCCGAGGCCCTTCCCGGTTAGCGCGTCGATCGCCGGACGAAATGCTGTCTGTCCGCTGCAGCCCGCGCCAATCGGGGCTCACAGCGCGCCTTATACAAACTGTTAATACCAAGTCGAAGATTGTCGATGGCTGTTGCGTGAACTGTCATGGCTGCAGAAGTACGGGGCTGAGGGGCCCCGGCGAGTAGGCACGACAAGGTAGGGACGCAAATGAACAACAAGACGAACTGGATCAATCTGGGCACTGCCCTGACCCTGGCAATGGTGTTTTCCGTGACGGGGTGCAGCAGCGGCGGCGGTGGTTCGAAGAGCTTCGTGGACAGCGCGAGCAGCGATACGCCGGCGGATGCAGCCGCTGGCACTGAGGGCGGAACGAGCACCGATGGTGGGGCCGGCGGTGGAGCGGTAGACGGCGGCACCGGCGGAGGAGCCGGGGGTGGAACCGATGGCGGCGTCGTCGGTGGCGGTACAGGCGGTGGCGGTGTTGTAGGTGGAGGGACCACAGGCGGCGGTGGAACTGGCGGTGGTGTGGTGGATGGCGGTACCAGTGGCGGCACGGGCGGTGGTGTGGTGGACGGCGGTACCGGCGGGAGCACCGGAGGCGGCACCGGAGGTAGTACGGGCGGCGGCGTGGTGGACGGCGGCACCGGCGGAAGCACCGGTGGCGGTTCGGGCGGTGGCAGCGGCGGTGGATCAGGTGGCGGCAGTGGCGGCGGAACCACAGTTCCCGGCCTGGTGACCGGTGACGTGCTGCAGGACGCGGGCGGCATCGTCTCGGGTGCCGGCGATGCCGTCGGGCAACTGGGTCAGGCCGTCGGCAATATCCCGGTCGCCGGCAACACGGACCTTACGGGCGGCGCGGGTGATCTGGTGTCTTCCGTTGGCCAGGCCACTGACAGCCTGGGCGATGGCATCAAGGACGGTGTCGGCCAGTTGGGCAAGGACGACAATGCGCTGGGCACCTCCGTCGGCAGCATCGGCGAGGCCGTGAACGACCTCGGCGGAGGCGTTTCGGCACTGGGCGATGGCGTGAAGGATCTCTCCGATTCATCAGTGGTGCAGCATCTGCCGGTACTCGGCGGCACCGTCGGGGGTGTGGTCGACAAGACGGGCGTGCTGGTGGATGGCGTCGGCGAGAAGGTCTCCATGCTCGGCAATACCCTGGACACCGCAGTAACATCCGGCCCGCTGGGGGATGTCACCGGCGCTGTAGGCGACAAGCTGGTTCCCGTGGTCAGCCTCGCGGAAAGCGTCACCGGCAAACTGGGCACCGCCACCGGCCTGAACGAACCGGTGGGCGGCCTGCTGGACAAGGTCGGCGACACACTTGGCGCGGTCGGTGACAAGGTGGCCGATGGCGTCGATAACCCCCTGGGGCAAGCCGTCGGCGATACCTTGGCCAAGACCGGCGATGCCCTGTCCACCAGTGGCGGCCTGCTCGACCAGCAGGAAGGCGGTAGCACGCCGCAGACGAGCCTGGATGCGGTGGTCAGCAATGTAACCGACGCCACCCGACAGATCGGCCAGCAGACCGGCCTCGCCGCGCCTGTGGACAACCTGCTGGAAACCGCCGGCGGCGTAGTCGCCGGGGCGGGCAGCGGCCTGGACGCGGGCAGCCACAACGGACTGGTCAGTGCGGCAGGTAGCGCGGTGGTGGAAACCGGGCAGACGGTAGCCTCGCTCGGCACCCTGGTGGGTGGCGACGGCGTCACCAACAACCCGGTGGGTGCGCCGATGGCCGAGGTTACCAGCACTGTAGGGGCGGTGCTCACCCCCGTGGTTCAGGACGTGGGTGGTGTCACTCAGCAACTGGGGGCGAGCACTGGACTGGGCGACCCGGCCGGCAATCTGGTGCAGCAGGTTGGCGGTACCGTGGCCGACCTTGGCCAGCAAGTCGACGCCTCCAGCGGCAATCCGGTGATCAGCCAGGTTGGGCAGACCGTCGACGGTGCCGGCCAGGTCGTCGAGAAGGTCGGCACGCTGCTCGAGGGCGGCGGCAGCCCCTCGGGCAATGGCGGCGTCCTGGGCGGCCTTGGCGCCACGCTGCAAGGCAACATCTCCGGAAGCGTGAGCGGCAGTCTCGGCACCGGCCTGCTGGGCGGCCAGCGCAACTGACCTGCCTTCGCCGGGCTCCCGTGCGGAGCCCGGCAATCTCTTGCCCTTCGGCTACGCCATCAGGGAGTGACCCATGCGTGCTTCAGCAGCGCTGCTCGCGCTTGGCTGCGTAGCGTTCAGCCACGCCCATGCGCAACAGAACCCGGTTTACCTCAACAGCAACGAAATCGAACGTCAGCTGCCCACCCCCAACCTGCCGGTGGACGCCTATCGACCGAAGGTGCCAGCGCTCAAGCTGCCAGAGGCGGGCAAGCCGCAACCCCTGATGATGAGTACCCGGATCAGGGTTCGTGAGGTGCGGATCGAGGGCGGCAGCGTCTATCCCTCGGCCGAGTTGAATGGGGTCTACCAGCCCTTCGTGGGCCGCGAGGTGAGCCTGGGTGAACTGATCGAGGCCACCCGTGGAGTGACGCGGCGTTACCAGGGCGATGGCTACCTGCTGTCCTATGCCTTTCTGCCGGTGCAGGGTTTCGAGCAGGGCAGGGTCCGGGTGGTCCTGGTGGAGGGATACGTCAAGGACTACCAGGTACAGGGTGACATCGGCGCCGTGCACGCCCATGTCGACAAACTGGTCGCGCGCCTTCAGGCCGAGCGTCCACTGACTCGCAAGACCTTCGAGCGCTACACCAGCCTGATGGGGCGCATCCCCGGCGTCACCTTGAGTGCGCGGGTGCCGCCGCCAGCCACCACCGACGGCGCCAGCCGCCTGCAGATACAGGCGTCGCGCAAGCCCTGGACCAGCAGCCTCAACTTCAGTGAGGACAACCGTGGTAGCGCCCAGGCGGTGCTGGGGCTCACCAGCAATGCCCGGACGGCCATGGCCGAGCAGGTGGGCATCAGCGTGCTGGCGCCGCCCGGAGAAGACGACGAGCGCTACTACCGGCTCGACTACAGCCAGTACCTGGGCAGCGACGGCACGCGCCTGAATCTCTACAGCTCGCACTATCGCAGCCAGCCGGAAGACAACCTGCGCCTTGCCAACGGCCTGGAACTGGAGCGCCACCTCAGCAATGACCGGCTCTCCATCGGCGCGAGCCATCCGCTGATTGCCGCGCAGAAGGAATGGCTGAGCCTCGGTGCGCGCCTCTATGGCGTGAATGACCGGGTGCGCTACGAGGTGGTCGGCTACCCCCTGAGCGTCGATGCCGATACCGACCTGCGTGCACAGGCCTTCGAAGGCGATTGGAGCCGTGCTGACGAGCGCCGACTGCGCATTCTCAGCGCCGGCCTCTATCGCGGGTTGGATGCCCTGGGTGCGCGCACCGACAGCGAACTGTTCGACCTGGAGTTCACCCGCTTGCGCCTGTCCGGCGTGCAGAGCGACCGCTTCGGTGAGCGGTGGCAAGGCGTGCTGTCCGCCGCGTTCTACTGGAGTGAAGACAGCCTGCCCGATGCCGAGCAGGTGGTATTCGGCGGCCAGAACTTCGGTCGAGGCTACCCGAGTGACCAGGCATCCGGAGACAAGGGATGGGGCGCGGCCTACGAAGTGAATCTCAGCCATCAGCGCGACGGCCGCTGGATTCGCCTGTTGCAACCCTACGTGGTGGTCGACACCGCACAGGCCTGGTTCAACGAGCAGCCGCTGTCCCGCTCACACCTGTCTTCGCTGGCGACTGGCGTGAGGATGGGCGACGCGCACTACTACAACGTCGCCCTGGAAGTGGCCAGGCCGATGTCGGACGAAGCCCTCGACAGCCGCAACCGCAGCCCGCGCGTGACCTTGAGTTTCAGCTACCAGCTCTAGCAACGAAAAAGGCCGCCATCCCGGGCGGCCTTGTTCTTTCGATTCGTGTGTATCAGTTGCTCACCAGTTTCAGCTGGGTTTGCGGGAACTGGGCCTTGATGACCTCCACCAGGCGTTCCAGGTAGATGGGTTTGCGGAAGAAGTCGATCACATGAAGGCGCAGCACATCGATCACGTCGTCCATGTCGGCATGGCCCGAAGTCACGATCACTGGCAGGTGTTGCTTGTTGGTATGGGCACGCAGTCGCTGGATCAGTCGCATACCGCTTTCCTCGGGCATGCGCAGATCGGTGACGACCAGGGAGATATTGGGGTGGAGTAGCAAAAGGTCTATCGCGCTCCTGACCGAAGTGGCGGTGTGGCAGTAGAAGCCTTCGCCTTCGAGCATCTCTGCCAGTTCCAGCAGGATATCTTCTTCATCATCGACCAAGAGCAATTGCTGTCGGAGCAGGGGAGTAGAGGGCATAGTTGGCCTCCTGCCGAGTTTCTACGTTATCCAGTTTTTTATTGATCAAACAGATAACTTTATTTTTATGGGGTTGAGGCAGTGGTCATTCCGTTTTTGATTGAAGTGAAAGTGGTTTCAACCCCTTTCTTGATATCCGGGCTGAACGAAATAATCGCCACCGCAACCATCGCTGCCACTATCGCGTACTCAATACCGGATGCACCCTCTTCTTCCTTTCCAAACTTCCGCAGCTTCTTTGCAAGAGACAACAGGGACATGGTTATGGACTCCTCGCCTGATGGGGGTTTGCCTAAGGCAAGCTGAGCGTTGTCGAGAGACTTCTCCGCCGCAACTGTAAGAAAGCATTAATACCAAAGATATATATCCGGGCGGCTGTGGATTACTCCCCAGTAGTGGGGAATAAAACCCGGAACTGGGCGTATGTCTACAGCCAAATGAAACTTCAGGGCGTGTGAGAATTGTTTTCAGGCGAGGGAAAAATAAATTTATTTGCCAGGAAGAACTTCTGCTAAACAGATTTCAGGGCAAGTTAATGAAGTTGAGGAAGGCGGCCGCAGGCTGGTCGCAAAGTGAAGATGCCCCCATACGCAGGGGCCTGTAGTTCTCACGGCAGAGGAAGTGCCAGATGAATAGCCGGATGACCATGGCTTTGGCCGCGGTGCTGCTGTTGGGCGCCTTGTTGGCCGGATACTGGGGAATAGTGCTCAGCCGCGCACCGCAGGCCGTCGAGACGGTTTCGCCGGTCGCTCCCCGTGATACCTCCCCCCTTGCCACCGACGCCGCCGACAAGCTGCGCACCCCCGTGGTGGTCGCCGCGCGGGCCCTCAGTCCCTTCGTCGCGGTGACGGCTGAGGACCTGCGCATCGAAGAGCTGCGCATCGCGCCGCCCGGCAGTTTCAGCAAGGTCGAAGACGTCATCGGCCGCCGCCCCTGGACGGCGGTGCCGGCCGGTAGTTGGCTGGAACCGGCCAGTTTCGAGGCCGGCGGCCCGCTGGCGCGGATGATCCGCACCGATGAACGCGCTGTGGCAGTGGCAGTGGATGAAGTGGTGGGCGGCGGGGGTCATCTGCGTCCGGGCGACTACGTGGACGTCCTGCTGTTCCTGCGTGGCGAGGCCGGCGCCAGCCAGCAGAGTGCCCAGGTGGCGGTGCCCGCCCTGCGCCTGTTGAGCTTCGGCGAAGACCTCGGCCCCGACGCCGAAGGCCGCGCCAGCCAGCCCGCCAAAGAGGGCGAGCAGGTCGAGCGTCGCGCGCCGAGCACTGCCGTCCTGGCCGTGCCCGAACAATGGGTGACCCGCCTGATGCTGGCCAGCCAGGCCGGTTCCTTGCGCCTGGCCGTGCGCAGCGCCGATGAACGCCTGCTGGAGCGCTACCAGACCGGTGAATCGACGGCGGTGTCCCTGGACGCCAACAGTCGTCATCTGATGCCTCTCGAACAACTGAGTGCGTCACCGACTCCCCGACGCACCGTGGCACCCGCCCCGACGGTGGCGCCCGCCAGCAAGGGGCCCGGAGTCGCCGTCTACCGTGGTGCCGAACTGACCCGCCAGATTCCCTGACCCCGCAAGGAACGCCTGAATGAAGCACTGGATCGCCTCCCTGATCTTTCCACTGCTCGGCTGCGTGCCCCTGACGGCCTTGGCTGCGTCGGGCTGCGATGCGTTGGGCCAGGCGGCAGGCGTGGTGGAGGTCGGGCAGGGTCGTCAGGAAGTCATGAGCTACCCGCAGGCCATTACACGCCTGGCCGTGGGCGATCCGGAAGTGGCCGACGTCCAGCTCGCCGACAAGCACTCCTTCCTTGTTACCGGCAAGCGCGCCGGTGCCACCAGCCTGATGGTCTGGACCAGCTGCAGCCGCGAGCCGCGCCGCAGCCTGCTGTATATCGAAGGCGTGGCCAGCGCGGCGCTGGCCGAATCCCTGGATGAGCCGCAGGTTGCCGATCCGGTGCCGAGCCAGGTGCAGACCGATATCCGCTTCGTCGAGGTCAGTCGTGGCAAGCTCAAGCAGGCCAGCACCTCGTTGGTACGTCAGGGTTCCAATCTCTTCGTGCTGGGCGCGCCGGGCAGCCTCAACAACATTTCGGTGACCCCCGACGGCATTCTCGATGGCACCTTCGGCGGCGCCACCGGTGGCTTCAACGTCATCTGGGGGGGCGGCAGCAGCAAGGTGCTGGGCTTTATCAACGCGCTGGAGAACAGCGGCTTCGCCTACACCCTGGCCAAGCCCAGCCTGGTTGCCCTGAGCGGCCAGAGTGCGAGCTTCCTCGCCGGCGGCGAATTCCCCGTTCCAGTGCCCAATGGCGAGGGCGACAACATCACCATCGAATACAAGGAGTTCGGCGTGCGCCTGACCCTTACTCCAACGGTGGTCGGGCGTCAGCGCATTTCCCTGAAGGTGGCGCCCGAGGTCAGCGAACTGGATTTCAGCGCCGGCGTCAGCATCGCCGGTACCCAGGTGCCGGCGCTCAAGGTACGGCGCACCGATACCAGCATCTCCCTGGCGGATGGTGAGAGCTTCGTCATTAGCGGCCTGATCAGCAGCCAGAACATCGCCAACATCGACAAGTTCCCCGGTCTCGGCGACCTGCCGGTGATCGGTGCGCTGTTCCGCTCTTCGCAGATCGATCGCGAAGACCGCGAGCTGCTGATGATCGTCACCCCGCACCTGGTCCAGCCGCTGGCGGCGGGTGCACAACTGCCCGAGCTTCCCGGCGAAGGTCTGCGCCGCTACGACCCGGGCTTCTTCGACTTCTACCTGAACGAGCGTGGCGACTTCGATCGCCGCGCCGGGCTGTCCGAGTGAGGCCGGCATGAGTCAGACATTCCTCGCTTTCACCCGCCGCAGTGCCGATCTGGAATGGTTGCAGAGCGCCCTGACGCCGTTGGGGCAGGTGCTCAGCGCCGGTCGCGGCGCGCTCGACGAGCTGCTCGGGCTGATCGACGTCACCAGCGCCAGCCTGGTCTTCGTCGGCCTGGACCGCGAAAACCTGGTGGCCCAGACCTCGCTAATCGAAGGCGCCCTCGCGGCGCGGCCGATGCTGGCGGTGGTGGCCATGGGCGATGGCCTGGACAACCAGCTGGTGCTCAACGCCATGCGCGCTGGCGCCCGTGATTTCGTCGCCTACGGCGCCCGCACCAGCGAGGTGGCCGGATTGGTGCGGCGTCTGGTGCAGCGGCTACCAAGCGTGCTCCCCAATCACAATGCCGGACGCCTCACCGCCCTGTTCAGTCGCCAGCAGGATGCCGATGCGGCGCTGCTGTCTGCGCACCTGGCGCTGGCGATCCAGCAGTGCGGCCAGCGCACCTTGCTGCTGGACCTCGGCCAACCCCAGGGCGACAGCCTGGCGCTGCTCGGGCTGGAAGCGTCCTTCCATTTCGCCGATGCCCTGCGCAACCTGCGCCGGCTGGATGCCGCCCTGATCGACAGCGCCTTCGGCAGCCACCCCCAGGGGCTGCGCCTGCTGGTGCAGGAGGCAGGCGGCGAAACCCTGGAGCGGATCAACGCCGCCGAGCTCTACCTGTTGCTCGGCACCCTGCGCCAGCACTTCCAGCACATCGTGGTGAACCTGGTGGGGCAGCCCGATAGCGAGGCCCTGCGCATCCTCGTCGGCAACGCCGACCAGTTTCTCTGGTGCACCGACCAGAGCGTGCCGGACTGCCGCCGCAACATCGAGCTGCTGGGACGCTGGCGCGAAGCCGGGGTCAAGCTGGAGCACGCGCAACTGCTGGTGGATCGTCACCTGCGCGGCGTGGCGCCGGAAACCGAAGTACTGGCGCGCTCCTTCAACCTGCCCGTAGCGGAAACCCTGCCCAACAGTCCCGAGCTGCGGATGAATGCCAAGAACCAGGGCCGCAGCCTGTTTGAGCTGGCGCCCCGTGAGCGCCTCAGCCAGCGCCTGCGCCAGCTGGGCGAGCGCCTGGCCTGCAGCGAGCAGCCGCGCCTGCGGCCGTGGCAACGGCTCTGGAGCGTCCGCTGATGAGCGGCGAGAGCCTGTTCGGCGGCGCCGCCCGCTACACCCAGCTGGGCCATAACGATCCTCAGGGCCTGAAGCTGGTGCTGCACCGCTACATCATCGATGCCATCGACGATGACGGCGTGAACATCCTCGAAGGCGCGCGTGGCGCGGTCTCCCAGTACGTCATCGACAAGGTGGTGGAGTTCGTCGGTCGCCATCACCTGGCGGTGTCGCGCTATGAAATGGAGCGGCTGGCCGAAGAGCTGGTAGATGAACTCACCGGCTTCGGCCCGCTGGAAGTGCTGCTGCGCGACCCCGGCGTCACCGAGATCCTCGTCAATGGCCCTTGCCGCATCTTCATCGAGCGCGAGGGCGTGCTGCACCAGAGCGATCTGCGCTTCATCGACGACCAGCACGTGCTGCGGGTGATCCAGCGCATCCTCGCGCCGCTCGGCCGGCGTCTCGACGAGTCCAGCCCGATGGTCGACGCGCGCCTGCCGGACGGCAGCCGGGTCAACGCCATCATCCCGCCCATCGCCCTGGATGGCCCCTGCATCTCGGTGCGCAAGTTCCGCAAGGATCTGCTGCAAAGCTCCGACCTGCTGGCCTACCAGTCCCTGGACGAACCCATGCTGCAGTTCATTCGCCGTGCCGTGGGCGAGCGCTGCAACATCCTGGTCAGCGGCGGCACCGGTACCGGCAAGACCACGCTGCTCAACGTCATGAGCCTGTTGATCGACAGCCATGAACGCCTGGTGACCATCGAGGACACCGCCGAACTGCAACTCAACCATCCCCATGTGGTGCGCCTGGAAACCCGCCCGCCGAATGCCGAGGGGCGCGGCGAAGTGGCCGCCAGCGACCTGATCCGCAACGCCCTGCGCATGCGCCCGGACCGCATCATCCTCGGTGAGATTCGTGGCGTCGAAGTGCTCGACGTGTTGCAGGCGATGAACACCGGTCACGACGGTTCCATGAGCACCGTGCACGCCAACTCGGCGCTGGATTCGCTGCTGCGCCTGGAAACCCTGGTGGGGCTCACTGGCCGCCAGGTGGCCGAACGCACCTTGCGGCAGATGATCTGCGCGGCCCTCGACCTGGTGGTCCAGCTCACCCGCCTGCCCAACGGCCGACGCTGCATCAGCGAAGTCGTGGAGGTGGTCGGCGTGCGTGACGACGTCTACGTCACCAACTGCCTGTTCCGCCTCGACCGCGCCAGCGGTCGCTTCATCACCGAGGCGGTCAACCCCGCCGGGGAGAAGCTGCGCCAGGTCGTGGGGGGCGCCCGATGAGCGCGCCGCTTCTGCTCGGCCTGCTCGGCAGCCTGCTGCTGGCGCTGGGGCTCGTGCTGCTGCAGAAGGGCTGGCGCCAGTCCGGCCAGGAACGGGTGCTGCAACGCCTGGGGCAGGGCATGGCGGCGACGGGGCCCGTGTCCAACCGCGCCGGATGGCTGGAGCGGACCTTCCTGCGCGCCGGCCTGGACCTGCCACGCGAACGGCTCGGGCTATTGCTGACGACATGGCTGGCGGCAGTCTTGCTGGCGGCACTGGCCGGCGGCTGGATACCAGCACTGGCGATGGCGCTGCTGATACCCCTGGGCCTGCGCGCCTGGCTGGGGTGGCGCTATCGTCGGCGGGTGCGGCGCCTGGTCGAGCAACTGCCGACGTTGCTCGATCAGGTGGTCCGCAGCCTGCATGCCGGACGGACCCTTGGCGATGCCGTGGTGCGCGCTATCGACGCGTCGCCCGACCCGCTGCGCGCGGCCCTGTCGCGGGTGTCGCGGGATGTGCAGTTGGGCGTCAGCCTGCCCGACGCGTTGCAGGAAGTGGCCGACCTGTTCGAACAGGAGGAACTGCGCATCCTCGCCCTCGGCGTACGGGTCAATCACCGCTACGGCGGCGGCGCCAGCGAACTGCTGGGCAACCTGATCAAGGTCATCCAGGAGCGCGAACAGATCGCCCGCCAGTTGCGCGCCATGACCGGTGAAACCCGTTTCACCGCCGTGGTGCTGGCGCTGCTGCCGATCTCGGTGGCCGGCTACATCCTGGCGGTGAATCCGGGTTACTTGATGAGCCTGTGGCTGGATGCCAGTGGCCAACGGATGCTGCTCACGGCCTTCCTCATGCAGGCGCTGGGCTGCTTCATCCTCTGGCGCATGCTGAGGAGCGTGTGAGATGGCGCTGATTCTCTTCGCTGTCCTGCTGGGCCTGGCTGCGCTGCTGCTGTTGGCCAGCCTGCTGGGCGCGCGCCAACAGCGCCATCGGGTTCACCAGCGGCTGCTCGGCCACGACTTTGCCGGGCACCTGGGCGACGAGTACTGGCAAGGGCTGATTCGTCGCCTGGGTGCCAGCCGGTTGGCGCGGCGCTACCTGGCCCTGGACGGTGAAACCCAGTTGCTGCTCAGCCGCATCGGTTGGCGTCGTGCCAGTCGCCGCACGCTGTTCCTCGTCTGCCAGCTCATTGCGCCGCTGCTCATGCTCGGCCTGGTGTTGCTGGGACAGTCGCTGCTGGAAGAACCACCGGCGCAATCCTGGCTGGCGCCCTTCCTGGCGGCCGGCTGCGGCCTGCTGTTGCCCAAGCGGGTGCTGGCGATGGTCGCGTTGCGCCGCCAGCACGCCTTGCAGCAGGAGCTGATGGTGTTCATTCCCATGGTGCGCATCCTCTTCGAAGCCGGGCTGACCGTGGAGCAGGCGCTGCGGGTGCTCAGTCAGGACGGTCGTGACCTGATGCCGGTGCTCACCGCCGAGCTGCGTGGCCTGTTGCAGCACGTGGACTCGGGCCTGGAGCTGGGTGAGGAACTGGGCAAGCTGGCGCGCCTGCTGGCAGTGGATGAGCTGACCGACAGCTTCACCATTCTCGAACAGCTGGTACGCCAGGGGGGCGGCGCCATGGCATCGCTGCTGGCACTGAAGAAACTCTTGGACGACCGTCGCCTCACGCGGATGCAGGAGTACATCTCCAAGCTCTCCGCGAAGATGGCGGTGGTGATGATGTTGCTGCTGTTCCCGGCCCTGCTGATCGTGCTGGGCGGACCGGGGCTGATGGCGATAGGCCGCGCAATGAGGGGAATGGGATGAGAAGGATGCTGATGCTTTGCGCGTTGGGGTTCCTGGGTGGGTGCGCAAACCCGCCGGTCCAGGTCGGCTGGTTGGCGCAGGGAGGCTGTGGCCAGCCCACGCAGGAACAGGAACTGGCGCTGAACCTGGCCCGCGACATGGCGACCGAAGGCCGTGCGCACGCTGCCCTGGCACATCTCCAGGCACTGCCCGCCAATCTGCCGGAAGTGCGACTGCGCCAGGCGCGAATCTATCGCAGTCTGGATCGCACCGAGGCCGGGCCGCTCTACCAGAGTCTCCTGGGCACCTGTCTGGCCGCCGAAGGACACCATGGCCTGGGCCAGCTCGCCGCGGCCCGGGGTGATCAGCGCGAAGCCCTGGCGCAACTGCGCGAGGCCGTTGACCGTGCGCCCACCGATGCCAAGGTGCGCAACGACCTGGGGCTGGTGCTGCTGCGCGAAGGGCGGGTGGCGGATGCACGCTTCGAATTCCTGACCGCACTGGAGCTGGGCGAGGGCGATACCTTGCCGGCGCAGAACCTGCTGTCGCTGCTGTTCTATGAAGAGCAGTACCAGCAGGCCGCCGAACTGGTGTCGCGCCTGCGTCTGCCGGCTGATGTGGTACGCGGGGCCGAGGCGCGGGCGCGGGAGATGAAGCGACAGGGGCTGTCCGCGCCGCTGGCAACGCGACCGGTCGAAGCCGATGCGCCGCTGCTGGCGGAAGTGCGCAAGGCCGCGTCCACTGGCGACGAGGAGGTGGGGCCATGAAAGTCTGGATCGCCATCCTTTTCCTGGGTGCCTGCGCCGGCTTGCAGGCCGCCGAAGACGCCCGCCATGCGCAACACGAGCGCCAGCGGAACACCGAACAATGGCTGAGCATCCAGCGCGAAGGCAGCCAGGCCTCGCGCCACGCGCAGACGGCCAGCGCCGCTGAACGCGAGCTGGCCAACCAGCGCTGGCTGGAGAGCTTCAAGTACGCCATTCCCGAGCGCTACTACGGCGATGGCATGAGCGTCGACGGCGGGTCGTCTTCGAGCGAGTGAGGCACGTCATGCGCAGCCTTCGCCGACAACGCGGCGCCATCGGACTGATGGCGACCATGGTGCTGTTGATCGCCCTGATGATGCTGGCATTGACGGTGGACGCCGGCCGCCTCTATTTCGAGAAGCGCAAGCTGCAGCGCGTGGCCGACATGGCGGCCATGGAAAGCGCCGCGCAGTCCGGACTCTGCGGCACCACGACGGCTTCCGGTGTGCTGGCGCTGGCCAACACTGCTGCGGCGCGGCATGGCTATTCCGGCAGCCTGGGTACAGGGAAGAACAGCGTCGGCCTCGGTTATGTGGCGCTAGATGGCGCGGAGGAACGGCGGGTGTTCACGCCCTCCGCGACCCGCGCCGAAGCGGTGCGGGTACTCGCCAACCAGGAAGTGCCTGCCAGCCTCGTGCTGGGCGGTCTTTGGGGCGAACGTGTGAATCTTCAGGCGGTGGCCGTGGCGCAGCGTCCGGCATTGGCCGCCTTCTCCCTGGGCAGCGGGCTGGCTTCCCTGGACCCCCAGCAATCGGCCGTACTCGATGCGTTGCTGGGCAAGATGCTCGGCACCACGCTGAACCTCGACGCAGCGTCCTACGACGGCCTGGCCAATACCCGGCTGAACCTGCTGGAACTCAACCGCTACCTACCTCCGGCCGCGCAGGTGGACCTTTCCGCCGGTGACGTGGACCGCCTGTTGGACACGACGCTGACCCTCGACCAGGTCCTGGACGCGACGGTCGGTGCCGCCAATTCGCGCGAAACCCTCTCGGTCGGCGTGCGCAACGGCTTGAACAGCCTCACCAACGTCACCCTCGGCGCCACCCACGTGAAGCTGGCGGACATCCTCGATGTGATCACCCCCGCCGGTGGCGGCGAACAGGCGCTACGCACCGACCTCAGCGCCCTTGACCTGGTGACCGCCCTGGCATTTCTCGCCAACAAGGCTCATGCGGTGGATGTGGCGTTGGGCGTTAGCATGGGGTCATTGCTCAACGCCAAGGTCGCGCTTTACGTGGTCGAGCCGCCGAAGATTGCCATCGGGCCGCCGGGCAAGGACGCCAACGGACAATGGCGCACCCAGGCGACCACTGCACAGGTAAAGCTGCAAGTCAGCTCCGATGTGAACGTCTCTGGATTGCTGACCATCAGACTGGGGTTGGCATTGAATGTCGCGGAAGGTTGGGCTGCTTTGGACCGGGTCGATTGTGGAAGCATCCTGCCGGGACAGCGGAGCGTGCAGATTAAGGCGCAGCCGGGCATCGCCTCGCTGGGGTTGGGGACTTTTCAGGCGCTGGGTGGCCCGCAAACCACGCTGAATCCGGTATCGGTGACGCTGATACCGTCATTGCTCGGCGTATCGGTGAACATCAGCTCGCAGACCCAGGTTGCCAGCGCTACGGCGGAGGATCTTGAATTCAAGTTGGCGAGCAACACGCAGTTACCGCTGCGGCAGCGTGCAGGGTCCGATGTTGGGGATGCGCTCGATGCGGGATTGAACAACCTGGTCGGGAATCTCAACGTCAGCGTGTCGGGCGTCGAGGGCAAATGCCTTCAGAACATCTTGAACTGCGTCATCTCCGGGGTGACCAGCTTGCTGAATCCGCTTACCAGCGCATTGCTTCGAAGCCTGGTTATCGCTGTGCTCCAGACCACCATTCCAGTGCTGGGGGACGCCCTGATCGAGCCGGTACTCAGGTTGCTCGGCGTCGAACTGGGCTATGCCGACGTGCGCCTGATCGATCTGGATACATCGGCGCCGAGGCTGATGCTCTGAGCCGGGGAAGGCTCGTGCAGGTTGCGCTGGAGCGAAGGTCGGTCGCCGAACCTGTAGGAGCGAGCTTGCTCGCGAACAGCCCGGGCAGAACCCTTTCGCGAGCAAGCTCGCTCCTACAATTTTGAATTCGCGCCTACATCGTCATCAATGCGCCACCTGCTGCGCCCGCCGTGCCGGTGGGGCCATGGCCAGGGCGAGCTGGGTGCGGTTGTGCATGTGGGTCAGACGCAGGATCTGCGAGACATACAGCTTCACGGTGTTTTCCGTCAGCCCCAGCTCGCACGCCGTCTGGTAGTTGGTCATGCCCTTGCCCACCAGCCTGGCCACTTCCAGCTGGCGCGGCGAGAGCTTGTCGAACGGTGGCTGCGTGCCCATGTCCTGGCATTCCACCAGCTGCGGGCTGTGATCGACGGGGCCGCGACGGCGCCTGTTGATGTCGTGGTACAGCTCGTCGATGGATTCGGCGAGGGTGCGCAGCTTGTTGTTCAGCAGGGCCAGTTCCAGGTTGTCCTGGCGACGCTGCTGCAGCCGTTCTTCCAGGCGGCGCACGGCGCGCAGGACGTGCTCTGGATCGATGGGTTTCTGGTAGTAGTCGGCGACGCCGGCGCGCATGGCCTCGATCACGTCTCGTGGCTCGGCCTGGCCGGTGAAGATGATCGCTTCGAAGGCGCGACTGCTGCTCAGACGCTCCATCTCCTGGACCAGGGCGATGCCGTCGAGCTCCGGCATGTGCAGGTCGCAGAGCACAATGCCGATGTCGGGGTCTTCATGGAAACGCCTGAGGGCCTCAAGGCTGGAGGAGTAGCCAACGCAGTGGTAACCGCAACTTTCGAGGAATTCCTGGAGTTCGATGACTATGGCTTCATCGTCATCCACGACGAGCAGGGTACAAGGTTGAGAATCCATATCCAGCCTTCCAATGCGAGCGATCCGGGCGATTGATGCTTGCGCTTCCCCAACCCGGCACGCGGGATTTGGAACGGCGGTGCAGTAAGTACGAAAGATATAGCACTTTCATATCACTGCCAGTCAATTCGTCAGAATTAGTGCTGCCAAAGAACCGACGAACAGAAAGGGGGCGAATGGATAGCGGCGGGCGTGCTCCGGGGACACCTGCGCCAGGGATTGCCGCATGCCGGCGGTCAGCACCGGCCAGAGCGGGCGCGAGAGGATGGCCCAGGCCAGGTAGGCCACTCCCGCGCCGATCAGGCAATGAAGGACGAATGCAGGAGCGCTGCACAAGGCGATGCCCAGCAGCAGCTTCACATCACCCGCGCCCAGTTTGCCGATCCACCAGCCCGGAACGGTCAGCAACAGGGCCAGGCCGGCCGCGAGCAGGCCGTCGGTAGGCGAGGCGTGCAGCAGGGTTTCGCCACGCAGCTGCAGATAGAGCAGGGCAAGTGCCGTGCCGCCGAGGGTGAGCCAGTTGGAAATGCGCCGCTGCCTGAGGTCCTGCAGGGCGCAAAGGGCGATCCAGAACAGCAGGGGGAGGGCCGACATGAATTATCCGTTGCGTCCGAAAAGTCCTTCTATGCTGCTATCTGTGTAGACGAATCTTCAGAAGGCAGCTGAGCATTTTCTGCCGCAGTGCGGCCGCCAGTCAGGAAGGTTTCCAATGAGAAAAGGGGTTGCGCCGCGCTTCGCCAGGTCGCAGAAGGGTGCTGCGGCTATCGAGTTTTCCCTGGTCTTCGTCATCTTCTTCGCGATCTTTTACGGCGTGGTCAGCTACTGCCTGCCGCTGCTGATGCTGCAATCCTTCAATGAAGCTTCGGCCGAGGCCGTGCGCCGCGCGGTTTCGATCAACCCCGAATCCGCCAACTACCTCGCCCTGGCCACCACCGAAGCGAATACCGCGATCATCCAGAAGCTCGCCTGGTTGCCGGCGAGTGTCCGCAGCAACCTGCCGCCGGCGGTCAGCCTCAGCGGCGGCGTGCTGACCGTGCGCATTGCCTATCCCTACAACGCCAAACCGCTCGTGCCGTTCCTGGTGCTGCCGGGGATCGGGCGAGTACCGCAACTGCCGGACGAACTGGCGGCCCAGTCAAGCCTGCGGATACAGAATCCGTGAGGCTCGACATGCACGATGGTGCGGAACAACTGGGGTCGTCGAGCCAGGCCTTGCTGCAGGCGGCCCGCAGCACCCCATCCAGCCTGCTGATGGCGCTGGACGTCCAGGGCCGGGTGATGGGCATCGCTGGCGCCCTGGGATTACGTCTGGGACGTTCGGCCAACGGTCAGAGCCTGCCGCTGGCGAGTTTCGTCAGCGGCCACTGCGCGGCGCTGTTGCACGGGGCGCCGGAGCAATGGAGCCGCGATTGCCTCGACCTGGATTTCATCTGCCCCGACGGCCAACTGCTGCACACCCGTGGGTGGCTCAGCGCTACCCGTGACGGCTGGTTGCTGCAGGCGCTGGATATCGGTGACCTGATCCGTCACCAGCAATCGGGCGACCTGCGCCGCCAGGCCCTGCTGCATGCCGGGCAGGCGGCGGAGCACCTGCGCATGGCCAGCGCGTCCCTGCTGCCCCAGGTCACCCACGAACTTCTGGAGGCGATTGCCTTGCGCTGGCGGGTGCCCTGCCTGGCGCTGGCGCTGCATATGCCGGGTGGTCAGGGTTGGCAAGTCTATGCGCAGTACCGGGGCCACGGCGCGCCCGGTCTCTGGCAGGAAGGGCAGCGCCTGGGGCAGGAGCTTGCCGACCTGCCTGGTCGGGCTCCGCAGCGCTGGAACTGGTCCCAGCTGTCGCAGCATCCACGGCTGTTCGCGCTGCTGGGTGATGGCCCAGCCTATCTGGTGCCCTTTGTGGAACTCGCCGGTGTCAGCGCCTGGCTGTTCTGCGCGCCGTTCGAACCCGACCCCCACGCCGCCTTGGGTGACGCCGAATGGCAGCAGATTTGCGCCCAGATCGCCGGCCCCCTGCTCACGCGTTTGCGGGAGCAGAGCCAGCGCCATGAAGGGGGCCGCCTCGATGCGTTGCAGGATCTACTGGGCGCCGGTTGGTGGGAATACCTGCCTGCCTCGAAGGAAGTCATGCTGGCCCCCGCGCTGGCCAGGGCCTGGCAGGCCGACAGCCAGGACCGGTTGTCGCTGGAAAACTGGCTGCAACAGGTGCACCCGGCCGACCGCGACGAGTTCCGAGCCCGACTGCGCGCCACCGAGTTGAACGGCCAGGGTTTTACCCAGTGCCTGCGGCTGTATTTGCCTGGCGTACAGGAGGAGGCGATCTGGCATCGGGTGCAGGCGCGAGTACAAGGCCCGGCTTCCCAGCCACGGGTATTCGGCTTCCTGCTGGACATCAGCGACATCAAGGCGCAAGAGGCCAGCGCGGCGGCGGCCCATGCGCGCCTGCGCAACCTGATCGCCAGTGCCCCGGCGGTGATCTACGTATTGCGCTACGACGACGGTGCATTGCTGCCGGAGTTCTGTAGCGACAGCCTGGGCCCCATGCTCGGCTGGTCCCTGGCGGAGCTGCAGCAGGGCGGGCTGGCCGAGCGTGTCCACCCCGACGATCACGAGATTTTCTTTGCCCGTACCCGCAGCCTGTTGCGTGATGGGCAGGTCAGTTGTCGCTACCGCCTGCGCGACCGCCAAGGCAACTACCACTGGCTGATGGACGAAGCCCGCCTGCTACGCAACGAACTGGGCCAGCCCCAGGAAGCGGTGGGTATCTGGCTGGACGTGACGGAAGCCACCCTGGCCGCCGAGCGGGTGCGCGAGAGCGAGGAGCGTTACCGCATCCTGGTGGAAGACTCTCCGGCGATGATCTGCCGTTACACCCCCGACCTGGTGCTGCGTTTCGCCAACCGTCCGCTGGCGGACTACCTCGAATGCCGGCCGGAAGAGGTCGCCGGCACCCACCTTGGCGCCTGGCTCTCCGGCGAGCAGCGCCAGACCTTCCAGGAGCGGCTGATCGGCCTCACCCCGGAGCAACCGATGAGCACCGCCGAAATCTGCCTGCAACTGCCCGGCCGCGAGCACGCCTGGTGGATCTGGGCCGACCGTGGCGTGTTCGACGAGCACGGCCGCCTGCTGGAGGTGCAGGCGGTGGGCCGCGACAACACCGAGGTGCGCAAGGCCCAGCAGCAGCTCTACCAGGGCGCCAAGATGGCCACCCTGGGCGAGATGGCCACCGGCCTCGCCCATGAGATGAACCAGCCACTGAACGTGATGCGCATGGCGGTGGCCAATGTGCTCAAGCGCCTGGCCAGCGACGAGGTACAGGTGGACTACCTGCGCGACAAGTTATTGCGCATCGAGGCGCAGGTGCAGCGCGCGGCGCGCATCGTCGACCACATGCGCGTGTTCGGCCGGCGCTCGGACGTGGAGCAGCAATTGTTCGACCCACGCCAGGCGGTCGAGGGCGCTCTGTCGCTGCTCTCCGAGGGGCTGCGCGGCAAGGGCGTGGAGGTGCGTCTCGCGCTGGGCGAACAGGGTTTCTCCGTACGCGGCTTCGCCGACCAGCTGGAACAGGTGCTGATCAACCTCATGGTCAACGCTCGCGACGCCATGCTCGGCAAGAAGGAAAAGGAGCCGGACTTCGCCCCGTCCATCCTCGTTGGGCTGGAGCCGCGCGGTGCCTGGGTGGAGTTGCGGGTGGAGGACAACGGCGGCGGCATCGACCCGCGATTGCTGGAGAAGATCTTCGAACCCTTCTTCACCACCAAGCCCGTGGGCAAGGGTACCGGGCTAGGGTTGTCGGTGAGCTATGGCATCGTCCAGCAAATGGGTGGCCGCCTCAGCGTCGAGAATGCGGCCGAGGGCGCCTGCTTCCGCATCGCATTGCCGCTCTATGAAGGATCACCGGGCGTGGAGGTCGTCAGCCCGGTAGAGGAAGGGTCGGTACTCGTCAGCTAGCATCCTGGCGATCAGCGACTGCATTCCCAGCCAGGCTGCTCTGCCCCTAGCCGCCCCCCCATTCTGGCAATACCCCCGAACCTGACTAACCTTTCAAGAGGTATGCCTGGCATGTACCGGGTACCGCCTGCCTGATAAGGGAGAACACGATGGACATGAACCGTCGACAGTTCTTCAAGGTCTGTGCCGTGGGCCTTGGAGGATCGAGCCTGGCGGCTCTGGGGGTCGCCCCCCCGGTAGCCTTCGCCGACCAGGTGCGTCATTTCAAACTGGCGCGCACCATCGAGACGCGCAACACCTGCCCTTACTGCTCGGTCGGCTGTGGCCTGATCATGTACAGCCAGGGCGATGCCGCGAAGAACGTCGCGCAGAACATCATCCATATCGAAGGCGACGCGGATCACCCGGTAAACCGCGGCACCCTCTGCCCGAAAGGCGCGGGCCTGCTGGATTTCGTCCACAGCCCCAACCGCCTCAAGTACCCCGAGATTCGCGAGCCCGGTTCCAGCGAATGGAAGCGCATCGAATGGGATGACGCCCTCGACCGCATCGCCAAGCTGATGAAGGCCGACCGCGACGCCAACTTCGTCACGCAGAACGACCAGGGCCAGACCGTGAATCGCTGGCTGAGCACGGGCTTCCTCGCTGCGTCGGCTTCCTCGAACGAGGCGGGCTACATCACCCACAAGGTGGTGCGTTCCCTGGGCATGCTGGGGTTCGATAACCAAGCGCGTGTCTGACATGGCCCGACGGTGGCAGGTCTTGCCCCGACGTTTGGCCGAGGAGCCATGACGAACCACTGGACCGACATCAAGAATGCCGATCTGGTGCTGATCATGGGCGGCAACGCCGCCGAAGCCCACCCCTGTGGATTCAAATGGGTCACCGAAGCCAAGGCGCACAACAACGCCCGGCTGATCGTGGTCGATCCGCGCTTCACCCGTTCGGCCTCCGTCGCCGACTTCTACGCGCCGATCCGCACCGGGACCGACATCGCCTTCCTTGGCGGACTGATCAACCACCTGATCACCCAGGACAAGATCCAGCACGAATACGTGCGCAACTACACCGACGCCCCCTTCATCGTGAACGAAGGCTTCACCTTCCAGGACGGCCTGTTCAGCGGTTACGACGAAGCCAAGCGCGCCTACCCTGACAAGTCCACCTGGAGCTACGCCAAGGGCGAGGACGGCTACGTCCGTTCCGACATGACCCTGCAGGACCCGCGTTGCGTGTTCCAGCTGATGAAGCAGCACTACAGCCGCTACACGCCGGACCTGGTCAGCAGCATCTGCGGCACGCCGAAGGAGCAGCTGGAGAAGGTCTGGAGTCAGGTGGCGGAAACCTCGGACCCGCGCAAGACCATGACCATCATGTATGCCCTCGGCTGGACCCAGCACTCGGTGGGCTCGCAGATGATCCGCACGGGCGCCATGGTGCAACTCCTGCTCGGCAACATCGGCATGCCCGGTGGCGGCATGAACGCCCTGCGCGGTCACTCCAACATCCAGGGCCTGACCGACCTCGGCCTGCTCTCCAACTCCCTGCCGGGCTACCTGACCCTGCCGGCCGACGCCGAGCAGGACTACGCCGCCTACATCGACAAGCGCGCCGCCAAGCCGGTTCGACCGGGGCAGATGTCCTACTGGCAGAACTACGGCAAGTTCCACGTCAGCCTGATGAAGTCCTGGTTCGGCAAGTCGGCCACCGTCGAGAACAACTGGTGCTACGACTGGCTGCCCAAACTCGATGTGCCGGCCTACGACGTGCTGCGCTACTTCGACCTGATGTATCAGGGCAAGGTGAACGGTTACTTCTGCCAGGGTTTCAACCCCATCGGATCGTTCCCCAACAAGGCCAAGGTCACTGACAGTCTCAGCAAGCTGAAGTACTTGGTGGTCATGGACCCGCTGGCCACCGAGACCTCGGAGTTCTGGCGCAACGCCGGCGAATTCAACGACGTCGACACCGCCAGCATCCAGACCACGGTGTTCCGCCTGCCGGTCACCTGCTTCGCGGAGGAAGACGGTTCCCTGGTCAACAGCGGGCGCTGGCTGCAGTGGCACTGGAAGGGTGCCGAGCCACCCGGCCAGGCGCGCACCGATATCGCCATCATGGGCGGCCTGTTCCATCGCCTGCGGGCGGCGTACGCAAAAGAGGGCGGCGCTTTCCCCGATCCGATCCTGGGCCTGGACTGGAACTACCTGCGTCCGGACGAGCCGGGGCCCGATGAAATCGCCCGCGAGTTCAATGGCAAGGCCCTGGCCGATCTCACCGATCCGGCAACCGGCGCAGTGCTGCTCAAGGCCGGCGAGCAGGTGCCCGGATTCGCCGTGCTGAAGGATGACGGCACCACCGCGAGCGGCTGCTGGATCTTCGCCGGCAGCTGGACTGCCGCAGGCAACCAGATGGCCCGTCGCGACAACGCCGACCCGTACGGCATGGGCCAGACGCTGGGCTGGGCGTGGGCCTGGCCAGCGAACCGGCGCATCCTCTACAACCGCGCCTCGGCCGACCCGTCCGGCAAACCGTGGAACCCGGACAAGAAGCGCCTGGTGTGGTGGAACGGCAAGGCCTGGACCGGCACCGATGTGCCCGACTACAAGGCCGATCTCGCGCCGGAAGCCGGCATGAGCCCGTTCATCATGAACCCCGAAGGCGTGGCGCGATTCTTCGCCCTCGACAAGATGAACGAGGGGCCATTCCCCGAGCACTACGAGCCCTTCGAAACCCCGATCGGACGCAACCCGTTGCATCCGGACAACGCCAAGGTCACCAGCAACCCGGCGGCTCGAGTGTTCAAGGGGGACTGGGAGATGTTCGGCAAGGCGGACCAGTTCCCCATCGCCGCCACGACCTATCGGCTCACCGAGCACTTCCACTTCTGGACCAAGCACTGCCGGTTGAATGCGATCACCCAACCCGAGCAGTTCGTGGAAATCAGCGAGGCCCTGGCCAAGGAACTGGGTATCGCCGCTGGCGACCGGGTCAAGGTTTCCTCCAACCGCGGCTTCATCAAGGCCGTCGCGGTGGTGACCAAGCGTCTGAAGCCGCTCACGGTCGACGGCAAGACCGTGCACCAGGTCGGCATCCCGCTGCACTGGGGCTTCTCCGGCGTGGCCAAGGCCGGCTACATCACCAATACGCTTACGCCCTTCGTGGGTGACGGCAACACTCAGACGCCGGAATTCAAGTCGTTCCTGGTCAAAGTGGAAAAGGCATGAGGAGCTGAGCCATGGCATCACAAGACATCATCGCCCGCTCCGCCACCACGACACCCATGCCGTCCGTTCGCGAGATGGACGAAGTGGCGAAGCTCATCGACGTATCCAAGTGCATCGGCTGCAAGGCCTGCCAGGTCGCCTGTTCGGAGTGGAACGACCTGCGCGACGAGGTGGGCCAGAACCATGGCACCTACGACAACCCGACCGACCTCTCGGCCAACTCCTGGACGGTGATGCGCTTCACCGAGCACGAGAGCGAGGCCGGCAACCTGGAGTGGCTGATCCGCAAGGACGGCTGCATGCATTGCGACGAACCCGGCTGCCTGGCGGCCTGCCCGAGCCCGGGCGCCATCGTGAAGTACGCCAACGGCATCGTCGACTTCAACCAGGACAAGTGCATCGGCTGCGGCTACTGCATCACCGGCTGCCCCTTCAACATCCCGCGCATCTCGCAGAAGGACCACAAGGCCTACAAGTGCACCCTGTGTTCGGACCGCGTGTCCGTGGGGCTGGAGCCGGCCTGCGTGAAGACCTGCCCCACCGGCGCCATCGTCTTCGGCAGCAAGGAAGACATGAAGGAGCACGCCGCCGAGCGCATCACTGACCTCAAGTCCCGTGGCTTCGAGAATGCCGGGCTGTATGACCCGCAGGGGGTCGGCGGCACCCACGTCATGTACGTGCTGCACCACGCCGACCAGCCGTCGCTCTACGCCGGCCTGCCGAACGACCCGGCCATCAGCCCCATGGTCAGCCTGTGGAAAGGCGTGACCAAGCCCCTGGCCCTGTTGGGGATGGGCGTGGTGGCGCTGTTCGGTTTCTTCCACTACGTGCGGGTCGGCCCGAACAAGGTGGAAGAAGACGAAGCCCCGCGCGCTGATCCGGCCGTGCACAAGGTCGACCCAACGGTGCACAGCTTTGATCCCAAGGCACCGAGTTGATGTGCTTTTTACTCCCTCTCCCTGTGGGAGAGGGCCGGGGTGAGGGTGGCTTGCCCCGAGCATGGAGCCCGACATGAACAAAGACATCGAACGCTACACCCCCTCCGAGCGCAGCAATCACTGGGCGGTGGCCATCCTGTTCTTCCTCGCCGGGTTGTCCGGCCTGGCGTTGTTCCATCCGGCCCTGTTCTGGCTGACCAACCTGTTCGGCGGCGGTCCCTGGACACGCATCCTGCACCCCTTCCTCGGCGTCGCCATGTTCCTCTTCTTCATCTGGCTGGCCATGCGCTTCGCCCACCACAACCGCTGGGAAAAGTCCGATAGCCAGTGGCTCAGGCAGTGGAAGGACGTGGTCAACAACCGCGAGGACCGATTGCCGGATGTGGGGCGCTACAACGCCGGGCAGAAGCTGCTGTTCTGGGTCCTGCTGCTCAGCATGCTGGTGCTACTGGCCACGGGCGTGGTGATCTGGCGGCAGTACTTCAGCCATCTGTTCGGTATCGAACTCATCCGCCTTGCCGTACTGCTGCATGCCGTCGCGGCCTGGGTGCTCATCTGCAGCATCATCGTCCACATCTACGCCGGTATCTGGATCAAGGGCTCCATCAGCGCGATGCTCCACGGCTGGGTCAGCACCGGCTGGGCCCGCAAGCACCACAGGGGCTGGTACAAGGATTTGGCCAAGGGCGAAGACAACAAGCGCTGAGATTGCCTGTGGCATTTCTGTAGGAGCGAGGGGGACGCCGAGTTCTTGCTCGCGAAAGGTTCGTAGGATGGGTTGAGCCAGGCGATACCCATCGATTGGGCGCAAACGACAGGTAACGCCTGGCTCAACCCACCCTACACATTGTTCAACGGAACCCATCGACAAGGAGTCCTGCGTGCCAGCCCAGATTCTCGAACCCGGACAGATCGAAGCCGCCGCGAACATCCCGCCCTTTCTCCACCTGCCGGGGCCGGACCTGTTCCACAAGCGCGCGGCACGTCTGCGCCAGCTCGCCGAAGGTCATCCGCTTGCCGGCTACCTGCTGCTGATCGCTGCACTCTGCGATGCCCAGCAGCAGGTGCTGGACAATCCGCCGCCACTTCCCGGCCCGGCTCCCGAAGCCCTGGCGCGCAGCCGCGAACACGGCATGCCGCCCATTGCCTACGAAGCACTGGTGCGCGCCGATGGCTGGCTTGCCGCCTTGGATGCCCTGCTGGCGCGCTTCCCGGTGCCCAGCAACGCGGCCGTCGCCGATGCCTTGCGACAGCTGGGCGAAGCCGATACTGCCCAGCGCAAGACCTGGGGCGTGGGTCTGCTCAGCGGCCAGTTCGACCTCCTGCCTCCGGCCATCGCGCCCTTTGTCGGCGCCGCCCTGCAAGTCGCCTTCAGCCACTGGATGCTGGTCCTGCCCGACGGCGCGATCGTCGAGAACGAGGCCAAGGTCCTCTGCCCGGCCTGCGGTTCGCCGCCGGTCAGCGGCATGATTCGTCATCGCGGCAAGCACAACGGTCTGCGTTACCTGGCGTGTTCGCTGTGCTCGTGCGAATGGCACTACGTGCGCCTGAAATGCAGCCATTGCCAGGAGAGCAAACACCTCGCTCACCTCTCCCTCGAACGCGACGGCGTGAAGAGCGAGCAAGCGCCCATCCGCGCCGAGACCTGCCCAAGCTGCCAGGGCTACCTCAAACAGTGCTACCTGGAGTTCGATGCCGAGGCCGAAGCCCAGGCCGACGACCTGGCCAGTCTCGACCTCGACGTACGCCTGAGCGAGGAGGGTTATCTGCGCCGCGCCCCCAACCTCCTGTTGGCCCCCGGATCGGAATAAGCACCTAGACTCAAGCACGGACCCAATGCCCCGCGCTAAGGAATGCTCATGTCGGCCGCTCGCTTGCCTTCTGTCGACCGCCTGCTGCGCAGCCCGGCCTGCGCCCCACTGCAACAGCGTTACGGCCGCGAGGCCCTGCTCAAGACCCTGCGTGACCTGCTCGACGAATTGCGCGAGCCGGCGCGCCATGGTCAGCTCGCCGCCATCGAACTGACTGATGCAGTGCTCGCCGGACGCGCTGGCGAGCGCCTTGCCGCAGCACACTCCAGTCGGGTGCGGCGGGTGTTCAACCTCACCGGCACCGTGCTGCACACCAACCTCGGCCGCGCTCTGCTGCCGGATGAAGCCATCGAAGCCATCACCCTTGCCGCACGCTTCCCGCTCAACCTGGAATTCGACCTCGCCAGCGGCAAGCGCGGCGACCGCGACGACCTCATCACGGGCCTGGTCCGCGAGCTGACCGGTGCCGAAGCGGTCACGGTGGTCAACAACAACGCCGCGGCGGTGCTGCTGGCGCTGAACAGCCTTGGCGCGCGCAAGGAAGGCGTGATTTCCCGAGGCGAACTGATTGAGATCGGCGGCGCCTTTCGCATTCCCGACATCATGGCCCGGGCCGGTGTGAAACTTGTCGAAGTGGGCACCACCAACCGCACCCACGCCAAGGACTACGAGGCCGCCATTGGCCCGCGCACCGGCCTGCTGATGCGGGTGCACACCAGCAACTACAGCGTGCAGGGCTTCACCGCCAGCGTACCCACGGCAGAACTGGCGGCCATCGCCCACGCCCATGGATTGCCGCTGCTGGAAGACCTCGGCAGCGGCACCCTGGTGGACCTCTCGCGCTGGGGCCTGCCCAAGGAACCCACTGTGCAGGAGGCCCTGCGTGACGGCGCCGACATCGTCACCTTCAGCGGCGACAAGCTGCTGGGCGGCCCCCAGGCTGGGCTGATCGTCGGCAACAAGGAGCTGATCGGGCGGATCAAGAAGAACCCGCTCAAGCGTGCCCTGCGTGTGGACAAACTGACCCTTGCCGCCCTCGAAGCAGTTCTTGGTCTCTACCGCGACCCGGAACGCCTCGCCGAACGCCTCACCACCCTGCGCCTGCTCAGTCGCCCGCAGCAGGACATCCAGGCGCAGGCCGAACGCCTTGTGCCACCGTTGGCTGCGCAACTTGGTACCGGCTGGCTGGTGAGCGCGGCGCCGGCACTCGGCATGATCGGTAGTGGCGCGCAGCCGGTGGCACGGCTGCCCAGTGCAGCCCTCTGTCTGCGCCCGCAACAACCCAAACGCCTGCGCGGCCGCGCCCTGCGATTGCTGGAAGAGAGTCTGCGCACTTTGCCCATCCCGGTGATCGGCCGCCTCGACGATGACGCCCTGTGGCTCGACCTGCGCCAACTCGACGACGAACCCGCCTTCCTCGCCCAACTGCCGCACTTGCAGGGGGCCGTTGAGTGATAGTCGGCACCGCAGGCCATATCGATCACGGCAAAACAGCACTGCTGAAGGCCCTCACCGGCCTGGAAGGCGACCGCCGCCCGGCTGAGCGCGAGCGCGGCATCACCATCGACCTCGGTTACCTGCATGCAGACCTGGGTGACGGCCAGCCCACCGCCTTCATCGATGTGCCCGGTCACGAACGCTTCATCCACAACATGCTGGCCGGTGCCTGCGGTATCGACCTGTTGCTGCTGGTCGTGGCCGCCGACGACGGCGTGATGCCGCAAACCCGCGAACACCTTGCCATTGCCGAGTTGCTGGGGGTTCGCCGGGCCGTTGTTGCGCTGACCAAGCTCGACCGCGTCGATGCCAAACGCATGGACCAGGTGCGCGCTGAAGTCACTGCGCTGCTGGCGCCGGGGCCCTTGGCAGGCGCCGAAACATTCCCTGTGGATAGTTTGAGCGGCAAGGGCATCGAAGACCTTCGCCAGGCTTTGCTGGCCGCAGCCGCACGTAATCCAGAGGGCGGCGCTGACGGGCATTTTCGCCTACCCATCGACCGCGCCTTCAGCGTTTCCGGTGCCGGGGTGGTGGTCACCGGCACTGCTTTCGCGGGGCAGGTGAAAGTGGGCGATGAACTGGTCCTCAGCCCCTCAGGCAAGACGGTGCGCGTGCGCGGCCTGCAGGCACGCAATCAGCAGGTCGAAGAGGCCCAGGCGGGGCAACGCGTGGCCCTCAACATCACGGGCGACCGCCTGAGCCTGGACCAGATTCATCGGGGCGACTGGCTGCTGGCCCCAGCCTTGCTGGCGCCCACCACGCGGGTGGACATCGATCTGCGTTTACTGTCCAGCGAGCCCCATGACTTCGCTCACTGGACGCCGGTGCATATCCACCTCGGCGCCCAGGATGTCACCGGCCGCGTGGCCTTGCTGGAAGGCAACAGCCTGCTGCCAGGCCGTCGCATGTTCGCCCAGTTGCTGCCGAATGCGCCTGTCCATGCGGTGCATGGTGATCGTCTGGTGCTGCGCGACCAGTCCGCCCAGCGAACCCTCGGCGGCGGCCGCGTACTCGACCCCTTCGCGCCTGCGCGTAATCGCCGTACGCCGGAGCGATTGGCGCAACTGCAAGCGCTGCGCGGCGAAGGTCTGGAAGCCGCCTTGCCCGCCCTCCTTGGGACGGCCAGCAACGGCCTCGCTCCGCATTTGCTGGAGCGGCAGTTCAACCGACCTCGCACCGGCTGGACGCTGCCTCCCGAGGCGGTAGAAATCACCACCCGTATTGGTCAGCGACTGTTCGCCAGGGAACGCTGGCAGGCACTGGAGCAGCAACTGCTCGACGGCCTGGCACGCTTCCACGCTGAACTCCCCGACGAACTCGGCCCCGACCGCGACCGTCTGCGCCGTTACGCGCTCTCCGAACTGGAGCGGCCCGTCTTCATCACCCTGCTGGAACAGCACCTGTTCGCAGGCACTGTTCAATCCAGCGGCCCCTGGCTGCATCTGCCCGATCATCAGGTCCAACTGAACGAGGCCGACGAAGCCCTGCGCCAACGCATCTGGCCGCTCCTGGAGGCCGGCCGATACGACCCGCCCTGGGTTCGCGACCTGGCCAAGGAGCTGGCGGTGGAGGAGGGCGCCATGCGCCTGCTGCAACGCAAACTCGCGCGTCTCGGCCTGCTGCACCAGATCGTGAAAGACCTGTTCTACCCCGACACGACCATCCACCAACTGGCTACACTGGCCCGGCAACTGCAAGACGAACACGGCACCATCAAGGCCGCCGCCTGGCGCGACCGCCTCGCCATCGGCCGCAAGCGGAGCATCCAGCTACTCGAATACTTCGACCGCATCGGCTTCACGCGCCGCATCGGCGATCAACGCAAGATCAGGGAAGACTCCGCACTGGCCCAAGCGCCCAGCCCCTGATCACAAGTTATGGAAGGCAAGCACGCCCGGTGGCGTGGCCGGGCTTCAAACCCGGTGGGGGACGGCAGCCGTTCCTGGGTGAGTTCGACTCTCACTGCCTTCCGCCATTTTCCTTCTTCCCACTCCCCGCCTTGCATGTGAGGAATAGCGGCCTACTCGGCTGCGAGTTGCCGTTCCTACCAAACATCTACCCGTCCTTCCGGTCGATATGGAAAAGCACATACGGATACCGCTTGAGCTTTTCAGGAGCGAAATTCGGCCCTCGGTTTTTTTCTTGAGTTTCCGTGGCTTGCGCCCGCTTCTTAGTGTCGATCCTGACATTTAGACAAACGGTCAGTCCGCTTGTGCGTGTGGTTCTTGCAGGCTTGCGTCGTGCTCATCACTATTCAATGCAGTTCTCTCGCAGTTGCTTCAAGGGGAGCGGGCAGCCGGCAGTTTGCTGCTCATTCAATTGAACGTACCGCAATGACACAGGTATCACCGCTCCAAGGCAGCGCCTCTGAGAAGGCGCACTGAAGCAAGCGATTATCAGGAGTTGGACATGACTATCCGATTCGCATTCGGCAGCGCGCTGGTCCTTATGGCGAGCGTGGCATTTGCCGGGGCTCCCGCAGCCAAGAAAGACAGCGATAACTATTACCTGAACTGGCAGGAACGAAACGGCGCCATCGCGCTGGACACCGTCTGCAGCAAGAACGAGAAAGGCACCAAGCAGTTCCGTAATTGCCAGCAGCATGCCCAGGTGATCTTCCGCAACTCGTGCACAAAGGCGAAAGACCCAGCCAGCAAATGGTGCGTTGCGCAGACCCAATACAAACCCTGAGTTCGTCTCGATCACGGAGGAAGGCATCAACTTCCTCCGTACCTCTCTCGAAGCCTCGATTTGCGGGGCTTTTCTCTGCTCTTTTGTTGCGTTCTCGACCGCTGGGTAGAGCGGCGCGGCTGCCTTCAATCGCCCGTTTATAGTGGATAAGTGACCCTTGCAACGGCGCTTCTCTCACCGTGGGAGGCCAGCGATGAATGCAGCAAGGTATCGGGTACTGATCATTGCCGTTTTCGGACTGTGCGCGTGCGCGGGACCGGCAGGCGACGCCAGGAAAGAATTGCTCGAAGTCAGATTGAACGCCACGCCGAAGAACGCCGGGCGTATCGCCCAGGCGACGCTGGTGCCGCGGGGTGATGAGACGAGCATTTCGTTTGTGATCAGCGGCGTACCTTCCTTCACGACCCGCCCCGTCCGCCTTTACACCTTCATCTACCCGGGAAGTTGCGCGCATCCCGGGGCAGCGCCCGCCTATGAGTTGAACAATACGCTAACCACCGAACGCCATTTCCGGGGTGATGTCTGGCGGATGTCGAAGTCCGCGCCTGTTCCATTCTCGACGTTACGCGCAGGCGATTACTCACTCGTACTGCGGACGACGCCCGCAGATGGCAACTACGACATTTTCTGTGGGGATATCCACTGAGGGCACCGGACATTCTGTAGGAGCGAGCTTGCTCGCGAATGAGCGTGCACAGCCTGTTCGCGAGCAAGCTCGCTCCTACTCGCCGATTACTCGCAAAGTTTCCCGCTCTTGGCTTCCGGCATCAGCGCCATGTATTGCTTGCCGCTCATGTGCACCAGTTCGTCATGGCGACCGGATTCGAAGTAGATGTCCGGTTGTTCCGCCAGGGATTGGTCGATGAGGGTGTCGAGACCGAACAGGTTACCCACGGCGGGGATGGCGCCGGTTTCGCAGTTGGCGAAGCGTTTGCCGAAGTCCCGTTCGCGCACCAGGCGCCAATGGCGGTGGGTGAGTTTGTGGACCTTTTCCAGGTCGACATGACGTGACGCGGGCACCACGGCCATCATCCAGTGGCCCTGGAAGTCGTCGAGGATTACCGGTTTGGCCATTTGCTGCGGTGGCACGCCGGCGCGGCGGGCGGCTTCGCGGGTGGTCATGGATGCGGTGTGATTGAGCACGTCGAAGCGTGTCTTGTGCTGCATGAGGCTGCTTTGCAGCTGGGTGATCATGGTCATGGGACACCTCCTGCCAGGCGGTGGCTCATCGCTCCCGATAAGCCTGCGTTGCCGGCACGCAAGGAGGAGCCTCCCGCTCCCCACCCGGCATCGGCGCTGGCCGATGCCATGTGGATAAGTTTAGTGAGGGGATGGGCTGTCGGACCGAAAGGTGCCGACCGGTTCAGGGCCGATCACGGCGCATGGTCATGGACTCAATCCGTGAGGGCTTTGTCCATCTGCACCAGGGCGACCCGCCGGCCGTTCGGGGCGAGGCGTTCGACGATTGCGCGTGGCTGGTAGCCGAGCCGGGAGTAGAGGAGCAGGCCGCCAGCATTGGCGTTGAAGCAGGACACTTTCATCAGCCTGGCCTTGTACTGCTCGCGGGCCTGGCGCTCCATGGCGCTGATCAGGTACTGGGCCACGCCATGGCCGCGTGCCCAGAGCGCCACCATCATGTTGCCGAGGGCGCAGAACTCGCCGTGCTGCCATTGGTAGAAGTTGGCGAAGCCGGCGACTTTGCCGTCCAGCAGGGCCACGGTACTACCGCGTCGCTCGGCCATGGCGGCGGCGAGCTGGCCGACGGTGAGCGGCCAACTGGCCTTGGGGTAGGCGAAGAACAGTTCGTCCGCATCCTGGGGGAAGCGGACGATTTCGTGGAGGTCTTCGGCGCTGGCGGGGCGGTATTGCAGTTGGGGATTGACAGCGGGCATGAGGTCCTCAGTGCGGCGGGTACTGGGCGATCACCTTGGCGACCGTTTCGCGGATGGCGGCTTCACGTTCAGCCGGAGTCGGCGGCGAGTTTTTCATGATCTGTTCTGCACTTCCGCGCCAGACCAGCTTGCCGTCCTTGGTGTCATACAGGTCCACCTGGATGGTGGCGACCTTGTAGGTGTAGACGCGGGTTTCGGTGTAGGCCGGTCCACCCCAGTAGCCTCCCCAATATCCGCCCCAGTAGCCGCCGTAGTTGTAGCTGCTCTGCTGCTGGCGCTCATCGACTATCAGCCAGGATTGCACGTCCAGGTCGGCCTTGCCGCTGGTGGCCGGGCGCAGGCCGCGCTGGTCGAGCTGCTGGCCGACGGCGTCGCGGATGCGCTGTTCGGTGAGGTCACTCTTGATGCGCGGGTCGTCGGGGCTGTACTGCAGGGCGGGCTCTTTCCAGCTCCAACTGCGGTACGCGCCGAAATCGCGAGAGCTGTCGTAATCGCGATTGACGTTGTAGTTCTGGCAGGCGGCCAGGAGCAGGACGGTGGAAAGGAGTAGCGTGAGGCGGGTCATGATCGGATCTCCTCTGCCGGAATCATTATCGAAACGCAAGGCAAGACAGTCGGCAAGGGGAATTTGAGGGCGCTCTATCCCGAGGCTTTCATTCAATTCGGCGGATAGTCGTCCAGGGCTTCCTTCACCGCTTCGCGCAGCGCGGCCACGCCGTCGGAGCGGCTGCCGTTGGCGTAGGTTTCGCCGCTGCCACTCCACACCGGCTGGTTGTCGCGGGCGTCATAGAACTCCAGGTAGACCACGGCCACCTGTTCCTCATAGGTGCGCACGACCGGCACGGTGGCCCATGCCCCGTACTGGTCGCGCCACGGACCGCTGCCGTAATAGGCGCCGCCATAGTCGTCGTACTGCCGCAGGCGCCGTTCGTAGCGCAGGCTGGCGCTGACCTTGAGATCGGCCTGGCCGGGATCGCGTGCCTGGCGCAGGCCATGCTGGTCGAGGCCGGAGTTGACCATGTCGGCCATCTGCTCGGGCGTCGCCCAGTTGTTGCCGGCGGGAAGCTGGCCGTCGAGCCAGGTCCAGCTGCGGTAGCGGCCGAAGTCGCGCGGCGCGGCGGGATAGGCGCTGCTGTCGAAGGTGGTCGCCGCACCCGGTGGAGCGGGAGGCAGCGGGCGAGACTCGGCCTTGTACGGGTTCTGGCTCTGGCAGGCGGACAGTAACAAGGCAAATGCGAGCAGCGCGGGCTGTTTCATGGGGCCTCCGTTCAAAGGGGGCGGCAAATCCAGTGCAAGTAACGGCCTAATCCCAAATAGCTGGGGTGTCGGCGGTAAGCCAGTTCCATTTCCAGCAGGTCCACCAGCTCGGCCTTGGCCTGGAACTCCTGGGGCATGTAGTCGTGGAACACGCGCACGCCGCTCTGGTTTTCGACTTTCCAGTGGCCTTCGAGCTGTGTCGCCAGGTCACGCGGGTCCAGCGGCTGCTGCGGGGTCAGGCTTTGTCCTTCGCCGGCGAACTTGTGTTTGCGCAGCTTGCGGAAATGCCCCTTGAGCAGGTTGCGATAGATCAGCGCGTCCTTGTTGTAGAAGGCCAGCGACAGCATCCCATCCTTGGCGGTGAGCTGATGCAGCACGGGCAGGATGGCGTGCGGGTCGGCAAGCCATTCCAGCACGGCGTGGCAGAGCACCAGGTCATAGGGCTCGGTGAGCTGGCCGAGCAGCTCCTGCCAGGGCGCCTGGATGAAGGTGGCAGCCTGGCCGGCCTCGGCAAAGCGCTGGCGGGCGCCTTCGAGCATGGGCTCAGCCGGCTCGGCGAGGGTGACCTGGTGGCCGCGCTCGGCCAGCCAGAGCGCCATATGGCCGAGGCCCGCGCCCACATCGAGCACGCGCAACGGGCGGTCGGGCAGGACTTCAGCGAGGTCGGCCTGCAGCACGGCGAGGCGGATGGCGCCCTTGGCACCGCCGTAGATCTTTTCGGCGAAGCGCGTCGCCAGTTCATCGAAGTGACGGTCGCTCATGTGAAGCGCCTTTCGCTGTCGGCCAGCTTGGCACGGACCACGGCGTCCATGTCCAGGCCGAGTTCGGCGCAGAGCAGCAGGAGGTAGAGCACGATATCGCCCACTTCCTGGCCGGCGTGGGCGAGTTTTTCGGGGGGCAGCTGGCGAGACTGGTCTTCGCTCAGCCACTGGAAGATTTCCACCAGCTCGGCCATTTCCACGCTGGCGGCCATGGCCAGGTTCTTCGGACTGTGGAATTGCCGCCAGTCGTTGTTATCGCGGATGGCATGCAGGCGGGCGGTGATTTCGTCGAGGTTCATGGGGCTCTCCTTGAACCGCCTATGGTCCCGCTGGCCGCCCGGCCGCGCAAGGGTTATCCCAGCGGGCGCCAGCTTCCCGCCATGTGCGGGATGTCGCCCTTGCCGAGCAATGCGAGTTGGCCTTCGGCGGCCGGTGCGCTGGCCAGCAGGGTGACTTCGGCCGGCAGGAGAACCGGCTTCTGGAAGCGGACTTCCACTTCGTAACCGGCGCTGGGCAGGTGGATTTCCAGCGCCGCCAGGCAACGGGCCTTGTTCCACAGCCCATGGGCGATGGCGCGGGGGAAACCGAACAGCCTGGCGCTGGCGGCCGAAAGGTGGATGGGGTTGTAGTCGCCGGCCACGCGGGCATAGCGCCGGCCGATGTCGGCGGCGGCGTACCACTGATCCAGGTGCGTCAGCGGCAGGCTTTCCAGGGTAGCGCGCGGCTCCGGCTGGCCGGGCAGGCGAAGGCCGCGGAAGAGAATGCGGCTATCGCCCTCCCAGACCAGGCCGAGCTGGTCTTCCAGGCGAGTGATCAGGCTGAAGGTGGCGCCTTTCTCGTGGGGCTGGAGATCGCTCACCTGCACGCTGGCAACGAAAGGCCCCAGGCCACCCAGGGCGCGCAACACGCGGATACGGTTTTCCAGGTGCACCAGGCCCAGCAGTGGGAAGGGGAAACGCGGATCGGTGAGCAGGCGCATCTGCAGCGGGAAAGCGAGGATGTGCGGGTAAGTTGCCGGCATCAGCCCCTTGTCGCTGAAGTCGCAGACGGCGCGATAGCGCGCCAGATGATTCGGGTCGACGCTTACCTGGCAGCGCACGCCCACGTCGGGCAGGGCCTTGCCGCGCATGCCACGGCGCACGGCGGCGCGGGCGAACAGGCCAGGAAGGGCGGGAGGTGCGGAAAGGTCGAGCCAGTCGGTGGCCATGCGTGATCTCCTCAAGGCGAATGGGGCTCAGCATAGTCAGCGGATTGTGTCGCACATTGGCCGGTCGTCCCGGGAGTGCGGCAGGGCAGTCAATCGCGGCCTTGAGCGGGGATGAAAAAGCCGAATAAGATGGCCGCGCCTCGCAGACAATAAGAATTCTCCGAAAATGATGCGTGATCTGACCGACGATGTGGCGCTGATGCGCCCGGTGATCGACGCCCTGCGTGCCAGCGGTACCGACCCGGACAAGGTTCTGGTGCGCGTCGGCCTGCCGCCAGGCGGACTGCCCGCGGGTCGCTTTCCCCATGCTGCACAAACCCAGTTCTGGAAGGCCGCCGCCGCCGAGTGCGGTGAGGAGCACGTCGGCCTCTACCTGGCGGGTCATTTGCCCGCCTTCCACGGGTTGTTGCTGGAGTACCTGTTCCTCTCCAGCGGTACTTTTGGCGAGGGGCTGCGGCATGCCCTGCGCTATGTGCGCCTGCTCTCCGACACCCTGAGTGCCCATCTCGAAGTCGAAGATGATCGCGCCGTGCTCTCCCTTGGCCGGCACGCGGGCAGCAACCGGCATTTCCCGGAGATGCTCGCGGGTGCGGTGATCCGCCTCTTCCATGCCCTGACCGATGGGCAGTTCAAACCCCACGAAGTGCAACTGATGCACGCCGAAGGCGCTCCCGCCGAGCGTTACCACTCGGTCTATGGCTGCCCGGCGCGGCTGGGGGCTGATCGCTACGCGCTGATCTTCGATGCCGAGGTGCTGGACAAGCCCTCGCGCCACGCTGCGCTGGACCTGTTGCGCATGCACGAATCCCTGGCCCGTCGCCAACTGGCGGAGGTGGAACGCCTGGACCTCGTGCGCCAGGTGCGCGAGTTGATCGGCGAACTGCTGGTGGATGGCGGCGCGACCCTCGAGCAGGTCGCCGCACGCCTGAACATGCCGGCCCGCCGCCTGCGGGAAAGGCTGGCCACGGCCGGGGTGCGATTCAACGACCTGGTCACCGACTACCGTTGCCGACTGGCCAAGGAACTGCTGCTGAAGACCGACGAACGCATCGAGGTGATCGTCGAGCGCACCGGCTTCTCTGAACCGAGCACCTTCTACCGGGCGTTCAAGCGATGGGTGGGCGAGACGCCGGTGGAGTTCCGCAGGAAGGGGAAGGGCGAGGGCTGAGCTATTGGGGCAACTGCGTTGCCCTTAGCGAATGAATTCGCCCCCACAGGGGTTCTGTCCTGAACCAGGTGTTTCAGGTGGGCGATCTTCCTGTGGGGGCTGAAGGTCGCTATGCAGGCCGGAGGTCTGCCCTGCTGAGTTGATTGGGGCGGCTGCGCGCCCTTTCGCGAATGAATTCGCTCCCACAAGAGAGCTGGTGCGTCAGGTGGATGCTTTTCCTGTAGGGGCGAATTCATTCGCCAAGCCAAGCAGGCCGAAGGTCTGCCTAGCAGAACCTATTGGGGCAGCTGCGCTGCCCTTTGGCGAATGAATTCGCTCCCACAGGGATCTGTCCTGAACCAGATGCTTCAGGTGGGCGATTTTTCTGTGGGGGCGATTTCAATCGCTGAGCAGGCCGACGGTCTGCCCCGTCGGATCGCCAGGGGCAACTGCGTTGCCCTTTGGCGAATGAATTCGCCCCTACAGGGATTTGATTCGCGCCGGCGGCTTGGCCTCAAGCCCCCAACAGACTCTGCCCGCACACCCGCATCACCTGCCCGGTCAGGGCGCCTGAGCCCGGCTGGGCGAACCAGGCGACGGCTTCGGCCACGTCCTGGGGCAGGCCACCCTGGCTCATCGAGTTCATGCGGCGGCCCGCTTCGCGGATGGTCAGGGGAATGGCGGCGGTCATCTGGGTTTCGATGAAGCCCGGTGCCACAGCGTTGATGCTGATACCGCGTTGGCTCAGCAGCGGGGCCCAGTTCTGTGCCAGGCCAATCACACCGGCCTTGCTCGTCGCGTAGTTGGTCTGGCCCATGTTGCCGGCAATGCCGCTGATGGAGGCGATCAGCACCACGCGGCCGTTGTCGTGCAGCTTGCCAGCGTCCAGCAGGGCCTGGGTGAGCACCTGCGGGGCACGCAGATTGACGTTGAGCACCGAGTTCCAGAAGTCGTCGCTCATCTTGGCGAGGGTCTTGTCGCGGGTGATGCCGGCGTTGTGCACGAGGATGTCCACGCCTTCAGGCAGGGCTTCCACCAGTTGGCTGGCAGCGCTCTCGGCGGTGATGTCGATGACGACGCTGTGGCCGCCCAGGCGTGCGGCCAGGCCGTCGAGGGCGTCCTTCGCCGGGGGGACGTCCAGCAGCACCACCTCGGCGCCGTCACGGGCCAGGGTTTCCGCGATGGCGGCGCCGATGCCACGGGAGGCGCCTGTCACCAGCGCGCGTTTGCCGGCCAGCGGGCGGGTCCAGTCGTGGACTTTCTCGGCGCAGGCCGTCAGGCGCAGCACCTGGCCTGAAACGTAGGCGCTCTTGGGGGAAAGGAAGAAACGCAGCGCGCCTTCGAGCTGGTCCTCCGCACCGCTGCCGACGTAGATCAGCTGCACGTTGCCGCCGCGGCGGATTTCCTTGCCGAGGGAGCGGGTGAAACCCTCCAGGGAGCGCTGCACGCTGGCGGCGACCAGGTCCTCAGTCGCTTCGGGCATGCGGGCCAGGACCACTACTTTCGGGCATTTACCCAGCCCCTTCATGGCCGGTTGGAAGAAGTTGCGCAGCTCGATCAGTTGCTCGAACCGGGTCAGTCCGCTGGCATCGAAGATCAGTGCCTTGAGTTTCGGGCCGTGCTCGGCCGTCCAGCGCGACAGGCCGAAACGTCCGTCTTCGTCGGCGAAATTCTGGTCCGTGAGCTTGTTCAGTACGCCGCTGGCCGCTTCGGCGAGCGCGCCCTGGCCGCCAATCAGCAGGGCTCCGTCAACCGGCCGTGCCCGGCCTGCCATCCAGCGCTCCAGGCGAACCGGTGCCGGCAAGCCCAAGGCGCCCACCAGGCGCCGGCCAGTGTTGGAGTTGGCGAAGGCGAGGTAACGGTCGTTCATGGGGTAGCTCCTGCTGGTCAATCGAAAGTGGGCTCACTCTACGCAGACACGCGTTGAGCGCAATTGACCGCGCTGACCTGCCGAGCGGCGAGGCGGCCAATCCAGCCGTCTAGTCTTGTACCCGACACTGCAACCCGCAAACCCTCATCGCAAGGAGTCACCATGGCCCAGCTTCGCCGGGTCGCCATCGTCGGCGGCAACCGTATCCCCTTCGCCCGCTCCAACACCGTCTACGCCACGGCGAGCAACCAGGACATGCTGACCAGCGCCCTGGAGGGCCTGGTGGAACGCTTCAACCTGCACGGCGTGCGCGTGGGCGAATTCGCCGCCGGTGCGGTGCTCAAGCATTCCCGCGATTTCAACCTGGCCCGTGAATGCGTACTGGGTTCGCGCCTGGCGCCGGAAACTCCGGCCTACGATATCCAGCAGGCCTGCGGCACTGGCCTGGAGGCTGCCATCCTGGTCGCCAACAAGATCGCCTTGGGGCAGATCGAATGCGGCATCGCAGGTGGCGTGGACACCACGTCCGACGCGCCCATCGGGGTCAATGAGGGGTTGCGCAAGATCCTGCTCCAGGCCAATCGCGCCAAGTCCACGGGCGAGAAGATCAAGGCCTTGCTGCAAGTGCGTCCGCGCCACCTGGCCCCCCACATTCCGCGCAACGGCGAGCCGCGCACCGGGCTATCCATGGGCGAACACTGCGAGCTGATGGCGCAGACCTGGGCCATCCCCCGCGATGAACAGGACCAACTCGCCATCGCCAGCCACCAGAAGCTCGCGGCGGCCTATGCCGAGGGCTGGCAGAACGACCTGATGAGCCCTTTCCGCGGTCTGAACCGCGACCAGAACCTGCGCCCGGACATCAATGCCGAAAAGCTGGCGGGCCTGAAACCGGTGTTCGAGCCCGGCCCGCGCGGCACCCTGACGGCGGCCAACTCGACGCCGCTGACCGACGGCGCCTCGGTGGTGCTGCTGGCCAGCGAAGAGTGGGCCAAGGCACGCGGGCTGCCGGTCCTGGCCTACTTCCGCGACGGCGAAGCGGCGGCGGTGGATTTCGTCAGTGGCGAGGAAGGCCTGTTGATGGCGCCGGTCTACGCAGTGCCGCGCCTGCTCGCGCGCAACAATCTCTGCCTGCAGGACTTCGATTACTACGAAATCCACGAAGCCTTCGCGGCCCAGGTGCTTTGCACCCTCAAGGCCTGGGAGGACGCCGACTACTGCAGGAGCCGTCTCGGCCTGGACACGCCGCTGGGGTCCATCGACCGCAGCAAAATGAACGTCAAGGGCAGCTCGCTCGCGGCCGGACACCCCTTCGCGGCCACCGGCGGGCGCATCGTCGCCAACCTGGCCAAGCTGCTTTCGGTGGCGGGCGAGGGGCGAGGACTCATCTCGATTTGCGCTGCAGGCGGCCAGGGTGTGACCGCGATCCTCGAAAAGTAATCCAATACCCGTGGCGGCAAGTCATCGCCGCCACGCGATGTAAGCAACTCCGTGATTTAGGGCGGCCCGCAATGTCGGGGCCGCCCTTTTTTTGTCGGGCGGGTGGGAAGGCTTTCAGCCATCGATCAATACGCCGTCCTTGACGATCTTCACCTGCTGATGGCGTTCAAGGCGCACCGGATCGCGGCCGGTGATGCTCCAGCCCTGGTCGAGCAGCTTTTCGATGTGCTTGCGCATGACGTGAAAGCCGCGTCTTTCCTGCGGCACGTCGCGGCGGCGTTTGAGCACCACCCACTGCCCGGCGACGTACTCGATCCAGGGCGTCTCGGGTATCTCCCTACGGTCGGCCGCGGCCGGCAGACTGCTCTTGAAGATGGTCTCTTCGGGGAACAGCAACTCGGTAAGGCTTGATTCGTGTTCGCACAGCAGCCTGGGGTCAGTCATTTCGAAACAACCTCCCTATTGCACGATTGCGTTTGGACGCGTGTTGCCGTCCGGGCCTGGACCTGGGTGTATCACCGTTGCAACAGGTGCAGAGCAATGGCTGTGCCACAAGCGCCGCACCGCTCTGGGCTGGCGCTTGCAGGGGAGGCGGGGCGCTTTGCCGCGCCGGGACTGGGGATTGGGACTCAGGAGTGGGGCAACCCTCACCCCCGGCGGGGTGAGGGGCGCTGATCAGACTGCGGCGGCGGCCAGGGCCTGTCCGCGCAGCGAATAACGCTCGGCCATGACGGCGCAGACGATCAGCTGCATCTGGTGGTAGAGCATGATCGGCAGCAGGATCAGACCGAGGGCCGGGCTGGCGCCGAAGATAATGGCGGCCATGGGTGCACCCGCCGCGAGGGATTTCTTGGTGGCGCAGAACACCGCGGCGATCTCGTCTTCATGGCTGAAACCCAGGCTGCGCGCCGAGCGGGTGGTGAGCCAGAGCATCAGGGCCAACAGCAGAGCGCAGCCGACGAACGCCACGATCAGGGTTTCCGGGCCTTGCTGCTGCCATACGCCACCGGCCACCGAATCGCTGAAGGACGCGAACACCAGCAGCAGGATCACCAGCTTGTCGAACACGCCCGTGTAGCGTTTGTAGCGGGCGAAGAATTTGCCCCACAGCGGGCGCAGTATCTGCCCCAGCAGCAGTGGCAGGAGCAGCAGCAGGCTGAGATCCAGCAGGGTCTTGCCAAGGTCGATGCCGCCGTTGGCGTCGGCCACCAGGCTGATCAGCCAGGGCGTCAGGAACACCCCCAGCAGGCTCGACAGGCTGGCATTGAGGATGGCTGCCGGGACGTTGCCCCCTGCACTGCCGGTAAGTGCCACGGACGAGGAAATGGTCGAGGGCAGGGCGCAGAGGTAGAAGAATCCAAGCATCAGCGCAGGCGGTACCTGGCCCCCCAGCAATTTGTTCGCGCCGAGCCAGAACAGCGGGAAGATGGCGAAGGTGAAGACCTGCACCATCGCGTGCAGGCGCCAGTTGCCCAGGCCCTTCTTGATCTGCTCGGTGGAGAGGTTGATGCCATGGAGGAAGAACACCAGGAAGACCCCGGCATTGATCAGGCTGCCGGCATGCAGGGTGCCGCCGTGCTTGCCGACGTTGGGGAACAGCCAGGCCAGGCTGACCGCCAGCAGCATGCCGCCGAGGAACCAGTCGGTGACCAAGCGTTTCAGGGGTTTGAGTGCCGACATGGAGCCTCCGGATTCGCGCGAACTTGAGGCCGGAGACTAGCGGGCGCAGAATCCGGCCGTCTAACGACATGGGATCAACAGATGTCGCCAAACGGACAACATGACCTGCAACGCCAGATTCCCCGGCTCGAACACTTGCCGCGGCCGCTCTACGCCCGCGCGGAAAGCCTGCGCGCCGGCTCCTGGACCGCCCGTCACAGCCACGACTGGGTGCAGCTCTCCTACGCCATCAGCGGCGTGCTGGGCGTGCACACCGCAGCGGGCAGCTTCTACGCGCCGCCGCACTGGGCGATCTGGGTGCCGGCGGGGCTGGAGCATGAGGTGGTGAGCTCGATGAACGCCGAGATGCGCAGCCTCTACGTGCGCCGCGACGCCAGTGCCTGGGCACCGGAGCGCTGCCGGGTGCTGGAGGTGACGCCGCTGGCACGGGAGCTGATCAAGTCGTTCTGCGAACTGCCGGTGGAGTACCCCGAGGGCGAGAGTGCGGAGGCGCGGTTGGTGGCGGTTCTGCTGGACCAGCTCCAGGCGCTCCCCGAGGCGGGGTTTTCCCTGCCGATGCCGGCCGAGTCGCGCCTCTTGCGGCTGTGCAGCGAACTGGTGGCCCAGCCCGATCTCGCCCATAGCCTGGGAGATTGGGCGCTGCGGCTGAATACATCGGAGAAGACCCTGACCCGCGCCTTCCAGCGTGAGACGGGGCTAAGTTTCCGGCAATGGCGCCAACGCCTGCGCCTGCTGGCTGCCTTGCAGCCCCTGGAGGGCGGTGCCAGCGTTACCGAAGTGGCGCTGGCCAGCGGGTATGAATCGCCGTCGGCATTCATCGCGGCGTTCAAGGGGCTGTTCGGCGTGACGCCTGGTGAGTTGTTTCGGGCGGGATAGGGACTGGGATATTTGTGGGGGCGATTTCAATCGCTATGGGCAGCATCGCTGCTTAGCGAATAAATTCGCCCCCACAGGAAGGGATCAGTTCGTAGGGGCTCGAATGAATTCACCCCACAGGGGTCAGTCCCTCCATTCCAGCTCTAACTCCTCCTGCCAGGCCACCCGCACGAAGTGGCTGCCGACGATGTCCTTCAGGCGCTCCAGGCCTTCGCTGGATCCGCTTTCCACGGCCAGGGTCAGGCCATCGCCTTCGGCGCGCAGCAGGCCGAGGCCCAGGTCGAATTCGATGCGGCCCTGCTGGTCGTCATGGCTCACCGGCACGCGGTGGGCGAAGTGCTTGCACAGGCGGGTGATGTAGCGCGCCGGGGTGGCGGTGGCGACGTGGGCGGATGCGGTCAGGGTCATGGGCAGGTTCCTCAGTAGCCAACGGTGAAACGTTGGCGGATGTGTTGGGGTTGCTCCAGTTCGTCGACGATGGCAACGGCGAGGTCAGCCACCGAGATGCGCGCCGGATGGTCGCCGCTCATCAGCAACTGGTCGCCGCCGACGCGGAAGCGGCCGGTACGCTCGCCCGGCTCCAGCAGGGCAGGCGGGGAAATGAAGGTCCAGTCCAGGTCGTCAGCGTCGCGGATCAGGTTGAGCGCCTGGCGTGCACCTTCCGCGCCTTCCTTGTACTCGGCAGGGAACTCCGGGGTATCGATCAGTTGCAGGTTGGGCGCGACATAGAGGCTGCCGGCGCCGCCGACCACCAGCAGGCGCTTCAGGCCTGCCTGGCGGACACCCGCGAAAATGCTTTGGGTGCCTTCGATGAACAGCTCGCGAATCTTCGCCTCGCCCCAGCCGGGATTGAAGGCGTGCACCACTGCGTCGTGGCCGGTCACCGCTCGGGCGATGTTGGCGGCGTCATAGGCGTCGCCTTTCACGGCGTCGAGGCTGGCGTGCTGCGGGAGTTTTTCCGGGTGGCGGACGATGGCGGTCACTTCATGGCCGCGCTGCAGGGCTTCGCTGAGGACGGCGGAGCCGACGAAACCGGTGGCACCGATCAGGGCGATTTTCATGTGCATCTCCATGCAGGGTTGCGAGGTGGCGCATAATCGCTGCTGGATAATCGATGGAAAAAGTACCGAAAGGTGCTTTCACAATTAAGCAGGGCTTACGAATGGAGCAGCTCAAGCGCATGGCGGTGTTCGCCACCGTGGTGGAACGCGGCAGCATGGTGGGTGCGGCCGAAGTGCTGGGCATGACGGCGTCGGCGGTCAGCCAGCAGATCCGCAAGCTGGAAGAGGAAACCCAGGTCAGCCTGCTGCACCGCACCACCCGCAAGCTGACGCTGACCGAGGCGGGCGCGGTGTTCTACAAGAGCTGCGCCCAGGTGCTGGAGCTGGCGCAGCAGGCCGAGCAGCGCCTGGCGGAACTGCGCGATGCACCGGTGGGCGAGCTGCGAATCGCCGCTCCGGTGGGTTTCTCCAACGGCATGCTGACCGAAGCCCTGGCGCCTTTGCTGGAAGCCCATCCGGGGTTGAGCCTGCAGCTGTTCTTCCACGACGAGCAGATCGATCTGGTGGAGCAGCGCATCGACCTCGCTATCCGCGTCGGCCCTCAGGAGGACTCCAGCCTGGTGGCCCGGCATCTTGCCGACTGGCCGGCGGTACTCTGCTGCGCGCCGGCCTACCTGGCCCGTAGCGGCCCGATCCTGCGGCCTGAACGATTGCTGGAGCTGGACTGGATCAGCCTCAACGGCGAGCGCCAGCAGCATCAGGTGACCTTCACCGGCCCCGCTGGCGAGCAGCAGCGGCTGCGCTTGGAACCGCGCGTCGCGTGCAACAACATCCTCGCCGTACGCAGCTTCACCCTGGCGGGGCTGGGTATTTCCTTGCAACCCGAGCCGGAAGTCCGCGAGGAACTGGACAGCGGCCGGCTGCTGGCGCTGCTGCCGGAATGGCAACCGAGGCCCGTCGGCCTGTACATCGTCACCCCACGTCGCGATGCGCTGCCGGCCAAGGTGCGTTATGCGATCGAAGCCCTTCGTCGCGGTCTTTTGCGTCGTGGATAGCCGCCGCTGCCCGCATGCCGTATAACGTCGGCCCATCCTCTCTCGTCCTTTGAAGGCACTCGCAGCACCTGCATGAAGACCCCGAAACGCCTTGAGCCATTGCTGGAAGATGGCCTGATCGATGAAGTCCTGCGCCCGCTGATGAGCGGCAAGGAAGCCTCCGTGTACGTGGTGCGCTGCGGCAGCGAGCTGCGTTGCGCCAAGGTCTACAAGGAGGCCAACAAGCGTGGTTTCCGCCAGGCCGCCGAGTACCAGGAAGGCCGCAAGGTGCGTAACAGCCGCGATGCCCGAGCCATGGCCAAGGGCTCGAAATACGGCCGCCGCGAACGCGAGGAAACCTGGCAGAACGCCGAGGTGGCCGCGCTGTTCCGCCTGGCCAACGCCGGCGTGCGGGTGCCCAAGCCCTACGACTTCCTCGATGGCGTACTGCTCATGGAGCTGGTCAGTGACGGTGAAGGCGATGCCGCGCCGCGCCTGAACGATGTCGACCTGACGCCTGAAGACGCGCGCGAGTTCCACGGCTTCATGATTGGCGAGATCGTCAAGATGCTCTGCGCCGGACTGGTCCATGGCGACCTGTCCGAGTTCAACGTGCTGCTCGACCCCTACGGTCCGGTGATTATCGACCTGCCCCAGGCCGTGGATGCCGCCGGCAACAACCACGCCTTCCGTATGTTGGAGCGTGATGTCGGCAACATGTCCGAGTATTTCGGCCAGTTCGCCCCCGAGTTGAAGTTCACCCGCTATGCCAAGGAAATGTGGGCGCTCTTCGAGGAAGGCAAGCTGACCCCGGAATCCCCGCTCACCGGTCAGTTCGACGAGCCCGAAGACGCCGCCGATCTGGATGCCGTGATGCGCGAGATCAAGGCGGCCCTGGCCGATGAAGCCCGGCGCCAGGCGGCGCTTGCCGAGCAGGACGCGCCGCAAGTACGCGAAGAGCCTGAGCCGCCGTGGATGCGCGGCTGAGCATCACTTGACCTGACAGGGCCGGAGCACGATCCTTGCTCATTGGTTTTTTCAGGAGATGTGCAGATGCAAGGCCAAGCCGAAGTGGTTGATTACCTCAAGGACCTGTTGCGCGGCGAGCTGGCTGCCCGCGATCAGTACTTCCTGCATTCGCGGATGTACCAGGACTGGGGCTTCAACAAGCTTTTCGAGCGCATCAACCATGAGATGGAAGAAGAGACCCAGCACGCCGACGCCCTGCTGCAGCGCATCCTCTTCCTCGAAGCCACCCCGGACATGCGCCCGCGCACCATCCATCCCGGTAGCACTGTGCCGGACATGCTGCGCGCCGACCTCAAGCTGGAGTACGAAGTCCGTGCCGCGCTGAGCAAGGGCATCACCCTGTGCGAGAAGCACAAGGACTACATGAGCCGCGACATCCTCGCCGCCCAGCTCAAGGACACCGAGGAAGACCACGCCTACTGGCTGGAACAGCAGCTCGGCATGATCGACCGCATCGGCCTGGAGAATTACCTGCAATCGCAGGTGTGAGGTTCCAGGTTGACCAGAAAGGGCCGCGATTGCGGCCCTTTCTATTTGGGCGTCGTTCCGACGCCTTTCGCGAATGAATTCGCTCCCACAAAAGAGCGGCAAGTGCGCACGCAGTTGCCGGCACGAGTCACCCCTCGCCCTCTGGGAGAGGGGCCGGGGGTGAGGGCAGGTGGGAGTGGCACGGCATTGAGGGGCAAGACCCCACACAGCCCACCACAATTTTCCCGCGCATCTGTATCCATACATTTCAGCGTCCGGCTGCTAGCGTGTGCCCCAATTCCCGGAGCCCTCGCCATGCCGCTTCCACACATTCTCCTGGCCCTGCTGGTCACCCTGATCTGGGGCGTCAACTTCGTGTTCATCAAGGTCGGCCTGGAGGACTTCCCGCCGCTGCTGTTCTGCGCCCTGCGCTTCGCCCTCGCGGCGCTGCCGCTGCTGTTCCTGCGTGGACCGATGCCGGCGCCGTTCTGGCGCATCGTGCAGATTGGCATGCTGCTCGGGGTGATCAAGTTCGGCATCCTGTTCGTGGGCATGCACATGGGGATGCCGGCGGGCCTGTCGTCGCTGGTGCTGCAGAGCCAGGTGTTCTTCACCATCCTGCTTGCCGCCCTGTTCCTCGGCGAGCGTCCCAGCCCTCGGGGCCTGGTGGGGCTGGTGCTGGCGGCGTCTGGCCTGGTGCTGATCGGGCTCGACCGGCCGATGGGAAATAGCCTGGTGGCGTTCATGATGGTGATCGCCGCCGCGCTGGCCTGGGCTTTCTCCAACATCGCCACCAAGCGCAGCGGTGCGACGGACATGCTGCGGCTGATCTGCTGGGTCAGCCTGATCCCGCCGTTACCGCTGCTGGCGCTTTCCTATCTGCTGGAGGGGCCGGAGACCATAGTCGCGGCCCTGACCCATCCCAGCTGGGGCGGAATCGGCGCGCTGCTCAACGTCGCCTTCCTCGCCACCACCGTCGGTTACGGCTTGTGGAGTTTCCTGCTGCATCGCTACCCGGCCAGCCTGGTGACGCCCTTCGCCCTCGCGGTGCCGGTATCCGGCCTGCTGGCCGGTTGGCTGTTGCTGGGCGAAGAACTCAGCACGAGCGGCTGGCTCGCTTGCGTACTGGTGTTCGCCGGCCTTGCGATCACGGTGCTGCCCAAGTCGGTGATCGATCGTGTCTTCAGTGGCAGCAGCCGCCTGACTCCAGATCCTTGAGGATCGGGCAGTCCGGGCGGTGGTCGCCTTGGCAGTGGTCCACCAGTTCCTGAAGGGTGTCGCGCAGGCCAGCGAGCTCGGCGATCTTGCGATTGAGCGCGTCGATGTGGTCGCGGGCCAGCTCCTTAACGTCGGCGCTGGCGCGTTGGCGGTCCTGCCAGAGCTGCAGCAGTCGGCCCACCTCTTCCAGTGAGAACCCCAGGTCCCGCGAGCGCTTGATGAACGCCAGGGTGTGCAGGTCCTGGCTGCTGTACTGGCGGTAACCGCTGTCGCTACGCCCGGCTTCGGGCAACAGGCCGATGCCTTCGTAGTAGCGAATCATCTTCGCGGTCAGCCCGCTCTTCTTTGCGGCTTGGCCGATGTTCATGGGGATTTCCTCTCTTGTGCACGCGCTCGACCGTAGGAGCGAGCTTGCTCGCGAACCTTCGCCAGCAAGCTGGCTCCTACAGGAGCGCATCATCAATCCGGTTTCCAGGTTTTCAGCAGCAGGGCGTTGCTCACCACGCTGACACTGGACAGCGCCATGGCCGCGCCCGCCACTACCGGGCTGAGCAGGCCGGCGGCGGCCAGGGGGATGCCGATCAGGTTGTAGATGAAGGCCCAGAACAGGTTCTGGCGGATCTTCGCATAGGTCCGCCGGGAGATATCCAGGGCTGCCGGCACCAGTCGCGGATCGCCGCGCATCAGGGTGATACCCGCTGCGTGCATGGCCACGTCCGTACCGCCGCCCATGGCGATGCCCACATCGGCCGCGGCGAGGGCAGGGGCGTCGTTGATGCCGTCGCCGACCATCGCCACAACCGCTCCCTCGGCCTTGAGCGCCGCCACCGTGGCGGCCTTGTCCGCCGGTAGCACCTCGGCGTGTACCGAGCCGATGCCCAGGGCCTCGGCCACCACTCGCGCACTGCCGCGGTTGTCGCCGGTGATCAGGTGGCTGTGGATATCCCGCTCGCGCAGGGCTGTCACGGCCTGCGCCGCGCCCTCCTTGAGCGTGTCACCGAATGCGAAAAGTCCGAGGACACGTGGTTCGGGGTTCAGCTCCAGCAACCACGACAGGGTGCGGCCCTCGGCTTCCCATGCCTTGGCCTGGCTGGCCAGGTCGCCTGCCGCGAGCCGTTGTTCGTCCAGCAGGCGGCGGTTACCCAGGGCCAGCAGGCGGCCATTTACCCGGCCTTCGATGCCACGGCCGGCCAGTGCGCGGCTGTCGTCCACGGCTGGAGCCTCCAGGCCCTGCTCGGCGCAGGTATCCAGTACCGCCTTGGCCAGCGGATGTTCACTGCCGCGTTGCAGCGCGCCGGCCAGTTGCAGCAGTTCGTTCTCGTCGCCATTTGCCGCCACCAGGTGAGCGATGCGCGGGCTACCCGAGGTGAGGGTGCCGGTCTTGTCGAAGGCCACGGCCTTCACCGCATGGGCGACTTCCAGCGCTTCGGCGTCCTTGATCAGGATGCCGTGGCGAGCCGCCACGCCAGTGCCGGCCATGATCGCGGTGGGAGTGGCCAGGCCGAGGGCGCAGGGGCAGGCGATCACCAGCACGGCAACGGCGTTGATCAGTGCGGTTTCGATGCCGGCACCCGCCAGCAACCAGCCAGCTAGGGTAGCCAGGGCGATCAGCAGCACTGCCGGGACGAATACCTGGCTGACGCGGTCCACCAGTTTCTGAATCGGCGCCTTGGCCGCCTGGGCGTCCTCCACCAGACGGATGATCCGTGCCAGGACCGTCTCGCCACCGAGCGCCGTCGTACGCACCAACAGGCGCCCCTCGCCATTGATGGCACCCGCGGTGACGCGGTCGCCGGGCTGTTTGGGCACGGGCAGGCTCTCGCCGCTGATCAGGGCTTCGTCGGCGTGGCTCTGGCCCTCGCTGACTTCACCATCGGCGGGGAAGCGCTCGCCGGGTTTCACCACCAGCAGGTCACCCAGTTGCAAGGCGGCGATGGCGACCTCCTCCTCGACGGCATCCCGCAAACGGGTAGCGCGTTCCGGACGCAGGGCTTCCAGGGCGCGGATAGCTGCGCTGGTCTGGCGCTTGGCGCGGCTTTCCAGGTATTTGCCCAGCAGGACCAGGGCGATGACCACGGCCGAGGCTTCGAAATAGAGGTGCGGCGTATGACCGGGATGCGCGGTCCACCACTGGTAGAGGCTGAGGCCGTAACCGGCGCTGGTGCCGATGGCCACCAGCAGGTCCATGTTGCCGGCGCCGGCTTTAACCGCTTTCCAGGCTGCGCGGTAGAAGCGAGCACCGAGGATGAACTGCACGGGCGTCGCCAGGGCGAACTGCACCCAGGCCGGCAGCATCCAGTGCAGGCCGAACCATTCCAGCAGCATGGGCACCACTAGCGGCAGGGCGAGTGCGAGGGCCAGCAGGACGGCCCAGCGTTCGCGGTGCAGGCGGGCTTCGGCGTCGTCCACCGGCGGCCGGTCTTCATCCACCAGGCTGGCGGTGTAGCCAGCAGCCTCCACGGCCTGGATCAGGCGGGTGTTGTCGGGCTGCCCGAAAACTTCCAGGTGGGCGCGTTCACTGGCCAGGTTCACGGTCACATCGGCCACCCCCGGCACCTTGCGCAGGGCGCGTTCCACGCGGCCGACGCAACTGGCGCAGGTCATGCCGCCGATGGCCAGTTCCAGGCGCTGAGCGGGCACCTGGTAACCGGCGGCTTCCACGGCTGCCACCAGGGCCGGCAGGCTGTCGCCCGAGGCCTGGACGCGAGCCTGCTCGGTGGCCAGGTTGACGCTGGCGGCCTCAACGCCCGGCACCTTGGCCAGGGCGCGCTCCACCCGGCCGGCGCAGCTGGCGCAGGTCATCCCGGCGATGGGCAGGTCGAATGCGGTTGGGTTGGTCATGGGTCGATCCTCCTTGGCATGGGCCTAGGATCAACCTTGACACAAGGGAAAGGTCAAGCGGTCATTGCACGGCGGAAGTCGGTACCAGGTAGAGGCCTTCGGTGCTCTGCGCCAGGCGGTATTTGCGTACCTCGCCGGCCGACAGGGTAATGATCTGCTGGCGCAGTTGCTCGATGCCCGGCTTGCAGCGTCCGGGACCGAGCAGGCTCAGGCGGATCGACAGGGGCCCCGGCGGCAGGTTGAAGGAGACTATCTGGCCCTGCACCAGCCGCGCCGCCAATTGGTCTTCCAGATAGAGGCCGACGTCGCAGGCCGTGGCGAGCTCCAGGCGCTCCCGGGAGACGATCAGCACGCCATAGTCGACCGGAGGCTGGGCCAGGGCCAGCAGCGGGGCCGCCAGAAAGGCGAGCAGGGCGGGGCGGAAGCCGTACATGGCAGAAGTCTCCTACAAGACATTCAACCCAGTGTAGGACCAGCCCTTGACCTTGCCACGGTGGAAAGGATGAGACTGGCGCCAGGTTCCACTCACAAGGAGAACGACCATGCAGGTATTCAAGGTTCAAGGCATGTCTTGCGGACATTGTGTCCGTGCCATCACCCAGGCCGTGCAGGCCCGCGACCAGGCCGCCGAAGTGCAGGTGGACTTGGCGGCCGGTGAAGTGCGGGTGGCCAGTCGGTTGGCGGAAGAGCAGGTCCTGGAAGCGATTCGCGAAGAGGGCTATCAGGCGGAGGCGGCCTGAAGTCCGTACCCTGTGGGGGCGATTTCAATCGCCAAGCGGACCGCAGGTTCGCCATTCGGGCCTCGCGGGGCGGCTGCGCCGCCCGTAGGGGTGAATGAATTCGCCCCTACGGGCATTCAATCCCAGTCCTTCACCAGTCCCCGGAACAGCGCATCCACCATCGGCTCGGCATCGATCAGCGGGTCGAACAGGGCGGGGTCGCGTGTCCAGTCGCTGAACAGTCCAATCACCAGTCCATGCACGGCTCGCGACGCTTGTAGCGGGGTGATGCCCGGGCGCAAGCGCTCGCGGCAGGCGGGGCGGGCGAACAAGGCTTCGCAAAGCTGGATGAACTGGTCGACGAAGGCGTAATGGCGTTCCTCGGCCTCGCGCAGTTCTTCAGTGAATTCGCAGCGATGCAGCAGGATGTTGAAGATGCGCTTGCGCTGCTCGTCCCGCGCCAGGTTGAGAATGGCTTCCAGGCACAGATCGCGCAGTGACAGCATCGGGTCCTGGCCATTGCAGCCGCACAGCCGTTCGGTCATCTGCTCCTGAGGCAAGCGCACCTGGGACAGCATCTCGTGGAACAGATGGGCCTTGTTCTGGAAATGCCAGTAGACTGCCCCACGGGTCACCCCGGCGGCGCGCGCGATCTGTTCCAGTGATGTGTGCGCCACGCCGTTCTCCAGGAACAGGTGTTCGGCGGCGTCGAGGATTGCGCCTCGGGTTTTCTCTGCTTCTTCTTTCGTTCTGCGCATAGCAGTTGGGCCAATAGTGACTAGGCTTCTTGTTTGGGGAGCGGAGTGTACCGATTTTGCCGGGACATGACCGTTACAAACACAAATGAATGTATAGCTTAACGCCTGCTTCATTTGCCGATTCGGCACCGTATGGAGACACCTTATGCCGTTTACCCGCAGCCTTCCCCTCAGCCTTGCATTTCTAGCCGTAAGTGCCAGTTTCGCCGGTCTCGCCGGCGCTGCTGATGCACCCGGCGGCGCACCCCCTGCGCCTGAGGTGGTGGTGGAAACCGCCAAGGCCGCGCCGCTGCCGCTGGTCCTCGAGTATGCAGGGCGTACAGCGGGCTTCCGCGAAGTGGAGGTGCGGGCGCAAGTCAGCGGCATCCTTCAGCAGCGTACCTACACAGAAGGCAGCCGCGTGAAGCAGGGCCAGATCCTGTTCCGTATCGACCCGCGTACCTACGAGGCGGCACTGGCACGGGCCAAGGGTGCGCTCGCCCAGGAACAGGCGCGCTACCGGCAGACGGAACGCGACTTGAAGCGTACCCGCGAGCTGCAGAAGAAGGGCTTCGCCAGTGAAAGCGAGCTGGACAACGCGATTTCCAACTTCGAGCAGAGCAAGGCCAACGTCGAGGCCGCGCAGGCCGAGGTGAAGGCCCGCCAGATCGACCTCGACTACACCACGGTGGAAGCGCCCATTTCCGGCATGACCAGCAAGGAAACCCGTTCCGAGGGCAGCCTCATCGTGGCGGGTGACCCGAACGGAAGCCTGCTGACCCAACTGACCCAGCTCGATCCGATCTACGTCAATTTCGCCTACCCGGATACAGAGGCCGAACGCCTGCGCGAAGGCGTGAAGACCGGCAAGGTCGAGCTGCCGCCAGATGGGCTGCTCAGCGCTGACCTGAGGTTCGGCGATGGTTCCACCTACCCGCTCTCCGGCCGGGTCGATTTCACCGACAGTTTCGTCAACACCGGCACCGGCACGGTCAGTGCGAGGGCCGTGGTGCCCAATCCGGAGCAGAAGCTGCTGCCCGGCATGTTCGTGCGCGTGCTGGTGAAGGGGTTCACCCGGCCGCAGGCCATCACCCTGCCGGAACGTGCCCTGGCCCAGGGGCCGCGCGGCACTTTCGTCTACGTGGTGGACAAGGACGGCATGGCGCGGGTGCGCCAGGTGAAGACCGGCGATACCCGCGATGGCCGCTGGGTGATCGAGTCCGGCGTCACGGATGGCGACCGCGTGATAGTCGAGGGCCTGCCCAAGGTTCGTCCCGACTCGCCGGTGAAGGCCGTGGAGGCCAGCCAGGCCCCGGCCGCACAAGCTGCCAAGCAATCCTGAAGGAGCGCCTAACGTGATCTCGCGCTTCTTCATCGACCGACCGGTATTCGCCGCGGTCATCTCCATCGTGATCGTGCTCGCGGGCCTTGCCGCCATGCGTGCGCTGCCCATTGCCCAGTACCCGGAAATCCTCCCGCCTCAGGTGTCGGTCACGGCGGTCTATCCAGGTGCCAGTTCCCAGGTGATCGCGGAAACCGTGGCCGCGCCCCTCGAGCAGGAAATCAACGGCGTCGAGGGCATGATCTACCAGCTGTCCAACTCCGACAGCAGCGGGGCCATGAGCCTGACCGTGTATTTCGAAGTGGGCCGCGACCCCGACCAGGCCACCATCGACGTCAACAACAAGGTCCAGGCTGCGCTCGCCAAGTTGCCTGAAGAGGTGCGCCGGCAGGGCGTGAAGGTGGAGAAGAAATCCTCCGACATCCTCCAGGTGGTCACCCTCTACTCGCCGGACAACTCCCGTGACCCGATCTTCATCAGCAACTACGCGCTGATCAACGTGATCGACGAACTGAAGCGGATTCCCGGCGTGGGCGACGCCAGCCAGTTCGGTTCCAAGGACTACTCCATGCGCATCTGGCTGCGGCCGGACAAGCTGGCGCAGTACGACCTCACCCCGACCGATGTGGTCAATGCCATCCGCGAACAGAACTCCCAGTTCGCCGCCGGCAGCTTCGGCCAGCAACCGCTGGACCAGCCCCAGGACTTCACCTACACGGTGACCACCCAGGGCCGTTTCACCGATCCCAAGGAGTTCGAGGGCGTCATCCTGCGTTCCGACGCCACCGGCGCCAGCCTGCTGCTGAAAGACGTGGCGCGGGTGGAACTGGGGGCCCAGGACTACTCCCTGATGACCTCCCTCAACGGCCAGCAGAACGCCGCCTTCGGTATCTACCTGCAACCCGGCGCCAACGCCCTGGACACCGCAGACGCGGTGAAGTCGACCATGGAGCGGCTGGCGAAGCGCTTCCCTGAGGGCATCGCCTACAAAATCCCGTACGACACCACCAAGTTCGTCCAGGTCTCCATCGAAGAGGTGATCAAGACCTTCTTCGAGGCCCTGCTGCTGGTGGTACTGGTGGTGTTCATCTTCCTGCAGAACTGGCGCGCCACCCTGATCCCGGTGCTGGCGATCCCCGTTTCCCTGGTGGGCACCTTCGCCGGCATGTACATGCTCGGATTCTCCATCAACCTGTTGACGCTGTTCGGCATGGTGCTGGCCATCGGCATCGTGGTGGACGACGCCATCGTGGTGATCGAGAACGTCGAACGGGTGATGTCGGCCAAGAAGATCGGCCCGCGGGAAGCGGCCATCGAAGCCATGGAAGAGGTGACCGGTCCGATCATCGCCATCGTGCTGGTGCTCTGTGCGGTGTTCATCCCGGTGGGCTTCCTCGGCGGCCTGGCGGGGCAGATGTACCAGCAGTTCGCGATCACCATTGCGGTGTCCGTGGTGATTTCCGGCATCGTCGCGCTGACCCTGTCGCCAGCGCTCTGCGCCCTGATGCTCAAGCCCACCCATGGTGAGCCGGCAGCACCGTTCCGCTGGTTCAACACCTTCTTCGAGCGCATGACCAATGGCTATGGCGCCGGGGTGCAGTTCTTCCTCAAGCGTTCGCTGATTGGCCTGCTGCTGTTCGGCGGGATGATCGCGCTGCTGGTCATCCTCTTTGGGCGGGTGCCTGGCGCGCTGGTGCCGGACGAGGACCAAGGCTATGTGCTCAACGCCTACTTCCTGCCGCCGGCGGCGTCGCTGACCCGAACCGAAGAGCTCACCAGCACGGTCACCGAGGAACTGATGAAGCACCCGGCGGTGCAGGATGTGGTCACCTTCGCCGGTTTCGACATCCTCACCTTCGGCACCCGCAGCAACGCCGGGGTGTCCTTCGTGCCGCTGAAGGACTGGAGCGAACGCACCACGCCTGAACTCGATGCGCGCAACCTGACGCACACCTTCATGCAGATGGGCGCCGGGCAGAAGGACGGCATCGTGATGTCCTTCAACCCGCCGCCGATCACCGGCATGAGTACCACCGGCGGCTTCGAGTCCTACATCCAGGACCGCAGCGGCGGCACCGTGCAGCAGCTCGAAGCCGTGGTGCAGAAGTTCGTCGCCGCGGCCTCCAAGCGTCCCGAACTCGCGGGGGTGAACACCACCTTCAACGCCAACGTGCCGCAGTACTACATCGACCTCGACCGCACCAAGGCGCGTGCCCTGGGCGTGGCGATCAACGATGTCTTCACCGCCATGCAATCCACCTTCGGCAGCTACTACGTCAACGACTTCACCCTTTACGGGCGAACCTGGCAGGTGAGCCTGCAGTCGGAGCCGGAGTTCCGCCGCAAGCCGGATGACCTCAGCCAGGTCTATGTGCGGTCGGCCTCTGACGATCTGGTGCCGCTGTCATCCCTGGTGCGGGTGGAGCGCATCCTCGGTCCGGACTCCTACGCGCGCTTCAACGTCTACCCGGCCGCCAAGGTGCTCGGTGGGCCGGCACCGGGCTACAGCTCGGGTCAGGCACTGGAGGCGATGCAGGAGGTGGCGAACGAAGTGCTGGGTGAGGACTACAGCCTCGGCTGGATCGGTTCCGCCTACCAGGAGCTCGCGTCCCACGGCTCCGGCAGCACCGCATTCGTCTTCGGCCTGATCATGGTGTTCCTCATCCTCGCCGCCCAGTACGAACGCTGGACCCTGCCGCTGGCGGTCGTCACCGCCGTGCCCTTCGCGGTGTTCGGCGCCATCCTCGCGGTGTGGTTGCGGGGCATCCAGAACGACGTGTACTTCCAGGTCGGCCTGGTGACCCTGATCGGCCTCGGGGCGAAGAACGCCATCCTCATCGTCGAGTTCGCGGTGCTTTGCCGCGAACAGGGCATGGGGCCGGTGCAGGCGGCGCTGGAAGCGGCCAAGTTGCGTTTCCGTCCGATCGTGATGACCTCCCTGGCCTTCATCCTCGGTTGCGTGCCGCTGGCTATCAGTTCCGGCGCGGGCTCGGCAAGCCGCCACTCCATCGGCACCGGGGTGATCGGCGGGATGCTCGCCGCCACCATGCTGGCGACCTTCCTCATCCCCATGTTCTTCATGCTGGTGGAGAAGGCTTCGGACTGGCTGGAAAGCAGGAAGGCGCCCAAGTCCGAGCAGGCTCACGAGGGCTAGGGGCATCTAGATAATTGTGGGGGCGAATTCATTCGCTGATGGGCGCGCAGCGCCCACTTTCGGGCTGCAATGCCGGACCTGCCGGTCCGGTTAGCGAATGAATTCGCCCCCACAGAAAAGCTGCTCCGCCGCAGTCCTATTCACCCCTGTTACTATCTGGCGCCTTGTCCGCAATGGATGGCGCCCGATACACCATGACTTTCCGCATCCTCCTCCTGCTTGGCGCCCTCAGCGCTTTTGGCCCCATGGCCATCGACTTTTACCTGCCCAGTTTCCCGGCGCTCGCCAAAGCCTTCGCCACCGACGTGGAGCATGTGCAGCTCACCCTGGCGTCCTACTTCATTGGCCTGGCACTCGGCCAACTGATCTATGGTCCGCTGGCGGACCGCTTCGGGCGGCGGCCACCGCTGCTGGTGGGGGTGACCATCTTCACCCTGGCTTCGGTCGCCTGCGCCCTGGCACCCAGCCTGGAGTGGCTGGTGGGCGCGCGTTTCGTCCAGGCCCTGGGTGGCTGCGCGGGGATGGTGGTGTCGCGGGCGGTGGTGCGTGATCTCTGCGATCCCATCGCCTCGGCCAAGGCCTTCTCGCAGTTGATGCTGGTGATGGGGCTGGCGCCGATCCTGGCGCCCCTGGGCGGAGGACTTCTGCTGGAACTGTTCGGCTGGCAATCGATCTTCTGGGGTCTGACCCTGTTCAGCGCGCTGGTGCTGCTGGGCATCGCCGCCTGGTTGCCGGAGACGCTTTCCAACGTCACGCCTCGCGCGCCGCTGAATGGCGCCCTCGGGCAGTACCGTCGGCTGTTCGGCGACTGGCAGTTTCTCGCCTATGGCATGACCGGTGGTTTCGCCATCGCCGGGATGTTCGCCTACATCGCCGGCTCGCCCTTCGTTTTTATCGAACTCTATGGCGTGCCGCCTGAACACTATGGCTGGCTGTTCGGCTCCAACGCGGCGGGATTCATCCTGGTGGCCCAGATCAATGCCGTGCTGCTCCGTCATCGCGGGCCGTCCTTCTGGATGCGGCGGATGGTCTGGGTCTATCTGGTGTGTGCGCTGGCGCTGTTGGCGGTTTCCAGCCTGCAGACGCAAGCGCTGTGGCCGCTGCTGTTACCGCTGTTCGGCTGCATCGCCAGCCTGGGGTGCATCCTGCCCAATGGCTCGGCTTGCGCAATGGCTGGCCAGGGCCAGAACGCGGGTAGCGCCTCGGCGTTGATGGGCAGCCTGCAGTTTGGAGTGGCGGCGGGAGCTGCCGCGCTTGTGGGGTGGCTGCACGACGGCACTGCCATGCCCCTGGCCCTGGTCATCAGCCTGTGCGGCTGCGCGGCAGTCGCCTGTTCGTTGCTGACCTGGCGCCTCGACCGTAACGGCCAGGCGCCCCTGGGTTAACTCGCGATCCGTCTAGACCAGTCAGGCAGGACATGGGGCGCCTTCAGGCGCTCTTCGAGGACGCTGACGAATCGGCGTGCTTCGGCCTCGCTACGAAAGCTCACCGCATGCTGGTCAAGGCAGACTTGCCAGCCGGAACCCTGCGGGGTGGCGGTCGGACGGACAAGAATTTTCACCTCGGTCATCTCCCAATCAAGTGGCGGGGAAGCTGAGTGTAGACCCGGCCAGATGACAGAAAATGACCCGTATCAAGCAGCCGACTGGTGGTCGATACCGTTCGTCCTAACCTTGTTCGCCGCTGCTTGATTGGCGCTCTGGGGCGCGTTGGGCAAGGCTTTCCAGCAATTCCTGGTAACGATTCTCGCTCTGCCGAAGAGCGTCCCGCGCTGACTTCAGGGCGCTGAAATCGATGTCGACGCAGTAGAGCTCCAACTGGTTGTGCAGGTTGCGCAGCACCAGATGGCTGGAGAACACCGTCACCGGGCTGCCATCGCTGCGTTGCAGGGTCAGTTCACTGGCGGGGACGGCGGGGCCGCCGATCAGCCAGTTGTTGATGTCGGCCACCACCTGCTCGCGCATGGCAGGCGGAATGATGAGCTCCTCCAGATGACGCCCCATGGCTTGCTCCAGCGTGTAGCCGTAGAGCTGCTCACTGGCGTGGTTCCAGTAGATCACCCGGCGCTGACGGTCGTAGCCCTGCACCGCGATACGGGGTGTCTGCTCGAACAACTGGCGGAAGCGCCGTTCGCTGGCGCGCAAGGCCTCCTCGTCGCGCTTCTGGGTGCTGATGTCCTGCAGCGTGCCGAATGAGCGGCCATCGGGCTGGACCTCGCCGCGCAGGGCCAGCCACACCGTCTGCCGGTCGCTGGGGAGGTTCAGCCGTGCATTCACCGCAAGGGCCGCGCCTTGCTGGAACAGCGCTTCGAGGCTGCGTTGCACGTTGCCGCGGTCGGCTGGGTGGAAGCGGTTCAGCAGGTCTTCGAGGCTGTCTTCGCCGCCGCAGCCGAGAATGCGCTGGGCGCCCAGGCTCCAGGCGAAACGATGATCGAACTCCCAATTGCCCAGGGTCGCGTCACGCTGCGCCTGCTCCAGTTGCAGGCTGGTGCGCCTCAGTCCTTGGCGCAGGTGCTCGCGGCCCAGGCGGTGACGGCGTTCGAGGAAGAAGATCAGCAGGGCGCTGAACAGGATCAGTACGAAGACGCTGAGCGGCCCCGCGCCAAGGACCAGGAGCCAGGCGCCGGCGCACAACAGGTAAAGGCCTGCGCGAATGGCGGGCCGGACGACGGTGGGATGCATCCTGAACCCCGGCGGAGCTGAAACGATGCGGCGTGGCCGGCCGCTGGCGAGACGAGAAAAAGCATAGTCCCTTTGCACTCGCGTACCGGACCGTTCGCCAGCGCATCAGCTCGCCGGTCAGTGCCGACTCGTCCGTTCGCGGTGCAGCCCTTCGCGAATGAATTCGCTCCACAAAAGCGTGCGGGCGCTCTTCTTGTAGGAGCGAGCTTGCTCGCGAAGTCCGAGCACGGTCTTTCGCGAGCAAGCTCGCTCCTACAGAAAAGGAGTTCCCAACGGACAGGCTCAGAAACCTTCGAGCACGATCTTGCCCTTGGCCTTGCCACTTTCCAGCAGCGCATGGGCGCGGCGCAGGTTGGTGGTGTTGATGGTGCCGAAGTGCTCGCCCACGGTGGTCTTCAGCACGCCCGCGTCAATCAGTTGGCTGACACGCTCCAGCAGACGGTGCTGTTCGAGGATGTCCGGCGTCTGGAACATCGAGCGCGTGTACATGAACTCCCAGTGCAGGGACAGGCTCTTACGCTTGAGCTTGGCCACGTCCAGCGAAGCCGGGTCGTCGATCAGACCGAGCCGGCCTTGGGGCGCCAGGGCTTCCACCAACTGATCCAGGTGCTGATCGGTCTGGGTCAGGCTGGCCACGTGGGTGACCTGGGTGAGGCCGGCGCGGCGCAGTTCCTCGGCCAGGGGCTTGCTGTGGTCCAGCACGTGGTGGGCCCCCAGTTCGCGCACCCAGGCCTGGGTTTCCGGACGCGAGGCGGTACCGATCACGGTCAGGCCGGTGAGTTGTCGGGCCAGTTGTACCAGGATCGAACCCACGCCCCCGGCAGCGCCTACCACCAGCAGGCTCTGGCCCTGGTCGGCCGTGCCCTCGGCAATCTGCAGGCGGTCGAACAACAGCTCCCAGGCGGTGATGGAGGTCAGCGGCAGGGCGGCGGCCTGGGCGAAGTCCAGGCTCTCCGGCATGTGGCCGACGATGCGCTCATCCACCCGATGGACTTCCGCGTTGCCGCCCGGACGCGTCAGGTCACCGGCGTAGAACACGCGGTCGCCCGGCTGGAACAGGGTGACGTCGCTGCCCACTGCCTTGACCACACCCGCCACGTCCCAGCCCAGCACCTTGGGTTGACCGGCTTCGGGAGGCGCATTGCGGCGGACCTTGGTGTCCACCGGATTGACCGAAATGGCACGGACCTCCACCAGCAGGTCGCGTGGGCCCGGTTGTGGCTCCGGCAACAGGATGTCCTGCAAGGACTCGGGATTGTCGATGGGCAGGTTCTGGAAATAGGCGACGGCTTTCATCGGGATTCTCCGCATGGGGCTTGATGCGCCGCATGGTCGGTTATTTCGCTGGCGAGAGAAATCGGCTAGAAAGCGACAGTCTTTCAATGAGAATTTGAAAATGCTGCGCCTCGACGATCTCGCCCTGTTCGTCAGCACCGCTGACCACGGTAGCCTCTCGGCCGCCGCCCGCAAGCTGGATGTCTCACCGGCCGTGGCCAGCGCCGCGCTCAAGCGCCTGGAGCAGCAGTTGGAGGTGCGCCTGTTCGCCCGCTCCACCCGCAGCCTGCGCCTGACGCCCGAGGGCGAGCAGTTCCTCGTCCATGCGCGCAACGCTTTGGCCAGCCTGGAAGAGGGGCAGCGGCAACTGGCGGGCGGCCGCGAAGATATTGCAGGGGTGCTGCAGCTGTCGGTGCCCTCGGATTTCGGCCGCAATGTGCTGGTGCCCTGGCTCGATGACTTCCAGCGCGAGCACCCACGCCTGGCCATTCGCCTGCACCTCAGCGACCGGGTTGCCGATCTGTTCCGCCAATCGGTGGACATCGCCATCCGCTACGGCGAGCCGGAAGACTCCAGCCTGGTGGCGCTGCCTCTGGCCGCCGCCAATCGTCGGGTGCTTTGCGCCTCCCCCGATTATTTCGCCCGTCATGGCCGGCCGCAGCAGCCTGAGGACCTGGCGGGGCACAACTGCCTGCTCTACCAACTGGGCGGGCGCGTGCATGATCGCTGGAGCTTCAGCGAGGGTCGGCGCGAGCAAGTGGTGGCCGTGAGCGGCAACCGTACCTGCGACGATGCCGACGTCGTGCGACGTTGGGCACTGTCCGGGCAGGGGCTCATCTACAAGTCCTGGCTGGATGTGGCCGGGGATATCCAGGCCGGGCGCCTGGAACTGGCCTTGCCGCAGTACCGTGGGCAGGCCACGCCGCTGAACCTGATCTGCGCCCACCGTGCCCAACTCAGCAAGCCGGTACGGCTGCTCCGCGAGTTCGTCCAGGTTCGCTGCGCCACGCTACTCGTCGGCGCGCCCTGGAGTTGAGTGTCGGTCGTGGTAATGCCGGCGTCTGATCGTCGAATTGCTCGGGCCTGAGGTTCCGCTATCGTCTGGATAAGCCGTGGCCTGCGTGGAGACTCCCGTGGCTGACTTGTGTCCGACCTACCTGAATCCTGCCGGGCCCGCGCCTGGCGCCTGCCGTGGGAGTGCCGGCTGATGCTGCGTAACCGCGAGCCTGGTGCTTTCCTGCCGACCTTGCTGCTGGTCTTCAGCGGTTACCTGCTGCTGGCCCTGGGGGCTGTCTGGCTGTCTCGCCAGCCCGGCAGCATTGCCACCCTCTGGTACGCCAACGCCTTCACCGTGGCCTTGCTCTGGGACCAGCCGCTGCGCCGCTGGGCGCCATTGCTGGTGGGGGCGATGCTCGCTGATCTTCTGGCCAACCTGGCCTTCGGCGATGGCTTTTTCCGGGCGGCGAGCTTCATCCCGCCCAATCTGTTGGAAGTGGTGCTGGCCGCGTCCCTGTTGCGGGTCAGCGGCGCGGCATTGCGGATGAACGAAAGCCCCGGGGCCTTCCTCCAGTTCATCTTTTTCGGTGCCCTGCTGCCGCCATTGATGGGCGCCAGCCTGGGAGCCAGCATTCTCGCCTGGCAGGGGCTGGATTCCTTCGAACGGGGCTGGATGTACTGGGTCGAGGGCGCCATGCTCGGCGCTGTCTCGGTGCTACCCCTGGCCGTCTGGCTGCGCCAGCACAGCGGCTGGGAACTGATCGGTGAGCGCCGCCACCACGAACTGCTGCTCTATGTCGGGCTGGTGGTGCTGGGCACACCCTTCGCCCTGCTGCTGTTGCCGTTCCCCTTCGTCTACCTGTCCCTGCCGCTGATCATCGCCGCGGTGCGCCTGACCTTCGCCAGCACCGCGCTGCTGGTGGCGCTGGCGTCGGTGAGCGGCGGGCTGATCATTGCCCTGGGCATGATGGAGCTGCCCGTTCCGCAGGAGGGCTGGCGCGACCTGCTGATCTACCTGCCGCTGCTGCTGGCACTGTTGCCGGCGCTGCTGCTTGCCTCGGCGGTGGAACAACTGCGTCGGCGCCGGCGCGAACTGGCGGCCAGCGAATCACGCTTTCGCGACGCCATGGACCATTCCGCCATCGGCATGGCGCTGGTGGGGCTGGATGGCCGCTGGCAACGGGTCAACCGGGCGCTCTGCGACATGCTCGGCTATGCGGAGGAGGAACTCGCCCGCCTGAACTTCCAGGACGTCACCCACCCCGACGACCTGGAGGGCGACCTTGAACTGGTGCGTGAGGTCCTCGCCGGGCGGCGTCACAGCTACCGCCTGGAAAAGCGCTACCTGCATAAGAGTGGGCGGGAAATCTGGGGATTGCTGGCGGTATCCCTGGTGCGTGACCACGAAGGTGAGCCGCTGTACTTCATTGCGCAGATCGAGGACATCGACCGGCGCAAGCGCGCCGAGGAGCGCGAGGCGGAACTGGCGCGCCGCTATTCGGTGGCGACCGAGGCCAGCGGTGTCGGCGTCTGGGAATGGGACCTGGTCAACGATCGCCTGCTCTGGGACGAGGGCATGTATCGCCTGTATGGTCGCAGCCTGGGTGATGAGCTGTCTTTCGCCGATTGGCGGGCCCACCTGCACCCGGACGATGCCACCCGCGCCGAACGCGAGGTGCTGGCCGCGCGGGAAGGCAGCCGGCGCCTGGACATCGAATTTCGTATTCGTCGTGGTGACGGCAACCATCGCGTCCTCAAGGGGCATGCGCGACTGGTCTGCGATGCCAACGGTCAGCCGCTGCGCATGGTCGGCACCAACTGGGACGTCAGCGAGCTGCACCAGCTTGCCGAGCGCCTGCGTGATGAACGCGAGCGACTGCAGGTGACCCTCGATGCCATTGGCGATGGCGTCATCACCTCCGACCTGGAAGGCAGGGTCAGCTTCCTCAATCCGGTGGCCGAACGCCTCAGTGGCTGGGGCAGCGACGAGGCCCGGGGTCTGCCCATCGAACAGGTGTTGCTGCTGGAAGGGGAGGACGGGCGGCTGGTACCCAACCCGGTGCGCGACTGCCTGGAGCGTGGCTGCGCGGCCAGTCTCCAGGGCCTCGCCTCGCTGCGTCACCCGGCCGGGGGCACCATCGCCCTGCGCGGCCAGGCGGCCCCCATGCGTGCAGGCGACGGCACCCTGCTCGGCAGCGTGCTGGTGCTCACCGACGTCAGCGAAGCCCGCGCCATGCAGAAGCACCTGCGCTACGCCGCCACCCACGATGCCCTGACCGGCCTGCTCAATCGTTCGGCCTTCGAGGATGCGCTTGCCGAAAGCTGTCGCGAGGTCGTGCAGAACGGTGGCAACAGCGTGCTTTGCTTCATCGACCTGGACCGCTTCAAGCAGGTCAACGACAACGCCGGTCACGCCGCCGGGGATGAGCTGCTGCGACAGCTTGCGAGGCTGATGCAGGCCCAGGTCCGCGCGGGTGACCAACTGGCACGCCTGGGTGGCGACGAGTTTGCACTGATCCTGCGCAGTTGCCCGTTGGCCCAGGCGGAACTGCTGGCGGCGCGGCTGATCGCCCAGATCCAGGGCGTAGTGCTGGCGTGGGAAGGCCAGGAATTCCGCGTAGGTGCCAGCGTTGGCATCGCCTGCATCCACAGCGCCAATGCGCAGCCGGCGGAGCTTCTGAAACAGGCTGATACAGCTTGCTATCGGGCCAAACACGCAGGTCGGGGACAATTCGCTGTCGAACACCGCTGAGACCGGCGGACCGATATATGACAGCCGCCAAGGCCTGGCCTAATCTCCATCGTCATGGCAGTGAATGAGAAACCCTTGCATTGCCCTTCGCCATACAACGCAAAATTCGAGGTCGATACCATGCGTAAGCTGCTCCTTCTTTCCCTGGCCCTCGTCAGCCCCCTGACCTTCGCCAAGACCGAGTGCACCACCGCCGACAAGTCCACCTGGCAAGACCAGGCCAAGTTCCAGGAAGACCTCAAGGCCCAGGGCTACGACATCAAGAAGTTCAAGGTGACCGCTGGCAACTGCTACGAGATCTACGGCTGGGACAAGGACAAGCGCAAAGTCGAGATCTACTTCAACCCGGTCGACGGCAAGGTGGTCAAGCAGGAGATCGAGGACTGACCCGTGAGCACCGAAACCGTTCGCCTCTGGGACCCGGTCATACGGATCGGCCACTGGTCCCTGGTGGCTGCCTTCATCGGTGACTACTTCCTCAACGAGGCAGGCGACGGCTGGCACCGCTGGCTCGGCTATTACGCCGTGGCGGTGGTGCTGGTGCGGCTGGTGTGGGGCTTCGTCGGCCCCGCATCTGCGCGCTGGGCGGATTTCTCGCCGCGTCCCTCGCAGCTGGCGGCCCATGCCAGGACGCTGCTGAGCGGCGGCCACCTGCACCGCATGGGGCACTCGCCCCTGGGTGGGCTGGTGATGATCCTCATGCTGCTGCTGATGTTCGGCCTCGGCGTCACCGGTTTCCTGATGGAAGAAGTGGACTACTTCTGGGGCGAGGACCTGCCCCGTGACATCCATGTCTTCATGGCCGATAGCCTGTTCTGGCTGGCCTGCCTGCACGTGCTGGCCGCGCTGGTGGAAAGCGTGCGCCTGCGTGAGAACCTGCCCTGGTCCATGGTGACGGGGCGACGCAAGGTGCTTCGCGACTAAGGGCCGCATCGCGGCCCTTTTCGTATGCATTCCCTTTGTAGGGGCGAATTCATTCGCCATTGTAGGAGCTAGCTTGCTAGCGAAAAGTGGCCATTCGCTGGCAAGCCATCTCCTACGGGCATTGCAGCCACTTACAACACCTAATGCATACACAGCGAATGAATTCGCCCAACAGCGTTTTTGCCGCAGACGGATGCGGGCTCGGACGAAGCGTCTTTTCCTGACGCGAGGGTCAAGTTAGAATGCGCGCCGTCGTTGGCCAGGGGGCCGCGACATGGGTTCCCTCACCCCATCGGCAAAAAGGATGCGAACCACTATGCCCGCTGCAACGCCCTCGATCTGGCGCCCGGCCCTGACCGGCCTGATCGCTTTCCACATCCTGATCATCATCGCCAGCAACTACCTGGTGCAGTTGCCTATTACCCTGTTCGGCTGGCACACCACCTGGGGCGCATTCAGCTTTCCCTTTATCTTCTTGGCCACCGACCTGACCGTTCGCCTGATGGGCAAGCAGGCTGCGCGCCGGGTCATCGCGCGGGTCATGGTCCCGGCGCTGCTGGCGTCCTATGCGGTGTCGGTGCTGTTTCAGGAAGCGAGCTTCCAGGGCTTCGCCGCTCTCGGTGAGTTCAACCTGTTCGTCGCGCGGATCTCCCAGGCCAGCTTCCTCGCCTACGTACTGGGCCAGGTGCTGGATATCCAGGTCTTCGACCGCCTGCGGCAGATGCGCCAGTGGTGGATAGCCCCGGTGGCCTCGACCATCGCCGGCAACCTGCTGGATACCTTCGCCTTCTTCTCCGTGGCCTTCTGGCGCAGCGACAACCCCTTCATGGCCGAGCACTGGGTGGAGATCGCTACCGTCGACTATGGCGTCAAGCTGGCCATCAGCCTGGTGTTCTTCGTGCCGCTCTACGGCATGTTGCTCGGCAGCATCCTGCGGTTGCTCAGCCCCCGTCCCGCACCTTCCCTCTAAACGCCTCGCATAACCTGTAGGTTGGGCAGAGCGAAGCGAAACCCAACCTACGAACGCCTTGTGCCTATTTGATCAGCCGCGCATCCAGGCTGTTCTGCGCCAGGCGCTTCGCCTGGTTCTCGGTCATGCCGAGGTGCTCGTGCAGGGCGGCGAAGTTCTCCGTCACGTAGCCGCCGAAGTAGGCCGGGTCGTCGGAGTTCACTGTCACCTTCACACCGCGCTCCAGCATGTCGAGGATGTTGTGCTGGCGCATGTGGTCGAACACGCAAAGCTTGATGTTGGACAGCGGGCAGACGGTGAGCGGAATCTGCTCGTCGATGATGCGCTGCATCAGTCGCTCGTCCTCGACGGCACGTACGCCGTGGTCGATGCGCTCGATCTTGAGCAGGTCCAGGGCTTCCCAGATGTACTCCGGTGGGCCTTCCTCGCCGGCGTGGGCAACGGTGAGGAAGCCTTCGGCGCGGGCGCGGTCGAATACACGCTGGAACTTGCTCGGCGGGTGTCCCTTTTCCGAACTGTCCAGGCCGACGGCGATGAAGGCGTCGCGGAAGGGCAGGGCCTGATCGAGGGTCTTCTGCGCCTCGTCTTCAGAGAGGTGGCGCAGGAAGCTGAGGATCAGCCCGGAGCTGATGCCCAGTTGCTCGCGACCGTCTTCCAGGGCCTGGCGGATGCCGGATAGCACCACCTCGAAGGGAATGCCCCGGTCAGTGTGGGTTTGCGGGTCGAAGAAGGGCTCGGTGTGGATCACGTTCTGCGCCTTGCAGCGTTGCAGGTAGGCCCAGGTCAGGTCGTAGAAATCCTGCTCGGTGCGCAACACGTCGGCACCGGCGTAATAGAGGTCGAGGAACTCCTGCAGGTTATTGAAGGCATACGCCTTGCGCAGGGTTTCCACATCAGCCCAGGGCAGCACCACCTTGTTGCGTTCGGCCAGGGCGAACAGCAGTTCGGGCTCCAGTGAACCTTCCAGGTGCAAGTGCAGCTCGGCCTTGGGCAGGGCATTCAGCCATTCGTACATGGTGGATTCTCTTCATCAGGCGGGGATGGCGGAAAGTTTACCTGTTGTTTGGGCAGATTCATTCGCCAGGGACGGGCACTCTTCGCTCGGTTGGTTTTGTTCGTTTTTCGATCAGCTTCCCGCAAGGCTCGCCAGCCTTGGGCTGCGGCGGATACTCCCAAGCTTATCCACAATCTTTTCCCCGTTGGGCGTGGACAAGATCGGCCCTGCCGAGCGCTTGCTGCGCTGCATGGGGGCGCGGAGGAATGCACCGCAAATCAGATGCTTATGTTTGGGGCAGGGGATAAGTCGGCTACTGGGCAAAAAGCGAACAGTTCTCGCTAAGCCGCGCCGCTGCGGCGTTCCAGGAAAAAGCCCACGAGTTATCCACAGCTGACTCCACAGAATTTGTGGGTGGTATCGAACGTAGGTTCAGACGCGTTGTAGGAGCTAGCTTGCTAGCGAAAAGGGGCCATTCGCTGGCAAGCCAGCTCCTACCGGCAATGCAGGCACAACCAGTGAATTCGCCCCTACAGTCGTTTCACTTCCAGCCGCCCCCGACTGATATCCCGCAGGACCTGCTCGAACCCGGCAATACGGCCCTCGGGCAGGGCCAGGACAAGCTCGGCGCCTTCGGCATCGAAGCGTTCACTTTCCACCAACACGTCGAACTCGGCGAGGCGCGCTTTCAGTAACGGCAGTTCAGCAAAACCGGGATGGCAACTGATGCGACTGCGCGCCACCAGTTCCACACGCTGGCCGCCTTGCAGGCATTTGGCGGCGCTGCCGCCGTAGGCGCGGGCGAGGCCGCCGGTGCCGAGCTGGATTCCGCCGTAATAGCGGATCACCAGTACCGCGACCTGATCGCAGTCCTGGCCTTCGATGGCGGCGAGAATCGGGCGTCCGGCGGTGCCGCCGGGTTCGCCGTCGTCACTGAAACGGTACTGGTTGCCCAGCTTCCAGGCCCAGCAGTTGTGAGAAGCGCCGGGCTCGGACAGGCGTGCGATGAAGGCCTGGGCCTCCTCGACGCTGGCCACTGGGGCTGCGTGGGCGATGAAGCGGCTCTTCTTGATCTCCTCGCGATATTCGGCGGGAGCGGACAGCGTGTACGGCATCAGGCGGTCGCGGGCGGAGTCAGGCCGCAGCCCTTGAGGATGATCTGGATGAGGTTCTGCGTGGCCGCTTCGAAGTCTTCCTTGGTCAGGCGCTTGCGGCCGGTGACGCGGCAGATCTGGGTGTTGAAGTCGGCGTAATGCTGGGTGCTGCCCCAGAGCAGGAAGATCAGGTTGACCGGGTCCACCGGGTCCATCTTGCCGGCGGCGATCCAGGCTTCGAACACGCCCGCGCGGCCCTTGAACCAGGTCCGATAGTCCTGATCGAAGTGCTCGGCCAGGCAGCCACCGCCGCTGATGATCTCCATGGCGAAGATCTTCGAGGCCAGCGGGTGACGTCGGGAGAACTCCATCTTGGCGCGGATGTAGCGGGCCAGCGCCTCGGCCGGGTCATCTTCGGCGGTGAGAGCGTTGAAGGTGCTGTCCCAGAGTTCCAGGTGGTTGCTCAATACCGCGATATACAGCCCCAGCTTGTTGCTGAAGTAGTAATGCAGGTTGGCCTTGGGCAGCCCGGCGCGCACGGCGATGGTGTTCATGCTGGTGCCTTTGAATCCGTGGCGGGCGAACTCTTCTTCCGCAGCAGCGAGTATCAGCTCTTCGTTCTTCTGACGGATACGGCCGGCGGGTTTGATGGAAGGGTCCGGGCTGTGGGCGGGCACCAGTGAAGTCATAGGCTTCCTTATTGTAAGAGGGGGTTGGCGACAGCACTGATAACCCAGGATGACCGCGCCTACAAGCGAAACTGGAGCATCGGTCAGGTTATTCGCGGATTTGTCCGGGCTGCACCGGAATGGAGCTTGAGCGTAGGGTGGATCACGCTTCACCGATCCACCATCGGTGCCGGGCTTGGCCTCGTTGATGGATGTAAAAAGCGACATCCACCCTACAAGATCCGGTTCCTCAACTGGTTGCGGCCAGCGCTTCCAGGAAACTCTCCAGCACCAGGTGCGGCCGGCGACCCTTGCGGGTTACCGAGGCGAGAGACAGGTCATAGAAACGGCTCGCCGGTTTCAGCGCCCGCAGGCGCCCCTGTTGCACCCAGAAGGTGGCGTAGTGGTCCGGCAGATAGCCAATGTAGCGCCCGGTGAGGATCAGGAAGGCCATGCCCTCGCGGTCCGAGGCGCTGGCCGTGCTGTTGAGCACCTGGTAGTGCGACTGGATTTCCGCCGGCAGGCGGAAGGTGGGGGCGATGGCGTCTTGCTCATTCAGGCGCTCGTCGCTCAGTTGCGCATCGTCGGCATAGAACAGCGGGTGGCCGACGGCGCAGTAGAGCAACGAACGCTCGCTGTACAGCGGCTGATACTCCAGGCCGGAGAGGGCCGCGGTCTGCGGTACCACGCCGACGTGCAAGCGTCCGTCGAGGACCCCTTGCTCCACTTCGCTGGGTGGCGTCATGCGGATGTTGATCTGCACATCCGGCCCGAGGGTCTTGAGGCGGGCGAGGGCGTTGGTAATGCGCATGTGCGGCAGGGTCACCAGGTTGTCGGTGAGGCCAATGTTCAGCTCGCCGCGCAAGTGCTGGTGCAGGCCATTGACCTCGGTGCGGAAGGTTTCCAGCGCCGCCAGCAACTGCATGGACGACTGGAACACCTCGCGGCCTTCCTCGGTCAGCGCGAAGCCGGCGCGGCCACGCTGGCACAGGCGCAGCCCGAGGCGTTGCTCCAGGTCGCTCATCTGCTGGCTGATGGCCGAGCGGCCGATGCCCAGCACGCTCTCGGCAGCGGAGAAACCGCCGCATTCCACCACGCTGCGGAAGATGCGCAGCAGGCGGATGTCGAAATCGCTGACCTGCGCCAGCGGTTCGGGGCGGCGGCTGCTCATGGTTTAGTAACCTCTGATCTAAAGATAAGTAAAGTTGGATTTTCGTGACTTTATGCCCGTGGCAATGTCGGCAGCAAGTAGCGCGTCGTTCCTCAGAACAAGACACTTTCGAGGCCATACATGAACATGCCGCAGACCGCCCAGCTTCCCCTCGCCAGCCAGCTCAAGCTGGACGCTCACTGGATGCCGTTCTCCGCCAACCGCAACTTCCAGCGCGACCCGCGCCTGATCGTCGCCGCCGAAGGCAGCTGGCTGATCGACGACCAGGGCCGCCGCATCTATGACAGCCTCTCCGGCCTGTGGACCTGCGGTGCCGGCCACTCGCGCAAGGAAATCCAGGAAGCCGTGGCCAAGCAGCTCGGCACCCTCGACTACTCCCCGGGTTTCCAGTACGGCCATCCGCTGTCCTTCCAGCTGGCCGAGAAGATTGCCAACCTGACCCCCGGCGAACTGAACCACGTGTTCTTCACGGGCTCCGGCTCCGAGTGCGCCGACACTTCCATCAAGATGGCCCGCGCCTACTGGCGCCTGAAAGGCCAACCGCAGAAGACCAAACTGATCGGCCGCGCCCGTGGCTACCACGGCGTGAACGTCGCCGGCACCGCCCTGGGCGGCATCGGTGGCAACCGCAAGATGTTCGGCCAACTGATGGACGTCGACCACCTGCCGCACACCCTGCAGCCGGGCCTGGCCTTCACCAAGGGCGCTGCCGAAACCGGCGGCGTGGAACTGGCCAACGAACTGCTGAAGCTGATCGAACTGCACGACGCGTCCAACATCGCCGCCGTGATCGTCGAGCCGATGTCCGGCTCCGCTGGCGTGATCGTGCCGCCGGCCGGCTACCTGCAGCGCCTGCGCGAAATCTGCGACCAGAACAACATCCTGCTGATCTTCGACGAAGTGATCACTGCCTTCGGCCGCATGGGCACCATGACCGGCGCCGAGTACTTCGGCGTGACCCCGGACCTGATGAACGTGGCCAAGCAGGTCACCAACGGCGCCATCCCCATGGGCGCAGTGATCGCCAGCCGCGAGATCTACCAGACCTTCATGAACCAGGCGACGCCCGAATACGCCGTCGAGTTCACCCACGGCTACACCTACTCCGCACACCCGGTCGCCTGCGCCGCTGGCCTGGCCGCCCTGGACCTGCTGGAGAAGGAAAACCTGGTGCAGCAATCCGCCGAACTGGCCCCGCACTTCGAGAAGGCCATCCATGGCCTGAAGGGCGCCAAGCACGTCATCGACATTCGCAACTGCGGCCTGGCCGGTGCCCTGCAGATTGCCCCGCGTGACGGCGATGCCATCGTCCGTCCGTTCGAGGCCGGCATGGCCCTGTGGAAAGCCGGTTTCTACGTCCGCTTCGGTGGCGACACCCTGCAGTTCGGACCGACCTTCAACGCCAAGCCGGAAGAACTGGATCGCCTGTTCGACGCCGTCGGCCAGGCCCTGCAGGGCGTCAACTGATGAGCCAACGCCCCCAGGCCGTGCCCACCGTGCAGGTGGATAACGACGAGGTGATCGTCACCGAGTGGCGCTTCGCCCCCGGTGCCGAAACCGGTCGCCACCGCCATGGCTATGACTACGTCGTGGTGCCGATGACCAACGGCACCCTGCTGCTGGAAACCCCGGAGGGCGACAAACACGCCCCCCTGGTGGCCGGCCAGAGTTACTTCCGCAAGGCGGGCGTCGAACACAACGTGATCAACGCCAGCGACCACGAAGTAGTCTTCGTGGAAACAGAATTGAAATAGCGCACGGACTGCCCCCTCTCCCTCTGGGAGAGGGCCGGGGGTGAGGGTAATACCCGCCCCTCGGACCTGCCGGCGCCACCAAGACAAAAGCCCTACAAGAGACCCCCACCCATGAGCCTCATCCCGCACCTGATCAACGGCGAACGCATCGACGACCAAGGCCGCACCGCGGACGTGTTCAACCCGTCCACCGGCGAAGCCCACCGCAAGGTTGGCCTGGCCAGCCGCGCCACCATCCAGCAGGCCATCGACGCCGCCAAGGCCGCTTTCCCGGCCTGGCGCAACACCCCGCCGGCCAAGCGCGCCCAGGTGCTGTTCCGCTTCAAGCAACTGCTGGAGCAGAACGAGGCGGTGATCTCCAAGCTGATCGCCGAAGAGCATGGCAAGACCCTCGAAGACGCCGCCGGTGAACTCAAGCGCGGCATCGAGAACGTCGAATACGCCTGCGCCGCCCCGGAAATCCTCAAGGGCGAATACACCCGCAACGTCGGCCCGAACATCGACGCCTGGAGCGACTTCCAGCCGCTGGGCGTGGTCGCCGGCATCACCCCGTTCAACTTCCCGGCCATGGTGCCGTTGTGGATGTACCCGCTGGCCATCGCCTGCGGCAACACCTTCATCCTCAAGCCCTCCGAGCGTGACCCGAGCTCCACCCTGCTGATCGCCGAACTCTTCCATCAGGCCGGCCTGCCCAAGGGCGTGCTGAACGTGGTCAACGGCGACAAGGAAGCCGTGGACGCGCTGATCGAAGCCCCGGAAGTCAAAGCCCTGAGCTTCGTCGGCTCGACCCCGATCGCCGAATACATCTATGCCGAAGGCACCAAGCGCGGCAAGCGCGTGCAGGCCCTGGGTGGCGCGAAGAACCACGCCGTGCTGATGCCCGACGCCGACCTCGACAACGCCGTCAGCGCGCTGATGGGCGCGGCTTATGGTTCCTGCGGCGAGCGCTGCATGGCCATCTCCGTGGCCGTCTGTGTGGGCGACCAGATCGCCGATGCGCTGGTCGACAAGATCGTCCCGCAGATCAAGGGCCTGAAGATCGGCGCCGGCACCAACTGCGGCCTCGACATGGGCCCGCTGGTCACCGCCGCCGCCCGCGACAAGGTGGTCGGTTATATCGACGACGGCGTCGCTGCCGGCGCCAAGCTGGTGGTGGACGGTCGCGGCTACCGCGTCGCCGGTCATGAAGACGGTTACTTCGTCGGCGGCACCCTGTTCGACAACGTCACCGCCGACATGCGTATCTACCAGGAAGAAATCTTCGGCCCGGTGCTCTGCATCGTTCGCGTTGGCAGCCTGGAAGACGCCATGCAGCTGATCAACGACCACGAGTACGGCAACGGCACCTGCATCTTCACCCGCGACGGCGAAGCCGCCCGCCTGTTCTGCGACGAAATCGAAGTGGGCATGGTCGGCGTCAACGTGCCGCTGCCGGTCCCGGTGGCCTACCACAGCTTCGGCGGCTGGAAGCGCTCGCTGTTCGGCGACCTCCACGCCTACGGCCCGGACGGCGTGCGCTTCTACACCCGCCGCAAGGCCATCACCCAGCGCTGGCCGCAACGCGCCAGCCACGAGGCGGCGCAATTCGCCTTCCCCAGCAACGGCTGAGTGATGCGTTGAAACAGAAAGCCCCGGTGATTGCCGGGGCTTTTCTTTGATGGGTACCGCGTCGTTCCAGCGGAGCGCCGCCTGCGATACCCATCAGAGCCTAGAGGCACGGATGTAGGTTGTGGCTGAGCTATGCGAAGCCCAACGATACCGGGCGGACGGCTATTTGCCGGTCTTGCGATTGCGCACGAACAGCACCTTTCCCCCGGTCGTGGTGGTTCCACGTTCCTCAAGTTCGAAGCGATGAGGGTTTCCCTTGATCAGGTCGCTCAGCTTCTTGAAGCCGTACAAACGTGGATCGAAGTCGGTTCGAATCTTGGTGATATCGGAGCCAACTGCCGCAAGCGGCGCCCAGCCGTCTTCGTCGTCGAGTCCGTCGATCACCGTGGCGATCGCATCCACCGGAACCTTCTGCGGCTTGATCGGAGCAGGCTTGTCAGTCGATTTGGCTGGCTCGGCGGCTGGCGCTGGAGCTGCGGGCTGTGGTTTGTCGCCGCTGGCAGCGGGCTCCGGCAGCACCTCCGCGCGCAGTATCTCCGTATAGATGAACTTGTCGCAGGCGGAGACAAAGGGCTTCGGGGTCTTCTCTTCACCGAAGCCGTATACGGTCAGACCTTCTTCTCTCAAGCGCGCGGCCAGACGGGTGAAATCGCTATCGCTGGAAACCAGGCAGAAGCCATCGAAACGCCGGGTGTAGAGCAGGTCCATGGCGTCGATGATCAGTGAGCTGTCGGTGGCGTTTTTGCCCTTGGTGTAGGCGAACTGCTGGATCGGTTGGATGGAGTGGTCGAGTAGGACTTTCTTCCAGCTGCCGAGCTGCGGTGCGGTCCAGTCGCCATAGATGCGTTTGACACTGGCGACGCCGTACTTGGCGATCTCTTCGAAAAGGCCTTCGATGATGGACGCTTGTGCGTTGTCGGCATCGATGAGCACGGCGAGGTGCTTCTGTTGGTGCGTTGGGTGGGCTTTGCTGGCCATGGTTCATCCTTGAAGGGGGATGGCTGAACATACTGCGAAGTCATTGAGCAGCGCCAACCCATCGGACGGAGGAATTGCGGTTTGCTGTTTGGTGGTTACTATAACCACCAAATCCACGCCAAGGACCGGACGCGAACAGTCGACAACTCATGGAACTGATCGAAGCCGATGGATGGTTTCTGGTCAGAACCCGAGGCAGTCACCATCACTTCAAGCACCCGACGAAGCCGGGACTGGTGACGATCCCGCATCCGAAGAAAGACCTGCTGGCCCGGACGGTGGCGAGCATTCTCAAACAGGCCGGACTCAAGTGAGCCAGTCGCATCCACTCCAGAGGAGCCACGTCATGCTTTACCCGATCGCAATCCTTCCCGGTGACGACGGCCACGCCTGGGGTGTGGAGGTTCCTGATCTGCCTGGCTGCTTCTCCGCAGGGGACGACCTGGACGATGCGATGGCCATGGCGCGGGAAGCCATGGCGGGTCACCTGGAAATTCTGGCGGAGGGGGGCGCACCGATTCCGGTGGCGAGGAAGGTGACCTTCCATGCGGCCAATCCGGAGTTTGTCGGCTGTACCTGGGCGCTGGTGGATATCGACGTGACCCGCTACATGGGCAAGGCGGAGAAGCTGAACATCACGCTGCCGGGGTATCTGCTCAATCGTATCGATGAGTATGTGCGCAGCCATCCGGAGCAGAAGAGCCGCTCGGGGTTTCTGGCGGCAGCGGCGTTGCGGGTGTTGCAGGAGGGGTGATGCCTGCGTAGGAGCGAGCTTGCTCGCGAAGCTGTTGCGTCACTTCGCCAGCAAGCTGGCTCCTACCCCAGGAGCAAACGGCTCACACCTTCCGCACGAACTCCGACTTCAGCTTCATCGCGCCGATGCCGTCGATCTTGCAATCGATGTCGTGGTCGCCGTCGACCAGGCGGATGTTCTTCACCTTGGTGCCGACCTTCACCACCAGGGACGAGCCTTTGACCTTGAGGTCCTTGATCACGGTGATGGTGTCGCCGTCTTGCAGGACGTTGCCGACGGAATCCTTGATCACCTTGTCGTCGCTTGCTTCGGCGCCGGCATCGGCGGACCACTCATGGGCGCACTCCGGGCAGATCAGCATTGCGCCGTCTTCGTAGGTGTATTCGGAGTTGCATTTGGGGCAGGGCGGCAGGGTGCTCATGGGGACCTCAACTTCGGTGTCACGAAAAACCATGAATTATATAGGGTTTTGCCACTGCTTTTGCCCGTTTTCTACGATTTCGTACGTCAGATGTATCGGATGCTTTACCGACTTGATCCTATCCAAATTTTTTCGCGAAGAACGGCTGCTAGTCTCCCTGCTCGGATAAATCGCGGGCCGGGCCCGCATCGGGGGGCCAATGCTGCGGGCCTATGAACGTGACTACGAGTGGCTGGGTTATGAGTGAAGCCGTTCCATACGAACTGACCCTGCCGGGGTCGGCCAGGGCATCGATCAAGCATCAACGCCCGCGCTGCATCTGGCTGACCGGCCTGTCAGGCTCGGGCAAGTCCACCTTGGCCAATGCGCTGGAAGTGGAGCTCAACGCCCGTGGCCTGCACACCTACGTGCTGGATGGCGACAACCTGCGCGGCGGCCTGTGCCGGGATCTCGGCATGTCGGCGGAGGATCGCCGCGAAAACGTCCGGCGTATCGCCGAGGTGGCGCGGCTGATGGTGGATGCGGGGCTGGTGGTGATCGTGTCGGCGATCTCCCCGTTCCGCGCCGATCGCGAGGCTGCGCGGCAGCTGTTCGCGCCGGGGGAGTTTTCCACGGTCTACGTCAGTACCTCGTTCGACGCCTGTGCCCGCCGCGACCCCAAAGGGCTGTACCGGGCGGCGCTGGAAGGGCGCATTCGTAACTTCACTGGCCTGGACAGCCCCTACGAACCGCCACTCGATGCGGACTGGGACGTGGACACTGAGGCGATCGCTCTACCACTGGCCATCCGCGATCTGCTCGGGTTCGTGCTGGGCAACTGAAGCTCAGGGCGTGTCGATGGGCTCGGGAATGCTCAACACGCCGGCATCGGTAAAGCGCCGGGTTCCCCAGAAGCCGCCGCCCAGTTTGCCGCGCAGGGCGTAGGGCACGTGCTGGACCGGATGGGCCCCGGTGAGCGTCCAGGCCTGGCGCAGCGCCGAGAACGCGGAAATGGTCACTGGCACTTCGATCAGGGTTTCGCCGAAGCCCGCCAACGTGCCGCCCTGGTTGCTGACGCCGCTGGCCAGGGGCAGGTCATTGAGGTCCATCTCCAGTGCCACACCGCTGTAATGGATGGCGCCCTCGTTGGGGTTCTGCACGCGGAGCTTGAGATTGAAGCGCACCTCCAGCCCCTCGCCGGGGATGGGTTCCATGCCGGCCAGGTCGACCTGCAACGGGTCTCGCGTGCCGAAGCCGACGCAGCCCGTGAGCAGCACCAGGGGGATCAACAGGGCAGCAAGGCCGGTCGCGCGCATAGCGTGTTTCCTGCGGGAGGGAGTGCCTTGAAGTAAAGATCAGGCCGGTACTGGCGTGCCCACATTTTCTGTGGAGCGAGCTGTGGATATGTTCTGGATGAATGGCCGCGGGGCCCGTGCCTGATGGGTTGGGGCCGGTTGCTCGTTTCCTGTGCATCCGGGGTGCAACCCGCTCCGTCCGCCTGGCTGTTGCAGATACCCACGGAATCTGTGGGGCAAGTTGTGGATAGCTTTTGGGTGGATCGCTGCAGGGCCCGGATTGCGCGCCTTTCAGAAGAATGGATGGATTTTGCTCAGGTAGCTTGAGCCGTTTGGACAGCGGGTTGCGACAGTTCTGAAATTCGCGAATGAATTCGCTCCCACAAGGTCAGTTAAGTTCCTGGTGGCAGAACATGTATTGCCCACAAAAACTGTGGGTCGCTCTGTGGATATCTTCGGGATAAATCTCGCTGTGGCCCATGGGAGATGGGCTGGAAGCGCTTGCTCGGTTTTTCGGCGTCAGTCGTATTCGGCCGCGGTGTGATCGCCCAGCAGACGACGCTGCCGTGGCGTGCAGGCGGTCAGCACTTCGGGGTTGAAGTGAAAGGCGAGGTAGGGCGAAAACTTCTGCGCCACCATGCGCCGGCCGTAATGCACCTGCAGCAGGTAGCGCGTACGGTCGGTCGTGCGGTTGCGGCTGCCGGCGTGCCAGAGTTCGCTGCGGAACATCAGGACATCGCCGGCCTTGCACAGCACGGCTTCGGCAGGTTGTCCGCGCCAGCCGGTTTCGCCGGTTCGCGGCTTGCGCCCGGCACGGTGGCTGCCAGGAATGACCAGGGTGGGGCAGAGGTCGGCATCGATATCGTCGAGGTAGATATGCGCGGTGCATATCTGCATTGGCAGCGAAAAGTCCGGATCGGCCAGCAGGCGCTCTGGCAGTTCCATGACCAGGTGATCCACATGCAGGTCGCCACCGATGAACCCCGGGTGATTGCGCCAGGCGGTCATGCCGATGAGGTGGCAGTCTTCGCCGAGTGCCGCTTCAGCCAGTTCGATGACCCCAGGCAGATCGAAATACGGCAGCCATTCCGGCCCGCGGTTGAACACGCATTTGAAGTGGTCGTCCACCAGGCCGCAGTAATCCCAATGGATGGGCTGGAGCTGGTCGATCAACTGGCGTAACGAGGAGACGGCGGCGGCATCGAGCACGCCGGGAAGCAGGGTGAAACCCTGCTCGTGCAGGGCCTTGAGATGCTCGGCGGTGGACATGGGCATGTCCTCTTTCGCGGATGGCGCTACCTACAAGGGTGGACCACTCCCACCAATCGCACCCAGGACAAGGGTGTACGTAGCTTTTTACGTCCACCAACGAGGCCAGGTCAGGTCCCCGAGGTGGATAGAAGAGCGCCATCCACCCTGCAGGTTCAGCTCAGCAGACCCTCGAGCCTGGCTCGCAGCGGCTCGATCTCGTCTTTCGTGAGGTTCAGAAGGAAGTCGTTTCTCAGCACTTCGACCAGTTCGGCCGCATCCTCGATCCGACGGCTTTCCACGCGGCCATCGCGGTGGCGCTTGTTGAAGGTGCCGTTGGCCAGGGTCAGGCGCCATTCGCCTTCGCTGCGGGCGGTCATCAGCATCTGCCGGAATACGCTGTTCGGGTGGGTGGAGGTGTACCAGTTGCGCGGAATGCAATCGACCCAGGCGTTCACCTCCGGTCCGAAGCGATAGCAGGCCGCCCAGCCGCTTTCCGTGCGGAAGTTTTCCAGTTGCACCTCACCGGTTCCATCCTCCTGGGGGCGCAGGCGGTAGGGCAGGTCGTCGGGCATCTCACCCGCCAGGGGCACGGCGCGCCAGGGCGTGGCGGAGCCGAAGCCGACGTCCGCCAGGTAGGGCCCTTCCGGCAGCAGCACGCGCAGCATCAAGTGGGAAAGCATGGTCTGCGGCGCGTCCAGCGGCAGTCCCCAGCGCACCCGGCCTCCCAGTAGTTCCAGCTGGTAGCCGAGGGCGAGCAGCAGGCGCGCGAAGAGGTTGTTCAGTTCGTAGCAGTACCCGCCGCGCTGGCGCTCCACCACCTTGGCGAACACGGCGTCGGCGTCGATATGGATGGGCCGGTCGAGCAATACGTCGACGTTCTCGAAAGCCACCCGACGCTGGTGGGCGGCGATCAGCCGGTCGAGGTAGGCGAGGTCTGGCTGCTTCGGTGCGGAAATGTCCAGGTGGCGCAGGTAGGACTCGGTCTGCTGCGGGTTCAGCGCGTACATGCGGGTCGGCTCCATGACGATGAAGCCTGGATGCTAGCAGATGCCTTTTCGTTGGCGATGAACGGTAGTTTGGTGTCGTTCTTAATCAACGGGGCATGTAAAAAATAAAATACTGACGAGTCACAAGCTGACGTTGAGATGCCTTTAAATTCAAGGCTTTGTGACCAAGCCTGCTCTTTAGTGAGGCACGCATCCTGTCGATTTTTTTGCTCATAGGCGCGGTAATTGTTTGACATATTTTACGTCTTTGGCAGACTGCGCCTCCGTGGTACCCGCCTGCCTCGCGTGGCATCGGGCCCTTCCGCGTCAATAACAAAAACTCCGTCAGTCGAACTCCGGACTCCCAGGCTTTTTCCGGGCTCGACGAGCGTGCCTCTGGAACAAGAACAAATGCTGATCTGGTTTGTTGCGATCTATCTGCTGATCACTGTCGCTGTCGGCTTCTACGCCTCCACTCGCGTCAAGAACTCCACGGACTTCGCTTCCGGCGGCCGGAGTATGTCTTTCCCCCTGGTCGTGGCGATGGTGTTCGCCACCTGGTTCGGCTCGGAAGCCGTGCTGGGCATTCCCGCGACCTTCCTTGAAGAAGGCTTCGCCGGGATCATCGAAGACCCCTTCGGCTCCTTCGGGTGCCTGATGCTGGTGGGCCTGGTATTCGCCCGTCCGCTTTATCGCCTCAACCTGCTCACCATCGGTGACTTCTTCCGCAAGCGCTTCGGCCCGAACGTGGAACTGCTCACCAGCCTGGTGATCATCGCCTCCTATCTCGGCTGGGTCGCTGCGCAGCTCACCGCGCTGGGCGTGGTTTTCAGCGTGCTGTCCGACGGCGCCCTGACCACCACCCAGGGCATGATGATCGGCACCTTCATCGTCCTGCTGCACACCCTGTTCGGTGGCATGTGGTCGGTGGCAATGACCGACTTCCTGCAGATGATCATCATCGTCGTCGGCCTGTTCTATCTGACCTGGCTCGTCGGTGACATGGCGGGCGGCCCTGCGGCGGTGATCAGCCAGGCCGCGAACGAAGGCAAGTTCGCCTTCATTCACGGTACGTCGGCCAAGGACATCGTCGCCTTCCTCGCTGCCGCAGTGACCATGATGTTCGGTTCCATCCCGCAACAGGACGTGTACGCCCGCGTGATGTCGGCCAAGAGCGAGAACATCGCTGCCCGTGCCTCCATGACCGGTGCCTGCTTCTACCTGTGCTTCTGCATGCTGCCGATCTTCCTCGCCTACTCGGCCAAGATGATCGACCCGGCGATGGTGCAGCATTGGCTGGCCGAGGATTCGCAGATGATCCTGCCGCGCCTGATCCTGGAACGTACCCCGCTGTTCGCCCAGATCATGTTCTTCGGCGCCATCCTCTCGGCGATCATGTCTACCGCTTCCGGTACCCTGCTGGCGCCGTCGGTGACCTTCACCGAGAACATCCTCAAGCGTTTCATCCCCGACATGACTGACCGCCAGGCCCTGCTGGCCATGCGCTGCAGCGTGCTGGCGATGACCTTCGCCACTGGCCTGTTCGCCCTGAACTCCAACTCCAGCATCTACGAGATGGTCGGCAACGCCTACAAGGTGACCCTGGTTGCCGCCGCCGTGCCGCTGTTCGCTGGCCTGTTCTGGAAGCGCGCCACTACCCAGGGCGCACTGCTGGCCATCTTCGCCGGCCTCGGCTCCTGGGGGCTGCTGGAAATGACCTATCAGGAAACCGATTTCTGGCCGCCGCAACTGGCTGGCCTGCTGTTCAGCTGGCTGGGTATGGTCGTGGGTTCGCTGCTGCCGCAACTCGTGCGCAGCCGTGCCGAGATCATCGGCGTGGCTCCCGCCAGCGCCTGATCACTCCCGCGATGAAAAAAAGCCCCGCCATGTGCGGGGCTTTTTCATGGGCGAAAGGCTGTGCCACGGCCTTGTAGGTTGTGACTGAGCTACGCGAAGCCCAACGTAAAGGTCGCGTACGAATGTTGGGCTTCGCTGCGCTCTGCCCAACCTACGGGGATACCGTGCCGGAGAGATCAGGCCACCGGTTTGACCGGGTGCCGAGATGCGCCAGGGCTTTGTAGGTTGTGGCTGAGCTACGCGAAGCCCAACGTAAAGGTCACCTCCGAATGTTGGGCTTCGCTGCGCTCTGACGGAACGCCGCCCGCACCAACCTACGGGGATACCGCGCCTTAGAAATCAGGCCACCAATTCGACGAAGCCGCGCAGCACCGTGAGGCCGACGAATACCGCCATGGCAATCGAGCTGTTGCGGGGCACTTCGTCGCAGATGTTGCGGTAGTTGATGGGGGTGATGAAGAGCTTCGGCCAGCAGGCGAAGGCGGCGCAGAGGGTGATCAGGGAGAGCAGCGCCAGGCTGGCGGAGAAGTCGAAGGATTCGTCGGAGAACAGGCAACTGATGGGGATGATGATGCCGAGGGCGATCCAGGCGCTGGAGACCAGTTTCTCACCGCGGGTGTGCGAGGAGGCTTGGGCGCTGTCGCTGGCCATCGGAACATTCCTTTTCTGACTGCAGGCTGGGACTGCCGCGCATTCTCTACCCGCCTTTTCCATGGCGCAAGACAGAAGGGCCCGACATTGTGCCGGGCCCCGCAATCATCAGAAGTGCACCTTGGCCAGCAGGCTGAAGGTGTTCTGGTCGGTGCCGCCGAGGATGTCGTCGCCGAGGAAACTGTTGTCGTCGATGGCGTACTTGTTCTTCCAGTAGTCGTACTCGACGCCCACGTAGAAGTGCTTCACCGCGCTCCAACCCATGGCCTTGCCCAGGTCGTACTTGATCTGCGGGTTGAAGTGCAGGTTGGCGTGCAGGTCGTTCGGGCGGTCGGAAGTGGCGTCCTTGTTGTTCCAGACCCAGTCCATGAAGCCGTCGATCACGACGTCGGAATTACCCACCGGAATGGTGTAGGACCACACCGGGGTGACTTGCCACTGGCCGGACGGGTTGTTGGTGATGCCGTCGGGCTTGCGGTAGTAGAAGTTCAGCTGGAAGTAGTCGAAGCCGGGGAGCTTGAGGTCGAAGCCCGGGCCGATCAGGTAGTTCTGGTTGCGGTTCTCGCCGCGCTCGTAGGTAGTCGCCAGCAACACGTCGCTGATCGGGCCGAATTCCAGCTTCTGGTCGAAGATCTTGCCGAAGGACAGACGCGGGGAAATCTCGCCGTAGTAGGTGTTCTTGCCGGCGTTGGCGTCTTCTTCGCCGTTGTAGTTGATCTGGTCGACGAAAATGAACAGGTCGCCGAAGGTCCAGCCGCTGGCGTGCTCGAAGGTGAAGGTCTGTTGGATTTCAGGGTTGATCTGGAAATCCTTGCCATAGAGGTAGGTCAGGCTGTTGTCCTGCCAGAGCAGGGGGCCGTCGGCCAGGGCATTGCCGGCCGCCAGCAGGCCGCCAGCGAGCATCCAGGAGGAAAAGACGCGGTTCATCGGGTTGGGCTCCAGTGGTTTTAAGCTGTGTCTATCTGCGTAGAACTTGTCTGATTGGTCAGGTATGCCCCAGAGCAAAAAGGGCGCCAGAATGCTCTGGGCAAACGACCGGGCGCGCGATTATCGGGTGATGGCGGGGTTTTTCAAGCGGTTGTGCGAAGTTCGCCAGGATTTCCCGACTGCTGGAAGCTGACCGGGTGCACAACTCTGGGGCGACAGGCATAGCGCCGCCACGACTGATACGGCACTGACGGATGTAGGAGCGAGCTTGCTCGCGAAAGATCGTGCTCGGGCTGTTCGCGAGCAAGCTCGCTCCTACAGGAAGTCCGCCAGAACAAAAAAATCCCCCAGCCGCATGGCGCGACCGGGGGCAACTGGAGCTGAGCGATCAGCGTGCGGAAATGGTGCCGGTGCGCACTCCGCCGAAGGTGGAGCGCACGGTAACGCTGGGGTTGGCAGCGGGAACGACGGCGGTGGAGTTATTCACCGACAACTTCCACTTCCCATTCGGCCCCGGCGCGGCGGTGCCCAGCAGGACGACGCCCTGGGCGCTGGTGACTTCAATGCGGATCTGGTTGCCCGCAGGCCGCGAGGTGGTGCCTTCGAAGTCCCAGGAGAAGCGGTTGTTCGAACCCGCTTTCACGTCCGCCTTGGTGATCGCCAGGGTATCGGCGGCAGTGGCCGGATTCACCGTCACGGTCACCGTTGCCTGAGGCGAGGTGGCACCAATGGAGTCCCGCGCCTGGTAGTTGAAGGTCACGGTGAAGGCGGTGGTCACCGTTGCCGGTGGGGTGTAGGTCACCGTGGTGCCGTTGGTGCTGGTCGTGCCGCGTCCTGTGGGCGGCGTGGTCAGGTTCACCACCGTCATCGGGTTGGCTTCCGGGTCCGCGTCGTTGGCCAGCACGTTGATCGTCACCGGTGCGCCGGCATTGGTGGTCGCAGTGTCGTTGGCGACCACTGGCGGCAGGTTGGGCCGGACGGTGATGGTCACCAGCGCCGGAGTGGACTGAGCACCCAGGTTGTCGCGGGCCTGATAGGTGAAGGTCACCGTCTGGGTGGTCGCGACCTGGGTCGGCGGCGTGTAGATCACCGCACCCGTGCCGCTGCGCACGAGGGTACCCAGGGTGACGCTGCCCAGGCTGGCGATGGACAGCGGCACGTTGCCGTCAACGTCGCTGTCGTTGGCGGTCAGGGCGAGGGTCACCGGTACGCCGGCGGTAGTGCTGGCGCTGTCCGGGTTGGCCACTGGCGGCTGGTTGGCAGGGACATTGGCCGGCCGTCCTTCGATGACCACGAACTCCGTGTCGCTGCCGCCGGCAGCCGATTTCACCGTGACCTTCGCCGGCGGCTGCTCGATGCCGGCGGCCACCAGGCGTTGGGTCGCACCGCTGACCGGCAGCAGGCGGCCGAAGCCTTCGGCCACCATGGACGGGATTTCCACCTCGTCACTGGAGCGCGCTTCCACCGTCAGCGTCTTGTTCGGCCAGGAATAGCGGGCCTGGCTGATCTTGACGATATCGGTCAGCTGCTGGGTCTGCGTGGTGGCCGACGCATTGGTGTCCGTGGCGGTGATCAGTACGAAGGGTGGCAGGCTGGCCGGTGCCAGGTCCTGGCCGAAGAACAGGCCGCTGCCATCACCGGTCATCTCGAACTGGCAGGGCGACGGCGGATCGCCCACCAGGTCGAGGCTTTCGCGGAAGCACAGGGTTGCGCTGGCGCTGGAGTTGGCGAACACCGATATCCAGGTGCGTTGGGCGTCGCGGCTGTAGGTGGCACGGTCGACGCCGACCTTGCTGGCGATGCCACCGGTGAACAGCTTGCCGGACAAGTTGAACAGGTTGGTCTCGATGAAGAGGCCGTTGGGACCGTCGATGCGCACGAAGTTGGTCCCGAAGGGGCTGCCAACTACCGGCTCGGCCAGGTTGGGGTCGCCGATGAAGGTCTCCACTTCATTGGTTTCCGGGTTGGTTTCGGTGTAGAGCGGGCCGTCCCGATGAAGGAACGGGCCGACGTTGCCGGCCAGGGCGCCGCTGAAGTCGCCGGGGGCGCCGATGCCGATGTCTCGGGTCATGTTGATGGCGCGACGGCCGGGCGCGGTGACGGTGAAGGTATCCACGCCGTAGGGGTGAGTGACCGTGTAGGTGCCGGCCACCGGAACCGTCACGCGGATGCGGATGCGCGCGAAGCTCTGCTGATCGCCCAATCGCGGGACTTCGGCAGCGAAGGCCGCTTCGATGCCGGCCACGTAGGCATCCAGCTCCAGGCCATTGCCGGGGTCGTCGATGCTGGCCTCGGCGAGCATCCAGAAGCTTTCATCCGGGAAGTTGCCGGGGAAGGCGACGGGCTTGGTGTCGTCGAAGATGCCGGGGGTCGGCAGCAGGGTGCACATGAAGTTGCCGGGCGCTCGCGAGCTGCGGGCCTTGGACAGGCAAAGCTCCAGGGGGGTGCCCTCGGTGTCCTGGTACCAGCGTGGGAAGTAGCCGCTGGCGGCGGTGAAGGGACCGGGGTCCACCGTCGCCAGTTGCGCCTCGGCAACCGGAATGCCGACGAGCACACCCAGCAACAGGGTGAGTATTCCTGGCCATCTGAACATGACTGCCTCCGTTCACCCGCCTGCGGCAGGTGAGTGTTGTTCTCAGGGGAGAATCAGGACTTCTTCGGTATCGGAGCCGCCATTGGCCGAGCTCACGTGGACGGTCGCCGGTGGAATGAGGCCGGCCGGGAGATCCAGGTGTCCGGCTACGAGCGGGCCCAGTCCCTCGGCGGTCAGCGCCGGCTGGCCGGTCTGGTCGCTGGAGCTGGCATCCACCGTCAGGCGGCCGGTGGCCAGGCTGTACTCGGCTCGGCTGATGGTCACCAGGTCCACCAGCGGGGCGGTCTTGGTGGTGGCGGTGCTGCTGGGGATGGCTGCGCTGTTGTCAGCGGTGAAGGACAGGTTGCCATTGGCCGTCGGGGTGGCCGCGGACTGGCCGTACCAGGCACCCGTGGCGCTGCCCTGCATGGCGCCGCTGGCGCCGGCGGTGTCGGTGTAGCGCACGGTGGCCGGGGCGGGCGGGGCCAGGGTGAAGAAGTCCTGCTGGCTGGCGCCCCCGGTGCCGCCGGTGGAATAGGTGGCGCGCTCGACGATCAGCGGCGTCGGCAACGGCTCCTGGGACAACTTGCCGGAAATGGCGAACTGTCGTGTTTCCGCGCGCAGGCCGTTGGGGCCTTCGATCCGCACGAAGTTGGTCCCGAAGGGGCTGCCGGTGACTTCCTCCAGCACGTTCGGGTCGCCAATGAAGGACTCCGGCAGGCTGGTGACCGGATTGACCTCCACATAAGGCCCGTTCACCGAGCGCAGGAAGGGCCCGACATCACCCTTCAAGGCGCCGCTGAATTCGCCGGGCGTGGTGATGCCGATGTCGCGGGTCAGGTTGATGGCGCGCGTCCCGGGGGTATCCACATCGAACACTTCCACGCCATAGGGGTGGGTGATGGTGTAGGTGCCGGCCACCGGCACCGTCACCCGGATGCGGACGCGCGCGAAGCTGATCTGCTCGCCTACCGCCGGCAACTCGCCGCTGAAGGCCGCCTCCAGGGCGGACACGTACAGCAAGTCGATACCGGTGGCGGCGTCGGTGATGGAGGCATCGCCGGTGAACCAGAACGCCTCGTCGGGGAAGTTGGTGGGGAAGACGATCGGCTGGGTGTCGTCGAACACGCCCGGATTGGGCAGCAGGTTGCACATGAAGGAGCCGGGTACGCGGGTGCTCTGTGCCTTGGAGAGACAGAGGTCAAGGGCGCGGCCGTGGGTGTCCTGGTACCAGGCCGCAAAGAATCCGTTGGCCTCGGTATAGGTGGTCTGGTCAACCGCATAGAGACCGGCCTTGGCCGGGGCGACCGTGAGTCCGAGCAATAGCGGGAGCACGAGTTTCGGCAGTGCGTTGTGCATGGTGTTGCCCTTCCAGTCGATGAACTTCGCCGTTTGTCAGGCTCCGATGGGCAAGGGGCCCGTCGTTGACCGGAAGAGGGCGCAAACCCCATGCCAGAGCGGTTCCGGGGCTCTGGTTCGGGGTTGGCGGCTGAAACATCTTGAAATAAGTCGTGAGGAGGGGTTCCCGGCTCTGGGGGCTGGTAACCCAGAAGTGGGTGAAAAGTGGGTGGGGAAATGGGGGATTTTCGACCCTACCGTTCGGCGACCGCTGAACGGTAGGGCCGCGAATCTCGGGGCCTGCGCTATAACTACCCGGAGTCGGCGCAGGAGTTGCCGACCCGGCCGGAGGCCCCTTTTTACGCCCGCCTTGCGAGCGATCCGACGGTCAAACAAGGGGAGGTTTCGAATGAAGATGGCGCTGGTGAGCAAGCCCTTCAATCTGTTCCGTTGGTTTTCCCTGGTGAGCCTGGTGATCATCCTCGTGGTGGCCATTCTGCTCGGCTCGGCGGCAACCCGATTCCTGATGCGCGAGAGCATCGACCGCGATGCCATGCTCAGCGCCCAGTTCATCAAGTCCATCGCCGATGTCGAAGTCATCCACGGCAACTTCTCCCCCGGCCTGACCCTCGGCGAGTTCCTCGACAAACGTGTCGATGGCGCGCGCCTCGGCGTTTCCCACGAGCAACTGGTCAAATCCCACGAAGAATTCTTCGACCACATCGTGCGCCTGCCCGATGTGCTGCTGGCCAATGTCTATGCGCCCGATGGCGTGGTGATCTGGTCGACCAATCCGAAGCTGGTGGGTGGCCACTCGCTGGAGCGCGCCAAGCTGAGCGAAGCGGTCAGCAGCCGCAACACGGTGACCACCGAGCATCACGGCCCCGATGCCTGCCCGGCGGAAGCCTTTTTCATGCGCGTGCCGCACAGCCTCTATCTGGAAAGCTTCATCCCGCTGCTGGACAGCCGGGGCGAAGTGCTCTCGATCATCGAGATCTACAAGGAACCGGTGGACCTGATCGCCCGCATGAACCGCGGACTCGTGCTGCTCTGGATCGCTACGGCAGTGGGCGGCGCAGTCATCTACCTCAGCCTGTTCTGGTTCGTGCGCCACGCCTCGCGCCTGGTGGACGACCAGCAGCGGCAACTGGTGGAGAACGAAACCCTGGCCCTGCTCGGCGAGATGTCCACCGCCGTCGCCCACAGCCTGCGCAACCCGCTGGCGTCCATCCGCTCCAGCGCCGAGCTGGCGCTTGAAGTGGACCCGGGACCGCTGCACAAGAACCTGGGCGACATCATCACCCAGGTCGACCGCATGTCGAAGTGGGTGCGCGAGCTGCTGCTGTCAGCGCGCCCGCTGGCCGGCGACCAGGAACCGGTGGACCTCACCAACGCCCTGGAAGAAACCCTCACCGCCTACGAACCGCAGATCCGCCATGCCGGCATCGAAGTCGACTGGCAGACCCGCGACGCACCCAAGGTGGTCAGCCATCCGGTACTTCTGCAACAACTGCTGGGTAGTGTCCTTTCCAACGCCATCGAGGCCATGCCGCGCGGCGGTCGACTGGCCATCCGCCTGGAGCCGGATGCGCAGCGCCGGTTGCTGACCCTGACCGTCAGCGACACCGGCAGCGGCATGTCGCCGGCAATGCTGGAGATGGCCTTCAAACCTTTCCATACCACCAAGCGTGGCGGTCTGGGCGTCGGCCTGGTGCTGGTGCGCAAGATCGTCGAGCGCTTCGGTGGCGCAGTCAGCATCGATAGCCGGGAAAATTCCGGTACCAACGTGCACCTGACCTTCAGGGCCACGGCAGGGGGATAACAACAAATGGGCAACAGCATTCTGATTGTCGAAGACGACGAAATCCTGGCCGACAACTTCTGCACCTACCTGCAACGGCGCCAGTTCGACGTCATGGTCTGCAGCTCGGCCGAAGAAGCGCTGCCGATCATCGAGGCGCAGCACCCGGACCTGGTCCTTACCGACTACTGCCTGCCCGGCATGAGCGGTTGCGACCTGATCAGCCGGGCCCGCGCGATGGACGAGCAGCTCAAGGTCATCATGATTACCGGGCACGGCAACGTGCAGGGCGCGGTGGAAGCCATGAAGGCCGGCGCCAGCGACTACCTGACCAAACCGGTGGCGCTCGCCGAGTTGAAGCTGGTGGTGGACAAGGTGCTGGAGGCGCGGCGACAGGAGCAGCGCCTGTCCTTTTACCAGCAACGTGAAGCCCAGGACTCCGGGCTTGCCGGGCTGATAGGCGACTCCGAACCCATGCGCACCATGAAGGACATGGTCCGCCAGGTGCTCGGCGCCGAGGAACGCATGGCCGGGGAAGACCTGCCGGTGGTGCTGATCGAAGGCGAGACCGGGACCGGCAAGGAACTGGTGGCTCGCGCGCTGCATTTCGATGGTGCGCGCAGCAAGGGTCCCTTCGTCGAGTTCAACTGCGCCTCGATTCCGTCGCACCTCCTGGAAGCCGAACTGTTCGGTCACGAGAAGGGTGCCTTCACCGACGCCAAGGATCGCCGCGTGGGCCTGGTGGAAGCGGCCGATGGCGGCACCCTGTTCCTCGACGAGGTGGGCGAGATCGACCTGCTACTCCAGGCCAAGCTGCTCAAGCTGCTGGAAGACCGCACGATTCGTCGCCTGGGCTCGGTTCGCGAGCGCAAGGTCAACCTGCGCATCATCAGCGCCACGAACTGCAACCTCGAGCAGATGGTCCAGGAGGGCAAGTTCCGCCGCGACCTCTTCTTCCGCTTGCGCATCATCACCATCAAGGTGCCGCCGCTGCGGGCCCGTGGTGACGATGTCCTGACCCTGGCCGAACACTTCGTCGCCCAGCATGGCAAGCGCTACGGCAAGCCGGGGCTGCGTTTCAGCGCTGAAGCCCGGGCCGTGCTCAAGGGCTACAGCTGGCCGGGGAACGTGCGCGAGCTACGCAACATGCTCGAGCAGACTGTGCTGCTGGCGCCGGGCAACGTCATCGGTCCGGACCAGCTCACCATCTGCCGCGGCCTGCTGGCCGGGGTTGGCGTCACCGAATCGGCTCCTCCACAGATGCTCGGCGGCCCGCTGGGGCTGGAAGACGAGAACATGAGCCTGTCCGATGCCGAGCGTGATCTGGTGGTGAAGGTGCTGGGCAAGACCGACTGGAACATCTCCAAATCCGCCCGCATGCTCGGCCTCACCCGCGACATGCTGCGCTACCGGATCGACAAGCTTGGCCTGGAACGGCCCGACCGGCAGCAACATTGAAATGGCCCCGATTCAGGGGAATCCCCCGACCAACGTAGGGGGTTATGGGGATGGTGAAACTTTTCCGCCGATCTAGACTCTAGGAATCATCGACCCGGGTGGGTCGATGCACCCTTGGCTCGGAATGTGCAGGGATGCAATCAGCGGTCAGCCTGACCGTCGTCCGATCTCCTGACAGGGGAGCAGCCGCAGTGACGAAGAAAGTACTGATAGTCGACGATGAAGAAATCCTTGCCGCGAATTTCCAGACCTACCTGGAAATGCTCGGTTGCGACGTGCGCACCGCCGCCAACGGTGCCATCGCCCTGGAGGTCGTGGTGAACTTCAAGCCCGACCTGCTGGTGCTCGACTATCGCTTGCCCGACATGACCGGTTTCGAGATTTTCGATGCCATGCGCACCCTGCACAGCTGCGAAGCGGTGCTGATGACCGCGCATCCCAGCATCGAAGTGTGCAACCGCGCCATCGAGCGCAAGATCGACATCATCCTCCTCAAGCCATTCCCCCTGCATGAACTGGGCAACGTTGTGCTCCACGGCCTGCCGACTGCCGCCCAGCGCGATCAGGAATCGCCGGCCGAGCCACCCGTCCAGGTGGACCGTCGTCGCGGAGGCGAGGTGAACTTCCCGCTGAAGCTGTATGACGGCGCCTGGGTGCTCTCCGACCGCCGCCGTCCCGCCGCAAGCTCCGAAGAGCCTCTGAAGCAGATCAAGAAAGGCACCTGAAGTCCCCGTACCACCTCAGCTGTTTGGTGCGTAGGGTGGATGGCGCTTTTTCCATCCACCGCCGCGGGTGCCTGAGAAGCGATTTCCACCCCTACGAAACTGACTGGTAGGAGCGAGCTTGCTCGCTAATAGCCCGGGCACAATCATTCGCGAGCAAGCTCGCTCCTACAGACCTCATCCCGCCTGAGTGCAAGGGTGGATGGCGCTTACCATCCACCGCCACGGGTGCCGGAGAAGCGATTTCCACCCCTACGGCACTGACTGGTAGGAGCGAGCTTGCTCGCGAACAGCCCGAGCACGATCATTCGCGAGCAAGCTCGCTCCTACAGACTTCATCCAGCCCCCGTGCAAGGGTGGATGGCGCTTACCATCCACCGCCACGGGTGCCGGAGAAGCGATTTCCACCCCTACGGCACTGACTGGTAGGAGCGAGCTTGCTCGCGAACAGCCCGAGCACGATCATCCGCGAGCAAGAGCTCGGCATCCCCCTCGCTGCTACAAAAGAAAGCGCAGGCATCTACCTGCGCTTTTTCGTTTCCGGCCGGTGCGCCCGTCAGTGGGGATGCCCCCTCACTGAATACTCGATGCCAGCTCGAAGATCGGGATGTACATCAGGATCACGATCACCCCGATGATCAGCCCGATGAAGGTCATCAGCAGTGGCTCGAACAGGCGCACGAACCATTCGATCCAGCGACCGGTTTCCTCGTCATGGAAATCGGCCGTGCGCTCCATCATCTCGCCGAGGTTGCCGGACTGTTCGCCGGCCCTGAGCATGCGCAGCGACACCGGGGTCGACAGCCCATGTTCTTCCAGCGCACGCGACAACGCCTGGCCCTCGCGAATGCGCGCGGCGGCCTGGTCCAGCCTTGGGCGCGACGCGGCGCCGAGCAGGCCGCGGACCATCTCGATGGCGGTGAGGATGGGAATCCCGCCCTGCAGCAGGATGCCCAGGGAGCGATAGAAACGCGCCAGCTCATAGACCTGGATGCGCTCGCGAATCGCCGGCAAGCGTTCTATCTGGCGGCCGATGGCGCGGCGCACGTTCTCCTGGCGCAGCAACAGCACCAGGGTCACCAGGGCCAGTGCGGCACCGCCGAACACTTCCGCCTGATGTGAGTGGAGGAACAGGCCGCTGTGCAGCAGGACCCGGGACAGCCAGGGCAGGTTCGACCCCAGCCCTTCGAACACCAGGCTGAAGCGCGGCACCACATAGCCCACCAGAAACAGCAGCACGCTGCAGCCGACCATGAACAGCAGCACCGGGTAGACCGACGCACTGATGATCTTCTGCCGCACTTCATCCATCCGCGTGCGATAGGCCACGTAGCGCCCCAGGGCATCACCCACTGCGCCGGTCTTCTCGCTGGATTGCACCAGCGCCACGTAGAGCGCAGGGAACACCGAGGGGAACTGCGCCAGCGCCTGGGACAGCGACTTGCCCTCATAGAGCAGCCGCACCAGGGCTCCCAGCACCTTGCGCGCCTGCGGGTCGGCTTCCTTCTCCGCCAGGCTTTCCAGCGCATCGATCAGCGCCAGGCCGGCGTTCAGCAGTGTGGTCAGCTCCTGGCTGAACAGCAGCAGCGGGAATCCCTCGCGCCGCCGCCAGTTCCGCAGCGACCAGCCGCGCTCGGCCTGCAGGGTCAGCACCCGCAGTCCCTGGGCTTCGGCCTGGCGACGGGCTTCGTCATCGCTTGCCGCCTCCAGCGTCAGGGCGACCACGCCGGCCTGGCCACGTACCGCTTTCACCTGGAAGCGCATGGCGGTCACTGCCAACTGGTGACTTCGGCGTTTTCGCCGTCACCGCCAGGCTGGCCGTCCTTGCCCAGGGTGAGCAGGTCGAAATCGCCGTTCTCACCAGGCGCGCGATAGACATAGGCGCGACCCCAGGGGTCCTGCGGCACTTCTTTCTGCAGGTAAGGGCCACCCCAGCGCGGCTCGTCGGATGGCGCGCTCACCAGCGCCGTCAGGCCCTGCTCGGTACTGGGGTAATGGCCCACTTCCAGGCGGTAGATATCCAGGGCCTTCACCAGTCCCTCGATCTGCGCGCGGGCCACCTTGGTTTCGGACTTGCCGAGTTGATTGAAATACTTCGGCGCCACAATGCCGGCCAACAGGCCGAGCACCACCAGCACCACGAGGAGTTCGAGAAGGGTGAAACCCTGTTCGGGTCGACGAAGCATCATCATGGGAGCCTCCGCTGCAGGTCAGTGCGAAGGGCTATGCAAGAGGTGTGCACGACGAGCGGGCGAGGGGAGCGACACATCACCGTTTGGATCTTCCGGCACGTGCTTTGCTGACGGTACAGCACCCAGCAACCCAAAGGGCATCGGCCCTCACAGGGGAGAACAACGATGAAAGTGCCCGCCCTGGTGCTGCTCAGCATCCTTGCGACTATCGCTGACGAAGCCCGCTCCGACATCTATCAGGTGGTCTCCGCCAACGGCAGCATCACCCTCACCAACATCCACCGGACGGACCGCAAACTGGTCCGCGTGGCCCGCGAAAGACCCGCGCTGGCGAAGGCCCCGAGCCTGGTCAAGCCGATTCGCAAAGGCAGGGCCAAGGCGCCGCGCTACGCCCTGATCGTCGCCCAGGCGGCCTTCGACTACGACCTGCCCGCCGAGTTGCTGCATGCGGTGATCAAGACCGAATCCAACTACGATCCTTCCGCGCTTTCGCCCAAGGGCGCGGCCGGCCTGATGCAGTTGATGCCCGATACCGCGAAGGATCTAGGGGTGCAGGACGTGTTCGACCCGGCCGCCAACGTGCGCGGCGGGGCACGCTACCTGAAGCGCCTGCTGAAGATGTTCGACAACGACCTTTCCCTCACCCTGGCCGCCTACAACGCGGGTCCCGGCACCGTGCTCGCCTATGGCAGCGCCATTCCTCCCTACCCGGAAACCAAGCGTTACGTACCCAGTGTCCTGGGTCACTACCAACGCCTCCAGGCCGACGCAAAACGACCCCGCTAGTGGGGAATTTCCCCAGATGCGGGGGCGTTTTCTGCGAATCAAAGCACCCATAGACAAGGGCAGCTGCGCTGCCCACAGCGATTGAAATCGCCCCCACAGAGGTGTGCCTCCACGCGGAGGATTTGCTGAGCTTTTACTGTGGGGGCGACTTCAGTCGCTAAGCAGGCCGAAGGCTGCCCTTCACATTCGAAATCGCTCCTCATCCATCAATCCATGCCCACCTTCCAACCCCGGTCAAAACCGGGGAATTGGGTGGGAATCGGGTGGGGGAAATACTGGCACTTTCCCCATTGGCCATTCCAACCGTCTGATTTAAAAGGATTTGTGCTGATGGCACAGGCATTGCTCGGTCAGTCCTGCCCTCTATTGGCATCCGTGCACCTGATACCGAGGTCAGCCAAATGAAACGGACTAATCCTTCGCGCAGTGCAAACCCCATTTTCGATGGTGCCCCGAGGGCATCTCTTTACCTGGGCGGCGCCCTTCTATTGCTGGGCGCGCTCTTTCCCACCGAGGAGGCACGGGCGGCCGTGCAGTGCACGCGCAACCTGGTGGCCAACGTCGTGGCCCTGGACCAGCCGCTGATGTTCAACCGCCTCGGCGCGCAGAACATCAACGGCATGATGTTCGCCCTGCGCCGCGATGTGGTGGACAAGAATGAAGTGCCGCTCACCCAGGGCGGCGCGGCGGTACCCGGTGAAGTGGCGCTGCGTCCCGACAAGCGTCCGCGTCCGCTGGTGCTGCGGGTGGCCGCGGGCGACTGCCTGACCATCAACCTGCAGAACCTGCTGGCCTACCAGGCCAACCCCCGCAACCCGGACGACCCGCTGTTCAGGAAGGACGAGCAGGTTGCCGACCGCCATGTCGGTTTCCAGGTCAACGGCATGCAGGCGGTCAATGACATTGGCGACATCGCCACCAACGCCGGGCGTAATCAGAACAACCTGATCCCGCCGGGCGGCAGCCGCTCCTACACCCTGTACGCCGAACGCGAAGGTGCGTTCGCCGCCAGCAGCTACGGCGCCACCTTCGGGGGTGAAGGCACCGGCGGCAACACCGCCAACGGCCTGTTCGCCCAGGTGGTCGTGCTGCCCAAGCTCTCTCGCACCTACCGCAACGTGGTCACCGAAGAAGAGATGCGCCTGGCCACCACCGGACGTACCCCGGCCGGCCAGCCGATCATCGACTACGAAAAACGTTATCCACAGACTTCGCCCTGGACTGAGGAAGGCAAGGCCGGCCTGCCGGTGATCGCCATGATGGACAACGGCGAGATCATCTCCAGCGACACCGATGCCGTGGTCATGGGGCCCAACCCCGATGGCACCTTCCCGCAGAACACCTACCCGCTGGAAAGCTACGGCAAGCGCAACCCGGCGCTGCCCAATCGCCTGGAACCCTTCCGCGACTTCTCCTCCGTGTTCCATGACGAGAACGCCGTGGCCCAGGCCTTCCCCGGTTACTGGAACGACCCAGTGTTCGGCCATGTGCTGGAGCCGACCCGCGACTCCTTCATGATCAACTACGGTGCCGGCGGCATCGGTGCCGAAGTGGTGGCCAACCGCCTTGGCGTCGGTCCGATGCATGACTGCCTGTCCTGCGCCTACGAAGAGTTCTTCCTCAGCGCCCACGTCGTCGGCGATGCCGCCATGCAGGTGGATGTGCCGGCCAACGTTGGCCTCGAATCCATCCTCCCCGGCCAGGTACCGCCGGAAGGCAGCACCGGGGTGAAGGCCACCATGGCCCTGTTCCCGGCCGAGCCGTCCAACGTTGCCCACAGCTACATTGGCGATGCCGTGCGCATCCGCAACACCCACAACGGCTACGAGCAGCATGTGTTCCACCTGCATGGCCACCAGTGGCTGTTCAACCCCAATGACGACAACTCCGACTACATAGACGCCCAGGGCATCGGGCCGGGCTCGGGCTACACCTACGAAATCGCCAACGGCGGCTCGGGCAACCGCAACCGCACCTCGGGCGATGCCATCTACCACTGCCACTTCTATCCGCACTTCGCCCAGGGCATGTGGGCCATGTGGCGCATCCACGACGTGTTCGAGGAAGGCACCCGCCTGGAGGTCTCCGAAGAAGGAGACGATGGCTATCACAAGAAAGCCTTCGAGCTGCGCAGCGGCCTGCCTGCTCAAGGCGCCCGAGCCCTGCCGGACGGCGAGATCGTCGCCGGTACACCGATTCCAGCCATCATCCCGCTGCCGGGCAAGGCCATGCCGCCCATGCCGGGCAAGGTGACCGTAGTCGCCAAATACGGCGAAGAGCTGGTGGCCGCAAGTGACGATGACGACGAGCACGAAGAGGGCGATGACGATTCGAACCACGAGCCGGAACGCAAGGCCGTGGGTTCGGTGGCCCTGGTGGATCGCAGCGAAGCCAACCGCAATGCCGACGGCACCTTGAAGAACCCCGGCTTCCCGTTCTGGATCGGCGGCATCGAAAGCACTGTGGGCCAACGCCCCAGCACCCCGCCGCTGGACATGCTCGACACCGCAAAGGCCCAGAGCCTGCGTGATTCCGGCAAGGCCCTGTGGGCGAACATCGACCCGGCGCAGGCCGGTGGCTGGGACGGTGGCCTGCCGCGCCATACCCTCGACGGCATGTCCGCCGGCGGTGAGGCCGAAGTGGTCACCAGCGCCCTGGACTTCTCCAAGGTGGTCCATCGCGCCAAGGCCGTGTTCCTGCCGGAAGAGGGCACCGATGTCGAACAGTCGGTCATGGCCTTCCATGCAAAACCCAGCCATGCGAGCTTCGCCGTGTCGCCCAGTGGCGCCGTGCAGGCCAGGGACTTCCGCACCAACGGCGCCCTGCCGGTGGGCGGCGCGCCGTACTACGAACCGTGCATGGACGACACCGGCAAGCGCCTGACCCAGGCCTCCGCCCTCGGTCGCTACAACAGCGGCGACACCATCAATGGCCAGTCCTTCACCGGCAGCTCGGCGTACACCGCCGACCGCCCGCGCGTCTACAAGGGTGCCAACATCCAGTTCGACGCCGTGTTCAACAAGGTCGGCTATCACTTCCCTCAGACCCGCATCCTTGCGCTCTGGGAAGACGCCTGGCCGGTAATCACCAAGCAGCAGCCGCCGGAGCCGCTGGTGATGCGGATGAACACCTTCGACTGCACCATGTACCAGCACACCAACCTGATCCCGGCGGTGTATGAGCTGGACGACTACCAGGTGCGCACGCCCACCGACATCATCGGCCAGCACATTCATCTGCCGAAGTGGGACCTGACCGCCTCCGACGGCTCGGCCAACGGCTGGAACTACGAGGACGGCACCCTCTCGCCGGCCGCCGTGGTGGAACGCATCCACGCCATCCGCGAGTACAACCACTGCACCGAGGCGGACCCGCGCGACGGCACCCAGGAATGCCCGGTGGCCAAGGAGCATCCGTACTTCGGCCAGTTCGGCCGCGCCGACTGGCTGGGTGCCCGCACCACCCTGCAACGCTGGTTCGCCGACCCGCTGATCAACACCTACAACGTCGACCGGGGCCTGGGGAACATCTTCACCCACGACCACTTCGGCCCGTCCACCCACCAGCAACTCGGCCTCTACGCCACCGTGCTCACCGAACCCGCCGGCTCCAGCTGGTACCACGGTGAAACCGGCCAGCCGCTCTACAGTGGGCGCCCGGACGGCGGCCCGACCTCCTGGCAGGCGGTGATCGCCACCGGCGACCTGGACGGCGACGGCAAGAACGACAGCTTCCGCGAGTTCTTCATGGAGTACAGCGACTTCCAGCATGCCTACGAGGCCGGCGTCTACGTTGGCGCAGGTCCTGACGGCGTCCCGGATGCCGGTGCCTATCCGACCTCCATGGACAGCTTCCGCTACGCCATCAACCCGCCTGTGCGCCAGTCCGGCCCGAACCTCTTCGAGTCGGTGCGCGAGGCCGCTGGCGGCCAGGTCCTGGGCTGCCCGAGCCGTCCCTGCCCGCAAGCGATCTCGGTGGATGACCCTGGCATGTTCGTCGTGAACTACCGCAACGAACCGGTGGGCCTGCGCATCTTCGACCCCTACAAGGTGGCCCCGGACGGCAAGCCTGGCATGCAGGCAGACGGACTGGCGGGTGATCTCGCCTATGCCCTGCAGACCCGCACCGACCGCGCCATCCCCGCGCTGAACCTGGCGCCCAGCGCCATCAGCTCGGCCACCGGCCCCACCGGTGCCAGCACCGCGTTCCCGCCGCACATCAACGTCGGCGGCGATCTGCCGGGCGACCCCTTCACCCCGTTGCTGCGGGCTTACTCAGGCGACAACGTGCGCCTGCGGATGCACGCCGGCGGCCACGAGGAGGAGCACAACGTCACCCTGCACGGCGTGAAGTGGCTGCATTCGGGCACCGGCTTCGGCAACAGCGGCAACTCGGGCTGGAAGGCCTCGCAGATGGTGGGCATCTCCGAGCAATTCGGCTTCGTCGCCCCGGTGACCATGATGTCTGGCAACACCACCTATGAAGCCGCCGACTACCTCTACAACATGGATGCTTCCATCGAGGGTTACTGGAACGGCATCTGGGGCGTGATGCGCAACTACACCCAACCGCGCGCCGACCTGTTCGCCCTGCCGAACAACCCGCGCCCGGTATCGTCGCGCAACACCACCCAGTTCGACGGCGTGTGCCCGCGCACCAGCCCCAACCCGAACGGCATCGGTACCCGCACCACGGTGCAGCGCAACTACGAGATCGTCGCGGCGCTCGCCAACGACATCCTCGGCAATCCGCTGGGCCTGACCATCGGTGATCCGGCCGGCGCGGGCATGCATGCCGGCGGCCCGCTGAATCCGCAGGGTGGCACCCTGGTGTACAACTCGCGGCCAATGACCATTCCGCAGGCCACCGTCATAGACGAAGAAGACGGCGAGGTGTTCACCATCGGCGGCCAGTCCGGCCCGCTGCACGACCCGACCGCCATCCTCTATGTGCGCAAGGCCGACCTGGACCCGCTCACCGGCAAGCTGAAACCCGGCGTGCCCGTCGAGCCGCTGGTGCTGCGTGCCGCCGCGGGTGACTGCGTGAACATCACCCTGGAAAACCGCCTGCCGCAGGTGATGCCTGACCTGCCGACCTATGCGGTGATGCAGGGCCTGGTCAAGCGCGACCGCAACAGTGCGCAGGGCCCGACCACCTTCAACAACAACATGATGCGGCCCTCCAGCCATGTCGGCCTGCACACCCAGTTGCTGGCCTACGACATCACCAAGTCGGACGGCTTCAACGTCGGCATCAACCCGGTGCAGACCGTGGAACCGCGTGCCGCCGCCGGGGGTGCCTGGCCGTCGAAGAGCTACAAGTTCTACGTCGGCCACCTGGAGCGTGAAGGCAAACCGGTGACCCAACTCGGCCGCAGCGTCGACAACATCACTGCGACCCCCATCGAGTTCGGCGGCTTCAACCTGCTGCCGGCCGACCCGGTCAAGCAGGGCCAGAAAGGCCTCGCCGGCGCCATGAGCATCGCACCCCAGGGTGCCACCTGGGTCGAGGACGCCAACATGCGCGCCGCTGCCACCGTGACCCCGCTGGCCGGCACCAGTGCGCCATACCGCGACTTCTCGCTGGTGCTGCACAAGTCGCTGAACATGCGCTGGGCCAACGGCCGGCCGGTGGAAAACATGGCCTCCGAAGGCTTCGGCATCCCCGCCGATCCCAAGGACAACTCCGGCATGGCCGTGAACTACAAGAGCGAGCCGCTGTGGTACCGCTTCGGCAAGGCGCCGGACGCACCCTTCGGCCACGCCCAGGGCCACGGCTGGGGTGACGTGCCCAACGCGCACATGGCGTACAACAACGAGCTGGTGGGCGGCGACCCGCTGACCCCGATCATGAAGGTCAAGCCCGGCCAGGCGTTCCGTACCCACGTGACCATGCCCTCGGGGGGTAGCCGTGGCATGACCTTCCAGCTCGATGGCCACGTCTGGGCGTTCAACCCCTTCCTGTCCGAGAAGCTGGATGTCTGGGGCTATCCGCAGAAGAACGCCGGCATCGGTTCCCTGCGCTTCGGCATCAACCCGGCGGCGCTGTACATCGGAGCCCAGGAGAGCGTGCTGCCAGCGGCGCACTTCAGCCTGTCGATCCCCAGCGCCGGCGGCGCCAATGCGGTGCCGGGAGACTACCTGTACCGGGACTACGCCGCCTTCGGCAACGTCGGCGGGGTCTGGGGACTGCTGCGGGTGACCAACGAGCAGTAGGGAACAGGATGGTGTTGAGCGTGGCGACACCCATCATCGGAGCCCACCAGAACACTGAAATCGCAGGCCAGAAATGTCCTGCGATTTTCTTTTTTCGGGATCGTTCACCAGGCAGGACTGCGTCCTGCTTGGCGAATGAATTCGCCCCCACAGGATTGTGCCAAGACAGAACGCCGGCACGGACAGCCCCCTCTCCCTCTGGGAGAGGGTTGGGGTGAGGGCTGCCATCGGCTGGCGCGGATGCCTCGTCATTTTCGCGAATGAATTCGCTCCTACAGGGCAGGACTGCGTCCTGCATAGCGATTGAAATCGCCCCCACAGGACTGTGCCGAAGGTGGGCAGGGAGTCACCCCTCGCCCGCTTGCGGGAGAGGGGCCGGGGGGTGAGGGCAGTGTCAGGCTGGCTCGCACTCGCCAACGCAGCATTCCCCAAAAAAGGGGGAAATGGGTGGGGAATATTCCGGGGGCCACCCTTGCCCAGTTCGCAACCCATTGAATCCAGAACCCTTTCGCGGCTGGCACAGGCATTGCTCCTGCATCAGGGCGAGGTCCAGACGAAGGGGAAGGACGCCAGATGAAAGCCCTGCACAACGCTTCCAGCCTGCTGCTGTTCACCGGCTTGTTGGCCGCCCAGTTGCCCGCCGCCGAAGCACCTGCCGGCGTTTCCCAGCGCCTGGTGCGCGATGGGGTCGCCATCGAGTTCGAGGCGCGGCCGCTGGGCAGTGATGGCGTGCTGACCGAAGGCATGTTCGCCGACGTGCGACTGCGTGTTACCGATGCCACTACCGGCCAGCCGCTGGCCGGGCAGGTGCCGGGCGCCTGGCTCGACCAGGCCTTGCCGGAAGGCCAGGCCGACCAGTGCAAGGTGCGCATCGGCACCTACCTCAAGGGCGTCCTCAGTGCCCGTCCGCTGGTGGACCTGAACAGCTACTACCTGGTGGTGATGAACAAGGATTCCGCCCTCACCGTGATCGATCCGGTGACCTCGGTGGGCGGCATCACCAGCACCTTGACCCGCGTCCCGCTGAAGCGTCCGCCCATGGACTGGGCCGCCAGCGCCGACGACCGCCTGCTCTACGTGTCCATGCCCAGTGCGGGTGAGGTGGCGGTGGTGGATACCAGCGAGTTCAAGGTGCTGAGCAGCCTCCCGGCCGGGCCCGAACCGGTGCGCGTGGCCCTGCAGCCGGACGGCCGCTACCTGTGGGTCGGCAACAATGCCCAGCGCGGGGAAGAGGGCGGCGTGACCGTGATCGATACCCAGGCGCGCAAGACCGTGGCGACCCTGGCCACCGGCGGCGGCCACCACGAAATCGCCTTCAGCGGCGACTCGCGCTTCGCCTTCGTCAGCAGTCGCGATGCTGGCCGGGTGACGGTCGTGGATGTCGCCAGCCTGAAGAAGGTGCAGGACATCGAGACCGGACCGAGCCCGCTGTCGATGGCTGTCTCGAAGCTCTCCGGTGCGCTCTACGTGAGCGACGGCAAGGCGGGCACCATCACCGTCATCGACGCCCGCAGCCTCAAGGTGCGCAAGGTGATCGACGCCGGCCACGGCCTGGGCCCGCTGCGCTTCACCCCGGATGGGCGTTTCGGCCTCGCGTTGAACAGCCTGAATGACCAGGTGCTGGTGCTGGATGCCGGGAGCGACGAAATCGTCCAGCGCGCCGAAATCACCGCCGAACCCTACCAGCTGGTGTTCACCCGCAACTACGCCTATGTGCGCGGCCTGGCGTCGCCGAAGGTGACCATGATCAACCTGGAGTCCCTGGGCAGAGGCAAACAGATCATCGTCCAGGCCTTCGAGGCCGGTCCTGCCGCGCCCAAGCTGGCTGGCGATCTGCCGTTGGCCGACGGCCTCAGCCAGGCGCGCGACGAAGGCGCCGTGTTCGTGGTCAACCCGGTGGACAACACCACCTACTTCTACATGGAAGGCATGAACGCCCCCATGACCGGCTACCTCAACCGGGGCCATACCTCGCGCGCCGCACGGGTCATCGACCGCAGCATGCGCGAAGTCGAGCCGGGCCTGTTCAGCAGCCGGATCAAGCTGCCGGCACCGGGCAAGTTCGACCTGGCGGTGATGCTCAACCAGCCGAAGATCGCCCACTGCTTCAGCGCCGAAGTGCAACCCAACAAGGCCATGGCCGCCCAACGCAACAAGCCGCGCGTGGAGTTCCTCATCGACCAGCCCCAGGTGAGTGCGGGCGCCACCACCCAGGCGCGCTTCCGCATCCTCCAGGGCGGAGACGAGCAGCCGAAGACAGGCGTCGCCGACCTGCGTGTGCGCTACTTCCAGGCGCCGGCCTCGCGCCCCTACGAGGTGGCTGCGGTGGAAGTGGGCAAGGGTGTCTATGAAGCGCCGATCGAACTGAAGCAGGCCGGCGCGTATTACCTGCACGTGGGCTCGGCCTCCCTGGGCATACCCTTCGGCTCGCAACCCTATGCCAGCCTGCGCGCCGTCCCGGCCCAGGCGCGAACCAACCCATAAGGAGCACGCCATGGAACCGTTGAAGACAGGCATCGCCGCTGCACTGCTCACCCTGGGTCTGGCCGCCGGCCCGGTGCTGGCGGACCACAGCCCGGAAGAGCACGCCGCCCACATGGCGCAGATGGCCGCTGATCCCCATGCCCAGCACCAGGGGCATGCCGGCGCGCAGGGTGCCCAGGTGGCCTTCGCCGATGTGCCGTTGCTGGATCAGGACGGCCGCGAGCTGCGCCTGAAGGACGATCTGGTGGGTGACCGCATCGTCGTCATCGGCTTCGTCTACACCAGCTGCACCACGGTCTGTCCGGTGATCTCGGCAATCATGCAGAAGCTGCAGAATCAGCTGGGCGAACGCGCTGGCCGCGACGTCCAACTGATCTCCCTGAGCATCGACCCGCTGCGCGACACCCCTGAACGCCTGCACGAATACGCCGGCCGCTTCGAAGCGGGCGAGGGCTGGCGCTGGGTCACCGGCAGCAACGAGGCGGTGACCGAGACCCTCAAGGGCCTCGGCACCTGGACGGCGAACTACCAGGACCACCCGCCGCTGATCATGGTGGGCGATGGTCGCACCCGGCAGTGGACCCGCTTCTACGGCTTCACCGATCCCGCCGTGCTGATGGCGCGGGTCGACGAGCTCAGTGCCGCCCGCGAAAGCGGCGGCCACGAGCAGCACGTCATGCACGACCACTCCGCCCACGACCATGCCGCCCTCGCCCAGGAGACCCAACCATGAAGCGCCTGCTCCCGCTCGTCCTGGCCATGGCCCTGGCCAATGTTGCCCATGCCCACGAAGGCCACGAGAACCACGAAGCCGCTCCGACTTCCAATGCGCCCGCCGCGCAGACCCTGAAGGCGGGCGGCACGACGGACGCCCAGACCTACTTCACCGATACCCTGCTGCGCGACCAGAACGGCCAGGAGGTGCGCTTCTACAGTGACGTGCTCAAGGGCCGGCTGGTGATGCTCAACGTGATCTTCACCCACTGCAACGACGCCTGCCCGCTGATCACCCGCAAGCTCAAGGAAGTGCGCGACGCCATGGGCGAGGACCTGGCCAAGCAGGTCTACTTCATCTCCCTGTCCAGCGATGCCGAGAACGACACCCCGGAAGTGCTCAAGGCCTTCGCCGCCAAGCACGGCGTGGACTCGCCCAACTGGATTTTCCTGACCGGCGACAAGGCCAATATGGACCTGGTACTGGCCCGCCTGGGGCAACTGGGTGAAAGCCCCGAGGCCCATTCCACGCTGCTGATCGCCGGTGACGTGCCGAACAAGCGCTGGAGCAAGATTCGCCCCGACGCGCCGGTGCCCGCCATCGCCCAGCGCCTGCAACTGATGACCATGCCCGTGGCCGGACGTTGAGGGCCGTTGCCATGTGGCGCGCCGTGCTGCTGGCCCTGTTGCTCGCTCTGCTAAGCCCCGCGTTCGCGTTGGAGCTCAGCCCCGAGGAAGCGGCGGGCCGGCGCATCTACCTGGAGGGCGTGGGCGCGGCCAATGGCGAGATCAGCGCGCGGGTCGGTGCCGGCGATACCCTGGTGCCGGCAGCGGTGATGCCCTGCGCCAACTGCCACGGTGCCGATGGCCGCGGTCGTCCGGAAGGTGGTGTGCGTCCGCCGGATATCACCTGGCGACGCCTCTCCCTGCCCTATGGTCAGCTTCAGGCCAACGGCCGCAGCCATGGCCCCTACGACGAAGGCGCCTTGGCTCGCGCCGTGAGCGAGGGCCGCGACCCCGCCGGCAATCGCCTCGACCCGGCCATGCCGCGCTTCGTCATGTCCCTGCGTGACATGGCCAACCTCACGGCCTACCTCAAGCGCCTGGAAGACGACCGCGACCCCGGTGTCCAGGAAACCGAGCTGCGCCTGGGAACACTGCTGCCAACGCGAGGCCCCCTGGCTGAGCTGGGCCATACCGTGGAAGCGGTGCTGCGGGGCGCCCTGGCGCAGGTCAACGAGGCGGGTGGCATTCATGGCCGACAGCTGACGCTGGTGGTACGCGACCCCGGTATGGACCGGCAAAGCACACAGCGGGCGCTGGACCAGTTGCTCGGTGAGGACCAGGTCTTCGCCTTGCTGGCCCCCCTGGTGCCCGCGCTGGATGGCGACCTTTCCGACGCCATCGGCAAGGCCGGCGTACCCCTGGTGGGGCCGCTGGCGCTGTTCGACGAAGCCGATGACAACCGGCTGGTGTTCAACGCATTGCCGGGCCTGCGCGAGCAACTCTTCGCCCTGGCGCGTTACGCCAGCAGCGACCTCGGCCTGCAGCAGCCGGAGGCCCTGGTGGTCTACCCCGGCGAGGCCCGGCAACAAGGCCTGGCCGAATCCCTGGCTCTGCGCCTGATGGACCAGGGCTGGTCGCGGGTGCGCCTGCTGGACTACGACAGTGAAAACCGTGATCGCGCCCTGGGTTCCGCTGCCAAGGGCGCACAGGGCGTGTTCTTCCTCGGGCAGTCGGACGACTTCGCCCGGCTTGCCGATCAGCTCCAGGCCGACGACCTTTCACCCTACCTGTTCGCCGCCTCGGCCCAGGTCGCCAGCAGCGCCCTGCGCATTCCGCCGCGCTTCTCCGAACGGGTATTTCTCGCCTATCCCTTCATGCCCGCCGACTGGACCCCGGAAGGCGAAGCGGCGCTGCTGGCGATACGTCGCAGCCAGGGGGTGGGTGGCCAGCACGCAGCCTTGCAGGTAGGCGCCTACTGCGCCGCCATGCTGGTCAGCGAAGGCCTGAAACGGGCGGGCCGTGACGCCAGTCGCGAGAAGCTGGTCAGTGCACTGGAAGGCCTACGCGGTTTCCACACCGGCCTGACCCCGGCACTGGATTTCGGACCGGGGCAGCGGGTGGGCCTGGCCGGCGCGCATATCGTCACCGTCGACCTGCACAGCCAGAACTTCCGGCCGCTGGGCAGGTTCATCAAGGTGGACACACGGCTCTAGGCATCACGAAGGGGAGGACAGGACATGCAAGGCAATCCTTGGCTCGGGCTGGTCATTGGCCTGCTCACGCCCCTGGTGCTGGCCGGCGAAACCGGCATCGCCGCGCGGGTCAACGGCACCGACATCAGCAACTTCCGGCTGGAGCGGCACTTCGTCGACTACCTGAAGATCCAGGGCCGCCAGGTGGGCGCCATCCGCAGCCCGGTGGCCTACAAGCGCCTCAAGCGCGAGGCGCTGCAGCAACTGATCGACAAGGAACTGCTCTGGCAGGAGGCCAGCCGGCTGGGCATCAGCGTGTCGGATGAGGAAATCAGCGGCAGTCTGGCCGAAATGAAGGCCGCCTTCCCCGACACCCAGGGCTTTACCCGGGCACTGGAGGAGGCCGGTTTCGATGAGCCGTCCTACCGCGACTACCTGCGCCATGAACTGGTCGCCAGTCGTGTGCTCGATGAACTGGCCAAGGCAACCCCACCCACTGAGGCAGAGGTGCAGGCGGCCTACGAAAGCCTGAAGCCGCAGGTCGACCCGGCCATGGACGAAGCCCGTGCCAAGGCCCTGGTGCGCCAGTACCTCACCGGCCAGCGCATGGCCCAGGGCCGCGAGCAGGCGTTGGAGAAATTGCGCGAGAAGGGCAGGGTGGAAGTGCTGGTGGCGCTGTAGGGGCGCGCTTTCCGTCCTGCTTTTCTGTGGGGGCGATTTCAATCGCTAAGGAGACCGAAGGGCTCCCATGATGTTCCGCGCGGCGGTGAATACCCTCACCCCCGCCCTCTCCCAGAGGGAGAGGGAGTTGTCCGTGCAGTCCGAGGCGCCGCTTTTCTGTAGGGGCGAATTCATTCGCCAAGGAACCCGCAGGGTTCCCATGAAAGGCCTTCCCCACTTCTGGGGATAGCCACTGGCCGACATCGGCCATTCCCCCGGTTTTGGGGGAACCCCCGATGGCGGGGAAATCACCCCCATTGCAAATCAGCGACTTAGAAGCCCCTCCGGCCAGCCAGTCGGCTGGCACGATGCATGCGTATGTCCAGGCAAGGGCGGATTCCGGCAGCACCGGACCGCCATGGCCCCTGGAGGTACCACCATGGACAGCCAGCTTCTGACGCAGCCTGTACCGGAGCGTTTCGATACCGAACTGATGCGCGCTGCACGCAAGCGTTCGGACGAGCTGGGTCATCGCCTGGTGGATGCCCTGGATGAGTTGGCCAACCTCTCCCCCGATACCTTCGCTCAGCGCCTGGGCAATACCCTGCATTACCCGGTACTGGCCTTCGAGGCCCTCAGCCGTGGCATGCCCTGCTTCGAGCGGGTTCCGCTGGCGCTGGCCCTGAAGCGCGAGTTCGTCCTGCTGGAGCTGGATGGCGAAACCCTTGGGGTTTTCGCCGACCCCTTCGACGAGTCGCGGCTGGCCTGGATCGAAGAGCAGCGCCAGGGCGCGCCTCTCTACCTGGTGCATCCGCGCGAGCTGGCGGCCTACCTCGAACGCCATGAAGAAAGCTTCCACGCCGTCGATTCCCTGCAGGCGGGTGCTGGCAACGTGCAGGAAAGCGAGGCCCTGGAAACCCTCTCCCTGGCGCGCATCAGCGAAGACGCCAGTGTGGTGGTCAAACTGGTCAACTCCACCCTCTACGACGCCCTCAAGCTGCACGCCAGCGATATCCACCTCGGCATGACCGGCAACGGCCTGTCCATCAAGTACCGCATCGACGGTGTGCTGGGCGGCGGCAGCCGGGTGCCCGGCGTGGAGCTGGCCGAGCAGGTCATTTCGCGGGTGAAGGTGATGGCCGAACTGGACATTGGCGAGAAGCGCGTGCCCCAGGACGGACGCTTCAAGATCGGCATCAATGGCCGCCAGATCGACTTCCGCGTCTCCATCATGCCGAGCATCTTCGGCGAGGACGCGGTGCTGCGGGTGCTCGACAAGCAGGACCTGGCCGACCAGGTCCACGGCGTGCGCCTGGAGGCCCTGGGCTTCGAGGACGGCACACTGCGCAGCCTGCGCCGGCTGGCCTCGGAGCCCTACGGCATGGTGCTGGTCACCGGCCCCACCGGCAGCGGCAAGACCACCACGCTGTACGCGATGATCACCGAGATCAACCACGGCGTGGACAAGATCATCACCATCGAAGACCCGGTGGAGTACCAGCTTCCCGGCGTGCTGCAGATCCCTGTGAACGAGAAGAAGGGCCTCACCTTCGCCCGTGGCCTGCGCTCCATCCTGCGCCACGACCCGGACAAGATCATGGTCGGCGAGATCCGTGACCCCGACACCGCGCAGATCGCCGTGCAGTCGGCGCTCACCGGTCACCTGGTGTTCACCACCATCCACGCCAACAACGTGTTCGACGTGATCGGCCGTTTCAGCCAGATGGAAGTGGACCCCTACAGCTTCGTCTCGGCGCTCAACGCCGTGTTGGCCCAGCGCCTGATCCGCCTGGCCTGCCCGAGCTGCGCCGAGGCCGTGCAGCCGGGCGAGGAAGAACTGCTGGCGTCGGGCATCGACCCCGCGACCGCGCACCAGTACCGCTTTATCACCAGTCCGGGCTGCGGACGCTGCCGCGGCACCGGCTATCGCGGGCGGACCGCCATCGCCGAACTGCTGCGCCTGGACGATGACCTGCGCCAACTGATCATCGAGCGCCAACCCATCAGCCGCATCAAGGAACTGGCCGTCAAGCGCGGCCTGCGCCTGCTGCGTACCTCGGCCCTGGACCTGGTCCGCGAAGGCCGCACCACGCTGGAGGAGATCAACCGTGTCACCTTTGTGGCCTGAGGCCTATACCGCCGTGCTCGGGCCCCACAGCGTGGGCCTGTTGCGCTGCCGCGACCGCGAGTGGCTCGGCAGCACCGACTTCGATGCCGTCGGCGGCCTGGCCTGGCCGTCCGCAGTGGCCGCGCTGGAAACCCTGCTGGCCGGACGCAAGCAGGGGCGGGCCATGCTCAAGGTGCTGCTTTCCAGCCACTACACACGTTTCTGCCTGGTGCCCTGGAGCGAGGCCATCAACACCCCCGAGGAGTTGGCCGGTTACGCGCGCCTCTGCTTCGAAGACATCTACGGCAATCTGGGCGAGGGCTGGAGCCTGTGCCTGGCGCCGGAAGCCGCCGGCCAACCGCGGCTGGCCGCCGCCATGCCGGACGAGCTGCTCACCCAGCTGCGCAGCCTGGCCAAGGCTAATGGCCTGCAACTCGCCTCGGTGCAGCCCTACCTGGTCGCCGCCTTCAACCGCTACCGCGCGGCGTTGTCGATGGACGACTTCCTCTTCCTCGTGGCCGAGCCCGGGCGCGGCAGCCTGCTGCTGGCACGCGGCGGTCGCTGGGCCACCGTGCGCTCGGTTGCGCTGGACACAAGCGACACCGCACTGAATGACCTGATCGCCCGCGAAGGCGAACTCCGTGGCCTGGAGCAAGACGCTCCGGCCGGCTTCTTCCTGCATGCCCCGGGACGCGCCGGCCAGTTCGCCGCAGAAGTCGCCCGCCTCGACGCCGAGCTGCCCGAAGGGCGGTATCAGGACCCCTTGCACGCCATGGCAATGACGGTGAACTGACATGCGCCCGATCGATCTCGACTTCCAGCACAAGCCCGTTTCCAGCATCCCCGGCTGGTTGCTCCTGGGTGGCGGGATGCTGATGGCCGTGCTCATGCTCGGTGCGCACCATGGCATCGGCAACGAGACCGAAACCCGCAATGCCGAATTGCAGCGCGTGGACCAGCAATTGCAGAAACGCGGCCTGCGCCAGGCACCGCTCTCGGCCGGCGAAGAGAAGGCCCGCGCCGCCAGCGTGGCGGAACTGCGCCGCATCACCGCGCAGATGAACCTGCCCTGGGACGGCCTGTTCGCCATGCTCGAAGCCCAGTCGCGCAAGGACGTCGCCCTGCTGTCGCTGACCCCCGATGCCCGCAAGGGCCAGCTGCGCATTTCCGCCGAGGCGCGCGACCTGCCGGCCATGCTGGCCTTCCACCGGGATCTGGAAGCCAGCGACGCGCTGAGCGATGTCTCGCTGCTCAATCACGAAATGGTCACCGAGCAGGCCGAACGGCCCATCCGCTTCAACCTGCTGGCGAACTGGGGGGTGAAGGATGCACGTCCCTAGGCTGATCCTCATCGAACAGACCCGCCGCCTCGGCTGGCCGGGTCTGGTCGGCGCCACGCTGCTGGTCCTGGCCCTGGGCTACGCCCTGTTCGGCCTGCTGCCGGCGCGCGAAGCGCTGACGAACCTGGATCAGCAACTGGCCGCCGACCGCGCGCAACTGGCGGCGGCCCCCAGCGCCGTCGCCGCCAAACCGGCCAGCGACGCCTCATCGGCCCAGCTGGAAGACTTCCGCCGCAACCTGCCGGCACAACTGGACGCCACTGGCGCCATCGACCGCATCTACGTCCTGGCCCAGCAGGAGGGCATCTCCCTGGCCCGTGGCGAATATGCCCTCGGGCTCGATCCCAAGACCCGCCTGGCGCGCTACCAGGTGCTGCTGCCCGTGCGCGGCAGCTACCCGCAACTGCGCCGCTTCCTCCATGGCCTGCAGGCGCAACTGCCGGCCCTGGCCCTGGAAGAGGTGGACCTGCAACGCAAGCAGATCGCCGACTCGGAACTCGAGGGGCGTATCCGCATGACCCTGTATCTGGCGAGGTGACCATGGCACGCCGCATGTTCTGGTTGGCATTCCTCGGCTCGGCCGCCGTCCTGGCGGTGGTTCCTGAGTTCTTCGGCGAGCAGGCCGAACCCATGGCCATGCCGCGCCCGCAGCGCCTGGCGGCCCTACCCGAGACCGCCGCGCCGGCCTCCGCCCCGGCCGCGCCGGTGGTGGCGGAAATCGCGGTACCGGCGTCCGACCTGTTCGCTGTGCAGAGCTGGTACGTGGCGCCGCCGCCGCCCCCGGCGATGGCCTCCGCACCGCCGCCTCCGCCACCGAAGCCGTCGGCGCCGCCGCTGCCGTTCAAGTTCATCGGCAAGATGGATGACCGCCAGCAGCTGCAGGTTTTCCTGATGCGCGGCGAGCAGGTGCTGGTGGTGCGCGAAGGCGACCTGATCGACAAGACCTACAAGGTCCAGCGCATCGATACCGAGCGCATGACCCTGGTCTATCTGCCCCTGGATATCGCCCAGACCCTGGTCGTCGGGAGTTCGCTATGAACCGCCTGACCTGCTGCCTCGCCCTGGTGCTGCTTGCCGGTTGCGCCACCAACCTGGCCCAGCGCGAAGGGCTGGACCTGATCGACGCCGGCCAGTTCGAAGAAGGCCTGGCCAAGCTGGAGCAGACCGCTCGCGAGTCACCCAACGACGTCGGCGCGCAGATGGCCGTGACCACCCAGCGCGCCAGGGCGGTGAAGGCATTGCTCAGCGATGGCGACCTCGCCCGCACGCAGCGCGATTTCGCCACTGCACGGCTGAACTACGTGCGGGTGCTGCGCATCGAGCAACATAACCAACGGGCGCTGGACGGCCTGCATGTGATCGAACAGCAGCGCAACATTCAGGACATGCTGCGCCAGGGCCAGACTGACCTGCGCCGGGGCGATGTGGTGGGAGCCTCGCGCCAGGCACGCGGCATCCTTGCGCTGGACCCGGAACATGAAGGCGCTCGCGAGCTGCAGCGCAGCATCGAAGTGGTCCAGGCCCGCTCCGCCGTGCCCTATCCGCAACTGCGCTCGCGCCTGGATCGCCCCGTCACCCTGGAATTCCGCGACGCCAACCTGAAGGTGATCTTCGAAGTGCTGGCGCAGACCTCGGGGCTGAACTTCATCTTCGACAAGGATGTGCGCCCGGACCTCAAGGCCACCATCTTCGTCCGCGAGGTGCCCATCGAGGATGCGGTGGAGCTGCTGCTGCAACAGAACCAGCTGCACCAGCGTGTGGTGAACGACAACACCATCGTCGTCTACCCCGACTCGCCGCAGAAGCTGAAGGATTACCAGGACCTGGTGATGCGCACCTTCTACCTGACCAACACCGACGCGGCGACGGCGATGAACCTGGTGAAGACGTTGCTGAAGACCCGCGACGTGTTCATCGACGAGCGCCTCAACACCCTGACCATGCGCGACACGCCCGACGCCGTACGCATGGCCGAGAAATTGTTCCAGGCCCAGGACCAGTCCAACCCCGAGGTGGTGCTGGAAGTGGAAGTGATGGAGGTCTCGCGCAAGCGCATCCTCGACCTCGGCCTGCAATGGCCCAACACCTTCGGTGTGATCAATGACGACGGCTCGCCGGTGACCATCCTCGATCAGCTCAAGGGCATCGACTCGGGCCGTATCAGCATCTCGCCGTCGCCCCAGCTGAAGATCAACGCCCAGGACAACGACGTGAACACCCTGGCCAGCCCGGTGATCCGCGTGAGCAACAAAGAGCAGGCCCGTGTCCACATCGGCCAGCGGGTGCCCATCGTCAGCGCCACCTCGGTGCCCTCCACCCAGGGGCCGGTGATCACCGAGAGCATCACCTACCTGGACGTCGGCCTGAAGCTGGAAGTGCAGCCCACCGTGCACCTGAACAACGAGGTGGCGATCAAGGTCGCGCTGGAAGTGAGCAACGCCACGCCGCTGACCCCGACCCAGAACGGCACGATTCCGGTTCAGGTAGACACCCGCAACGCCCAGACCACCCTGCGCCTGCGTGATGGCGAAACCCAGGTGCTGGCGGGCCTGGTGCGCAACGACCAGTCCAACAGCGGCAACAAGATTCCCGGCCTCGGCGACCTTCCCGGTATCGGTCGGCTGTTCGGCAGCAACAACGACCAGCTCGCCAAGTCCGAGCTGGTCCTCTCCATCACCCCGCGCATCGTGCGCAACCTGCCGTATCAGAGCCCCTACGACATGGAATTCCCGTCGGGCACCGAGAGCAGCATGCGCGTACCGACGGTGCGCGGCCCGGTGGAAGCCCTGGGCGTCGACCTGCCCGATGCACCGGCGGTGGTGGTCAGCCCCGCCCCCATCAGTGGGAGGCCCTGAGCCATGCAACGCCAGGCCGCCTTCTCGCTGATCGAACTGGTGATCGCCATGGCCATCCTCGGCCTGCTCGCCAGCATGGCCGCACCGCTGGCGGAAACCGTGATCCAGCGCGGCAAGGAGCAGGAGCTCAAGGCCGCGCTCTACGAGATCCGCGACGCCATCGATGCCTACAAGCTGGCGGCCGATGCCGGGCATATCGAGAAATCCGCCGCCAGCTCCGGCTACCCGGCGTCATTGCAGGTGCTGGTGGACGGCGTGCGTGACCTGCGCAGCATCAAGGGCGAGCGCATCTATTTCCTGCGCCGCATCCCCCGCGATCCCTTCGCCGACGCGCGCCTGGAGCCCGAGGAAAGCTGGGCCCTGCGCGCCTACACCAGCCCGGCGGACGACCCGCGCCCCGGCGTGGACGTGTTCGACGTCTATTCCATGACCGCCGGCCGTGGCCTCAACGGCACGCCTTACCGGGAGTGGTGAAGATGGCACGGCAGAAGGGCTTCACCCTCATCGAACTGCTGGTGGTCATGGCCATCATCGCCACGCTGATGACCATCGCCGTGCCGCGCTATTTCTCCAGCCTGGAGAGTTCCAAGGAGACCACGCTGCGGCAGAGCCTTTCGGTCATGCGCGAGGCCCTGGACCAGTTCTACGGCGACACCGGGCGCTATCCTGATTCGATAGAGGAACTGGTTGCCCAGCGCTACCTGCGCGCCCTGCCACAGGACCCGATGACCGAGCGCAGCGATCTGTGGGTGCTACTGCCACCCCCGGAAGGCGCGCCGGGCAGCGTCTACGACGTCAAGAGCAGCGCCCCTGGCCGGGCGCGGGACGGGAGCCTCTATGCGGACTGGTGAGCAGGGTTTCACCTACCTCGGCGTGCTCTTCCTCGTGATGCTGATGGGGATGGCACTGGCCGGCGCGGGACAGCTCTGGTCCACCAGCAGCCAGCGCGCCCGCGAGCGCGACCTGCTCTGGGTCGGCAGCCAGTATGCCCAGGCCCTGCGCAGCTACTACCGGGCCTCGCCGGGCGTGGCGCAGTACCCGGCGAGCCTGGAAGAACTGCTTGAAGACAATCGCTTCCCGGAGCCAGTCCGCCACCTGCGGCAGCTCTACCCCGACCCCATCACCGGCAGCGCCGATTGGGGCCTGATCCGCTCCTTCGACGGTCGAATCGCCGGCATCTTCAGCCAGTCCCGCCAGCGCCCGCTGAAGCAGGCGCACTTCCCCGCGCAATGGGTGGAGTTCGAGGGGACGGGCAGCTTCGCCGATTGGCGCTTCGTCGCCGAGAAGGCCTTCATGGAAAACACGCCAGCGGGGGCCACGCCATGAACCGCGCACCGCTGCTGGCCGTCCTCGTCCTGTGCTGCGCCCTGGGCACGGCACGCGCCGATGAAGACGAGATCATGGGCTTCATCGTCGACTACACCATTTCCCACATCGGCCACGACTTCTACCGCTCCTTCAGCGAGCGCCTGCGCGACACCAGCAAGCTGGACTTCAACCTGGTGGTGCGCGAACGCCCCGATGCCCGCTGGGGCAGCCTGATCTGGGTGGAGTACGAGCAACGCGTGCTCTACCGCCAGTTTCTCCCGCCCAACACCGCGGAACTGCAACCCACTGCCTACGCAGCGGCGGACCTGGTGCTGGAGGCCATTGCCCAAACGAAGCTGCAACGCCTCCTGCAAGACACACACGACATGGAGAGGGACGAACTATGAACAAGAATAGACTTGCCCTGTGGCTGCTCGGGTTCGGCCTGGTCGGAACAGTCCAGGCCACTGAACTGGTGTACACCCCGGTCAACCCCGCATTCGGCGGCAACCCGCTCAATGGCACCTGGCTGCTGAACAACGCCCAGGCGCAGAACGATCACGACGATCCGGATTCCGGTTCCACGGGGACCCGGCAGAGTGCCCTGGAGCGCTTCACCAGCACGCTGGAATCGCGCCTGCTGTCGCAGTTGCTGACCAATATCGAGGAAGGCAATACCGGCAGCCTCACCACCGAGTCTTTCATCATCAACATGATCGACGACGGGGGGCAGCTCACCATCGAGATCACCGATCGTGCCACCGGCGAAGTTTCGGAAGTCGTCGTCAACGGCCTGCTCCCTTAATCCAGGCATCGACAGGAAGCCACCACCATGAACAGAGTGCTGATGCTGGTCCTGCTGCTCGCTACCCTGCAAGGCTGCGGTCTGCGCCAGCCGATGTCGGCTGACACCGAAGGCCAGACCCCGACGCTGACCCCGCGTGCCTCGACCTATTACGACCTGCTGAACCTGCCCCGGCCCAAGGGCCGCCTGGTGGCGGCCGTGTACGGCTTCCGTGACCAGACCGGGCAATACAAGCCGACCCCGGCCAGCTCCTTCTCCACCAGCGTCACCCAGGGCGCCGCCAGCATGCTGGTGGACGCGCTGCAGGCCAGCGGCTGGTTCATGGTGCTGGAGCGCGAGGGCCTGCAGAACGTGCTGACCGAGCGCAAGATCATCCGCGCCTCGCAGAACAAGCCCAACACGCCGGCGAATATCCAGACCCAGTTGCCCCCCCTGCAGGCCGCCAACCTGCTGCTGGAAGGCGGCATCATCGCCTACGACACCAACGTGCGCAGCGGCGGTGAAGGCGCCCGTTACCTCGGTATCGGTGCCTCCCACGAGTACCGGGTCGACCAGGTTTCGGTGAACCTGCGGGCGGTGGACGTGCGCAGCGGCACGGTGCTGGCCAACGTGATGACCACCAAGACCATCTATTCGGTGGGGCAGAACGCCAGCGTCTTCAAGTTCATCGAGTTCAAGGAGCTGCTGGAGGCCGAGGCTGGCTACACCACCAACGAACCGGCGCAGCTCTGCGTGCTGTCCGCCATCGAATCCGCCGTCGCCCACCTGATCGCCCAGGGCGTGGAACGCCGGTTGTGGTCGGCGGCCGGGAACGAACCGGTGGAGCAGACCTCGCTGAAGAAATACATGGGGGCGCAGGTGTCCATCCACTGACCCTCCGTCGTCAGGGCGGAACCCGCTGCCGCGTACGGGTGGTCAACTTTTGTGTGACTACCCAGCGAGAGCCCGCCATGACCACGCCTATTACCCGTAACACCGCCATGCGCCTGACCAGCGAAGCCTTCGTACCCTACGGCTGCAAGGTCAGGAGCAACGAAGCGGACGACAGCTTCAGCTTCACGGTCCATGACTTGCACGGGCAGCAGGTCCTGTCCATCGAGAACATCCAGAGCACCCAGTACGCCAACCCGTTGCGGCTGGCGGGGGTGATCGCCCAGGCCCGCGCCGACCTGCAGCGCGAGGGTCGCAACCTGGATCCCTGGGCGATGCCCTACATCCCTGATCCGGAAGTCCTGCCGGAAGCGCCGCCAGTCTATTGATACCGGCGGCAGCAACGTCGCTCAGGCGCGCGCCGCCTGGGCGGCGATATGGTCGAAAACCCCCGGTTCCAGTGCCGATTCCCCTTGCGCATCGAGCATCTGCCGATACTGCAGGTTGGCGGGCAAGCTACTGTTGATCAGCTCCAGCAGCCGCACTCCGCGCGGGGTGAGCACGAAATTCTCGCCATTGCCTCCCTGGTCCTCGGGGCGACTTTCGATGAAGCCGTTGTTGAACAGCAGCGACTCGTAATCGGCCGCCTGCATCTTCAACTGATCCAGGTTGCCACCCACCGCCTGGCCAGCAGCCTGGCGATCCTCCACCAGCTCGGCGACATACTCGCGCGGCGCATAGGCGACGTGGGCGGATTCCTGGACCTTGTGCAGGAGCAGTTCGAGCATCTCCCAATCGTGGTGTTTCATGGCATCGCTCCTCGGGTGTCTGTGAAGCTGCGACCGCCGAGAGAGGAGTGGGGTTCGGGTGAATGGTGTTAGTGGTAGCGGGTTGGTAGGAGCGAGCTTGCTCGCGAACAGCCCGAGCCCGCCCATTCGCGAGCAAGCTCGCTCCTACAGGGAAAACATCAGGCCGGCTGGAAGTCTGTTGGGCAGCACTGCGTCCTGCTTCGCGATTGAAATCGCCCCCACAAGGTGAAGCGCTCGTGTGGGCAGGGCGGTCCAGGCGCGAGTCACCCCTCGCTCGCTTGCGGGAGAGGGGCCGGGGGTGAGGGAGGCATCAGGCCGGCGGGAAGTCTGTTGGGCAGGACTGCGTCCTGCTTCGCGATTGAAATCGCTCCCACAAGGTATAGCGCTCGTGTGGGCAGGGTGGTGCAGGCGCGAGTCACCCCTCGCCCTCTGGGAGAGGGGCCGGGGGAGAGGGTGACTTCAGGTTGGCTGGGAAAATTTGTAGGGTGGATAACGCTCTTTTTATCCACCATCGCAACTGCCGGAAAGCGATTTTTGATTGGTAGGAGCGAGCTTGCTCGCGAACAGCAGCAGGCCCAGCAGGGTAAGGAAAGTACGCATCACCAGCTCCCGTAAGGAATGCCGAAGCGTTCGATATAGCGTTTGGAAGCGTCCGACAGGGGATAGTAGTGACCGCCTGACTGGCCCAGATGTGGCCCCAGGGGCTCTACCTCGGCCTTGGCGCTGGCCACCTTGATCGACCGGTAGCAGCGGTTATAGACCCAGACCTGGATGATGCCGCCCGGAGCCAGGCCTAGATAGAGCGACGCTCGGTAACGTGAGACTCTGTCTGGCTTCTGTGGGCAGCGCCAGGCAATGGAGTCCCGCATGATCTGACGCGCTTCCTCCGGGATGTCCACCCAGGCGCGGTAGGTTTGCGGCTCGACGATGGACTGCCAGCGCACGTAGATGTGTCGGGGCAGATCAGCGCCGACCACCGCGACGCCGCTGGGGCCGGCTCCGCCGCGCCAGCCGCGCGCGGCCTCGGTGCCATCCTCCGGCTCATCGCCAGCGGCAATTCCCCGGCCGGTATTCCGGAACAGGTGGCCGCGGATATCGACGACTGCGCTGTCCTCGACCCAGACCTTCATATAGGCCGGATGAGCGAAACCCAGGCTCCACCAGGGGTTGTGATCGTCCTGAGCGCCGGAAAGCGGGTCCATGGCCTGGCAGCCGCTGACCAGCAGCAGGCCCAGCAGGGTAAGGACAGTACGCATCACCAACTCCCGTACGGAATGCCGAAGCGCTCGATATAGCGCTTGGCCTTCTCGCTGGGCTTGTAGGCATAGCGTCCCTCGTTACGTCCCTGATCCGGTCCCAGCGGCTCCACCTCGGCTTGGGCGCGAACCACCTTGACCGACCGGTAGCAGCGGTTATAGACCCAGACCTGGATGATGCCGCCCGGGGCCAGGCCCAGGTACAGCGTGGCATCATAGCTTGAGACCCACTGGGGTTTCTCCGGGCAGCGCCAGGCCACGGAATCGCGCATGATCTGCCGCGCTTCCTCTGGGATGTCCACCCAGGCGCGGTAGGTCTGCGGCTCGACGATGGACTGCCAGCGCACGTAGATGCGCTGGGGCAGGTCCGCACCGACTACGGCGACTCCCGTGGGGCCGGCGCCGCCCCGCCAGCCGCGGGCGGCTTCGGTGCCATCCTCCGGCTCATCGCCAGCAGCAATGCCGCCGCCGGTATTCCGGAACAACCGACCGCGGATATCGACGACTGCACTGTCCTCGACCCAGACCTTCATATAGGCCGGATGAGCGAAACCCAGGCTCCACCAGGGGTTGTGATCGTCATGAGCGCCGGAAAGCGGGTCCATGGCCTGGCAGCCGCTGACCAGCAGCAGGCCTATCAGAAGAAAATGGCGCATCGAATCAGGCTCCTGTGCTAGGCATGGGGGTGACGCACGCGCCGGCCATCGGCGGTGGGGGCATTGATGAAGGTCAGGGCGACCCCCGTGCGTGGGGTCCGGCCCTGCAGGCTTACAGGCGGGTTCCAGTGGGCCGAGCAGTGGATGTAGTGCAGTCGCAACAACTGCTCTTCGGCGGGGGTGGTGCTGTAGTCGTCTCCCATGAATCGGTTGCAGAGCGGCTGGAGTTCAAGTGGCAATTGGGTGTCGGAGCGGTCAGGGATATCGTCGAAGTTCACGCCCTTTTGCCGGGCCAATTGATGCATCAGCCGCAGGTAGACCCGCGACAGTTCGCCCCGCACGGAGCGCTTCAGTTGCAGGGCGGCATAGACGCGTTTGCGTGGAGGGGCCAGGCGGTCAGTCGGATCGAGTGGCAGCGGCCGCGCCTCGGGGGTAACGATGGTCAGCATGTGGGCTGGCCAGCCTTTGGCCAGCCAGGCGTCCCGGGCCCGCTCGGCATCGCGGTGGATGGAGGTGCTGCGCACATCGGTGTGCAAGGGGACGTCCAGCGCCTGCATGGGGCTGACCAGCAGGGTTTCCTCTGCTTCGGCCAGGTAACCGCCCCCAAGGTCGGCATGGACGCCAGGCAGAACGATTTCGCGGTGCTCGGGCTCGGTGCTGTTGAGGGCGAAGTTGGCGCGGTATTCGTCCCGCGCCACCAGGTGCACCACTGTCGGGAAATGGGCAGGTGCCAGGTAGAGTTGCAGGCCTGGGGTACTGGCACTGCGCACATTGCCCAGGTTGGCAAGGCCAGCGGTGGAGGCCACGGTGTCGAACAGGCCGATAACGGCCACCTGCACTCCTTGCCCGTAGCGGCCGCTCAGGTCGTGGCTGAAGGTGCCGCTGGTATCGGGGAGCAGCATGCCCAGGGGGCCATTGCGGCCCTTGGCGATCTGGTTGGCGAAGTGCCGGGCCGCTGCTGCGCCTCGGCTGAAACCGAAGATATCGAAGGTCAGCGACTCAATTTCATAGTCGGTGTTTTCGTCGATGAAGTCGTAGCAAACCCTTCGGATATCCTTAAAGGCCTGCTGCACCTTTCCCGCCACACCAGTGGCGCCACGCCCAGTGCCTGCGCCGAACAGACTGTCCTCCTCACCCACGCGGGTGCCGCTGCCCTCGACATAGATACGTCGATAGCCCTGTTTGGCTGTGGCCGGCAGCTTCTGGGTTTCGGGATACAGGTCATGGAGCAGCCTGATATTGGTCACGCCATTGCCATAGCTGCTCTCCGGGTCGCGCATATAGGGCTTGCAGCTGGCGTCCAGGTCGTCCTCGGTGATGGCGTGCTGGGCGCCGCAGAGTAGGCCCAGGGCGGCGTTGGCGGCATTGTTGTAGGTGCCGTCGAAGAACACGCCGATGCGTAAGGCGATGCGAAGTTTGGCCTTGGGGGTATGCGTGAAGGGCTTCCAGTCGGGCGGTAGCTTGGGCTCAGCGGGAGCGGGCGGGGCGGAAACCGGCGCGCCAAACCAGGCCAGGTCGTCGGCCAAGGAGGGCCGTTTTCCGCTCAGGGGCTTGAATGGACGCCGGCTGATCAGCAGCCAGTCGCCGCTGCGAACGTGCTCGAGAATCCGGTTCCGACAGTATTCCTCCTGTCTGTCGTTGGGATCGATGCCGCATTCGCTGAGCAGTCGCTCGAGCCCGGGTAGTTGCCAGGGCTCGTCCAATGCCCGATCGACTTTGGAGACGGCGAAGAAAGGATCCTCCACCTGGTCCTCGTTGACGGGGTCGAAGATCGACCGTTTGACCAACCTGTCCATTGCGCTGTGCTTCCTGTGAGGCTCCATGGTTGAGGAGCGAGGCTTGCACAGGCGTGATGCCCTGGCGGCGTGATGCGGGCT
>NZ_QJRF01000054.1 GCF_013393345.1 Pseudomonas taiwanensis
CGTGCCTTCGGCATCCTTGGTCGCGAAGCGAGGAGCCACCAGGCTGGCAAACTTTTCCAGTTCCTCGTTGTTCTGCTCCGGGTCCAGGTGACCCTGACCGAACATCAGGAACAGCTCGTTGAAGCCCAGGCGGTCGTGGGCGCGGCCGATCTGATCGGCGATCTCGTCAGCCGAGCCGATCAGCACGTTCGGCATTTTCTGGCCGAACGGAATGAACCACTTGTCCCAGAACCACTTATGCTCGGCCATCAACTGCTTGGCCTTGTCCTTGTCATCGGTCAGCATCAGGAAACCGCCCCAGGCAGCAACATCCTCACGGGCAACCTCCCGCTCGTGCTGGCGTGCGGTATCGGCATAGCGGGTCCACAGGGCATCGCAAAAGTCCAGGTCGGAAGCCAGCACGATTGGCTTGCCGCCTTCCCGGGCCCACATGTCGACGGTGCGCATGCTGCCGGCAAAGCCGCCGTAAATTTTCGGGTGGGGACTCTGGTAGCACTTCGGCGCAATGCCGATCTGGCGCACGATGCCATCTGCATCCATGCCCTTGCCCATGCTGGCATAGGCCGGGTGACCGGCAGAGCCGCCATTTGGCGGGAACTCCCAGTGTTTGCCCTTGTGGCTAAACACGTCATTGGCCCAGGCCTTCTTGATGACCTGCAGCGACTCCTCGAAGACTTCGCGGTTCAGCGCATCTTGCTCGTCGCGGGCCTTGGCGTTGTCCGGCGTAGTGGCGCTGACACCCGGACGCGCAGCATAGGAGTCGACCCAGCGCGCATGGTAGCCACGGGTGAAACCAACCATCAGGCGCCCTTGGAGCATGTGGTCAAGGGTGGCGATTTCTTCGGCGATACGCACCGGGTTATGGGTCGGCAGGGTGTACCCCATGATGCCGGCCTTCATCCGCTTGGAATGCAGGCCCACATAGAGACTGAACATGCCGGGATGGTTGTTGATCTCAAAACCTTCGATCTGCAGGTGGTGCTCAGGCTGGCAATAGCCTGCATAACCAAGCTCATCCGCCAGACGAACGTAATCACGCACTTCGGATAGAAAGCGCTGATACAACTCAGGACGCTGCCCAGCCATACCCGCTTCCAGCTCATAACGACGACCGATTACACCTGTTTGCATCAAATGAAACTTCATTGCGCCTCCTCGGTTCCTGCTGTGGCTCGTATCGATTGACTATCAGACAACCAAACACCGGATGTCAACATTCATGTTGATTTGCAGGGCAAAAAAAAACGCCCAAACCTTTATCGCTGAACGCCCGGACAAGGGCGGGCACGTTGCTTTTGACGTGTCCGCCCCCTTAGACGCCTGCTACAGCCAGCAGCGGCTAATCCTCCTGACAGCTCACAGGGTCGACATTTGGGCGACGTGCTTAGTTACAAGATCGCTATCTGATTCGACCCCAACGGAGTCTTCGGGCTCAACCTTATTAGGTGCCAGCAAATAAGCGGACAGCGCCGGGACCATAATCAGTGCCGCAAGCATATTTCCGAGGAACATGAAGGCCAGCAGCAGGCCCATGTCGGCTTGGAACTTGATCGGAGACCATATCCAGGTACCCACCGCTGCTGTCAAGGTAACACCTACCAGCAGCACCACCTGCCCGGTAGACGCCAGCGCACTGGTGTAAGCTCCCTTGACCGACATACCCTGACGCTGAAACGCTAGGAATACAGTCAGCATGTAAAGCGCGTAATCCACGCCGATCCCCACACCCAGCGCTACTACTGGCAAGGTAGCCACCTTGAGTCCGATTCCCAGCAGGACCATCAACGATTTGGATAGAATGGTCACGACAATCAGCGGCAGAATCGCCACCAGCACGGCACGCCAGCTACGGAAAGTTATCCAGCAGAGCAGAACTACTGCTGCGTAAACTAGTACTTCCATCTCGAAGCTGGCTTTTTCCACTGCTTGATTAGTGGCAGCTTCCACACCAGCGTTGCCGCCGGCCAGCAGGAATTTCCGATCTTCATTGTTATTTTCGGCGGCAAACGCCTCAACAACCTGCGTCAAGCGCTGCAGGGTTTCGGCATTGTGATTGCTCAGATAGACAATGATCGGTGCCACTGTACGAGAATCGTTGATCAGCCCTGGACGTGCGGTAAACACGTTGTCTACCGCGTCATTGGTGATATAGCGGCTACGACTGATGGTGTACCACTTGGGCGAGCCCTCAAAGCCTGCCGGAGTGAGCCTGCGAGCCATGCTGGCTGCGGATTCGGTGATCTGCACACCAGGCAAGTCACTCAGCTGCTGTTCCAGCCGATCAATTTGCAACAGGGTTTCAAAGTTACCTAGGCCACCCTCCGGCGTCGTCACAATCACCGCAAACATATCTTTCGACAAACCGTAGTTTTCGCGGATGTAATTTACATCTTTGTTATAAATTGAATCCGCGCGTAACTCGGAGGCACCGGTCCCGGAATCACCAATGCTTATCTTCTGACCATGGATGAAACTAGCAGTTGTGATAATTGCCACGCTGATCAGCACCAAGCGGGCAACGCGCTTTTCAGCAAGATCACCGAGCCACCTGACCATAAGGTGCTCGCCGTGCAGAACCTTCGAAGCGCGCTGGGCCGCGCGGGCACTGATACCGGTGAAGGACAGTACCACTGGAATGAGCAGCAAGTTGGTGATGATCAGCGCCGCGACACCAACAGTGGCTTGTAGGGCCAAATCACGGATAGCAGGAATATCGATCACCGAGATCACGGCAAAACCTAAGGCATCGGCTACCAGCGCCACAAAGCCAGCCAGACACAGCCGCCTATAGGTCATTCGCGCAGCCACATAGCGATCGGCACCCTCGCCGATGTCCTGAATGATGCCACTCATCATCTGCGAGCCATGGGACACACCGATGGCGAAAACCAGGAAAGGCACGAGTACCGAAAAGGGGTCCAGCACAAAGCCGAACAGTTGCATGATCCCCAACTGCCAGATCACCCCAATCAGCGAAGTGCCAACCACGATTAAGGTACTGGTCAAGCAACGCGAATACCAGTAAACGATGACCGATACGACCGCGGCAGCCACAACAAAATAACTGAGCACTTCCATAAGGCCGGAAATCAAGTCACCGACCAGTTTGGCGAAACCGATGACATGGAGTTCGACGCCCCGGCTCTGGAATTCTGCGTTGATTGCATTGATGCTGTCTGTAAAAGCCTTATAGTCAAGAAGTTGACCAGTTACCGGGTCCCGCTCCATCAAGGGCACGAACATCGCGCTGGAGCGCTCGTTCATAGCTACAAGGGAGCCTTTCAACCCGGCCTTCTCGACGTTGGCACGAAGCTGCTCAAGGCTTTTGGGCGAGCCGTCATAATCCGGTGGCATGACCGGACCGCCGTCAAAGCCCTCTGCGGTTACCGCGGTCCAGCGCACCGAGGCCATCCACAGGGATTGTACGAATGCCCGGTCGACTCCATTGATCAGGAACACCCTGTCATTGAGCTCGCTCAGCGTCTTTTGATACTCGGCGTCGTAGATAGACCCATTCTTGTTCTCCACCACCACTGTAACTGCGTTACCTAGACTGCGCAGGTTATTTGCAAAGGCGCGGTAGTTCTGGATGTACTCATGGGATGAGGGCATCATTTTTTCAAAACTTGCGTTTACACCAAGCTTCGCACTCTGAAAACCGAAACAGAGCGTTACAAAAACTCCGACCAGAAGAAACAATATGCGATTGTTAAAAAACAGCCGCTCGTGAAAGGCTCCTGATGAGCGGTCAAACGTGCCGGCAGTCACATCCGAACCAGGCCCTGCTGCAGCTTTATTATTACTTAACATCTGACATTACTCCTGAGACGTGACTCTGGTCATCTTGTGATCCACCAGCGAAACCTTCGAAAGCCCCTGCAAGTCAGTAACGAGCAACTCACGATCCGATACTTCGAGAATCGAAGTGAAACTAACGGGTGTGCCGGAGTCGATCACCTCAAGATTGGCAAAGTTCTTGTCACTAATGATTAACTTGCCAGATTGACTGGCAAATATATAACCCTTGCCATCGGCCCGTCTGAAAGCATCGTTGATGGTTGAGCCCTGCAGATCCTTGACTTCCGCCCATGTATTGCCTCGATCTGTACTGCGGTACGCCGCCCCGCCCACGCCATAAGCGATGATCAGCCCATTAGCGCCGGTAATTCCGGTAAAGCTACCGGAATACCCGGTTTCAATAATTTCGAAAAACTGCCGCTCAGCATTCAACCTGAACAACACTCCACGCTCGCTGCCGATAAAGACATCATCACCAACGCCTACGACGCTAGTGAGGTGAAAACCGGATTCATTGGCAATGCGGTCCGTCCATGGTGTCCAAGTCTTGCCACCATCATCAGTGCGCGCAATGTTTCCGAATCCACCTACGGCAAAACCGGTCAACTCGTCACGAAACCAGACATCGAGAAAGGGTAAGGCCGGACCATCTCGATAATTGAGCTCGGTGAGTTCAAGGGCCTTCTCAACGCTGCTGTCGCCCTGTTTGAGACGCTTACTGTAGTATTTGATGAACTGCTCGCTGGCCATTCGACCATCAAGCTGCTTGACCCATGTGGCGCCGCCATCAGTAGTGGCGAGAATCACGCCATCATGCCCAACTGCCCAACCTTTTGACTCGTTGACCATATCAATGGCAACTAAGTCGCTCTGTATAGGAACCTGGGCTTGAGCCCACTTCCCTCCCCCATCATTGGAATACAGAATCAAGCCTCGCGGCCCAACCACGACTAATGTATGCCCGCTTTTCGCACTGTCAATAAAGGGCTTATTCAGAGGCTTTTTCTGTTCAATGGCGCCATAATCCAGAGGATCTTTGAAATCGGCCATTGATGATGAAGCCAACACGAACAAAACCACAAAAGGAAGGACAAACACCCTGAGCAGCTTATTCAATTTATTTTTCATACGGGGTTCTCTTCTTTGCTTAAGCAAAGCCATTGGTGCACGAAAGACTTTCAGAAAACTCACACAGTAAGCAGAAGTGAACTCGATTACTTACAAGAAAGCTGGAGCCTAGCGGGGGTTGACACCCCCGCCAGAAGTCCTTCAGCTGTTAACGAACACCCTGAGCTTCAACTGCACGCGGAGTAAGTGCAATACGCAAACCGTCCATAGCAGTATAGGAACGGTTCCAGTAGCCAGGCTGTGAAGCACCGGCATTGATCAGCATGTAGTTGCCTGAAACCAGGTCATTGAAAGCCCACGTGTTGTTATTAACTCCACCTACGTCGTAGGTCGGGAAACTCTCGATGAAACCGTTTTTCCAGAGCTTACCGGCATTATCGTAGGTTTCCAGAGCAACAATCTGCCAGCTATCTTCGTCGATATAGAAGCGGCGCTTGCTATATACATGGCGGGCACCTGGCTTACGATCGGCCTCGACAATCCATACCCGATGTTTTTCGAAACGCAGGGCTTCCGGAGCCAAGTGCTCCTTACCAAGTGCGTCACGCGGATTGACGTCCTGAGTCAGGGTATAGGCGTTGTAGGGTACGAACCTTTCCTCCTTACCGACCAACTTGAAGTCAAAGCGATCCATGCGGCCGACGAAGCCGAAGAGCTCGTCCCACATCAGTACGCCACCGTAAGAACTGATCGGCAGATCGTAGGCAAAGTCCGGCGCACGACGTGCACGGCGCTGACCCGGAGTGTAGAACCATACCAGCTGACCACCGTTGTCGGCGGTCGGCAGATAGAAGTTCAGGAAGGTTACGCCCGCGGATTGCGGCGGACTGGTTTGCAGTGCCGAGAACGATAGAATTGCGCCGTTTGACTCCTGACGCAGCTTGCCGCTATGGTCATACCAGGGGCGCATGTGGTACTGGTTTGGGGTGGACAGCACGCTCACACCGCCCTTGGAGTCAACCACGAAGCCCTGGTTGTGCTGGTGCATGATCGCCGGGGCAAAGGACAGCTTGTGGTTCCACATCACCTCATAGCCATTCTTCGGGATCGGGAAGAGAACACCCGGCAAGGGTAGACCGTCAGGCCCCGCCCCCTTAATGCCATCGCCCGTGTTCTCGCCGGTCATTTCGGCAGTCGTCGCATTCACCTGAGTGTTTTTAAGTACCCAGTCTTCATAACGCGCCGAACGGTGGGTTGGGTACACATTGAGCTTGTAGCTGGGATACTTACGCAGCGTAGCCTTAGTACCTTCGGTGAGGAACTGCGAATACTGCTCCATATTGGCGGACGTAATGGAAAACAGAGGCTTCTCATCCTTATAAGGATTGATATAAGTCTGCATCGTGTCCCGGTTGTAGCCAGGAACCGGCTGCAGTCCGCCTGTGTATTCTGGAATGCTACCATCTGCATTACCGGCCTTTTCGGCGCCATGCAGGGTCAGATCCGCACCAAGACGCTTGGCCTCTTCTGCCGATACGGCAGCCAAGGCACTACCTACGAAGCACAGTGCCAGGGCAGGCACCAGCCCGGCAATAATTGTTTTTTTCAGCACGGCTGTCTTCCTTCTTGTGATTATCGGAACAAGTGTGTCTGTAAGGCTTGTAAGTATTACTGGATGCTTGACTCGCTAGGCTGGGCCCTCTTTTAGAACGAGGTGTTGTAGGAAAGCGATACCCAGCCCTTGTCATTCAGACCAGTGGGACCGTTACCACCTGCATATATATCACCGCCAGGTGCACCGTTAACGATGCGACCAGTGGGATTCCAGTAGTAGTCCTGATATTGCAGAGCAAAATAATGCTTTTGGGCCACAGCTGCTTTCACGCCAATAGAGGCAATGACGGAGTCCTCAGCATAAAACCCCCCAGCTGCATAGGCCGGATTTCCGGTAACTCCATACTGGACGAAAATCGGCAGACTTATGTCAGTGGATGGAAGGATTTGCAGCCAGGACGGTTCAAACAGCAGCGCAACTGCAACTGCATTGTCTGTACCACAGCCATCACTCCTGTTACCTTTACAGGCATAACCCTCACCGTTATAGATGTCCTTGTCATGCACTTTAGTCAGATGCGTGTAGGTCACTTCACCGAGGACGGTCGCCGCGTCCCAGAGTGAGTTGCCGGGCAGGCTGATCAAAGAGTTAGCCAACACGTTAACCAAGTCACCTTTCGCCACTTCGGAAGGGAAAACGGATTGCAACGCGGTATCCTGACGATAGTTCACTTCGAAGCCGAGGCTGTTAGCCCCAATCGCGGTCTCGTAGGACATCGCGTACATTTTTGACTTTTCGGCGTACTTCAATTCAACTTGAGGGAAGTTCAGAGTTGCAACAGGTTCCGGCTCGTCGTACTGGCGATAATAAAAGCCAATGCGATCACCATTAGCCCAGGCCGGAGTCCAGTCCAAGCGGACACCGAAGTTGCCGTTGATATCATCTGGATCATCGCTCTTACCAACAACAGCGCCTGGCACTACGCTACCGCCGACATCCGGCCCCTCAAAGAGAATATCGGCAGGCGCCAGATAGGTAGCCCCTTCGGGGAAACGATTGGGACGCCACTCGAGAAAATACTGTGCGGCGATTGACAGTTCATCATTGATATCGAAACTGCCGTAGACCTGCGTACGCGGCAGGATCAACTCTTTGACGGAAGAGCCAGGTTGAGAAAACCCCTTGATGAAGTCAACGGGATGCTGACCGAACGCAATACCGGAGTAACCGAAGAATACTGCGTTACCCCACTGCTGACTGAAGCGACCTAGCCGTACAGATGCGTTGTGGTCAGCGACTTCGAAGTTGCTGAAAACGAAAGCATCAAGCAACTCAGCACCACGGATGTGGTACTTCTTAGTATGGCTGCTGTATTTGCCATCGCTATAGGTCGGCAGGTACCCCGGACGTACTTCGACATCATCGTCGTAAGCAAAATCATTCCAAGCCGAAGCAGACACACGAAAACCATAGTTATCCTGATAGACACCCTGCAACTCGAACAATCCCTGAACACGGTTCGTAACCATTTCCCCGCGATCAAATTTGTGATCGGCGGCGTGGTTATTCGGATTGTTCGCGATACGCGCGTCGCGCCCCTCAACCCTCCAGCCTGCGAGCCACTGCAGGGACGTATCGAAGTTGATCGTCCAGTCCTGGTCGGCCTTCAGAGTGACTGCCTGCGATGCACCAGATGAGAAAATCGTCGCAAGGGCGATCGCTGCTCTCAGCTTCTTTTGACCAAACTGAATCTTGCCAAACCTTGCAATTTCTTTTTGTTGTTTTTGCATTTCTGCTTCTCCTGTCCACGGACCTTTACTGGCCAACAGCACGCCAGCCTGCGCTTCAGTACGTCACCACTCTCCTCTGGATTGCGCCCAACCCCATCGCAACCGTTACCTCACTTTTTCAACTCCGACGTTGATATACCATTCGAGCACCTCCTCGTCAACTCCAGCGTTGATAACTCCCTCTCCCAACGCAATTCAGGTGGGAGATGCCTCTCAGCTGACGGTGGAGCGGTCGCGCTGCCGAGACGCGCAAAGCGTATGAAGGGGGAAGGAAGGCTATGGCGTTAGCTGCCCAAAGGGACATACATCGGGGAATTACTTCATGTAAATCAATGGGTTTATGTGGCTTCCCATAGCTCTCGACCAAACGTTTCCAGCCCAGGCAATTGGCCAAGTGTTTCGTCCTTACCCCCTGGAAGCGAATCATCCAGGCCTTCAGACGACTGTCATAAGCGCAGACCTTCTTGATAAGGTAAGCACCGGCAATACGACGCTTCTGGCGCAAACTACGGCGGTGGCGAGTACCCCCCCTCAGCCCTGGCAGCCCGCAGTGGAGCACTGCGCTATCGATTCGCAGAACCCTGCGCGAGTCGAATAATGGCCGCAAGGCAGCACCTATGTGGTGCGCCATTGACTGCTTCACCAAATAGAAGTCTGCAGGCCGCCCGCTCCGACACTGCGCACGACCAGAACCGGAATCCGTTCAGCGCCAATGCCCTTTCTCATTGCTATGCCACTGCGCTTGCGAGCAGGGCTCGGCAGCTTACGCGGCCCTGAACGATGCCAAGACGAAGACTTCATCGGCCGACGATCCTCAACTCATGTCGTTCGATGCCCTGCAATCAGGCCGAGAAGATGTAAGCACCAGCGGAACGCAGCGCGCTCACGCCACAGAACGCGGCGCCTTACAGACTGACAGGCATTGGCTTAGCGCTTGGACTTAGCGGCCCTCGTAGGCACCGCTCACGCTACAAGCCCATCTGCACCAAGTAGCTGGCATGACAGGCCTCTAGCTCTCGGACACATCGCTACAAGCGCAGAAGCTGGCAGCACTGCCACCAGACACCCGAATAGAACACTTCAGCCTGTCTACTCCACACATGACAGCATAGAAGGAATGACCGGAGGTGCCATTCCCCAGCCACTCAAACACCTCCATCAAGCCCTCCCTACCCGCACCGCCTAACCCCGGCCACAGCATCAGGGATCGTTGCCGCCAAGGGATGCGCGGGCCGCCCCGACAGAAAGCAAGAAATGAAAGTTGACACTCGCGTTGACAAATAAATAGTATCAGTCAACTCTAACGTTGACTGAGGAGAACAACATGACCCAAGAAACCCAGCTGCAACAACTTATCGACACCCAGGCCATTGAGCGCCTGCTGTTCACCTATGCCTTCCATCTCGACATGAATCAGGCAGCCGAGCTGGCTGCCCTATTCACCGAAGACTGTGAGGTCATCTACGGCCCCGGCGGCTTCGGCGCACAGGGACGCGCAGCCTACGCCAAGACTCTTGAAGGCGTTGGCTCCTTCTTCAAAGCCACTAGCCACCATGTATCGAATATCGTCGTCGACTTCACCGGTCCGGACGAAGCCACCGTGCGCTCTGTTCTCTATGCATGGCACCGCTACAACCGTGATATGCCTGACAGCCATGTGTGGGGCCAGTATCACGATGTCATCGTGCGCACGGATGGCAAATGGCAGTTTAAGCGCCGCGAGCTGCGCGTGACCGGCGACAAGGACTTCCATGTGAAGAAAACCCTGCCGATTGGACGCAGCTGATATGAACGCCGCGTCTTCCTACCCGTATGAACACATCCGCATCGAGCACAGGGAGAAAATTTCCTGGCTGATTCTCAATCGGCCTGACAGTGCTAATTCGCTGTCAAACGAATTGCTCGACGAGTTTTCTGATGCCCTTAAGCGTCTCGCAACTGAAGGCGGCCCTGTGATTGGTATACGGGGAGAAGGACGCGGTTTTTCGGCTGGCTACGACATAGGCCAAGTTGGTAAGGCAAACGGCTACGGCAGTCTCGTACCCGATCCGCTCGCTGATCGGGAACGTCTGCGCCGGAATGTGGACCGCTATGTTGCGATGTGGGATCACCCCAAACCGATCATCGCCGCTGTTCACGGGTACTGCATCGCGGGGGCCACACAGATCTGCGTGTATGCGGATATCACCGTTGTGACCGATGACGCCAAGATCGGTGAGCCGACGATCCCGATTGGGGGCGGCTACATTGCCCCCCTCTGGGTACCACTGGTGGGAGCCAAGCGGGCCAAGGAGTTAGCTTTCGTACCTGGCAACAGCATTGATGGGAAAACTGCAGTCGAGTGGGGTTGGGCCAATCATAGCGTGCCCCCAGACCAGCTCATTGAGTGTGTCGAAAGTCTCGCCGAGCGCATTGCCCTGACACCACCCGAAGTTCTGCGAATCAAGAAGCTGTCCATCAACCGTGCCGCCGAAGCGATGGGCTTCCGTTCTGCCGGAGCTGCGGTAGCCGAGATGGACGCACTGCTACACGTGGCGCCCTCGGTGCTGGAAATCAAACAGAAGCTTGCCGAAATAGGTCTGAAGGAGTCGATAAAACTCTACCGCTCAGAGCGGACGACCCCTCTGACCCCGGCGAAAAAAATACAGGAATAAGAGCCATGTCTAACGTCGACTTCTACATTGAAGGCCATACTGCTCACGTACGGCTGAACCGTCCCAAGTCTCTGAACGCCATCAATGGTGATATGGATCAGGCTTTGTTTGAAGCCTGGCATGAAATTAACAACAATCCGGAAGTTTGGGTCGCCGTGCTCTCTGCAGAGGGTGACCGCGCGTTCTGTGTTGGCGGTGATATCAGTGGCGGTACTGAACGTGTATCGCGCATGGCTGTCGGTGGTGGTCTGACCGGTATTGGTGGCCCGCTGGTGAAACTAAAGAAGCCACTGGTTGCCGCTGTTCAGGGTTATGCGCTAGGCGGTGGTTTCGAGCTGGCCTTGTGTGCCGACATCATCGTTGCAGCAGACAATGCTCAATTCGGCCTGCCGGAAACCAAGGCCGGCATTATCGGCGAATGCGGCGTCGTTCACCGCGCAATACGTCAGCTGCCGCAGCGCATTGCCATGGCCATGATCCTGACCGGGGATCGCATGTCCGCCCAGGACGCCTTCAGCTATGGCCTGGTGAATGAAGTGGTCGAGCCGGCCAACCTTGCCGAAGCAGCCATGCGCTGGGCGGAAAAGGTCGCGGCCGCTTCCCCTCTAGCCAACCAAGCCGCCAAAGACGCGGCAATGAGCCGCCTCGACTACCCGCTTGAAGTTGCTCTGGCAACCCGTTTCGAGTCGATCGAGGAATATGCCTCCAGCGAAGATGTACTCGAGGGCCGTAACGCCTTTGTCGAGAAACGTAAAGCGGAATGGAAGGGACGCTAAGTCTACCCAAGTGCACCGGGGCCGGGCGCCAAGCGTTCGGCCTTTTTTTGTATTAAGAAGGGCAAAACATGATCAACAAGCTTCTGATCGCCAATCGCGGAGAGGTGGCCATCCGTATTGCCCGTGCCGCAGCCGACTTAGGTATCAGAAGCGTCGCGGTGTACCCGCAAGATGATGCGCGATGCCTACATACGCGTATTGCCGACCAGGCCATTCCCCTCGAAGGTATTGGCGTAGCGGCCTATCTGGATGTGCAGCAACTGATTTCCCTGGCCTGCCAGCATGGCTGTGATGCCATCCACCCCGGCTACGGCTTCCTCAGTGAACAGCCGGAATTTGCCAGACAATGTGAAGCCGCCAATATCCGCTTTGTCGGCCCGTCTGCGGATGTCCTCGCCAGACTTGGCAACAAGGCCAGTGCCAGAGTGCTGGCCAAGCAGTGCGCAGTTCCGGTTATTCCTGGAACCGACGGCGCAATCGATCTAGAGCAAGCTCGCGCTTTTCTTGCCAATTTGCCAGCGGGAAACCCAGCGCTGCTCAAAGCGATTGCCGGTGGCGGTGGCCGTGGCATGCGAATACTGCGCGATGCCAATCAGCTGGAAGAAGCCTTCCATCAGTGCAGCGCCGAGGCTCTGTCAGCTTTTGGCGATCATGAGCTGTACATCGAGGAAATGGTGGCCCGCGCACAGCATATAGAAGTGCAAGTGATCGGTGACGGCACAGAAGTGAGCCACTTGTGGGAAAGGGAATGCAGCCTGCAACGCAAGCACCAGAAGATGCTGGAAATTGCCCCGAGTCCGTCGCTCAGCAGCGACCTACGCGAAGCACTGATTGATGCCGCACTCAGGTTGGCCCGCACAGTTGGCCTCAGCAGCCTGTGCACCTTCGAATTTCTGCTCGATGAGCAAACCGGTCGCTTCTTCTTCATAGAAGCCAACCCGCGACTGCAGGTGGAACACACCATCACCGAGGCCGTCACCGGGATTGATCTGGTGCAGGCGCAATTGCGCCTGGCCGGCGGCGAGACATTACGCAGCCTGCATCTGCAACAGGCGGACATTCCTCCTGCGCAGGGTTTTGCCATGCAACTACGCATCAATATGGAAAGCATGCAGCCCGACGGCAGTGTACTGCCGAGTGGCGGCACGCTCAGCATCTTCGAGCCGCCGGGCGGCCCCGGCATTCGAGTCGACAGTTTTGGCTACGCCGGGTACAGCATCAATCCCCGCTACGATTCGCTGCTAGCTAAACTGATTGTGCACAGCCCTTCCGGAAGCTTCAGCGAGCTCGCTCAGCGCGTCTATCGCACCCTTTGTCAAACACGCATACAAGGTGTCGAAACCAATATCGAGTTTCTCAAGAACCTGCTTTGCCACCCTGCGGTGGTCGAGAGCCAGGTGTATACCCGCTTTATTGATGAGCACCTGGGGCAGCTAATTCGCAGTCCGAGCCAGAAGCATCCACAGCAGTTCTTTACCGAGTCATCCGGTCCTGCTCCCACAGCACATCCAGATGAGCATTTTCTGGATGGTCTGAGAATGATTACCGCCCCCATGAGCGGCCTGCTGATTGAACTGCATGTCGCCGAGGACCAGCCGGTGCACAAGGGGCAGGCGCTGGCGATGATCGAATCCATGAAGATGCAGCATGTAATCAGCGCGCCAGCTAGCGGGATTATCCGTCGCGTCAGTGTGGACATGCATTCGGCCGTTACCGCAAACCAAGCCCTGCTCTATCTTCAAGAGGCCGATGTCGATTCGATCGATAGCGGATCGCTACACGCGGTTGACCTGGACACGGCCAGAGCGGACCTCTCCGAGGTCCTATCACGCCACGCCCTCGGCCAGGATGCGTCGCGTCCTCAGGCAGTGGCGCGCCGGCATGCAAAAGGCAAGCGCACTGCTCGCGAAAACATAGCAGACCTGTGTGATGCAGACAGTTTCATTGAATATGGGGCCCTTACATTTGCCGCCCAGCGCAGCCGCTTTTCCGAACAGGAACTGGCCATCTCGACACCAGCGGACGGTCTGATCGCAGGGGTTGCCAGCGTCAATGGCAATCAGTTCCAGCCCCCACAAGCCCGGTGCATGGTGCTGGCCTACGACTACACCGTACTGGCCGGCACACAGGGCATCATGAGCCACAAGAAGTTGTCGCGCATGCTCGGTATCGCCAACGAGCTGGAAATTCCCCTGATCATCTATGCCGAGGGGGGAGGCGGCCGGCCAGGGGACAACGACGATGCTACCCGGGCAACCGGGCTGAACATGCCCAGCTTCCTGCAATTTGCCCAGCTCAGTGGTCTGGCTCCGCGCATCAGCATCGTCAGCGGTCGCTGCTTTGCCGGCAATGCAGTGCTGGCCGGCTGCAGTGACATCATCATTGCCACCCGGGATGCCAATATCGGCATGGCTGGTCCAGCAATGATCGAGGGCGCGGGACTGGGTGTGTATGCGCCGGAGGACATTGGCCCGGTCAATCTGCAGGCTAAGAACGGCGTGGTAGATTGTGTGGTTGATGACGAGGCGCAGGCCACCGCGCTAGCCAAAAAGCTGCTGGGTTATTTTCAGGGGTCGCTTGAGCACTGGGAATCTGCTGACCAGCGAGGGTTGCGCCACAGCGTGCCGGACAACCGCCTGCGCTCCTATGACGTGTGGTCCGTGATCGAGACGCTATCGGATAGCGGCTCTGCCATACAGCTGCGCGAGCAGTTTGCCGCCAATATGATCACCGCACTCATACGCATTGAAGGGCGTCCGCTTGGAGTGATAGCCAACAATCCGCAGATCCTCGGTGGGGCCATCGATACCGATGCTGCAGACAAAGCCTCGCGCTTCCTTCAACTCTGTGATGCCTTTGATATGCCAGTGCTCAGCCTGTGCGATACCCCCGGCTTCATGGTCGGTCCGGAGAGCGAGAAAACAGCGCTTGTGCGCCACTCCAGCCGGCTATTCGCAGCAGCCGCGAATATGGCCACGCCGCTATTCAGTCTGATACTGCGCAAGGGCTATGGTCTTGGCGCCATGGCGATGACCGGCGGTTCCTTCCACGCACCGCTGTCCATTGCTTCCTGGCCGACCGGCGAGTTTGGCGGTATGGGTTTTGAAGGCGCGGTCAGACTTGCCTATTGCGACGAATTGGAAGCCATTGCCGACCAGCAGGAACGGAAGACCCTGTTCGACAAGTTGGTCAATGACTATTACCAGCGCGGGAAGGCCAGCAGTGTCGCCGCATCGCTTGAGTTTGATGCCGTCATCGATCCGGCCACATCACGCCAGTGGCTTGCACGTTGCCTGCAGTCGTTAAAGACGGTGGGGCCAAGGCAGGGCAAGAGGCGCCCCTTCATCGACACGTGGTGACGCGAGCGCACTCAGCGCTCTCGCGGCCCGGGCAGCTCAGGCGGCTCAGGCGGCTCAGGCGGCGCCTCGATAACACCTACCGAGGCACTCAGTAGCGGGCGGTGAGGTGAGGTGAGGTGAGGTGAGGTACTGTGCGGGCAGCACTCAGCAACATAGTCACCTCGCGATTCGGCAAATACAATGTCGAAGAATCGAGCCTTTATTGACCGGCTCATACCCCCAGCCTTAGCGCGTTGACGGTCCAGCCATCCCTGCGAATCGGGGTGGGGTCATCCTTCAGCGGTGGGCAACCGGATCAGCAAATCTTGTCTTGCGGATAGTACCTACGGCGTGCTTTTGCGGATTCCGCGCTGACTCTTCCCCCTTTAACGCGCATCCGAACACCGATTCTGCGACCATTCGGACACTTCTCCGGCAGGTAGTCACACAGGATTTACACCACCATCGGTCACCTTTTTTCGAAGTAAAGATGTCTCCTGGAGCGTTTATCTTATCCGGCTCAAAGGCGAGTCGATGCGCAAGTAGCCGCGGAGATTGACGCCGCCGGGCAGCTACGACAAACGATGCCAACCCTGCGTCGCTGCGCACAGACTGCCTGTCAGAATGATTGTGGAACAGATGTCCGGATCAGCGCGGGCTGAGTGTCCGAATGGCGTGGAATCCACAATTCCAGTGGGATGCGGGCAAACAGGGAAAAACTCCGGCCGCGCTTGCGCTCCACAGTGGTTATGGCAGTCAGCACCCAATGGCTGCTGACCAGCGGAGCTCATCGAAATTGAAAGCAATCTCGCCGAATAACACCCTGTTCGCAGTCCTGAAAAGGCTCATCGATTCATGGGCCTGTGCACCCGCTCATCAAAAGCCAATCAGGCATGCTCTGCCCAGATCGATCCCCAACAAGCATTGCACCGCATCGCCCTAAAGAGGTACATGGTGTGCGGCAGGCTGAATATCCCCTCCCCGAACAGCACAAATGCGCGTGGAACGGCCGTTGACGGCGCAAATGACATGACCTCGCCTTCTTCCGCGTAGGGAACAGATGGCGGTTCAGGTCCGGCGATCACTTCCCTGTGCTTCGATCTACCACCAGAAACCAGCGTCAGACGTCAGTATCTGGGCTTTATTATCGCTGCGCACCTACGGCACCCTCTTCCGCCGTTCCTAACAGTGACTTAGGCGATCCCTCGGTGCAGCGGGGCATCCGCGGCAATCTCCAGAGCTTGCAGAATAGCTTTGCGCCCAACGCCCAACTGCACTGCATTGGCCAGGTGCAGGCGCAGCCCCGGCATGAAGCGATGCGATGGTGCGGCATCCACCGCCAAGGAAATCAGCTCCTTGAGGTACGCACGCAGTGCCGCGGTTTTCCAGGGCACCGCGCAGTATTTGAAGAATGCCTCAAAGGCCTCGGGCGACTGACGGAGCAGCGCGTCCAGAAAACCGGGCACCTGCTGCTCCATGCTGCCCCAGAACGGGTCATCACCGACATACTGATCCCAAAGCTGCTGGCGCAGGCTATCCAGCGGCGCGCTGATGGACAGATCGCCCCGCTCACGCAAAACCGCGGCCACAGTAGACGAGCCCACCATAAGGGTGTGCACTCCTAGGCCAGAGACCAGCACCAGTACTTCATGCACCTGTGCCGCGCTCGCACCGGCATCCAATGCCCGCCGCACATAGTCTTGCGTCCCCTGCATATCCAGGGCCGAAGGTGAGATTCGGACCGCAAGGCCAATTAGCGCGGCGTCCCGATCAGATAACGGCTCGCCGTCCAGCACGGACTCGAGAAAGCCCTCTGCGTAGGTTCCGATCTCTTCGAGTGTCAACATTCGCTACTCTGCTCCATATCCAGATACTCCGTTCGGTTCTGCTACGATCAGGTTGCAACAGCGCCCGTCGCTACGCTGCGGCCTAGTCGGTCAGCATGCTGCGCAGTGCACGCTTGTTAACCTTGGTTGCTGACATAGGCCAGGTACCCGGCTCAACGAAATGCACAGCCCGAGGGATCTTGTAGTTAGCGATATTTCCTTTACAGAAGGCGATCAGCTCTTCAGCTTCGACAGTCTTGCCCGGCTTAAGCTCGACGAAAGCCACCGGCACTTCGTCCAGGCGCGGATCAGGCTTGCCAACCACTTCCGCAATGGCCACGCAGGGATGCTCACAGAGGTAAGATTCGATCTCGATAGCTGCGACGTTTTCACCGCCGACCTTGAGCATATCCTTGAGGCGACCGTTGAATACCAGGCTGCCGTCCTCAGTGCGCAAATAGAGGTCGCCGGTATGCAACCACCTATCTTTGTCCAAAGTGTCAGCGGTCTTCACTGGGTCGCGATAGTAGCCTTCCATTATGCAGAAGCCGCGCACCAGAATTTCACCTACTTCGCCAGGTGCGGCATCGCCGTTTCCATCAAGACTGGCAACGCGTACCTCCATTCCAACCGCAGGACGCCCCTGAGTGTTGGCGCGCTGTTCTGCCGTTTCGTCGGCGTCGGTCAGAGCAAAGATACCGGCAGTCTCGGTCATGCCGCAGGCTTGGAAGAGCTCAGCGTCCGGAAAGGTCTTCTGAACCGTTTTGACCAGAGCAGGAGGGCCGATCAGCATAATCTTGCGCAGCGACCTCAGTTTGCCGACATCAAAATCAGGGTGATCAAGCAGGCCCTGTACGATGGCGGGGAACCAAGGCCAAGCCATGCTCACCCCTTCCCTTTCCATCAAGGCAATGGCTCGCCCGGGCTCAAAAAAGGTATCGGTTAGGTACGTGCCAAGGGTTCCAATCACGCCGAGGAAGGGAGCGATCGCTGCAATGTGGAACAGCGGACCTGGGTTCCAGGCAACATGGTGTTCGTCTGTGGCAAACCGTGAACGGGCACGCTGCACCGAGCCGCGTACAATGGCTTCATGGGTCAGCATGCAGCCCTTGGGGTTGGCCGTTGTGCCAGAGGTGTAGACCAACAGTGCCAGATCGCGAATACGCACGCGCAAGCGAGCCTCATGCACCTGGTTCGCATTGATGCTCTGTGCCAAACGATCGAATTCCGAACGTCCGACAAACCCCTTACGGCACTCGCCCTTGAGCAACACGGTACTACGCAGGCAGGGTACTTCTGGCAGGACCAAGGCTGCCGGGTTCTCAGCCTTAGATAATGAGGGCAATGCATCGCAGAACAGCGCAGTGAAATTGGTGTACTCGCTGTCGTCTGCAGTAGTCAGCAAAGCGACAAGGTTGGCGTTTTCGATGATATAGCCAATCTCGCTGGCCTTGTGCCGGGCATTGATCGGCACCGCTACACACCCGAGCATCACCGCGCCGAGAAAACCTTCAATGAATTCAGGGCTGTTGGCGGACATCAGCCCAACATGCTGACCGGGACGAACTCCAAGAGCTATAAGACCGCGGGCCACCTGTATGGCGTTGTCACACAACTGCCGGTAGGTGCGTCTTTCCTCAGGGAAAACGACCGCATCCCGTGCTGGCTGCAAATGCGCCCCTCGTACGATGAGGTCGCCTATTGGGGAAACCTCAAACCATTCTGTTGTTTTTGTCATTGAGCGTCCTCCACTACGGACAGAAGGCAGTTGTTACTCTGGCAGCCTTCTGCACGCTTTTAATTATGTGCTCGGCACCGTTTAAATACCAAAAGATGGTACCGCGATCGACAAAAGTCAACAACAACGTTGATCAATTGCTGGGCAGAATTTCACACTGCCGGCGCATCATGAGTTGCCTGATTCAGCCCGCATTTACAAACACTTGCAAAGTTCCAAGGGGGCCCACCCTCTCCGCCCGGTCTTTCATGCTGACGACCGGCCAGAAGGCGTTCTAGATACCGTGCAATCAGGTCAACTTCGAGGTTGACCTGCTGGCCGATTTGGTAGTTGGACATGATGGTCATTTGCATGGTGTGCGGCACTATATTCAGATCAAAGCAGTCGACTGCCACCGCGTTGACCGTCAAACTGACACCATCTACGGTAATCGAGCCTTTTTCCGCAATATAGTGGGTGAGCGCTGCAGGCGCCTGGATGCGAATCAGCCATGAGCGCGCGTCACGTGACAGCGAAACCACCTTGCCGAGTCCGTCGACATGTCCACTGACCAAATGACCGCCCAACCGCGAGTCCGCCCTAAGCGCTTTTTCCAGATTGACACGATCGCCGTGTCGCAGCCCCGCCAGACTGCTGCGGCTAAGCGTTTCCTGGCTGACATCAGCCCAGAAACCATCCTGCAGCAAACTGACGACTGTCAGACAGATACCGTTGACCGCGACACTTTCCCCTAGCGCCATACCACTCAAATCCATCGTCCCAGTCAGAACGAAGACCCTCAGATCACCATTGCAGGGCTCGATCAAGCCTATCAAACCAACCGCTTCAATAATTCCGGTAAACATTACTCGCACCTAGATTACGCGACTCAAACGAGTTTCGCGCAATCTTGCCAAGGTTCGGCCGAGCCTTGCGCATAACCGACATGCAGCAACTTGCTAGTTTCAATTTACAGCGATGCAAAACCACCATATCCGCCACGGTAGAAAAGCAGAGCAGAATCTTGGGACTCGATTTGCAACTCACGAACTGCACCAATGACGATATAGTGATCACCTGCTTCCTGAACGGAATGTAAGTCACAATCGATCCAGGCCACCACGCCCGCAAGCACTGGGGAGCCATTGTTTGATAGCTCGTATTCCAGCCCGGCAAATTTATCTTCCGCTTTGGAAGCAAAGCGCTTACAGACACCCAGTTGCTGATTACTTAGCACATTGACGCAGAACTTACCGGCACACTCAATCTTCGGCCAACTGGTGGAACTGCGATCGGGCAGAAACGCCACCAAAGGAGGATTAAGCGATACCGAGGTGAACGACCCAACTGCCATACCCGACACCCTACCGTCCTGATCCATCGCAGTAATGGCACATACGCCGGTGGGATATTGGCCCAGAACGGTTCTGAACCATTGCGGATCGATCGCGTCTCGTACGTTCTCTGTGGTGACGTCACTCATGATGCAACTCCAGATAAATTCGCGTTGCGTTCACCCTTAATACCTTCACGGCATCTCGGGCTGATCAGGTCGTTACAATCGAAGCAGGTAGGACTAGTTCCGACCTGCTTCAACTGTGCACTGGCCAGTGTTAAACCAGCGTGCCTTCGGCATCCTTGGTCGCGAAGCGAGGAGCCACCAGGCTGGCAAACTTTTCCAGTTCCTCGTTGTTCTGCTCCGGGTCCAGGTGACCCTGACCGAACATCAGGAACAGCTCGTTGAAGCCCAGGCGGTCGTGGGCGCGGCCGATCTGATCGGCGATCTCGTCAGCCGAGCCGATCAGCACGTTCGGCATTTTCTGGCCGAACGGAATGAACCACTTGTCCCAGAACCACTTATGCTCGGCCATCAACTGCTTGGCCTTGTCCTTGTCATCGGTCAGCATCAGGAAACCGCCCCAGGCAGCAACATCCTCACGGGCAACCTCCCGCTCGTGCTGGCGTGCGGTATCGGCATAGCGGGTCCACAGGGCATCGCAAAAGTCCAGGTCGGAAGCCAGCACGATTGGCTTGCCGCCTTCCCGGGCCCACATGTCGACGGTGCGCATGCTGCCGGCAAAGCCGCCGTAAATTTTCGGGTGGGGACTCTGGTAGCACTTCGGCGCAATGCCGATCTGGCGCACGATGCCATCTGCATCCATGCCCTTGCCCATGCTGGCATAGGCCGGGTGACCGGCAGAGCCGCCATTTGGCGGGAACTCCCAGTGTTTGCCCTTGTGGCTAAACACGTCATTGGCCCAGGCCTTCTTGATGACCTGCAGCGACTCCTCGAAGACTTCGCGGTTCAGCGCATCTTGCTCGTCGCGGGCCTTGGCGTTGTCCGGCGTAGTGGCGCTGACACCCGGACGCGCAGCATAGGAGTCGACCCAGCGCGCATGGTAGCCACGGGTGAAACCAACCATCAGGCGCCCTTGGAGCATGTGGTCAAGGGTGGCGATTTCTTCGGCGATACGCACCGGGTTATGGGTCGGCAGGGTGTACCCCATGATGCCGGCCTTCATCCGCTTGGAATGCAGGCCCACATAGAGACTGAACATGCCGGGATGGTTGTTGATCTCAAAACCTTCGATCTGCAGGTGGTGCTCAGGCTGGCAATAGCCTGCATAACCAAGCTCATCCGCCAGACGAACGTAATCACGCACTTCGGATAGAAAGCGCTGATACAACTCAGGACGCTGCCCAGCCATACCCGCTTCCAGCTCATAACGACGACCGATTACACCTGTTTGCATCAAATGAAACTTCATTGCG
>NZ_QJRF01000055.1 GCF_013393345.1 Pseudomonas taiwanensis
TTGCTGGCGTCACCGGTGAGCAGGAAGGCCTGGCAGCGGCAGCCGCCGAAGTCCTTTTCCTTCTCGTCGCAGGAGCGGCACGGTTCGGGCATCCAGTCATAGCCGCGGAAGCGGTTGAAGCCGAAGGACTCGTACCAGATGTGCCGCAGCGAGTGCTCGCGCACATTGGGGAACTGCACCGGCAACTGGCGCGCGCTGTGGCACGGCAGCGCGGTGCCGTCCGGGGTGATGTCGAGGAACAGGCTGCCCCAGCCGTTCATGCAGGCCTTGGGGCGTTCCTCGTAGTAGTCCGGGGTGACGAAGATCAGCTTGCAGGGGTGCTTCTCGGCGGCCAGCTTGGCCCGGTACTGGTTGGTGATGCCTTCGGCGCGTTCCAACTGAGCGCGGGTCGGCAACAGGCCGGCGCGGTTCAGTTCGGCCCAGCCGTAGAACTGGCAGATGGCGAGTTCGACGAAGTCCGCTTCCAGTTCCAGGCACAGCTCGATGATCCGCTCGATCTGGTCGATGTTGTGCCGGTGGATGACGAAGTTCAGCACCATCGGGTAGCCCGCCGCCTTCACCGCGCGGGCCATCGCCAGTTTCTGCGCGAAGGCCTTGCGCGAGCCGGCCAGCAGGTTGTTCACCGCCTCGTCGGCAGCCTGGAAGCTGACCTGGATATGGTCCAGCCCGGCGTCCTTGAAGGCTTCGATGCGCGCCTCGGTGAGGCCGATGCCGGAAGTGATCAGGTTGGTGTAGTAGCCCAGCTCGCGGGCGGCGCGGATCAGCTCTTCCAGGTCCTGACGAACCAGCGGCTCGCCACCGGAGAAACCCAGCTGTGCAGCGCCCAGCTCGCGGCCCTGGCGGAACACCTCGATCCACTGTGCCGTCGTGAGCTCCTCGCCCTGCTGGGCGAAATCCAGCGGGTTGGAACAGTACGGGCACTGCAGCGGGCAACGGTAGGTCAGCTCGGCCAGCAGCCAGAACGGCGGCCCTGGCTGGTTTTCAGGCTTCGAGTTGCAACCAGAACTGGGCATGGGCCACCTCGATGAACGCCAGGATGTCTTCGTCCAAGCCGGGAACGTCGGGAAAACGCCGACGCAGATCGACAATGATCTGCGCCACTGATCGCTGTCCGTCCACGAGCCGCAGGATCTCCCCCGCGCTCTCGTTCAATCTCACCATGCCTTCGGGATAGAGCAGCACGTGGCAGCCCTGGGCCGGCTCCCATTGCAGGCGGAAGCCGCGCCGCAGGTTGGGTACCTGGTGCGTGTTGAAATCGCTCATAGGGTGATTCCCCGGTGCCAGACCCGCTCGCGGGTCACGGTGTGATAGGGCGGGCGCTGCAGTTCGTAGGCCATGCTCATGGCGTCGAGCATGCTCCACAACACGTCGAGCTTGAACTGCAGGATCTCCAGCATGCGTTGCTGGGCCTCCCAGGTGCGGTAGTGGTCGAGGGTGATGCGCAGGCCGTGTTCGACATCGCGGCGCGCCTCCTTCAGGCGCTTCCTGAAGTAGTCGTAGCCGCTGGGGTCGATCCAGGGGTAGTGCTGCGGCCAGCTGTCCAGCCGCGACTGGTGGATCTGCGGGGCGAACAGCTCGGTCAGCGAGCTGCTGGCCGCTTCCTGCCAGGTCGCGCGGCGGGCGAAGTTGACATAGGCGTCCACCGCGAAACGCACCCCCGGCAGCACCAGTTCCTGGGACAGCACCTGCTCGCGCTCGAGGCCGACGGCTTCGGCCAGGCGCAGCCAGGCCTCGATGCCGCCTTCCTCGCCGGGAGCGCCGTCGTGATCGAGGATGCGCTGGACCCACTCGCGGCGGGTGTCGCGGTCCGGGCAGTTGGCGAGGATGGCGGCGTCCTTCAGCGGGATGTTCACCTGGTAGTAGAAGCGGTTGGCCACCCAGCCCTGGATCTGCTCGCGGGTCGCACTGCCCTCGTACATCGCCCGGTGGTACGGGTGGTGGATGTGGTAGCAGGCGCCCTTGGCACGCAGGGCCTGTTCGAATTCGGCGGGCGTCATGGCGATCTGGTTCATCTCGGGCTCCGTTACAACACGATGCTCATGCCATCCCAGGCCACTTCGATGCCGTGGCGCTCCAGTTCGGCGCGTTCGGCGGAATCGATGTCGAGGATCGGGTTGGTGTTGTTGATGTGGATGAGCACCTTGCGCGGACCGGCAATGCCGTCGAGCACCTCGATCATCCCGCCCGGGCCGCTCTGCGGCAGGTGGCCCATCTCGCTGCCGAGCTTGTCGCCCACCTCGCAGTGGCGCATCTCGTCGTCACGCCAGAGCGTGCCGTCCACCAGCAGGCAGTCGGCGCGGCGCATCCAGTCGAGCAGCGCGTCATCCACCTGGCCCAGGCCCGGGGCGTAGAACAGGCTGCCGCCGCTCTCCAGGTCCTCGACGAACAGGCCGATGTTGTCACCGGGGTGCGGGTTGCCGCGGTGCGGCGAGTACGGCGGCGCGCTGCTGCGCAGGGGAATGGCGGTGAAATTCAGGCCCGGACAAGCGGGAATGGTGAACGACGGGCTGGCCAGGTCGATGGGGTTCCAGGTGAGGCCGCCATTCCAGTGCTGGAGCATGCTGAACAGCGGGAAGCCGCTGGACAGGTCCTGGTGGACCATGTCGGTGCACCAGACCGGGTGCGGGCAGCCCTCGCGCAGGCTCAGGAGGCCGGTGACGTGGTCGATCTGGCTGTCCATCAGAATGATCGCGGCAATGCCGGTGTCGCGCAGGCGGCGGGCCGGTTGCAGCGGCGGAAAGGCCTCGAGCTGGGCGCGGATATCCGGGGAGGTGTTGCACAGCACCCAGTCGACGCCATTGGCGCTGAGGGCGATGGAGGACTGGCTGCGCGGCTGCGCGCGGACCTTGCCGCTGCGTACGCCGGCGCAGTTGCGGCAGTTGCAGTTCCACTGGGGGAA
>NZ_QJRF01000056.1 GCF_013393345.1 Pseudomonas taiwanensis
TTGCTGGCGTCACCGGTGAGCAGGAAGGCCTGGCAGCGGCAGCCGCCGAAGTCCTTTTCCTTCTCGTCGCAGGAGCGGCACGGTTCGGGCATCCAGTCATAGCCGCGGAAGCGGTTGAAGCCGAAGGACTCGTACCAGATGTGCCGCAGCGAGTGCTCGCGCACATTGGGGAACTGCACCGGCAACTGGCGCGCGCTGTGGCACGGCAGCGCGGTGCCGTCCGGGGTGATGTCGAGGAACAGGCTGCCCCAGCCGTTCATGCAGGCCTTGGGGCGTTCCTCGTAGTAGTCCGGGGTGACGAAGATCAGCTTGCAGGGGTGCTTCTCGGCGGCCAGCTTGGCCCGGTACTGGTTGGTGATGCCTTCGGCGCGTTCCAACTGAGCGCGGGTCGGCAACAGGCCGGCGCGGTTCAGTTCGGCCCAGCCGTAGAACTGGCAGATGGCGAGTTCGACGAAGTCCGCTTCCAGTTCCAGGCACAGCTCGATGATCCGCTCGATCTGGTCGATGTTGTGCCGGTGGATGACGAAGTTCAGCACCATCGGGTAGCCCGCCGCCTTCACCGCGCGGGCCATCGCCAGTTTCTGCGCGAAGGCCTTGCGCGAGCCGGCCAGCAGGTTGTTCACCGCCTCGTCGGCAGCCTGGAAGCTGACCTGGATATGGTCCAGCCCGGCGTCCTTGAAGGCTTCGATGCGCGCCTCGGTGAGGCCGATGCCGGAAGTGATCAGGTTGGTGTAGTAGCCCAGCTCGCGGGCGGCGCGGATCAGCTCTTCCAGGTCCTGACGAACCAGCGGCTCGCCACCGGAGAAACCCAGCTGTGCAGCGCCCAGCTCGCGGCCCTGGCGGAACACCTCGATCCACTGTGCCGTCGTGAGCTCCTCGCCCTGCTGGGCGAAATCCAGCGGGTTGGAACAGTACGGGCACTGCAGCGGGCAACGGTAGGTCAGCTCGGCCAGCAGCCAGAGCGGCAGGCCGACACTGGGCTCAGTGGAGCTCGATCCAGAATTTTTCACGGGCAACCTCCATGAACTGAACGACGTCATCCGCCAGGTCCGGCGCATCCGGGTACTGCTCGCTCAGGCTGCGGATGATCGACTCGACATCGCGCTGCCCGTCGATCTGCACGGCGATGGCACCGGCACTTTCATTGAGTCGGATCATTCCCTCGGGATAGAGCAGCACGTGGCAGCCCTGGGCCGGTTCCCATTGCAGGCGGAAGCCACGCCGCAGGCTGGGCACCTGTGTCAGGTCGAAGTTGCTCATAGGGCAATCCCCCGGTGCCAGACCCGCTCGCGGGTCACCGTGTGATAGGGCGGGCGCTGCAGCTCGTAGGCCATGCTCATGGCGTCGAGCATGCTCCACAGCACGTCGAGCTTGAACTGCAGGATCTCCAGCATGCGTTGCTGGGCCTCCCAGGTGCGGTAGTGGTCGAGGGTGATGCGCAGGCCATGTTCGACATCGCGGCGCGCCTCCTTCAGGCGCTTCCTGAAGTAGTCGTAGCCGCGCGGGTCGATCCACGGGTAGTGCTGCGGCCAGCTGTCCAGGCGCGACTGGTGGATCTGCGGGGCGAACAGTTCGGTCAGCGAACTGCTGGCCGCCTCCTGCCAGCTCGCGCGGCGGGCGAAGTTGACGTAGGCGTCCACCGCGAAACGCACCCCCGGCAGCACCAGTTCCTGGGACAGCACCTGCTCGCGCTGGAGGCCGACGGCTTCGGCCAGGCGCAGCCAGGCCTCGATGCCGCCTTCCTCGCCGGGGGCGCCGTCGTGGTCGAGGATGCGCTGGACCCACTCGCGGCGGGTGTCGCGGTCCGGGCAGTTGGCGAGGATGGCGGCGTCCTTCAGCGGGATGTTCACCTGGTAGTAGAAACGGTTGGCCACCCAGCCCTGGATCTGCTCGCGGGTCGCACTGCCCTCGTACATCGCCCGGTGGTACGGGTGGTGGATGTGGTAGCAGGCGCCCTTGGCACGCAGGGCCTGTTCGAATTCGGCGGGCGTCATGGCGATCTGGTTCATCTCGGGCTCCGTTACAACACGATGCTCATGCCATCCCAGGCCACTTCGATGCCGTGGCGCTCCAGTTCGGCGCGTTCGGCGGAATCGATGTCGAGGATCGGGTTGGTGTTGTTGATGTGGATGAGCACCTTGCGCGGACCGGCAATGCCGTCGAGCACCTCGATCATCCCGCCCGGGCCGCTCTGCGGCAGGTGGCCCATCTCGCTGCCGAGCTTGTCGCCCACCTCGCAGTGGCGCATCTCGTCGTCACGCCAGAGCGTGCCGTCCACCAGCAGGCAGTCGGCGCGGCGCATCCAGTCGAGCAGCGCGTCATCCACCTGGCCCAGGCCCGGGGCGTAGAACAGGCTGCCGCCGCTCTCCAGGTCCTCGACGAACAGGCCGATGTTGTCACCGGGGTGCGGGTTGCCGCGGTGCGGCGAGTACGGCGGCGCGCTGCTGCGCAGGGGAATGGCGGTGAAATTCAGGCCCGGACAAGCGGGAATGGTGAACGACGGGCTGGCCAGGTCGATGGGGTTCCAGGTGAGGCCGCCATTCCAGTGCTGGAGCATGCTGAACAGCGGGAAGCCGCTGGACAGGTCCTGGTGGACCATGTCGGTGCACCAGACCGGGTGCGGGCAGCCCTCGCGCAGGCTCAGGAGGCCGGTGACGTGGTCGATCTGGCTGTCCATCAGAATGATCGCGGCAATGCCGGTGTCGCGCAGGCGGCGGGCCGGTTGCAGCGGCGGAAAGGCCTCGAGCTGGGCGCGGATATCCGGGGAGGTGTTGCACAGCACCCAGTCGACGCCATTGGCGCTGAGGGCGATGGAGGACTGGCTGCGCGGCTGCGCGCGGACCTTGCCGCTGCGTACGCCGGCGCAGTTGCGGCAGTTGCAGTTCCACTGGGGGAA
>NZ_QJRF01000057.1 GCF_013393345.1 Pseudomonas taiwanensis
TCTGGCTGCTGGCCGAGCTGACCTACCGTTGCCCGCTGCAGTGCCCGTACTGTTCCAACCCGCTGGATTTCGCCCAGCAGGGCGAGGAGCTCACGACGGCACAGTGGATCGAGGTGTTCCGCCAGGGCCGCGAGCTGGGCGCTGCACAGCTGGGTTTCTCCGGTGGCGAGCCGCTGGTTCGTCAGGACCTGGAAGAGCTGATCCGCGCCGCCCGCGAGCTGGGCTACTACACCAACCTGATCACTTCCGGCATCGGCCTCACCGAGGCGCGCATCGAAGCCTTCAAGGACGCCGGGCTGGACCATATCCAGGTCAGCTTCCAGGCTGCCGACGAGGCGGTGAACAACCTGCTGGCCGGCTCGCGCAAGGCCTTCGCGCAGAAACTGGCGATGGCCCGCGCGGTGAAGGCGGCGGGCTACCCGATGGTGCTGAACTTCGTCATCCACCGGCACAACATCGACCAGATCGAGCGGATCATCGAGCTGTGCCTGGAACTGGAAGCGGACTTCGTCGAACTCGCCATCTGCCAGTTCTACGGCTGGGCCGAACTGAACCGCGCCGGCCTGTTGCCGACCCGCGCTCAGTTGGAACGCGCCGAAGGCATCACCAACCAGTACCGGGCCAAGCTGGCCGCCGAGAAGCACCCCTGCAAGCTGATCTTCGTCACCCCGGACTACTACGAGGAACGCCCCAAGGCCTGCATGAACGGCTGGGGCAGCCTGTTCCTCGACATCACCCCGGACGGCACCGCGCTGCCGTGCCACAGCGCGCGCCAGTTGCCGGTGCAGTTCCCCAATGTGCGCGAGCACTCGCTGCGGCACATCTGGTACGAGTCCTTCGGCTTCAACCGCTTCCGCGGCTATGACTGGATGCCCGAACCGTGCCGCTCCTGCGACGAGAAGGAAAAGGACTTCGGCGGCTGCCGCTGCCAGGCCTTCCTGCTCACCGGTGACGCCAGCAACGCCGACCCGGTCTGCGCCAAGTCGCGCCACCACGGCCAGATACTCGCGGCCCGGGAGGAAGCGGAACATGCCGCCCAGCCGCTGGAACAACTGACCTATCGCAACGAGAAGAATGGCCGGCTCATCGCCACGAGCCGCTGAAACCATGAACAGCCGACACGTCCCCGGACCCAGCCCATTGCGTACCCGCCTGGACAATGGCCTGGAGCTGGTTCTGCTCCATCAGCCCGGCCTTGGCAGGGCCGCTGCCGCCCTGCGGATACATGCCGGAAGCCATGATGCTCCGCAGGCCTATCCCGGCATGGCGCACTTCCTCGAACACCTGGTTTTTCTCGGCAGCGCCCACTTCCCCTCGGGACAGGGCCTGATTCCCTTCGTCCTGGCCCAGGGTGGCGAGGTCAATGCGACCACTCGCGAGCGCCATACCGACTTCTTCTTCGAGCTGCCGCGCAGCGCCTTCGATGGCGGGCTGGCGCGGCTCTGCGACATGATTGCCGCGCCAGCGCTGACCCTGCCCAGCCAGGAGCGGGAGCGCGAGGTACTGCATGCCGAATTCCTCGCCTGGTCACGCGCCGACGGGCGCAGCGCCCTGCCATTGGCGGCCAGCCTGCCCCGGAATCATCCTTCTGCGCGCTTCCATGCCGGCAATCGCTACAGCCTGCCGATCCGCCAGCCGGCTTTCCAGGCGGCGCTGCACGAACACCATCGCCATTTCTACCGAGCCGGTCAGAAGACCCTGGTGCTGGCGGGGCCGCAACCGCTCCATGAACTGCACTGGCTTGCTCAGCGCCACGCGTCCCAGCTTGACAGTGCCCCGCTGCTGACACGTCCAGCGACACCCGCCCTCTTTCCCCTGCGGCAAGGCCTTGCGCCCGCGCCTTCCGACTCCGACCTGAGCCTGGCCTTTGTCCTCGACAGCCTGCCGCGAGATGCCGAAATGGCCCTCGACTTCATCGCCTTCTGGCTGGCTCATGAGGGACCTGGCAGTTGGTTCGGCCATCTTCGCGAGGCCGGGATTGCAGAGCGGCTGGACCTCAAGACATCGAAGGTCGGAGACCGCCAGGCCATTCTGCAGCTCGACCTGCAACTGGCCCGACCGCCATCCGCCGACCAGCCGGATGCCGTGGCCCTGCTGTTCAGCTGGCTGGAATTCTTTGCCGGCCTGCAGGACAAGGACGCCTTGTTGGGCGAGTACGTTCGTGTGCAACTGCGTCAGTTGGAATCCATGGGACCATTGGCAGTGGCGCGGCACTGGCTGTGCAATGACCGGCAGTTGCCTGGTTCCGGCCGAAAGATACTGGCCGCCCTCCCCGCCGTTCTGGCGCAATTGAAGCCGGCACAGCTGGTGCATCTGCGCGGCGGTCTTGCACGCTCCCCCAGCGCGTCCTCAACCGAATGGCAGGTCCCCCCTGCCAACCGTTTCCTGCGCGAGGAGGAATGGCCCCGCATTGCGCCCGCCGACCTGACCGAGCACGCACCAGCCAGCCTGCGGATTGCACCTGATCCACCCGGCCCCGGCGGTCAGGGCGCACTCTTCCTGCGTTGGCGCGCCGCTTCGGCCATCCCTGCGCAACCCCGACTGCTGGCGATGCTGCGCACGAGGCTCGCCCCAGTCATTGCTGAAGCCCGGCAAGCCGGACTGGAAATCCGCCTGCTCCAGCAGCAAACGGATTGGGAGATTGCCTTCAGTGGAATCGCTCGCGTGATTCCATCGGCACTGCAAGCCGTACTCGAACGGCTCCGGGTCATGCCGACGCTATCGTCCGTATTGCCTGGGCCGGGGAAACCCAGGGGTATCCTCATCCAGCAAATGTTCCACAGACTGGATCAGGGCACAGAAGCGGATTCCACTTTCACCGCCGAGGAACTGGTGTGTGCATGGCATGACTTCTGGCAGTCGGCTGCCTGGGATGGGCTCGCGTTTGGGCTGGATGCCCGCACGCAGGCCCAGGTCATCGCCCAGACTCGTACGCTGCCTGGCCGATCCATCGGTCCGCTTCCCTCGATGGCCCCCAATCCTGCCGGATGCTGCTGGACACCTTTCGAAACCGCCGACCCGCAACACGTCCTCCTGCTGTTCTGCGCCCAACCCGGCCAGGACACGCTCACCGAGGCGACCTGGCGCGCGCTCGCGCAACTCATCGAGCCCGCCTTCTTCCAGCGCATGCGCACCGAGCTGCAATTGGGCTATGGCGTCCTGTCAGGCTATCGGCGAATACGTGGACGACCCGGCATCCTCTTCGGACTCCAGTCACCCTCCATCCCACCGGAGGAATTGCTTCATCTGATCGAGCACTTCCTCGCCGCATTTTCAGAGCCGCTGGCAACACTGAAACCGCTGATGCTCCGACACGGCATTGCCCAGCTCAGCACTCAATTCGACGACCCTCGCCAAGCCGCCGAACAGCAATGGCAAGCCTGCAAAGGCGGCCAGGTGCCCGGCCTGCAGCTTCTGCGCGATGCCCTGTCACTGTTGGGCGCGGATGACCTGTTGCTTGGCCTGGATGACCTGCGGCAATCGCGGAATGAATGGGTGTGCATGGCGAGTTGTAAACCGGGCGGCCCCACCCCTCTCCCGAAGGGAGAAGGGTGACTCGCGCTGGACCAACCATCCTCCAGACCCTGCGCACCCCCACTCAGAACGGCAACGGCAACTTCGCGGTTCGTCCCCCGTCGACGACGATCACCTGGCCGGTGATGAAAGCCGCCGCCTCGCTGGCCAGGAAGACGACGACGTTGCCGATGTCCTCCGGCTCGCCGGTACGTCCAACCGGGTGCAGCTTGAGCAGGCCGGCACGGGCTTGTGCGGGGTCGGGCTGTGCGTCGATGTAGGCGTGGCTGAGGTCCGAGTTGATCCACCCGGGGGCGATGGCGTTGCAGCGGATGCCGTCGCGTCCCAGGTCGACGGCCATGGCGCGGGTGAAGCCATGGACGCCGGCCTTGGAACCGCAATAGGCGGTGTGCCAGGGGTTGGCGCCGATGCCTTCGATGGAGCCGATGTTGACGATGCTGCCGCCCCGCACGCGCAACTGCGGCAGCAACGCCTTCGCCAGGAAGACCGGGGCGCGGAGGTTGACGGCCATCATCCGATCCCAGTCCTCTTCGTCCATCTCGTCGAGCGAGCGCTCGAACATGAATCCGGCATTGTTGACCAGGATATCGGCGCCACCGAATCGATCCTCGACGGCCCGCGCAATGATCGAGGGCGCGGTGCGCTCGGCCAGGTCGACCTCAACCCAGGCTACCTGCGGGTTGGCAGCCAGGCTGTCCTCCAGCGGTTGGCGCTGCGCGACCAGCACGCGGGCACCGGCTTGCAGCAGTTTTTCGGTAATCCCGCGACCGATTCCACGTCCGCCGCCGGTCACGACGGCCACCTTGTTGTTCAGCATCATGGACGTTCCTCAGCCTGAAACCGGTTTGGCGCCGGTGACTTCCACCGTCTCGCCAGCGATGTAACGAGCCTGGTCGGACGCCAGGAAGGCAATCACATCGGCGATGTCCTCCGGCTCGGCGATGCGCCCCAGCGGCACGGTCTTGTTCAGTTCCTCGATTGCCTTGTCCGGGTCCAGGCCACGGCGCTCGAAGCCGCTGCGGATCATCGGCGTGTTGATTTCATGCGGGCACACGGCATTGACGCGGATGCCCAGGGGCGCGCAGTCGCGGCCCAGGTTTTTCGACAGCGCAGCCACCGCGCCCTTGCTGGTGCAATAGGCGACGTGGCCAGGCCCCGGATAGGTGCCCCAGACCGAGGACGTGTTGACGATGGCGCCGCCGCCGCGCTGTTTCATATGGGGGATCGCGGCGCGGCAGAGGAAGAACACCGCGTTGAGGTTGACGTCCATCGCGGTGAACCACATGTCGTCGGTGGTCTCTTCGATGGTGCCGCGTGGAATGATGCCGGCGTTGTTGAGCAGGATGTCGACACCGCCGAAGCGCTCCACCGTCCGCGCAATGACCGCTTCGCAATACTCCTTCTCCCGGAGATTGCCGGCCAGGCAGTCGGCCTCTGCGCCGAGCTGGCGGGCCTGCTCGACCATCGCCTGGCAACCCTCGGCATTGAGGTCCGAGATCATCACGCGTGCGCCTTCTGCAGCGAATAGTTTCACCAGTGCCTGACCGACGCCGCCGGCACCCCCGGTTATCACGACAACTTTGTTTTCGAATCGCATGGCTTGCTCCCATCTACTGGTTGATCCGGGGTCGATCATCGATAGACGGCAAACCGCTGACAAACGAGTTTTGCGCGGGTTTCACTTAGCTTTTTGTTAAGTGGGAACGAGGGCTAATGATTAGAGGCTGGCAGCTGTATCGCGGGCATCTGTCATTCTCGATTGCGCTTTGGTTAACTGCCTCAAGTACCCGGCTCGGCATCTGCAACCATGAAAAACCTCAGACAGCTCCTTCCGCCCCTGAACGCGTTGCGAACCTTCGAAGCGGCCGCCCGCCATGGCAGTTTCAAGCTGGCGGCGGAGGAACTCTGCGTGACGCAGGCAGCGGTCAGCCGCCAGATACAGACGCTGGAAGACTTCTATGGCTTGAAGCTGTTCTTGCGTGGCAACCGCAAGGTCCAACTCACCAGCGAAGGACACTCGCTGTTCCTGGCAGCCTCCTCTGCCTTGCAGCACATCGCGACCACCTCCCGCGAACTGCTCCGCCGCAACAGCCTGGATTATCTGGCACTGATCACCACCACCGCCTTCGCCCAGCTGTGGCTGATGCCACGGCTGAAGCAACTGCGGGCCGAGCATCCGCAACTTCAGTTGCATCTGATCAGTTCCGACGCCAACCCGGACTACCAGGAGCGCTTCGGCGCCGCGGTGACCCTGGGTCTCGAAGAGCATCCCCAGTACGTGGCCGAGTACCTCTTCTCCGAGGAGATATTCCCGGTCTGCACGCCGGGATTCCTCGCACAGAACCCGCAGATCACCACCCTGGAGGGGCTGAAGAGCGTCACGCTGCTGAACCTCAGTGCCAGCCACTGGAAAGCGAGGCTCTGGGCACCGGTGGATTGGGCATTCTGGTTCAAGCAGTTCGGCGCCGACGCATCGACGGGCAAGGAGACCATGGACTTCAGCCACTTCTCGATGCTGCTGGACGCCGTGCAGGAGGAAGTGGGTGTCGGCCTCGCCTGGCGCCATCTCGTCCAGCCACAACTCGACGCCGGCAAGCTGGTGCGACCGACCCGCGAGTCCTTGCTTGCCAACGACCGCAGGCACTACTTCGTCTGCCGCCGCGACCTGGCTGGCTCGATGGAGATGCAGATACTCCGCGACTGGTTGCTGGAGCAAACGCAGGCGCTGCGGGGCTGACCGGGCCAGTTCCCGTATAAGCAGCCGACGCTCAGGTCTCGCACCGGTCCAGGCAACGATGGTGATCGAACGCGCAGTAACGTGACTGGCGATCTCGGGTGACTTTCGCCAGGGCGACAGCCGGGTCGCGCGCCAGCATCAGACGGCCGCCCGCAGCCACGATGTGATCCAGCAGGCTCTCCTTCTCTTCGACCAGGCATTCGGGATTGCGGTCGAAGGCGCTGGCCATGTCCAGATCCAGCCAATGCAAACCGGGGATGAGGTCGCCCGCGAACACCACAGGCCCGCCGGGCATTTCCAGTTCCGGGAGGAGCTGTCCCGGCGTGTAGCCGTCGCTGACATGGAACTTCCAGCCCTCCCCCATCACGTCGCAGGCGCAGTCCTCGACCAGTTCCAGACGACCGCTCGATTCGAGCTGATCGAGGATTTGCGGCACGAACCAGATGCGGTCGCGGGGATGCGGGCGCAGGGCACGGGACCATTGGCGCGCCCCGGTGACGTAAGCCGCCCTGGGGAAGAGCAGCCGGGGCGGGTCCCCGGCCTGGAAGGCGCTGCGAACATCAGGCGGCAGCAACGCCTGTACATGGCACAGGATCACCGTATCGATGTCGTCCTCGTCCAACCCCCGCTGCGCCAGGCTGTCGAGCAGGCCCAGCGGCTGCGGCTGGCAGCGGCAGGTCCTGGGAACCGGCGCGAGCAAGGGTTCGCTACCGGCCATGATCAGCACATTCCGCCCGGGCTCCTGCACCAGCAGGACACGCGAGCCAAGGGCGATCTGGTTGTCCGGGTCGGTCTCGACCCAGTCCGCCCAATGCTGGCGCGGCAGGCTGCCGAACATGCTGCCGCCATCCAGCTTGCGCATGCGGCCGGCCAGAACGGAAAGACGACGTGTCACGATTTCTACCTCATTACTTCAAGTGCGCGCGTCCTTCGCATGGATTCCCCGGGCTCGGTGCCGCGAGGTCAGATCAGGCTCAGCACACCGCCGACGATCATCAGTTGCGCGGTCAGGGCGAAGGCCAGCAACAGGGGCTTGAGTCCGGCCTTGCGCAGGTCGCTGAGGCGGGTACTGAAACCGAGCGCGCCCATGGCGGCGGCGAGCAGCAGGTCATCCGCGCCGACCGCCATTTGGTGCAGGTCCTGCGGCAAGGGCAGCCAGGAGTTGAGCAGCATGCAGACCACGAAACCGATGACGAACAGCGGCACCTTGACCGGAGCCACCGCGTGGCCCGGCGCGCTGCGGCGGGACAGCCAGACTCCCAGACCCAACAGGAACGGTGCCAGCAGCAAGACGCGAATCAGTTTGGCAACGATGGCCGCCTCGGCTGCCTGCGGGTCCATGGCCTGGCCGGCGGCGACCACCTGGGCCACTTCATGCAGGGTCGCCCCGGTGAATACGCCGAAGCCATGGCTGTCGCCCAACAGCGTCGGCGCGAGGGTGAACACCCAGGGGTAGAGCAGCATGCCCACGGTGCCGAAGAGCACCACGCAGGCGATGGCGATGGCCACTTGGTCATTGCGTCCCTTCACCATCCCGGCGCTGGCAAGCACAGCGGCGGCCCCACAGATGGCATGACCGGCGCCGATCAGGATCGCGGTCTCGCGCTCCAGGCGCAGCACCCGCGTGCCCAGCCAGATCGCCAGGGTAATGGTGGAAAGGATCAGTACGGCATCGATGACGAAGGCCTGTACGCCCAGCGCCTGGACCTGCTGGACTGTCAGGCGCAGGCCGTAGAGCGCGACGCCGAAACGCAGGACCGGCTGCTTGCAGAATTGCAGGCCGGCGCCGAGTGCGTCGTGGATGCGTCCGGAAGACAGGTTGCCGGCCAGCAGTCCCAGCAGCATGGCCAGGGTCAGCGCGCCAAGGCCCATTCCCTGCAGGGCCGAAGTCGTGGAAAGCCAGAGCGCCAGGCCGGCCAGCAGGAAGCTGACGCCGACCCCGGCGAGGAGGACGAAAGGCGAACGTTCAGTGCGACTCAGGACTAGCATGGCGATACCTCGCTTGTGGTAGCGCAAGCTTGCCGCGGCATATAACCTAAACGAAGCGACCTATTCTTATTGGTCATATCAGGAATGCTGATATGCAATGCCGCATCACCCTCCGCCAACTCGCCACGTTCATCGCCATCGCCGATCTCGGCAGCGTCACCCGCGCCAGCAAGGAACTCAGCCTCACCCAGTCGGCGGCGAGCATGTCCCTGCAGGACCTGGAACATCAGCTGGGTACGCGGCTGTTCGATCGCCACGGCAAGCGCCTGGTGCTGAATGAGCACGGGCGTCGCCTGTATCCCCGTGCGCAAGCGACCCTCGAAGGCGCCCAGGAGGTGGAATCGCTCTTCCAGCAGCAACTCGCCTGCCATCTACGCATTGGCGCCAGCACCACCATCGGCGGCTACCTGCTGCCGGAGAAACTGGCGGCCTTTCTCGAGGCCGAGCCGGACAGCCGCCTCGAACTGAAGGTGGAGAACACAGAGCGCATCGTCGAGTCGTTGTGCAACTTCACGGTGGACGTGGCATTCGTGGAAGGACCGGTGCAGCACCCGGACATCGACGTACGGCCCTGGCTTGAAGACGAACTGGTGCTGATCGCGGCGCCGAGCCATCCGTTGTCAAGGTTGAAGGCGCCAACAGCCGAGGAGCTGGCGAGTACACGCTGGATCATGCGCGAGCCGGGTTCGGGCACCCGGAACATGCTGGAACACCTGATCGGCCCCTGGCTGGGCAGCCCGCGCCAACTGCTGGAGGTTTCCGACGGCGAGGCGATCAAGCGTTGCGTGATTGCCGGTGCAGGCATCGCCTGTGTTTCCCGACTCATGGTGCGTGGCGAGCTGGCCCTGGGACAGCTGTGCACCCTGCCCTCCCCCAGCGGCCCGCTGAAACGCGTGTTCTATCGCGCCATCCACCAGGACAAGCAGCCGACTCGTGGTCTCAGGCGCTTCCTGGATTTTCTGTAGGGCGAAATGGCCTGACATCGAGCCAGCCTGCACCACCCTCTCCCCCGGCCCCCGCCCTGCGCCCCGGCCTGATCGCTTCGCGCTCAGGCGTTCATCTGCACTGGAAGCGGTGCTTCCAAAAGCGTGCCTCTTCACCCCGGAGGGCGAGGGGTGACGCCAGACGGCTCAGCCCTGTAGGGGCGAATTCATTCGCCAAGGCCACGCAGTGGCCCCTTCGGGGTTGATGGGTATCGCTCCGCTCCACCCATCCTACGAATCCGGTCCTGTGGGAGCGAATTCATTCGCGAAATGGTTCGGCACCGAGCCGGCCGGCTGCAACCCTCTCCCCCGGCCCCTCTCCCGGAGGGCGAGGGGTGACTCTCGGCCCACTTTCGGCACAGTCCTGTGGGGGCGATTTCAATCGCTATGCAGGACGCAGTCCTGTCTGCTCTTGTGGGAGCGAATGCATTCGCGAAATGGTTGGGCACCGCGCTAGCAGGCCACACCCTCATCCGAACGCGGCCCGCCCCGGCCCCTCTCCCAGAGGGCGAGGGGTGACTCCCAGCCCACCTCCGGCGCAATCCTGTGGGGGCGATTTCAATCGCTATGCAGGACGCAGTCCTGCCCGCTCTTGTAGGAGCGAATTCATTCGCGAAATGGTCGGGCACCGAGCCGGCCGGGTGCCACCCTCACCCCCGGCCCCTCTCCCGCAGGCGGGAGAGGGGTGACTCTCGGCTCACCTCCGCATCTCCCTGTGGGGGCGATTTCAATCGCTATGCTGGACGCAGTCCTGCCCGCTCTTGTGGGAGCGAATTCATTCGCGAAATGGTTAGGCACCGAGCCAGCCGGTTGCAACCCTATCCCCCGGCCCCTCTCCCGCAGGCGGGAGAGGGGTGACTCCCGGCTCAGCTTCGGCGCAGTCCTTTGGGTGCGATTTCAATCGCTAAGCAGGACGCAGTCCTGCCTGCTGTTGTGGGAGCGAATTCATTCGCGAAATGGTTGGGCACCGCGCTAGCCGGCCACACCCTCATCCGAACGCGGCCCGCCCCGGCCCCTCTCCCAGAGGGCGAGGGGTGACTCTCGGCCCACTTTCGGCACAGTCCTGTAGGGGCGAATTCATTCGCCAAGGCCACGCAGTGGCCCCATCGGGGTTGATGGGTATCGCTCCGCTCCACCCATCCTACAAATGGGGTACCGACTACGGGCTGACCGAGGCGATCGCAGCCGGCAGGCGCAACTCGACGCAGGCCAGGTCATTGGTGTTGCTGAATTGCACCCCGCCTCCGAAGCTTTCGGTCAGGGCCTTCACGATGGGCAGGCCCAGCCCCCAGCCCTTCGCATCGCTCTGGGTAGAGATGAAATACGGCGTGGCGAGGTTCTTCAGCACGTCATCCGGAAACAGGCCCTCGTTGCATACCGTGAGATGAACCCAGCCGTCCTTGCTGGTCTGGGTGATGCGGATCGGTGCGCCCGACTTGCCATGCTTGGCGGCGTTGCCCACCAGGTTGTCGAAGATACGCACGAACGCCGCCCGATCCCAGACCACCACACCGGAGTTCTCGTCCATTTCCAGTTCCAGGGGATTGGTCAAGTGCAGCGCCAGATTGGCTACGGCTTCGCGCAAGAGCGAAGGCAGGTCGAGCTGCGCCCCCACCAATTTGATGCCACCTCCTACGCTGACATGGGAAATGTCCAGCAGGTTGGCCACCATCTCATCGATGCGCTTCAGGTTGTTTTCCAGGATGGCGAGGAGTTCATCGGTGCGTCGCGACGGGTTGCTGCGCATCAATCCCGTGGCCATCACCGCAGCGGACAAGGGTGAGCGCAGGTCGTGGGTGAACGAGCGCATGAAGCGCTGCAGCATGATCTTCTCCCTGCTCAGCTGCTCGTTGCGCGCCTTCGCCCGATTGCGCTGCCGTTCGAGCCTTTCGACGCGGCTGTTGCTCTTCATCAGGCTGGCGATGGTCGCCATCACCTCTTCGGGATTGATCGGGTGGGTCAGGTAGGCCCTGGCGCCGGTATTGATCCCCTTGGCCTTGTCGCTGCTACTGACGAAGGTGGCGGAGATGTTGATGATCGCGGGCAGGCGCGACGGACCGAGTTGCTTCTCGGCCACCTGGATCAGTTCGAAACCGGTCATGTCGGGCAGGTTGATGTCGAGGATCACCAGATCGACGCCTTGCATCATCAGGGCAAGGCCTTCAGCACCGTTCCTTGCCTCGATGATCTCGAAACCCGGGTCGTTGGTGACGATCTTGCGCAGTACATAGCGGTTGGCTTCGAGGTCGTCGATGATCAGGACTCTCTTAGTGTCCATCGCTTTGTTCCTCCGTCAGGCGCCGCACATGATGCAGCACCTGCTCGCTGTAGTCCGGCTGGGACTTTTGCAGGATCGCCCGGCTCTGGCGGCCGAGCCGCTCCAGGCTCGCCTCGTCGAGAATCTTGGCGGTACAGATCAGAACCCTTGAATGCAGGCTCCAATCCATGCTTTCCAACAGGTCCTCCCCAGCGATGTCGGGAAGGTCCAGGTCAAGGAAGATGATGTCCGGCCGTACGGCGAACAGCTTGTCGATGCTCGATGCCGCATTGGCGGCCTCGAAGATCACCGGGTGATAGGGCTGCAGCAGGCGCGCGAGGAAGTAGCGATCCGCCTCGCTGTCGTCGATCAGCAGAATGCTGACGCCGGACAGGTCGAGGTTACTCGCTTCGCTGCTGGCTCGGTCATGAAAGCGAGCGATGCGCAGCAGGAACCGGCTGCCTCGCCCCAGCGCGCTGTCCACGCTGATGTCGCCGTGAAGCAGTCTCGCCAGGCGCTGAGCCAGCGGCAGGCCGAGGCCGGTACCCTGGACCTTGGCCTGGTCATGGCCACGCACCCGCAGGAACTCTTCGAACACCCGGACATGATTTTCCGGCGCGATACCAATGCCGGTGTCTTCCACCAGGAACTCCACGCTTTGTTCGTCCGGCCGGTAGATGCGCACGCAGACCTTGCCACTGGGGGTGTACTTGAAGGCGTTGTCGATCAGGTTGCGCATGACCTGGAACAGCCTGTGCCGGTCGGTCTCCAGCTCCACGTCGCAAGGCGCGCTGTCCACTTCCCACTGCAGCAACGGGAAGCGCAAGGCGATGGCACTGGTGAACTGGCGCAGCTCATGGACGAAATCATCGAGGGTGAAACGCACGGGAATGATCTCGATTCGTCCGGACTCGGCCTTGGACAGGTCAAGCAGGTCATTCACCACGGCCGAGAGTTCGGCAGCGGCTTCGCTGATGAAGGTCACCTGCTTGTACTGCTCCTGATTGAGCGTACCGTCGACACCCTGGAGCAGCAGCTTGCTGATGTTTTCGACGATGTTGATCGGGGTGCGGATCTCATGGGTCATATTGGTGAAGAAGCGACTCTTCGACTCACTGGCCTCGCGCACCTCCTCGTTGGCCTTCTCCAGTTCGGAATACAGGGCGACCACCCCCTTGTTGGTGTTTTCCAGCTCCACGTTGATGGCTTCCAGCTCGATCTGCTTGTTCTGCAATTCCGATGTGGTGAGCAGCAGCTCGGTACCGCGCACCTGAAGCTCGATATAGGGGTCAGCTGCACCTTCGGCCTGCAGCTGGGCACGAATCTCGTTGGTCTGCGACGAGGAAGGAAATGGGCGCGCAGGGAAAATCACCTTGCGTGCACGAATTTGCGTTCCGCTGGACGAAGTGCGTATCTCGAATTCGTCCATCAGCCGCTGTGCGCCCCGCAGGCCGAGGCCCATGCCGGTGGGCGAGACATAGCTGCCGTCGAGGATCTGCTCGATGCTGTCGATACCCGGGCCCTCGTCCATGGCCTCGAAACACAGGTGGCTCAACTGGCCTCGGGTATCCGCCGAAAGATCGAAATGGAAGGTTCCCCCGCCAGCGTACTGATAGATATTGCGCGCCAGCTCCGACACTGCCGTGGCAAAGCGGATCTGTTCGATCTGTGGCAGGTCGAGCCAGCCCGCGACGCGCCGGGCACTCTGGCGGCAGGCAACGACATCGACTTCCTCACGGATGTGGATGCTGGCGATGCGTTGCTTCTTCTGCATATCGGGTCACTACCACAGTGGCGTCGTCGTTATGGCGTTTGAAGTCGCGGTGAATCACCGCGGCGATTACCGCAGGATGCCGCATCGTCAGGCCGGAATAGCTGGCCAGGTCATGGCGGGTGCTGATCCCGTCGGAGGCCAGCAGCAACAAGGTGGAGGGCGTCCACGGATAGCTGAAGCTGCGGATCTTCCCGATCCGATAGCCCACGGTGCCATTGCCGGAAACCATGCTGCGGCTGCGGCCGTCATGCAGTAAGCCGGCAATGTTGCCCATTCCGCAAAAGCGCACCTGGGCCTGATGGGGCAGGACTTCGGTCAATGCCACCGCTCCGCCTCGGGTCGCCATCAACGCCCGGTGCAAACATTCGAGCAGGGTTTCCAGCGAGAGGTTCAGGTCATGTTTGAGGAACAGCTGGCAGGCCCTGTTGCTGGCCGCGTTGGCAGCGTGACCGTGGCCGAGGCCGTCACACACCATCACCCGATTGCCCTTGACCGCCCAGGCATCGCCACTCACCGTTTCTCCCGGATAGGGCGTACAGATGCCGCCCACCAGCCAATCGCTCGCCGTTGCTTGCAGGCGGAACTGCGCGAGCACGGTAGTGCCCTGCCCTGGCTGGGAGTAGATGTCGAACAGGTCGGAGAGCCGGCTGATTGCCCCGAGGCCAGCGCCCATGGTCCCGCTGGTCGAGTAGCTGTCGGCCAGGCAGCGGGCCACGTCGGTCATGCCCGGCCCCCGGTCGACGGCAAGCAACTCGAGGCGATTCGGGTCCTGGGAGAAGAGGATTTCACCGCCCTTGGCGTGAATCACCAGATTACGCGCCATTTCCTGGATCACCACGGCAAGGCGGTCCAGCACCGATTCGTCGGTACATACCTGGCGCGCATGGCTGACTATCGAGCGGCGCACGGCGTCCGCATGGGCCAGATGGGTAACGGCATGAACCTGCGTGGCCTGGCCGTTCATTTCCACTTCCACATTTCAACCGTGGTGCCGCTGCCGGGCTCGCTGCGGATCGAGAACTCGTCGACCAGCCGTCGCGAACCGCTGAGCCCCAGCCCCAGCCCATTACCCGAGGTGTAACCATCGCGCAGCGCCTGTTCGATATCCGCTATGCCGGGGCCCTGGTCGGTGATGACCAGGCGCAGCGCTGCACGTGCCTCACGCTGGGTGATCTCGATAAGGCATTCGCCGCCACCGCCATAGAGCAGTGCGTTGCGCCCGATTTCACTGGCTGCGGTAACGATCTTGGTCTGCGAGACCAGCCCGAGGTTGGCCTGCGCGGCGGCTTTGCGAACCTGCTGGCGGACGACAACGATGTCAGTTTCCTGCTTCAGCGGGAGCGTCTGTGTCGTCGTCACGTTCGTGCTCCCAGGGCTCGTCGTCGCTCAGGCTGGTTTCGAGCCAGCGCATGCCTTTTTCGATATTCAGTGCCGTGGCGATGCCTTCCAGCGAGAGCCCCAGCTCCACCAGTGTGATCGCCACTGCCGGCTGCATGCCGACCACGATCACCTTGGCGTCGAGAATCCGCGAGACGTTGGCGATATGGGAAAGCATGCGCCCGATGAAAGAGTCGACTATCTCCAGGGAGGAAATATCGATCAGCACGCCTTTCGCCCTGTGCCGCACGATCTGGTCGGTCAGGTCCTCCTGCAGGTCCATGGCCAGTTGATCGTGCATGTCGACCTGGATGCTGAGCAGCAAGTACCTGCCCATTTTGAGAATCGGGATACGATCTACCATGCTGGCTTCCTCAGCGAGACAAGGTGCTGCTGACCACACGCATGTCCATCTGTTTCAGGGCCATCTTGAAGGCGTCCGCCAGGGAAGCCTTGGTCACGACATCACCCAGCTCCACGCCCAAGTGGACGATGGTTGCGGCGATCTGCGGGCGGATACCGCTGATGATGCATCTGGCACCCATCAGCTTGGCGGCGGTGATGGTCTTGAGCAGGTGCTGGGCGACCATGGTGTCGACGGTGGGCACGCCGGTGATGTCGATGATGGCGATATCCGACTCGGTTTCGACGATCTTCTCCAGCAAAGACTCCATCACGATCTGCGTGCGGTTGCTGTCCAGCGCACCGATCAGTGGCACGGCCAGCACGCCGTCCCACAACTGGACCACCGGCGTGGACAATTCCAGCATGCTCTCCTGCTGCTCGCGGATCACCGTTTCCCGGCCGGCTATGAAGTATTCGAGGCTGAACAGGCCCAGTTGGTCGATCAACCTGCTGACTTGCCAGAGCGCCTCGACGGAATCGCCCTCCTGCATCAACTCGAACAGCGGTTCCTTGAGCGAGAAGACGAAGGTGGCGGTTTCGGAAGGGCTGAATCCCTGGCGGGCCTGGGCCACCGACAGGCGTTCCAGCTGCAGCTTCAGCGGTTGCCACGCGGCTGCTTCGAAGCTGTCGGAGCCTTGTGCCAGGGCCATGGTGAAGGCCTTGAGCAACTCACGGGAGTTCTCTTCCACCGCCCGCTCGTCAATCAGGTCCAGGCGAATCCCGGCTGCCCGCTGGGCCGCCAACCACTTCTCCAACAGTTGCTGTTCGTTCCGTTTGAAAAGCTCGGCAAGCAAAGACATGGACATTGTTTTGTTCCTGCTGAGATGGGATTGCCGTGTTCACGGCCGAAGTTGATCGCCGCGGATCAGCCTGGAGAGGGTCCAGTAACAGTAGGTTAGGACCGACCATATGCCAGCCGGTGGCGCTCGATGCAGACGGTTGGCAGTCCACGACTCGCAACTCGCGCCCCGGTCGCTGTATGGAGATTTCAGCTTCGATCTGGACCTATCACTGACCTGTGCTCCGCCCTAGGATCGACAACTCCGTACCCGGTTCGTGCAATGAAAAAGATTCCCGAAGATATCGATTTTTCAGGGCTGGAGGCACGTCGACTTCAGCCGGAAGACGTTTCGATGATTTGCCGGCATCGCGAAGCCATGTTCCTCGAGGCGGGGGGCGTTCCGTCGGGTTTGCGGGTGATGACCGAGCACTTCCGCCCCTGGCTGCACGAGCGCCTCGCCGATGGCCGTTACTACGGGTTTGCCTTGATGGACGAGGGACAGCCCGTGGCCGCGATAGGCCTCATGAGCATCGACTGGCCCCCGCATCCGGCCCATCCGGATCGGGACCAGCGCGGCTATGTGCTGAATGTTTTCGTCGAGGCGGCCTATCGACGCCGAGGCCTGGCCTCCGCGCTGATGAAACTGGCGGAAGCCGAGTTCGAAGAGCGTGGACTGAGCTTCGCCGTGCTGCACGCGACCGAGGCAGGCAGACCGGTCTACCAAGAACTGGGCTGGGCCGCGACCAGTGAAATGGCCAAGGCAATCGGCTGACCGGGCTGCTGCCCCGCCCTACTCATCGAAACGCCCGGTGGGGTCACGATCGCGCTCGTAGTGTCGCGCTAGCGGGAATGCCGGCAACCAGGATTCGCGCCGGACGATCCAGCTTTCGTAGGTCGGCATCAGTTGGTCGGGGGCATCCAGGGCACCCAGGTGCACTTCGATTTCGTCTGAGCTGCGGGCAAAGACGGATGAACCACAGCGGGGACAGAAGAATCGACCGGCATAGTCACGGGTTTCGCCATCGATGGTTACCGCATCCTGGGGGAACACCGCGCAAGCGTTGAATAGAGCTCCATGATGCTTGCGGCAATCGAGGCAGTGACAGAGGCCGACCCGATACGGGAGCCCCGACGCCACGATTCGGACATTGCCGCAGAGGCAACCGCCGGTGAATCGGTCCATGCCGCGTCTCCTCTGAAGCGACAGGAAGACCTGCAACCACCTCAGCCGGACTTCGTCTCGACCGGGTCCTCGGCCGGCAGGTCTCCGACAATGGCCTGAATCTCGAACAAGAGCTGCTCGATCGTCCTATCAAGTGCTCCCGGCCCTCGGAGCTCGGCCATCCTGATGCCCGTTATGCGTATCGACTCGCGCGAGCTGCTTCGCCGCAGGCGGATCTCGATGACCTGGCCCAAACCGAACTCGCAAAGGACCTCGAACCCAGGCAGCACCAAATCCACCTGGGTTTGAAGACGTTGTTGAAGCAGGCGCTTCATGCTGCCTCCGGACGCGATCCTGCGGCCATCAAGGCAATTTAGACAACGGGATTCGCTGCATCTGCTCCGGGGAATTTCGCACCGTTCGTCTGCCGGTAGGAGCGAGCTTGCTCGCGAACGGTTCGAGCACGTTCTTTCGCGAGCAAGCTCGCTCCTACAAAAAGGCAGGGATCGAGGTTTGCAATGTTGGGTTTCGCTTCGCTAATCCGAAGCGGCCGCTGGATCACGGAGCGCGGCGAGCGGTTCATGCGCCACGCTCACCTGCCGCTCGCTCAGCAGTGCCTTCCACAGCGACACGCACAACCCCAACATCACCGCCAGGAACGGCGCGGCGAAGATGATGGCTGCGGTCTGCAGTGCGACCAGGCCGCCCATCACCAGCAGCACCGAGGCCGCCGCACTGCTCAACGTGCCCCACAGCACCACCAGCCAGCCCGGCGGCTTCAGGCTGCCGCGCGCGCAGAGCATGCCCATGACGATGGAACCCGCGTCGGCTCCCGAGATGAAGAACACGCCGACCAGCACGATGGCGGCAAACGAAGTCAGTGCCGCAGCGGGGTACTGGCCCAGTAAGGTGAAGAGCGCCACCGCCGGTCCCTGGTCGTTCACGGCGGCGGCGATGCCGCCAGCGCCTGCCAGCTCCGAGTACAGGGCCGCGCCGCCCATGATCGCGAACCACACCATCGTGACTCCACTGGGAATGAAGATGACGCCGATGACGAACTCGCGAATGGTGCGGCCTCGGGAGATCCGCGCGATGAAGGTGCCGACGAAGGGCGCCCAGGAAATCCACCAGGCCCAGTAGAAGATGGTCCAGCCAGCGAGCCACTTGCCATCGCTGAAGGCTGCGGTGCGGAACGACATCGGCACCAGCTCCCGGAGGTATTCGCCTATCGATGCGACCAGCGTGTTCATGATGAATACGCTTGGGCCTACCGCCGCCAGGAACAGCAGCAACAACACCGCGACCACCATGTTGACGTTGCTCAGGAACTGCACGCCCTTGCCCACGCCGGACACCGCGGAAAGGATGAACAGCACCGTCATCACCGCGATGATCGCCAACGCAATGCTGTTCGATTCGCCGGTGTGCCACAGGTAGTTGAGACCGCTGTTGATCTGCTGCGCGCCCAGGCCGAGGGAGGTGGCGGTGCCGAACAGCGTGGCCAGGACGGCCAGCATGTCGATCGACTTGCCCAATGGCCCGCGAACGCCCGCCTCGCCGATCAGTGGCGTGAAGGCGCTGGAGATCAGGTTCGGCAGCCCTTTGCGGAACGAGAAGTAAGCCATCACCAGGCCGACGATGGCGTAGATCGCCCAGGGGTGGAAAGCCCAATGGAAGTACGCGTAGCCCATGGCCACCTTGGCCGCCTCCCTGGAGTGCGGCGGCGCCAGGTCGTTGGGCAGCGTCGAAAAGTGTGTGATCGGTTCGGCCACACCCCAGAACATGAGGCCGATTCCCATGCCGACACTGAACATCATCGCAATCCACGACGACGTGCTGAACTCGGGTTCTTCGTCATCCTGGCCCAGCCTGATCCGGCCAAAGCGGCTGAACGCGAGGAACAGCGCGAAGCCCAGGAAGAATGCCGTGGAGAGCACGAAGCTCCAGCCGAACCAGTCGATGATGGTGTTCAGCAGCGCCTGTGACGCCGTCGCCATGGCCGCGGGCGCGAGAGCCCCCCAGGTGACCAACGAGGCTGAAATCGCAGCCGCCCCCCAGAAAACGACCTTGTCGACGGGTGATCCAGGTGTCTTGTGCATGGGCCTCCTCAAGCTTGAATGCCTTTCTTCTTGTTAGCGGTGAAACCTGCCGTGGCGGGCGACGGTCAGTGCCCCGCGATGGTCGCGCGACCTGGCAAAGGCGACTTGCGCATGGACGATGCCCACCGATCCAAATGCGACAGCCCCCAGGCCGAACAGGCTTGTTTCAGGGCGTCTGGAACGAGGGTCCCAGCCCGCCGGGCCTCAGGGCCGATAGCCCTGCGCCAGCAACCAGCCCTGCACCATCCGCCGCTGGGCTTCCGGCAACGCGGCCAGGGCGTGGTTCAGTTCTCCGCGCTGGAGAGCCGTGATGACGGGCGCGAGTTCGACACCTTGCAGGTGCCACATGCCCAGTGGCTGGTCGGCGGTGACCACCACCTCGACTTCTTCGATCAGGTCACCGTGGATGACCGGGGCGCGCTCTACCCTGACCTGACTGAAATCAGGCGCCGCATGCATGGGCTCGGCATCCGGCCAGCTGCGCCGGTCGCGCCAGAAGGATTGGTCGGGCCAGCGCTGCTCCAGGGCGTAGAAATCGCGACCGGTGCGGGCGAAGCGCAGGAAGAGATGTTCCACCCTGCGCTGGTGGAAGCGTCGGGCAAGGTCGGCGCGATCCGGCCGTTGCAGCATCGTATTGATCACCGCCGGTGCCTGCAGGGCGGACGACAGGGACTGGAAGATGCCGTTGCCGGAGAGCGGGTCCACGGCCATGGCTGCGTCCCCGACCCTCAGCCAGTTCGAGCCGCTGGCTTCATGGAAGAGGATGGCGGTGCTGCTGCGCGCATGGAGGCTGGCCGGCTGCAATGCGGCGTCGCCGAACAGCTCGCGCACCAGACCGGATTCGGCGCGACGCTGGGCGCAGTAGTCTGGGAGCTGGTCCTTGGGCGGCAGGCCGCTGGCGTCCAGGGTGATCTGCCAGTAGCAACGGCCATCGACCAGGCGCGCCATCCAGGCCCAGCCATCGGGCAGGCTTTCCACCGCCGAACCGGGATGGCCCGGTGCTTCCTGCCACTGGTTGAGCAGGCTGAGGGTTTCCGGCCCGCGCAGGCGGCCGCCGGCCAGCGGTGCCGAACGGCCTCGGGCTTCGACGAGGAAGTCAGCACGCAGCGGCTCGCCCGATTCGAGCTCGATCAGATGGCCGTCGTCGCTGCTCGCCACTTTCAGCACGCGGGCTTCCAATGTTTCGATTCCCGCCGCGTGCAGGTCTTCGCGGATGGCCGTATCGAACTGCGGGCGGTCCAGGAGGCATTCCTGGTTGATGGACTGGCCGTCGCCATTCCACAGGACACGACGCGGCGAAGGAGCGGCAGCGCAGGCAAGTGCATGTCGCAGGCCGGCCTGTCGCAGTCCATCCAGCACACGCTGGGAGACGCCTTCTACGGCCGTGAAGCGGCGCCACTCGCTGACCACGCACACGGAGTAGCCCAGCCGCTTCAGCCCCAAGGCCACCGCAGCGCCTGCGGGTCCGGCACCGAGTACGACGATTTCAGGCATGGCCACGGCGCTCCGGCCCGGTATAGGCAGCTCCTTCGTGCAGCCACTCCAGCACCGATTCACGACTGGCGCCAGGACGGGACTGTAGGTAACCGGCGATAATTCCGCTCAATGCCGCGCAACCAACGCTGGCGCCGGCCACGCCGTTGGCCGCCGCGACATGCGCACCAAAATCGGCCTGCGGGCTGTTCAGCCAGGACCACTGCCCCGGCGCGCAGCGAGCGTCGCCGGTTACACGGATCACGCCCGGATAGGCGGCCGGATACACCGGCTCGCCCTGCGCCGGGCTGGAAGCGCAAAGCAGGATGCCGGAGGCCTGGGCCAGCACGCAGGCCTCGCGCAGTACCGGTCGGTCGTTGCGCAGGCCAAGACTCATAGTGATCAAGGCCACGTCCTGTTCGATCAGCCAGTGCACTGCGGCGGCGATTTGCAGCGGGCTGGTCTGCCAGCGTTCGCCGAACACCTGGGCGACGCAGAGTCGGACCGGGCCGCACTGTCGCGTCAAGGTATCCAGCACGACGCGGCCGTGACCAAGGGCGTCGGGCTGGGTATCGCCTTCCTGCAATTCCCCACCTTCCAGCCAGAAGCGACGTGACTGGGCGACGACACCCGCCTGCTCCTGCGCAAATCCGCTGTCGACGATGCCGATGGCGAGGTCAATGGCCATGGCTCACCTGCTCGGGTTCCAGGCTGTGCAACTGGCCGTGCTCCAGCCGGAAGGCGATGTCAGCCTGGGCCAGAGTGGAGGGCCGGTGGCTGATGAGGATGCGCGTGCGCCCGGCAAAGAGCTGGTCGATGGCGGCGATCACTTCGCGCTCGGTGGCTTCGTCCACCGCCGAGGTGGCCTCGTCCAGCACGAGAATGAGCGGGTCCTGCAACAGTGCGCGGGCGATGGCGATGCGTTGTTTCTGGCCGCCGGAAAGCTGCTGGCCGCGTTCGCCCAACGGGCTGTCCAGGCCCAGCGGCAGGGATTCGATCAGGCTATCGAGCCGAGCCAGCCGCGCCACCTGTTCCAGGGCTTCGCGGCTGGCGTCCGGAGCGCTGTAGGCAAGGTTCTCGGCCAGGGTGCCACGGAACAGGACGATGTCCTGGCTGACCACGGCGATGCGCCGGCGCAGGGCGAACAGGTCCAGCTCGCGCAGGTCGGCGCCATCCAGCAGCACGCGGCCCTGGTCCGGGTCGTAGAAGCGTTGCAGCAAGTCGATCAGGGTGGATTTGCCGACGCCCGAAGCGCCGCTGAGGGCCACCTTGAGGCCAGCGGGAATGACCGCATCCACCCCGCGCAGTACAGCGCCAGCGCGCTGTTCATGGGCGAAGTGCACGCCCTCCAGGCGCAGCTCTCCCCTGCCCTCCGGCATGGCTTTGGGCGACTCGGGCTGGCGTACCGGCACCGGCTCCTGTTGCAGCTCCATCACCCGGCCAAGGCTGACGGTCATGCGTTGCAGCGCGACGTAGAGGCCCAGCAGGCTCTGCACCGGCCCCACGGCCATGCCGAGGTAGGTGGAGAAAGCGATCAGCGCGCCCAGCTGCCAGGTGCCCTGTATGACCCAGTAACCGCCGATGAGGAAAGCGCAGGCGCGGGACAGCGAGGTGAGCGTGCCGGGCACGGCGTGCGTGAAGAATTCGGTGACCTGCACCCGCAGCAATTGGCTCATGTAGCCCTGTCCCAACCCTTCCAGGCGGCGCGATTCGCGCTTCTGCTGGCCAGCGGCCTGGATGAATTTCATCGCCGGCAGGGTTTCCACCAGGAAGGACGACACATCCGCCGAACGCTCGCGCAGGCTGCGCACTTCGCGTTCCACCTTGCGCCGCATCCAGCGCAGCCAGAGCACTTCGATGGGGATCAACAGCGCCAGCAGCAACGACAATTGCCAGGACAGCAGCAGCATGAGGGTCACGGCGCCGATCAGGCCGATGACGCTGGAAACCGCCGAGAACAGCGAATCCACGGCGAATCGCTGGATCTCCGCCACATCGCCATCGAGTCGGGACAGGATGTCGCCGAGGCGCTTGCGACCGTAGAAGGCTGGCGAGAGTTGCTGGAGGTGGCGATAGAGGTCATCCCGCAAGGCGAAGAGGATGCGCCCGGAAAGCCGCGTGTGCAGGTAACGGTTGATACCCGACAGCGCCGTGCCAAGGATGCCGACGGCGATCATCGCGATAGCCACCTGCACCAGCTTGCTGAAATCCTTGGCCAGCAGCCCGTCGTCGATCAGGGTCTTGGTTAGCCAGGGCTGGGCCAGCACCAGCAGCGATGCGCCGAGGGACAGGCCGAGCAGCACCAGGATGGCGCGCAGCTGGGGACGGACGAAGCCATAGAGCCAGGCCAGGGCACGGCGCAGCAGGTCGGGGTCGCTGGTTTCTACGAGTTTGAGGAAGAGGCGGGTCATGGAGTTACGGCCAGAATTCGCAGATCAATTGTGGGGGCGAATTCATTCGCTATGGGCTGCAACGCAGCCTCCTTCGCTCTCGCAGGGCAAACCTGCGGTCTGCTTAGCGAATGAATTCGCCCCCACAGGGTTTCAGCCCCACATTGGCAGTTTGGGCGAGTCATCCCCGCAGCTGCTTCAACTTGCGATACAACGTCGCGCGGCTGATGCCAAGGGAATCGGCGGCGGCCGACACATTGCCCTGGTGGCGATCCAGCGCGCCGCGGATCAGTTCCAGTTCGTTCTCGCGGATGCTGCCGGGCTGGCGGCAGCTGGCGGTCAGGTCGTCCAGCAGGCTGTCGGTGAGGTGGTCGAGACCAAGCACCGTCTCGCCCTCTTCGCGCATGGCCAGGGCCGAGCGCAGGACCATTTCCAGCTGGCGGATGTTGCCCGGCCAGTCGTAGCCGGCGAGCAGTTCGGTGAGGTCCTTGTCGAGGCTCACATTGGTGGCGCCGAATTTGTGCAACACGCCGCTGATCATCCCCGCCAGGTCATCGCGCTCGCGCAGGGCCGGCAGGCGCAGGCTGACGCCGTTGATGCGGTAGTAGAGGTCTTCGCGGAAGTGCTTGTCCTGCACCAGGCGCTTGAGGTCACGGTGGGTCGCGCAGATCACCGCAACGTCTATGTGCTGCTCTTCCCCGGCACCCAGCGGCGCCACCTTGCGCTCCTGCAGCACGCGCAACAGTCGCGCCTGGAGGCTGAGCGGCATGTCGCCGATTTCATCGAGGAACAGGGTGCCGCCGTGGGCCTGCATCAGTCGGCCGACCATCCCACCCCGGCGCGAACCGGTGAAGGCGCCTTCGCGGTAGCCGAAGAGTTCGGATTCGATCAGGCCTTCAGGGATGGCGGCGCAGTTCACCGCCACGAAAGGTTTGTCGGCGCGCGGGCCGGACTGGTGCAGCGCGCGGGCCACCACCTCCTTGCCGGTACCGGTTTCGCCCAGCAGCAGCACCGGCAGCTCGTTGGCCAACCCCTGGCGGGCCATGCGCAGGGCACGGGCGAAGCGGCCGTCGCGGCCGGCCAATTCTTCCAGCAGTTGGGCCTTCTGCGCGGACGGAACCTTGGCAGCAGGTGCCGGGCCACTCAGGTTGGTGTGGCGCGGCACCTGCAAGGCACGGAAGAAGAACTCGCCCTTGGCCGTCTGCACGCTGCTCACGCCGCCCTGCAACAGGCGCGCGATGAACTGCGGCGAGCGCTCGCCGATCAGGTCGCTGGAACGCCGTCCCACCAGGGATTCACGGCGTATCTGCAGGAGGTCGCAGGCGCGCTCGTTGGCGGCCAGCACCTCGCCGTCGAGGCTCAGCGCCAGCAAGCCGTGCCAGGCGCTGCCGAGGTATTGCGGGCGGTTGTGGAAGGACAGCACCAGATGGTCCGGATAGCAGAGGCCAAACATGCGGCTCTCGATGTTTCCGGCCGCCAGCATCAGCGTGGAGAGGTTGTCCTGGGGCTGTGCCATGACGCCTTCGCGGGTCAGGTCGAGCACACCCATCACGCGGCCCTGCGGGTCACGCAGTGGGACCGAGGTGCAGGAAAACGGGCTGAGGCGATCGAGGTAATGCTCGCCGCAGTTGATCAGCGTCGGGCGCCCTTCGACCACTGCGGTGCCGATGGCGTTGGTGCCGCGCAGGGATTCGCTCCAGCAACTGCCGGGCTTGAGGTCGCGCAGGCCGAAGGTCTTGAGGAATTCAGTCTGGCCCTCGATGGCGAGGACGTTGGCCTGGGCATCGCCGAGGATGATCAGCCCGCCCTTGCCCTGCTGGCTGACCAGGTATTCGAGTTCGGGAGTGGCGGCGTCGATCAAAAGGCGGTTGCTGTCCAACAGCAGTTGCAGGTCGTGGCCCTGCTCCAGCCCCACCTGGTCACCTTCCAGGCAGTTGAGGCCGTGCTCCAGGCTGCGCCGCCAGGAGGCATCGATTTCGTCGCGCAGCACGCCCTGGGGCAGTTCGCCCTCGCTGGCCAGCTTCAGGCGGAACTCCCGCGATTCTTGCAATGGATCGGCAGCGGTTTTTATTCGAATGTCTTGCGCCATCTCTCGCTCCAGCGTGCGCCCCGGCTTAGGCCGGCGGTTGATCGCACGCCATGAATGTCTACACCCCCGGCCCGCGTCCGTAAAGAGCGGGCCACTTCCCCCGCAAGGAGCAAGTATCAAGCCATTTCGGCCGTCGCCTGCCGTTGCGGTGCGTAGTTGACAGTCAGGTTGGCACAGGTTTACGTTAACGTAAAGGTAAACACAGAGACGGCTCTTCCATGCCCACCACTTACAGCATTTCCGACCTGGCCCGCGAACTGGACGTCACCACCCGCGCCATCCGCTTCTATGAAGAGCAAGGCATGCTCAGCCCCGAGCGCCGTGGCCAGGAACGCATCTACAGCCCGAAGGACCTGGTGGCGCTGAAGCTCATCCTGCGGGGCAAGCGCATCGGCTTCTCCCTGGCCGAATGCAAGGAACTGATCGACCTCTACGACCCCAGCAGCGGCAACCGCAAGCAGCTGGAAACCTTCATGGGCAAGATCGCCGCGCGCCGCGCGCAGCTTGAACAGCAGTTGCTGGACATCCAGCAGATGCAGCTGGAACTGGATACGGCCGAGGAACGCTGCCTGGCGGCGATGGCTGAAACCGAACGCAAACAGGGCGTCGATGCCTGACCCCTCCCCCACTCACCGACAATGACAAGCACAGGTGTAACGATGAGCTATCCCACCCTCAATTTCGGTCTCGGCGAGACCATCGACATGCTGCGCGATTCCGTCTATCAGTTCGCTCAGGCCGAGCTGGCTCCGCGTGCTGCGCAGATCGACCGCGATAATGAGTTCCCCATGGACATGTGGCGCAAGTTCGGCGACATGGGCCTGCTGGGCATGACCGTGGAAGAGGAGTACGGCGGCACCAACATGGGTTACCTCGCTCACGTGGTGGCCATGGAAGAGATCAGCCGCGCGTCCGCCTCGGTCGGCCTGTCCTACGGCGCCCACTCCAACCTGTGCCTCAACCAGATCCGCAAGAACGGCACCCACGAGCAGAAGCTCAAGTACCTGCCCAAGCTGTGCTCCGGCGAACACGTCGGCGCACTGGCCATGAGCGAGCCCAATGCCGGCTCGGACGTGGTGTCGATGAAGCTGCGCGCCGAGAAGAAAGGCGACCGCTACGTGCTCAACGGCAACAAGATGTGGATCACCAACGGCCCGGACGCCAACACCTACGTGATCTATGCCAAGACCGACGTCAACGCCGGTTCGCGCGGCATGACCGCCTTCATCGTCGAGCGCGACTACAAGGGCTTCTCCCGCCACCAGAAGCTGGACAAGCTTGGGATGCGCGGCTCCAACACCTGCGAGCTGGTGTTCGAGGACGTTGAAGTACCGGAGGAAAACATCCTCGGTGCGGAAGGCCGTGGCGTGGCCGTGCTGATGAGCGGCCTGGACTACGAGCGCACCGTGCTCTCGGGTGGCCCGACCGGGATCATGACCGCCTGCATGGACGTGGTGCTGCCCTACGTGCATGAGCGCCAGCAGTTCAAGCAATCCATCGGCGAATTCCAGCTGGTGCAGGGCAAGCTGGCCGACATGTACGCCGGCATGAACGCCTCCAAGTCCTACCTGTACAACGTTGCCAAGGCCTGCGACCGCGGCGAGGAATCGCGCAAGGACGCCGCCGCAGTGATCCTCTACACCGCAGAGATGGCCACCAAGATGGCCCTGGACACCATCCAGCTGCTCGGTGGCAACGGCTACACCAACGAGTACCCGGCCGGCCGCCTGCTGCGCGACGCCAAGCTCTACGAGATCGGCGCCGGCACCAGCGAAATCCGCCGCATGCTGATCGGCCGCGAGCTGTACAACGAAACCCGCTGATCGCCACACCGCCCCTGTAGGAGCGAGCTTGCTCGCGAACAAGCCTTCGCCAGCAAGCTGGCTCCTACAGGAAAGCGCCGGTACAGACACTCGACGGAGCGCGCCAGATGGCCATCCTGCACACCCAGATCAATACCCGTTCCCCGGAATTCGCCCGCAACAGCGCAGCGATGCTCGAACAGGTCGGTGCCCTGCACACGCTGCTCGGCCGCATCCATGAAGGCGGCGGCGCCAAGGCCCAGGAACGCCACACCTCGCGCGGCAAGCTGCTGCCCCGCGAGCGCATCAACCGCCTGCTGGACGCCGGCTCGCCCTTCCTCGAAATCGGCCAGTTGGCCGCCCATGAGGTGTACGGCGAAGACGTGCCCGCCGCAGGCGTCGTGGCCGGCATCGGCCGCGTGGAAGGCGTGGAATGCATGATCGTGGCCAACGACGCGACGGTGAAAGGCGGCTCCTACTACCCGCTGACCGTGAAGAAGCACCTGCGCGCCCAGACCATCGCCCAGCAGAACCGCCTGCCGTGCATCTATCTGGTGGACTCGGGTGGCGCCAACCTGCCGCGCCAGGAAGACGTATTCCCCGACCGCGAGCACTTCGGCCGCATTTTCTTCAACCAGGCCAACATGAGCGCCATGGGCATTCCGCAGATCGCGGTGGTCATGGGCTCCTGCACCGCCGGTGGCGCCTACGTGCCGGCGATGTCCGACGAAACCATCATGGTGCGCAACCAGGCCACCATCTTCCTCGCCGGCCCGCCGCTGGTGAAGGCCGCCACCGGTGAGGTGGTGACCGCCGAAGAACTGGGCGGCGCCGATGTGCACTGCAAGACCTCGGGCGTGGCCGACCACTACGCCGAAAGCGACGAACACGCCCTGGCCCTGGCCCGCCGCAGCATCGCCAACCTCAACTGGCGCAAGTCCGGCGAGCTGAACCTGCGTGCCCCGCTCGCGCCGCGCTTCGCCAGTGACGAGCTGTACGGCGTGATCCCGGCTGACGCCAAGCAGCCCTTCGACGTGCGTGAAGTCATCGCCCGCCTGGTGGACGACTCCGAATTCGATGAGTTCAAGGCACTGTTCGGCACCACCCTGGTGTGCGGCTTCGCCCACCTGCACGGCTACCCCATCGCCATCCTCGCCAACAACGGCATCCTCTTCGCCGAAGCCGCGCAGAAAGGCGCGCACTTCATCGAACTGGCCTGCCAGCGCGGCATCCCGCTGCTGTTCCTGCAGAACATCACCGGCTTCATGGTCGGCAAGAAGTACGAAGAAGGCGGCATCGCCAAGCACGGCGCCAAGCTGGTGACGGCAGTGGCCTGCGCCAAGGTGCCGAAGTTCACCGTGATCATTGGCGGCAGCTTCGGCGCCGGTAACTACGGCATGTGCGGCCGCGCCTACGATCCGCGCTTCCTGTGGATGTGGCCCAACGCGCGCATCGGCGTGATGGGTGCCGAGCAGGCCGCTGGCGTGCTCACCCAGGTCAAGCGGGAACAGAGCGAACGTGCCGGCCACAGCCTGAGCGCGGAAGACGAAGCGCGCATCAAGCAGCCGATCCTCGAGCAGTACGAGCGCCAGGCGCATTCCTACTACTCCAGCGCACGACTGTGGGACGACGGCGTGATCGACCCGGCGCAGACCCGCGACGTGCTGGGCCTCGCCCTCTCCGCCAGCCTCAACGCCCCGATCGAGCGGACCACCTTCGGCGTGTTCCGGATGTAAACCCTGCTTGCGAGCGGTGGAGCCATCGTAGGAGCCAGCTTGCTGGCGAACCCGGGGACCACCGCTGATCGCGAGCAAGCTCGCTCCTACAGGAGAGCACCATGACCGACTTCACCACGCTGCAACTGGACTTCGCCGACAACGGCGTCGCCACCCTCTGGCTCAACCGCCCGGAGAAGAACAACGCCTTCAACGCCGGGATGATCCGCGAACTGATCCTCGCCCTGGACGCCATCAAGGACCACGGCAAGGTGCGTTTCCTGGTCCTGCGCGGCCGTGGCCGGCACTTCTCCGCCGGCGCGGACCTGGCCTGGATGCAGGAATCCGCCCAGCTCGACTACGCCGCCAACCTCGATGATTCCCGCGAGCTGGCCGAGCTGATGTACAACCTCTACCACCTCAAGGTACCGACCCTGGCCGTGGTGCAAGGCGCTGCCTTCGGTGGCGCCCTGGGCCTGATCAGCTGCTGCGACATGGCCATCGGCGCCGTGGACGCACAGTTCTCCCTCTCCGAAGTACGCATCGGCCTCGCCCCCGCGGTGATCAGCCCCTTCGTGGTGCAGGCCATCGGCGAACGCGCCGCGCGCCGCTATGCCCTGACCGCCGAGCGTTTCAGCGGCGAGCGTGCCCGTGAACTGGGTCTGCTCGCCGAGTGCTACCCGGCCGAGGAGCTGGACCAGGCGCTGGAAACCTGGACCGCCAACCTGCTGCAGAACAGCCCGCAGGCCATGAGTGCCACCAAGGACCTGCTGCGCGAAGTCGGCAGCGGTGTCCTCAGCCCCAACCTGCGCCGCTACACCGAGAGCGCCATCGCCCGCATCCGGGTAAGCCCCGAAGGCCAGGAGGGCCTGCGCGCCTTCCTGGAAAAACGCAAACCGTCCTGGCAGGAGCAATAAGAATGATCACCACCCTGCTGATCGCCAACCGCGGTGAGATCGCCTGCCGCGTCATGCGCACCGCCAAGGCGCTGGGTATCCGTACCGTCGCCGTACACAGCGCCATCGACCGCAACGCCCGCCATGTGCGCGAAGCCGATATCGCCGTCGACCTCGGCGGCGCCAAGCCGGCGGAAAGCTACCTGCTGGTGGACAAGCTGATCGCCGCCGCCAAGGTCAGCGGCGCCCAGGCCATCCACCCCGGCTACGGTTTCCTCTCGGAGAACGCCGGCTTCGCCCGCGCCATCGCCGATGCCGGCCTGATCTTCCTCGGCCCACCGGCCACCGCCATCGACGCCATGGGCAGCAAGTCCGCCGCCAAGGCCCTGATGGAAGCTGCCGGCGTACCGCTGGTGCCCGGCTACCACGGCGAAGCCCAGGACCTGGAAACCTTCCGCGACGCCGCCGAGCGCATCGGCTACCCGGTGCTGCTGAAGGCCGCCGCTGGTGGTGGCGGCAAGGGCATGAAGGTGGTCGAGCGCGAAAGCGAGCTGGCCGAAGCCCTCGCCTCCGCCCAGCGCGAAGCCAAGTCTGCCTTTGGCGACTCGCGCATGCTGGTGGAGAAGTACGTCCTCAAGCCGCGCCACGTTGAAATCCAGGTATTCGCCGACAGCCACGGCAACTGCCTGTACCTGAACGAGCGCGATTGCTCCATCCAGCGCCGTCACCAGAAAGTCGTGGAAGAAGCGCCCGCCCCCGGCCTCTCGCCGGACATCCGCAAGGCCATGGGTGAGTCCGCCGTGCGTGCCGCCCAGGCCATCGGCTACGTGGGCGCCGGCACCGTGGAATTCCTGCTGGACGAGCGCGGCGACTTCTTCTTCATGGAGATGAACACCCGCCTGCAGGTGGAACACCCGGTCACCGAAGCCATCACCGGCCTCGACCTGGTGGCCTGGCAGATTCGCGTTGCCCGTGGCGAAGCACTGCCGATCACCCAGGAGCAGGTGCCGCTGATCGGCCATGCCATTGAAGTGCGCCTCTACGCCGAAGACCCGGACCAGGACTTCCTGCCCGCCAGTGGTCGTCTCGCCCTCTACCGCGAAGCCAATGCCGGCCCGGGCCGCCGCGTGGACAGCGGGGTTGCCGAAGGCGACGAAGTTTCGCCCTTCTACGACCCGATGCTGGCCAAGCTGATCGCCTGGGGCGAGAACCGCGAGGAAGCCCGTCAACGCCTGCTGGCCATGCTCGACGAAACCGCCGTAGGCGGCTTCAAGACCAACCTGGCCTTCCTTCGTCGCGTGCTGGCCCATCCGGCCTTCGCCGATGCGGAGCTGGACACTGGCTTCATCGCCCGTCACCAGGAGCAACTGCTGCCCGCCCCGGCCGCCCTGCCCCCGGCCTTCTGGCAGGTGGCCGGCGAAGCCTTCCGCCAAGGCGAAGCCGAGCGTGTACGCGGCGACGACCCGCACTCGCCGTGGAGCCGTAACAGCGGCTGGCGCGCGGGCCTGCCGAGCGAAACTGACCTGCATCTGACCTGCGGCGATGAGCGCCAGGTAGTGCGCCTGCGTGGCGCCGCCGCCAGCCCGATCCAGCTCAAGGGCGAGCAGATCACCCTGGAGCAGGACGGTCTGCGCCGCCAGCACCTGGCGATCCGTCGCGGTGAAAACCTCTACCTGGAATGGGACGGCGAGCTGCGCAGCGTCGCCCGCGTCGACCCCATCGAAGAAGTGGAAGCCAGCCACGCCCATCACGGCGGGCTGACGGCGCCCATGAACGGCAGTATCGTGCGTGTCCTGGTGGAAGCCGGTCAGAAGGTCGAAGCCGGCACCGCCCTGGTGGTGCTCGAAGCCATGAAGATGGAACACAGCATCCGCGCGCCCCACGACGGCGTGGTCAAGGCGCTGTATTGCAACGAGGGCGAGCTGGTCAAAGAAGGCACCGCGCTGGTGGAGCTGGAAGAGGCCTGAGGCTTTGCCATGGCGCTTCTGTAGGATGGGTGGAGCCTGCGATACCCATCGCGGAGTTGATGGGTATCGCTCCGCTCCACCCATCCTACGAAATGGATACGCCTTGCCTGTATGCATCGAAAGAGAGATGACGCAATGACTATTCCCAGCAAGGTCCGCCTGGTCGAAGTCGGCCCGCGCGATGGCCTGCAGAACGAGAAACAACCCATCAGCGTCGCCGACAAGGTGCGCCTGGTGGACGACCTCACCGCCGCCGGCCTCGGCTATGTCGAAGTCGGCAGTTTCGTCTCGCCCAAGTGGGTGCCACAGATGGCAGGCTCCGCCGAAGTCTTCGCGCAGATCCAGCGCAAGGTTGGCGTCACCTACGCGGCCCTGGCACCGAACCTCAAGGGTTTCGAGGCGGCCGTGGAGGCCGGGGTGAAGGAAGTGGCGGTGTTCGCTGCCGCGTCCGAGTCCTTCTCGCAGAAGAACATCAACTGCTCCATCGCCGAGAGCCTGGAACGCTTCGTCCCTGTGATGGAAGCGGCCAAGGCCAACGGCATCAGCGTGCGCGGCTATGTGTCCTGCGTGCTGGGTTGCCCCTATGACGGCGAGGTGCCCGCCGAACAGGTGGCTGCCGTCGCCGCCGAGCTGTACGCCATGGGCTGCTACGAAGTTTCCCTGGGCGACACCATCGGCACCGGCACCGCCGGCGCGACCCGCCATCTGATCAACGTGGTGGGCACCCGCGTGCCGCGCGACAAGCTCGCCGGCCATTTCCACGACACCTTCGGCCAAGCGGTGGCGAACATCCACGCCAGCCTGCTGGAAGGCATCGCCGTGTTCGACAGCTCGGTCGCGGGGCTGGGCGGCTGCCCTTATGCCAAAGGCGCCACCGGCAACGTCGCCACCGAGGATGTGCTCTACCTGCTCAATGGCATGGGCATCGAGACCGGTATCGACATGGGCAAGCTGGTGGATGCGGGGCAACGCATCTGCGCGGTGCTCGGCAAGGAGAATGGCTCGCGGGTTGCGCGGGCGATTCTGGCGAAGCGGGGCTGACCTCAGCGCGTGATTCGCCCCTCTTCTGTGGGGGCGAATTCATTCGCCAAGGAGCGCGTAGCGCTCCTATTGCTGTGTCCATCTGAAGCTTCTGGCCGGGTGATCAGCATTTCCCCCTCACCCCAACCCTCTCCCTCAGGGAGAGGGGGCTGTCCGTGCGACGCTTCAGGATTGCACGGAACATCAGGCGCGAGTCACCCCTCTCCTCTTCAGGGAGAGGGGCCGGGGCGGGCCGCGTTCGGATGAGGGCAATTCCCCGCGCAGATATCACAATCGACGCCCTCCCCAAAACCTCAAGGCATCACCGGCGGCACATACGTCAGGGTGGTCCCCAGCGCCCACAGCAGCACCATCACCAGCGGGATATGCACCAGCAGCTGGACGAAGGAGAAGCCGATCAGGTCGCGCGCCTTCAGCCCCAGCACGCCCAGCAGCGGCAGCATGTAGAAGGGGTTGATCAGGTTCGGCAGCGCTTCCGCAGCGTTGTAGATCTGCACCGACCAGCCCAGGTGGTACTGCAGCTCGTTCGCCACCTGCATCACGTAGGGCGCCTCGATGATCCACTTGCCGCCACCCGACGGGATGAAGAAGCCCAGAACAGCCGAATACACGCCCATCAGCAGCGCGTAGGTATCGTGGTTGGCGATCTGCACGAAGAAGGTGGAGATGTGGTGCGCCAGGGTCTGGCCGTCGCTGCCGTTGACGGTGGTCATGATGGCGGCGATGGAGCCGTACAGCGGGAACTGGATCAGCACGCCAGTGGTGGTCGGCACAGCGCGGGCCACGGCGTCGAGGAAGCTGCGCGGGCGCCAGTGCAGCAGCGCGCCGGCCATGATGAACAGCAGGTTGTAGGTGTTCAGGCCGGAGATGGCGGTGATCGCCGGCTTGCTGGCGAACTCCTGGGCCAGCCAACCGCCGGCCAGGGCCACCAGCAGGATGATCAGCAGCGGGCTGTGTTCCAGCCATTCGCCCGGACGGGTCGGCTTGACCTGGGGCGGCGCGGTGAAGCTCGGGTCCACGCCACAGGCTTTGGCGTCACGAGCACTGGCAGCGCTCGGCGCGGTCATGTAGGCGATCACCAGCGACACCACGATCAGCGCCAGCAGCATCACACCCGACTGCCAGAGGAAGATGGTCTCGGTGAAGGGAATCACGCCGGTGATGGCAAGGATGGACGGCGGCAGGCTGGCCGGGTTGGCCTGCAGCTGGGCGGCCGACGAAGACAGGCCCAGCGCCCAGACCGCGCCCAGGCCCAGGTAGGCGGCGGCACCGGCCGCGCGGTAATCCATCTTCAGCTCTTCGCGGCGGGCCAGGGCGCGCACCAGCAGGCCACCGAACACCAGGGACAGCCCCCAGTTGAGCAAGGACGCGACCATCGAGATCAGCGCCACCCAGCACACGGCGGAGCGGCCGTTTTTCGGCACGCGGGCCAGCAGGTCGATCAGGCGCGAGGCTGGGCCGGAGCTGGCGACCACGTAGCCGCCGATGACCACGAAGGCCATTTGCATGGTGAAGGGAATCAGGCTCCAGAATCCGTCGCCAAAGGCTTTGGCCGCCTGGCTGGCCGGTGCACCCATGCCCAGCGCGGCGACGGTGACCAGCAGTACGGCGACTGCGGCGAAGACCCAGGAATCGGGGAACCAACGTTCCGCCCAGGCGGAGCAGCGCATGGCAAAGCGGGCTGAACGACTTTCTTGAAGTGTGGTGGCCATCGGGTACCTCGGGAGTGTTGTTTTTATCGGCATTCACCCAGTCGGAGCCGGGTGCCGGGACAGTGGTCTTGAAAAGAATCCGAGGGTCTTTGCCCTCTTTTCTGTCTGAAACGACGACGCCACGCCTGGGAGGGGCATGGTGAGGTCGGGTGCCCGTGACCTTTCAGCCTTGGGCTCTTGCGTGATGGCCTTGCGAAGACCAGGTGGGCCTGGTCCATTGGAGCTTTCTAGTTATGGGGTGAAGCAACGTAGGTTGGCGCTGAGCGAAGCGAAGCCCAACAAAGTGCCTGAATCGGCATCGTTGCGTTGGGCTTCGCGGAGCTCTGCCCAACCTACGGGTGGTGCAATACCGGAACTAGCGCTCGACTGCCAGGGCTACACCCATGCCGCCGCCGATGCACAGGGTCGCCAGACCCTTCTTCGCGTCGCGCTTGATCATTTCGTGCAGCAGGCTGACCAGTACGCGGCAGCCGGAAGCGCCGATGGGGTGGCCGAGGGCGATGGCGCCACCGTTGACGTTGACCTTGGCCATGTCCCAGCCCAGTTCCTTGCTGACCGACAGGGACTGCGCGGCGAAGGCTTCGTTGGCTTCGATCAGGTCCAGGTCGGCCAGGTTCCAGCCGGCCTTGTCCAGGCAACGACGGGTAGCGGTGACCGGGCCGATGCCCATGATCGCCGGGTCGACACCGGAGTTGGCGTAGCCAGCGATGCGGGCCAGAACCGGCAGGCCCAGGGACTTGGCCTTCTCGGCGCTCATCAGCACCACGGCGGCAGCGCCGTCGTTGAGGGTGGAGGCGTTGCCAGCGGTGACGCTGCCGTCTTTCTTGAAGGCGGGCTTCAGCTTGGCGAGGGAGTCGGCGGTGGTGCCGGCGCGCGGACCTTCGTCGGTATCGAAGGCGACCGGGTCGCCCTTCTTCTGCGGAATCAGGATGGGAGTGATCTCATCCTTGAAACGGCCGGCCTCGATGGCGGCGGCGGCTTTCTGCTGGGAAGCGGCGGCAAAGGCGTCCTGCTGTTCGCGGGTCAGGCCGTACTTCTCCACCAGATTCTCGGCAGTGACGCCCATGTGGTAATTGTTGAAGGCGTCGGTCAGGCCGTCGTGGATCATGCTGTCCAGCGCCTTGGCGTGGCCCATGCGCATACCGGTACGGGCTGCCGGGAGGATGTAGGGAGCCAGGCTCATGCTTTCCTGACCACCAGCGATGATCACCTCGGCGTCGCCGCAACGGATGGCCTGGATGCCCAGGTGCAGGGCCTTGAGGCCGGAACCGCAGAGCTTGTTCAGGCTCATGGCCGGTACCGCGTGAGGCAGGCCGGCGAGGACGGCAGCCTGGCGGGCCGGGTTCTGGCCGGCACCGGCGGTGAGCACCTGACCGAGGATCACTTCATCGATCTGCTCGCCCTTGAGGCCGGTCTGCTCCAGCAGCTGGCGGATCACGGCAGCGCCCAGTTCATGGGCGGGAATGTTGGCCAGCGCGCCCTGGAAGCTGCCGATGGCAGTGCGGGTGGCGGCGACGATTACGACGTCTTGCATGGGGATCTCCATTTGATCCGTAGGAGCGATCTTGCTCGCGAATCGGTTCGATCTTCGCGAGCAAGATCGCTCCTACATAAGCCTTGAAAAAACCGCGCCGGAGGAGCGCCATGCGTGGTGGCCTCCTCCAGAGCGGCAGAGCAATCAGAACGTCATTTCGACGACGTCGTCCGGGACGATCAGGCGGCCGGCGGTCTTCTCGGCGATCTCGGCGATGCTCACACCCGGCGCGGTTTCACGCAGGATGAAGGCGCCATTCTCGATCTCCAGGTAGGCCAGGTCGGTCAGCACCTTGCGGATGCAGCCGGCGCCGGTCAGCGGCAGCGAGCAGCTTTCCAGCAGCTTGGACTCGCCGTCCTTGGAGGCGTGGGTCATGGTGACAATGATGTTTTCGGCACCGGCCACCAGGTCCATGGCGCCGCCCATGCCCTTGACCAGCTTGCCCGGAACCATCCAGGAGGCGATGTTGCCCTGGACATCCACTTCGAAGGCGCCAAGCACGGTGAGGTCGACGTGGCCGCCGCGGATCATCGCGAAGGACTCGGCGGAGGAGAAGATCGAAGCACCCTTCACCGCGGTGACGGTCTGCTTGCCGGCGTTGATCATGTCGGCGTCGACTTCATCTTCGGTGGGGAAGGCGCCCATGCCCAGCAGGCCGTTCTCGGACTGCAGCATCACTTGCATGCCTTCGGGTACGTAGTTGGCGACCAGGGTCGGAATGCCGATACCCAGGTTCACGTAGTAGCCGTCTTTCAGTTCGCGGGCCACGCGCTGGGCCATCTGTTCGCGGGTCAGTGCCATGTCGGTTTCCTCGAATTCTTCTTGTCGTGATCAGGAGCGGACGGTGCGCTTTTCGATGCGTTTCTCGAAGCTGCCAACAATCACGCGGTCAACGTAGATGCCCGGCGTGTGGATGTGGGCAGGGTCCAGTTCGCCCGGCTCGACGATTTCTTCCACCTCGACCACGGTGATACGGCCGGCGGTGGCCGCCAGCGGGTTGAAGTTCTGCGCGGTGTGGCGATAGATCACGTTGCCGAAGTGGTCGGCCTTCCAGCCTTTGACGATGGCGAAGTCGCCAGTAATCGACGGCTCGAGGATGTACTTGCGGCCGTTGAACTCACGCACTTCCTTGCCTTCGGCAATCGGGGTGCCGTAGCCGGTGGCGGTGAAGAAGGCCGGGATACCGGCGCCGCCTGCGCGCATCTTCTCGGCGAGGGTGCCCTGGGGGGTCAGTTCGACTTCCAGTTCGCCGCTCAGCAGCTGCTGCTCGAACAGGGCGTTCTCACCCACGTAGGAAGCGATCATCTTGCGGATCTGGCGGTCTTCGAGCAGCACGCCCAGGCCGAAACCATCGATGCCGCAGTTGTTGGAAACCACGGTGAGGCCCTTGACGCCACGGCGGCGGATCTCGGCGATCAGGTTCTCGGGGATGCCACAGATGCCGAAACCACCGGCCAGGACGGTCATGTCGTCTGTCAGCCCGTCCAGGGCTTCCTCGTAGCTGTATACGCGCTTGTCGAGTCCACTCATGCTCATGTGCCTCTTTGTCTTTATTGGTCGCGGCGGGGATACCGCCGTTGAGTGGGTCAGAGCTTCTCCCGCGCAGACTGATTTGTTAAGTTTGTTTTTCCTAACGATTAATAAGCAAACCAAATCAATGACCATAAAGCAGCTGCGCGCCTTCCTCGCCGTGGCGCAGAGCCTGAGCTTCGCCCAGGCCTGCGAGCGGTTGCACCTGTCCCAGCCAGCCCTCTCCCTGGCGATCAAGAACCTGGAAGATTCCCTCGGCGGCCAACTGCTGGTGCGCACCACCCGCAGCGTCGCCCTGACGCCCGAGGGCGAAACCCTGCTGCCCATCGCCCGGCGCCTGCTGGCGGACTGGGACAACGCCGAAGAACTGCTGCGCCAGCACTTCACCCTGCAGCTGGGCAAGGTTTCCATCGCCGCCATGCCTTCCTTCGCCGGCAACTTGCTGCCGGCAGCCCTCAAGGCGTTCCGCGACCAACACCCCAAGGTCAACGTGGCGGTGCATGACGTGATCAACGAGCAGGTGCTGGAGATGGTGCGCAACCGGCGGGTGGAACTGGGCATCGCCTTCGAGCCGGAGTCCCTCGACGGCCTGGATTTCATGCCCTTCTACACCGACCGCTTCGTTGCCGTGGTACCCGCTGACTGTGAGCTGGCGCAGCGCACCGAAATTGGTTGGAAGGAACTGCTGCAGGGCAACTTCATCACCCTGCAGCGCCCTTCCGCAGTGCGCCTGATGCTCGAACAAGTACTCGCGCCGCAGCACGGCCGCCTGCCGGTGGCCTTCGAGAGCCACCAGTTGGTGACCGTGGGCCGCATGGTGGCCCAGGGGCTGGGCGTCAGCGCCGTACCCAGCCTGTGCGTCCAGCAGATGGAGGAGCTCGGCGCCCACTGCATCGCCTTGCATAGCCCGCAGGTGGAGCGCCGCGTGGGCCTCTTTCGGCTGGCCGAGCACCAGCTCTCCACCGCCGCCCAGGCCCTCAGCGACGTGTTGCTGAAGGCTCACGACTGGAGCCGCATGGACCTGCCCCGGCCTTGAGTCAGGGCCTATGCTGAATAGCAACCGGATGACCCACGTCTCGCCAGATGAGGATGCGCAGATGGATAAGCCACTGTGGACCCCCAGCCCGGTGCGGATCGCCGCCACCCGCATGGATGCCTTCCGCCGCCAGGTCTGCCAGCAACAGGGCCTGGACCTGCCCGACTACCCTGCCCTGCACGCCTGGAGCCTGGATCGCCGTGAGGTTTTCTGGCAGGCCATAGTCGAGTTTTTCGACATCCGTTTCAGCACTCCACCCACGGCCGTGCTGGAAGAAAGCCCCATGATGCCCAGTGCCCGCTGGTTCCCCGGCGCGACCCTGAACTTCGCCGAACACCTGCTGCGCCGCCGCGACAACCACCCTGCCCTCGTCGCCATAGGCGAGGACGGCAGCCGCGTGCAACTGACCTACGCCGAACTGGCCGCCCATGTCGCCGGCCTGCAACAGAGCCTGAAGGCCATGGGCGTGGGCGTTGGTGACCGGGTCGCAGCCTTCATGCCGAACATCTGGCAGGCCGTGGTGGGCATGCTCGCCGCGACCAGTCTTGGCGCCACCTGGTCGTCCTGCTCGCCGGACTTCGGCACCCACGGCGTGATCGACCGCTTCGGCCAGATCGAGCCCAAGGTGCTGATCGCCGCCGCTGGCTATCGTTACGCGGGCAAGGATCTGGACCTCTCCACCAAGCTGAATGAAGTCCTCGAACGCATGCCCTGGCTGGAGCAATTGGTGGTAGTGCCCTATGCCCGCGCCGAAACCCGCCCGGCGGACTTCAACACCCGCGCGCGGGCCGCGCTGTGGAACGACTTCTACCAGCCCGGCGGCGAGCCGCTATTCACCCCCGTAACTTTCGATCAGCCGCTGTACATCCTTTATTCCAGCGGCACCACCGGCGTGCCCAAGTGCATCGTCCACGGCGTTGGCGGCACCTTGCTGCAACACGTCAAGGAACATGGCCTGCATTGCGATCTGACAGCGTCGGACACCCTGTTCTACTTCACCACCTGCGGCTGGATGATGTGGAACTGGCTGGTTTCAGGCCTCGCCCTGGGCGCCACCCTGGTGTTCTACGATGGTTCGCCCTTCCACCCCGGCCCGGAACGCCTGATGGACCTGATCGATGCCGAGGGCATTAGCATCTTCGGCACCAGCGCCAAGTACCTGGCCGCGCTGGAGAAGGCCGGCATCAAGCCGCGCCAGAGCCATCGCCTGGAACGCCTCAAGGCCCTGCTCTCCACCGGTTCGCCGCTGTCCCACGAAAGCTTCGAGTACGTCTACCGCGACATCAAGGGGGAGCTGTGCCTGTCCTCCATCTCCGGCGGAACGGACATCGTGTCCTGCTTCGCCCTGGGCAATCCGGTGCTGCCGGTATGGCGCGGGGAGTTGCAATGCAAGGGCCTTGGCATGGACGTGCAGGTGTGGGACGAAGACGGCAAGCGCGTGTTCGGCGAGAAAGGTGAGTTGGTGTGCGCGCGGCACTTCCCGTCCATGCCGGTGGGCTTCTGGAACGATGCGGACGGCGCGAAGTTCAAGGCGGCCTACTTCGACACCTTCCCCGGCGTCTGGGCCCATGGCGACTACGCCGAAGAAACCGCGCGCGGCGGCTTGGTGATCCACGGGCGTTCGGACGCCGTGCTCAACCCCGGCGGCGTGCGCATCGGCACGGCGGAGATCTATCGCCAGGTGGAAAAAGTCGAGGACGTGCTGGAATCCATCGCCATCGGCCAGGACTGGGACGGCGACGTGCGCGTGGTGCTCTTCGTGCGCCTGCGCGAAGGCGTGGTGCTGGACGACGCCCTTCGCAAATACATCCGCCAGGTGATTCGCACCAACACCAGCCCGCGCCATGTGCCGGCGAAGATCATCGCCGTGGCCGACATCCCGCGCACCCTGAGCGGCAAGATCGTCGAGCTGGCGGTGCGCAATGTGGTGCATGGCAAGCCGGTGAAGAACACCGATGCCCTGGCCAATCCGCAGGCGTTGGAGTTGTATCGGGATCTTCCAGAGCTTCAGAGTTGAAGGGGCCGCGCGCGCATCCTCAAGGGGGTCGCCTTGTAGGGTGGGCTTTAGCCCACAGCTGACCTGCAATGGTGGGCTGAAGCCCACCCTACGGCCTGGCCCGATCTTGTGTGGGGGCGATTTCAATCGCTATGGCGCGCCCAGCGCGCCCTGAGGTATCGAAGGCCGTACCTTCGGTCCGGTCAGCGAATGAATTCGCCCCCACAGGAAAAGCGAGGTCCGAACCGGATTACAGGTAGGGCCGAATCACACCCAGCGCCCGCTCCACATAGGCCTCTTTCTCCCCTACCGGCGCCACGTAGTGCAGCACGGAAGCTGCGGCGTCTTCGCCGGCCAGCTTGGCAATCACCCAGGCCGCCAGGTAGGGCGCGGAGAGGCAGCCACCCGCCGTGGCGAGATTTCCGCTGGCGAAGAACGGCTGGTCGAGCACCTGCACGCCCGCCTCGATCACCCAGGGTTTGGTGGTGAGGTCGGTACAGGCCGGCAGATTGTCGAGCAGGCCGAGTTTGGCCATGAGCAAGGCGCCGGAGCACTGGGAGCCGATCAGCTGACGCTGTGGGTCCAGTTGCAGGCGGTCGAGGATGCTCCGGTCCTTGGCGATGTCACGGGTCAGGATGCCGCTGCCGAACAGCACTACATCCGCACTGTTGGCAAACTCCAGCGGCTGTTGCGCCTGCACCCGCACGCCATTCATCGAGGTCACCCACTCGCTGGGCGCCGTGATTTCCGCCTTCCAGCCTTCGCCGCGCATGCGGTTGAGCAGGCCGGCGGCGACAAAGGAGTCCAGCTCGTTGAAACCTTCGAACGTCAGTACGGCGATACGCATCACGACCTCCCGGATCGGTTTGGTGCATGGGGCGAATCTATGCGCGCCGGAACCTGGTCGCTATGTACAGACGCAATTAAATTTGGCCGTACAGGTCTGGGCGATTTCAATCGTTGTTACCACGAGCCTTGTAGGAGCTAGCTTGCTAGCGAAAAGGGGCCATTCGCTGGCAAGCCAGCTCCTACCGGCAATCCATGGCCGAACCTTCTAACGAGGCCCCAGCTCCTCCGGCCCCTCTTCTTCGAGATCTTCCAGCTTCAGCTCCAGCCCCCAGCTGGCGGCGTCCTGGGTGGCGCTCGGAGCCGCTGCCGGCGCAGGGGTCGCCGCAGCTGGCGCGGGAGCCGCTGCGGGCCCATCGCGATAGAGCTTGAGCTTCAGGCGCAGGTTGTTCGCCGAGTCGGCGTTCTTGATCGCCTCCTCTTCGGGAATCGCGCCCTCCACCACCAGGTCGAACAGCGCCTGGTCGAAGGTCTGCATGCCCAGGCCGCGGGACTTTTCCATGATTTCCTTGATGGAATGGAATTCACCGCGCTTGATCAGGTCGCTGATGGTGGAAGTTCCCAGCAGCACCTCCACCGCCGCTCGGCGCTTGCCGTCCTGGGTGCGCACCAGGCGCTGGGAGACGAAGGCCTTGAGGTTGTTGCCCAGGTCGTTGAGCAACTGCGGGCGGCGTTCTTCCGGGAAGAAGTTGATGATGCGGTCCAGCGCCTGGTTGGCGTTGTTGGCGTGCAGGGTGGAAATCGCCAGGTGGCCGGTATCGGCGAAGGCCAGGGCATGCTCCATGGTCTCGCGGTCACGGATTTCGCCGATCAGGATCACGTCCGGCGCCTGGCGCAGGGTGTTCTTCAGCGCGGCGTGGAAGCTGCGGGTGTCCACCCCCACTTCGCGCTGGTTGATGATGGACTTCTTGTGCCGGTGCACGTATTCCACCGGGTCCTCGATGGTGATGATGTGGCCGCCGGTGTTGCGATTGCGGTAGTCGATCAGCGCCGCCAGGGAGGTGGACTTACCGGAGCCGGTGCCACCGACGAAGAGCACCAGGCCGCGCTTCTCCATCACCATCTTGAGCAGCACTTCGGGCAACTTGAGGTCTTCGAAGCGCGGGATATCCAGCTTGATGTTCCGCGCGACGATGGACACCTCGTTGCGCTGGCGGAAGATGTTGATGCGGAAACGCCCGATGTTCGGCAGCGAGATGGCCAGGTTCATCTCCAGTTCGCGGTCGAACTCGGCGCGCTGCTCTGGGTCCATGATCGATTCGGCGATCCTGGCCACGTCACCGGCCTTCAGGGGCTCATTGCTGAGCGGCCGCAACAGGCCGTTGAACTTGGCACAGGGCGGCGCGCCCGTGGACAGGTAGAGGTCGGAACCATCCTGGCTGGCCAGGATTTTCAGCATCGCGGAGAGGTCCATGGAGGTGCGTCCAGTCAAGTGTGAAGGCATCCGCGTAGCGGATCACAGGGGAGCAACTGTATGGCGACCGCCCGTGCTGGCACAATGAACCGCTCCACAGTCCAAGAGGAAATCCCATGGCCAAGGCCCTTGCCCGCCATATTCTGGTCAAGACCGAGGCGGAAGCCGAACAGCTGAAGAAACGCCTGGATAAGGGCGAAGACTTCGCCACCCTGGCCAAGAAGCACTCCATCTGCCCTTCCGCCAAGCGCGGCGGCGACCTGGGCGAGGTGCGCCCCGGACAGATGGTGCGTGTGATCGATCAGGTGATCTTCAAGAAACCGGTGCGCGTCATCCACGGCCCAGTGAAGAGCCAGTTCGGCTATCACCTGGTGCAGGTTTTCTTCAGGGAGTGAGGGGATGCGGGGAGATGGGCACCGTCCGTGGCGCAGTGCCCATTCTAGGGAACGGATATGACGACCTGGTTACCGGCTCATTTCAGCGTTTCGCTGGCGCAGGAGCGCGAGATATCGGTCAGGACCGACAATTCTTCATTGGTCGGTTTACGCCCCTCGGTAACGCCCATCAACTGCTGGGTCGTGAAGGCTTCCTGCATCATGTTGCTGGAGCACTGGCAATAGGCGACCGCCTTGTCCTGCGGGACTTGCCGGGCCGCGCTGACGACGCACTCCTGGGTGAACTTCTCGCCGCCACCTTGCGGCCATTCCCCCGCCACTGCCACCAGGGCGAAGGTTTGCAAAGCCAGAGCGCCGAAAAACAGAGTCTTTTTCACATGCCATCTCCTGCTGGTCCTGAGGGCACATTCTTGCCGCAACGGACGCCTTGCAGGCAATAGCTGAAAACGACAGCACGCGGCATCAACCTTCCATGCCCTCCCGCTTTTCCGGGTTCGGCAACATATGCGGCGCCTCTACCCGCTCCTGCAGCCGGACCGCGAACGCCAACGCCGAAGCCCGGTCGCGAAACGGGACCTTCATGCCGAGGGCCTCCACCAGCCACTCGTGCCTGCCGCCCCGATTGACCTGCTGGATCGAGATTTCCATGGATGACTCCCGCGTGACCTGGTGGAAGCACGGCAAAGACGGCAGGCAGAAAAAAGGCCAACTGATCGAGTTGGCCTGCACCGCGAGGGTGTGGGAGATGCGCTGCCGCATCAGAAAGTGCCGTGGAAGCGACGTCAGGCTAGCGCCGGAAGTTGACGGTTCTGCGACAGCGGCGAGAACTGCCCGTGCAGCGCCCTATTTCATGGAGTTGGTAAAGGCGTTCCACTCATCGGTAGCCCGGTATCCTTCAGGCGCTATCCCGGTTCAACGACCGACCGTCATGTAATTGCCGTCACACCTATGCGACAATCTGCGCAATGTCCGGCATGAACCCCGCCTTCATATCCCAGTAGCCTGGCCCCAGCGGTCAGTTGTTGCTGTCGACGTATGCCCGCTGGATCAACTTCTGCTCCGACTGGAGCGAACTCACAAAGTTGAATATCGGTATCGGATCGGTATCAGCCGAAGGCGCCAATTCGTAAGTTATTGATAGGTAATTCCCTTGATCTCCACCGCTAACATCACCATGCAGTTCGGCCCCAAGCCGCTGTTCGAGAACGTTTCCGTCAAGTTCGGCAACGGCAACCGCTACGGCCTGATCGGCGCCAACGGCTGCGGCAAGTCGACCTTCATGAAAATCCTCGGCAGTGATCTGGAGCCTTCTGGCGGCCAGGTGATGCTGGAACCCAACGTGCGCCTCGGCAAGCTGCGCCAGGATCAGTTCGCGTACGAAGAATTCAGCGTGATCGACACCGTGATCATGGGCCATGCCGAGCTGTGGCGGGTCAAGGCCGAACGTGACCGCATCTATTCGCTGCCGGAAATGAGCGAGGACGACGGCATGGCAGTGGCCGAGCTGGAGACAGAGTTCGCCGAGATGGATGGCTACACCGCCGAATCCCGCGCCGGCGAGCTGCTGCTCGGCCTCGGCATTCCGCTCAGCCAGCATTTCGGTCCGATGAGCGAAGTCGCTCCCGGCTGGAAGCTGCGCGTGTTGCTGGCCCAGGCGCTGTTCTCGGACCCGGATGTGCTGCTGCTGGACGAGCCGACCAACCACCTGGACATCAACACCATCCGCTGGCTGGAAAACATCCTCACGGCGCGTAACAGCACCATGATCATCATTTCCCACGACCGCCACTTCCTGAACAGCGTGTGCACCCACATGGCGGACCTGGATTACGGCGAGCTGCGTCTGTTCCCAGGCAACTACGACGAGTACATGACCGCCGCGACCCAGTCCCGCGAGCAACTCCTGGCCGACAACGCGAAGAAGAAAGCGCAGATCGCCGAGCTGCAGACCTTCGTCAGCCGCTTCTCCGCCAACGCCTCGAAAGCCAAGCAGGCCACCTCGCGCGCCAAGCAGATCGACAAGATCCAACTGGCCGAGGTCAAGCCGTCCAGCCGTGTCAGCCCCTTCATTCGCTTCGACCAGCACAAGAAGCTGCACCGCCAGGCGGTGACCGTGGAGAAACTGGCCAAGGGCTTCGAGGACAAGCAACTGTTCAAGGGTCTGGACCTGCAGATCGAAGCCGGCGAGCGCGTCGCCATCATCGGCCCGAACGGCATCGGCAAAACCACCCTGCTGCGTACCCTGGTCGGCGAGATGACCCCGGACTCCGGCAGCGTGAAATGGACCGAAAGCGCGGACCTTGGCTACTACGCCCAGGACCACGCCCATGACTTCGAAGACGATGTGACTCTGTTCGATTGGATGGGTCAGTGGACCCAGGGTGGCGAGCAGCTGGTGCGCGGCACCCTCGGCCGCATGCTGTTCTCCAACGACGAGATCCTCAAGTCGGTGAAGGTCATCTCCGGTGGCGAGCAGGGCCGCATGCTGTTCGGCAAGCTGATCCTGAAGAAGCCTAACGTGCTGGTGATGGACGAACCCACCAACCACCTGGACATGGAATCCATCGAGGCTCTCAACCTGGCGCTGGAGAACTACCCGGGCACCCTGATCTTCGTCAGCCACGACCGTGAGTTCGTCGGCTCCCTGGCCACCCGCATCATCGAGCTGGACGAGAACGGCGTGACCGACTTCAGCGGCACCTATGACGATTACCTGCGTAGCCAGGGTGTGATTGTCTGAGGCTGAGGGGACCCTGCTCTTCGTGGGGGCGAATTCATTCGCAAAGGGTCGCGAAGCGGCCCCCTGCAATACCAAAAGGCGAATCTTCGGTCCGGCTAGCGAATGAATTCGCCCCCACAGGTAAAGCAACAGGTTCCTGAAACGACAAAGCCCCGCAATTGCGGGGCTTTGTGTTTTCCGGCTAGCAGAATCAGGCGGTGGCGAACAGCTCGCCGATCTGCTGCTGGGCGGCGCTGAAGGCGTTGGCGCGGGGCTCTTCGCCGTAGGCCAGGCCTTCGGCACGGACGATCTCGATGTCGGTCACGCCGAGGAAGTTCAGCACCAGCCTCAGGTAATCCTCGTGGGCCTGGCCCGAGGCCTGGCCGGCGTGGATGCCGCCAGCGGTGGAAACGATTACCACCTTCTTGCCGCCTGCCAGGCCTTCCGGGCCGTTCTCGGTGTAGCGGAAGGTCTTGCCGGCGATGGCGATGCGGTCGATCCAGGCTTTCAGCTGAGTCGGGATGGTGAAGTTGTACATCGGCGCACCGATGACGATGGCGTCGGCCGCGAGGAATTCATTCAGAGTGGCTTCACCCAGCTCGGCTTCGTGCTTCTGCGCGGCGTCGCGCAGTTCAGCCGGGGTGCCTCCGGCGACCAGGGTCAGGGCGGACAGGTGGCTGATGGCGTCGCTGGCCAGGTCGCGGTAGCTGACCTGAGCGTCCGGCTCGGCGGCTTCCCAGGCTGCGACCACGTCGCGGCTCAGTTGGCGGGAGGCGGAGGCGTCGCCGAGGATGCTGGAATCGAGGTGCAGGAGTTTCATGGATGGTTACCCTCAGTTGGGCGACCGGCGACGGCCGATCGGAATGGAGGTAATCCTATCCATGTCGATAAATGCTGATTAGTCGGGGATTATGTAATTCAGCGTCCCATCCATGGGACGAATAGAACGGTAGGTTAGCTCGGGACCGCTTCGTTGGGCCTCGCTGTGCTCGGCGCCAACCTACCAGAGCAAAAAACGACTCAGACGCCGCCGAGGAAATCCATCTTGCCCACGTCCACGCCGTTGTGGCGGAGGATCGCGTAGGCGGCCGTGATGTGGAAATAGAAGTTCGGCAGCGCAAAGCCGAGCAGGTAATCGCGGCCACTGAAGCTCATATCGCCGCTGCGCATTTTCAACACCACGGTGCGGTCTTCGCTGCCGTCGAGTTTGCTGGCGTCGATGTCCTTGATGAACATCTGGGTCTTGGCAATGCGCGCCTGCAGTTCCTCGAAGGTGGTTTCGGTGTCGGCCCAGCTCGGCACGTCGACACCCGCCAGTCGCGCGGCGCAGCCCTTGGCCATGTCGCTGGCGATCTGCACCTGGCGGGCCAGGGCGTACATGTCCGGCGCCAGGCGCGATTCGATGAACACCTTGGGATCGATGCCGCGCGCCTGGGCGTTGGCCTCGGCTTTCTTGAGGATGTTGGACAGGTTGCCGAGCATGCGTGCCAGGACCGGGATGGAGGCCTCGTACATGGACAAGGACATGGTGATCGCTCCGTTTTCGGGTGGATTGAGAGGCTCAGGTATAGCGCCTGGTCGGCTACCCGGCAACGAGCATGCAGACGCAGCGACAGGGTCGAACCCTGGCGGTCGGGTCTAAAGGCCTCCCGGCACGATCGTACCGCCAGCGAAAACGATGGCACCGAATCGGGTGCCAATGCCATATTTTCGTATCCCACATGGAACAATCCCGATCATGCAGGACCTCAACGACCTCTTCTACTTCGCCAAGGTGGTGGAGCACGGCGGCTTCTCCGCTGCCGCGCGCTTGCTCGGCGTGCCGAAGTCACGCCTGTCGCGGCGAATCGCCGAGCTGGAGACCCGTCTGGATGCCCGATTGCTGCAGCGCACGACCCGCAAGATGGCCCTGACCGATGTCGGCGAGCGCTTCCTGCGCCATTGCCAGGCGATGCTGCTGGAAGCCGAGCAGGCCGAGGAAGTGGTCGCCAGCCTCACGGTCGAGCCACGGGGCCGCTTGCGGGTGTCCTGCCCAACCGAACTCGCGCACGCGATGCTGCGGCCGATGATCACCGACTTCCTCCAGCAATATCCCCTCGTGCAGCTGGACATGATCCTGACCAACCGCCGGGTGGACTTGCGCGAAGAAGGTGTGGACGTGGCGCTGCGGGTACGCGAGGAAGGTGATGAAGACCCCACGCTGATCGCCCGCGTCCTGAGACCGGCGCAGGCCTTCCTGGTAGCCGCCCCCAGCCTGGTTCAAGGCAGGAACATCCTCGTCCCTGACGACCTCCAACTGCTGCCGGCCCTGGGCGGCCTGGAAGCTGACCGGCGCATCCATCACTACCTGCGGGACGCCCAGGGCAATCGCCGTGAGGTGGTTCTGGAGGCGCGCCTGGGCATCGAGGATTTCGATGTGCGCAAGCATGCGGTGCTGGCAGGTCTGGGCTTCAGCATGCTGCCGCAGATGAACTGCGAGGCCGAACTGCGCGACGGCAGCATGGTGCGCCTGCTGCCGGACTGGCATATGCCGGGTGGCCACCTGCAGGCGGTCTACACCCACAGACGCGGCCTGCTGCCGGCGGTTCGCGCCTGGATCGAACACCTCGCAGAAGCCTTCTCCCATCATCAGGGGACGGTGATCTGAAGCCTGGCAAGCAAGACAACCATTAGCCAGCTTCCTTTGCCGCCGGGACTCAGGGATGATGGGCGGCGCCCTCCCCCATCTCGATTCCAGGTTCTGCCATGAGCACGCTACAGCCGTCCGCGTCCTCCCCCACCCTGCAGATCATCACCGTCGTTTTCTTCACCTTCATCAGTTTCTTCTGCGTCGGCCTGCCGATTGCCGTACTGCCCGGCTACGTGCACAACGACATGGGCTATGGCTCGGTGATGGCAGGGATCGTCATCAGCGTGCAGTACCTCGCCACCCTCCTCTCCCGCCCCATGTCCGGCAGCCTGGCTGACCGCCTCGGTGCCAAGCGCGCGGTCATGTACGGCATGGCCTGCTGTGGCCTTTCCGGGGTGCTGACGCTGCTCTCCACCTCGCTGGCGCAGCTACCCCTTTTGAGCCTGGCGCTACTGCTCGGCGGACGGGTGATGCTGGGCATCGGCCAGGGTCTGGTGGGCACCGGCTCCATCAGTTGGGGCGTGGGGCTGGTGGGTGCGGAGAACATGGCGCGGGTGATCTCCTTCAACGGCATCGCCTCCTACGGCGCAGTAGCCATTGGCGCCCCGCTTGGCGTGGTCCTGGTGGACGGGCTGGGCCTGTGGAGCATCGGCGGGCTGATGGCCGTGCTCTGTGCCGTTGCCCTGCTGTTGGCCTGGCCCAAGCGGCCGTCGCCCATCGTCCATGGTGAGCGACTACCGTTCCGCAACGTGTTCCTGCGCATCGCCCCCAACGGCACAGCGCTGGCACTAGGGTCCATCGGCTTCGGCACCCTGGCCACCTTCATCACGCTCTATTACGCAAGCGTCGGTTGGGATGGCGCGGCCTGGTGCCTGACCGCATTCGGCTGTGCCTTCATCGGTGCGCGACTGCTGTTCGTCAACAGCATCAAGCACTTGGGCGGTTACCGCGTCGCCATCATCTGCCTGGCCGTGGAAAGCCTCGGACTGTTCCTGCTCTGGGCGGCGCCAACGCCCTGGCTGGCCCTGGCCGGCGCGGCACTGACGGGCTTCGGCCTGTCGCTGGTCTACCCTGCCCTTGGCGTCGAAGCGGTCACGCGCATTCCTGCCGCCAGCCGCAGTTCGGCGCTGGGTGCCTACGCGGTATTCTTCGACCTGGCCCTGGGCATCGCCGGCCCACTGATGGGCGCCATCGCCGGCGGCGCGGGTTTCGCCGTGATCTTCCTGGTGGCGGCGCTGATGGCGGTGACCGGCATGCTGATGAGTTACTGGCTACTGCGCAGCGAATCCAGAACCTGAAGGAGCAGGAATCCATGACCCCCGATCAAGTCGCCGCTTTCTGCCTGCAACTACCCGGTGCCCGCGAGGACCTCAAATGGGGCAGCAACCGGGTATTCTCGATCGCCGGCAACAAGATGTTCGCCATCCTCGATTTCATGGGCGACGGCCTCACCTTCAAAGTCGACAAGGACCTCTTCCTCGGCTATGTCGACCGCCCCGGCATCATTCCCGCGCCCTACCTTGCACGGGCCCACTGGATCGCCATGCAGCGCCCCTACCCCATGGGTGACGGCGAACTGCGCGAGCTGATCACCCGCTCCCACCAACTGGTGGTAGCGCGCCTGCCGAAGATCCGGCAAGTGGGGCTGCTGCTGGACTAACACCCCCAAACGACAAGGAAAGTCTCATGTCCGTTCGTCTCTTCGCGCTGGTCGCCCTGGCCCTCTTCGGTGGCTACACCCTCTGGGTCATGGCCATCAGCGAACAACCCCTGCTCGAATTCGGCGCCCAACTGATGGGCCGCCCTGATACCGCACAGGTGGTGATCGACCTTTACCTCGCCTGCGCCCTGATCGGCATCTGGATGTACCAGGACAACCGCCGCCAGGGCCGTGGCCTGGCCTACTTGCTACCCTTCTACCTGTTGACGGCGGTGTTCGCTTCCATCGGGCCGCTGCTCTATCTGGTCTTGCGCACACCCCGACGCCACGAGGCATGAGCTGATGAGAACCACTGCCCTCTGGACCCACCTCTGGAACAATCGGGCCCCCGCCCAGGGCCTGGAAGACTTCCGCCTGGAGGGGCGACGGGTGGACAGCGGCATGCTGGCCTTCGACGACGACGGCGCCTGCTACCGCCTGAATTACACCCTGGAGTACGACAAAGGCTGGGAGCCCCGGGTCTTCAATGCGACGGTCCGCGATGGGCGCGGAACCCGCAACCTGACGCTGCGGCGTGACGGGCTGCACTGGTTCGATGGCAACGGCCAGAAGCTCCCGGAACTGTCCGGCAGCCTCGACCTGGACCTCTGGCCCACGCCCTTCACCAACAGCCCGAGCATCTGGCGGCTGTTCCTCAACCCCGGCGAACGCCGGGAAATCGAAGTGGTGTTCATCGAGGCGCCGCAACTGTCCGTGCGGCGCATGCGCCAGGCCTATACGCGCCTGGACCAGACCCGCTACCTCTACCAGAACCTCGACGGCAATGGCTTCGAGGCCGTGCTGACCCTGGACGAGGATGGGCTGGTGAATCGCTACCCGCTGTTCTTCCAGCGGTTGTGATGGAGCGGGACTCGAACTTGTAGGGGCGATTTCAATCGCCAAGCAGGCCGAAGGTCTGCCCGCCGGAGGCACCCGGGGGCAGCTTCGCTACCCTTGGCGAATGACTTGGCCGTGTCTGCATTGCAAGTAGCTGCATTGCCCGTAGGAGCTGGCTTGCCAGCGAATGGTCCCATTTCGCTAGCAAGCTAGCTCCTACAAGGCTCCTGCCACTGGCTCAGCGTTCCACAGGCGGGATGTCGCTTTTCCCATCGACTGGCGTGCTGGTGACCTTTGCCCGTTCCCGGTCCAGTTGTGCCAGGCGATCCGCCGCTTCCGGGTTCAGTGTCGCTGCCCGCATGCGGTAAACCTCGTCATCGCTTGCCCCTTGCTCGCGCATCTTGCTCACCGCGGCCTCCAGCTTGAGTATCTGCAACGGCGCTTCCTTGGCGTCCCGCGCTTCCGGCACCAGCGCCGCATCCAGTGCGGCCAGTTTCTGTTGCTTTTGCGCGTCGGAGAGTCTGTGGTCCTGCAGGATTTCCAGCCGCACCAGTGCATCCGCGTTGAACGCGTCCTCGTCGCCAAACAAGCCTTGCACTTCCTTCGGACTGAAAAAGCGATCCCGCGTCTGACTCATGGCGTCCATGCGAGCTCGCATGTCTTCCAACGGATCACCCTGCGCCTGAATACGGTTTTCCGCCGCCACCAGCGCCCTCTTGTAATCGAAATAGCATCCCAGCAGGCGCTTGGCGTCGGCTGCCGGAACGGGCTTGAGGCGCTTGTCGATCTCGCGCTCGATTTCAGTCCGGATCTGGTCGAGGCTCGCTTCGCCCACTGCCGCCAAGAAGTACTCGAACAACAGGCGCATGCCGCTATCGACGACCAGCACATCGCCGTCGCTGCGCAAGTCGCCATCGGGCTGGGTGCCATCCATGGAACGCACGAAGGAAGGCGCATGGGTATCGCCTACCCTGGGCGTTTCGACGCCTTGCCGGAGAAGCGACATCTGGACAAGAACGGCGGCCATTACGGCCACCGCTCCCAGTCCCGCACAGATTGCTTTGGTTTTCTTCATGCCGATCTCTTGCCGCTACAGACCCGCATTCTTCAGGCGATTTGCGTGTTGCCGATACAGCGTGATCGGGTTGGTCTCGAAGAGGTTCACGAGGCCCGCCGTATGGTTGATCGCATCCATATGGTTCATGCCGTAATCATCGCGAATGACTTTGCCCAGATGCTGGGCGCAGCTACTGACAAGGCCATCGTTCTTCGCTCCCCGGAAGACCAGCGATACCAATGCCAGGGTTGGATCGATGGCATCGGCGGTGTTGGTGTACGCCTGCGCACCGCCCCAGGAAAAGTACTTCACGCCATTGACCTGATAAGCCCCTTCGCCGCACTCGGTGGTCGGGATACCTTCTGGATGCGCGGCGTTGAATGCCAACGAGCCGGCGGTGCTCAGGGATTGAAGCGAGGCGGCAGAGTTTTGCGGTAAGCCGTCGTCATTCGAGAGGATGCCGATCAATTGCGCGAGGCCATTGGATATCGACTGCACGGCATCGCCGGCCATTCCAGGCGGGGTAATGCCGAGGATCGCATCCACGGCCTCTCCCTTGCCGTTGGCCCCGTGCACGCTGGTAACCGAAGCCACCAGGTCCGGTCGCACCGAAGCGACATAGCGCGCGGTCGGACTACCCTGACTGTGGCCGATGAGGTTGACCTTGGACTTGCCGGTGACTGCGAGAATCTGCTGAACCTGAAGCAGCAATTGTTCGCCGCGCACTTCATGGCTGTTGGAGGCGGACACTTGCGTCAGATAGACGTCGGCGCCGTCGTAGGCGCGCAACTGATCAGGGATGCCGTACCAGTAATCGAGCAAGCCGATCTTGTCGAAACCGAGCGCACCATGTACCAGCACGATCGGGGATTGGGTTTTCGTATAGCCGCACTGGCCGGTGAGGCTGAAACATGCGGCCTGCGCAGACAGCGGCAGGGCTGCGGTGATGGTGACGGCGGTGAGCATTGCGGCGGCAAGTAGCTTGCCAACGTGCTTTTTCATTTCATTCCCTCTGGTTTTTTATTTTTGTAGTTCTGGAATGCGGTTTTTAGTTGGCGGCCTGGTCGCGAGTACCTCCTTTGCTGTTCTGGTAGTCATTTCCGAAGGTATTTGATTCAGGTGCGACCCTCCCCCCTCCAAACAAGGGGGGGCAATGAGATCGACATGCTCGTGATCAGGATGGGGAGAGCCAGACACTGGTGTCTGTTCGCGAGCGCTTATCCTGCGAAGCGCGGCGGTTTCCTGCAGAACAGAGTGCCCATCAGGCCGTCGCCGCTTCCAGCTTGTGAATCGGCTTCCAGCGGCGCACTTGCTGGTAGAGGGTGGGCACTACGAAGAGTGTGAAGAAGGTACCCACCAGCAGGCCGCCGACTATCACCATGCCGATCTGTTGCCGGCTTTCCGCTCCGGCGCCCGAGGCGATGGCGAGCGGTACCGAACCCAGGACCATGGCGCCGGTGGTCATCAGGATCGGCCGCAGGCGTTTCACCGAGGCTTCCATCACCGCCTCATGCAGGTCCATGCCCTGGCGCAGCAACTGGTTGGCGAACTCGACTATGAGGATGCCGTGCTTGGTGATCAGGCCGATGAGGGTGACCATCCCCACCTGCGAGTAGATGTTCAGGGTGCCACCGAAGAGGGTCAGCGCCAGCAAGGCGCCAGCCATGGAGAGCGGCACGCTGAAGAGGATGATCAGCGGATCGATGAAGCTCTCGAACTGCGCCGCCAGCACCAGGTAGATGAACACCAGGGCCAGGGCGAAGATCAGCGCGACGCCGGTGCTGGAATCCTTGAAGTCCCGCGAGGTGCCGGTGTAGTCGAACTGGGTGTCCTGCGGGAACACCGAACGCGCCGCCTCTTCCAGATAATCCAGCGCCTCGCCGAGGGTGTAGCCGGAGCCGACGTTCGCCGTCACCGTCACCGCGCGTAGCTGGTTGAAGTGGTTGAGTTCGCGAGGCGCCACGGTTTCCCGCACATCGATCAGGTTGGCCAGTTGCACCATGCTGTCGTTGCGGCCGCGGACGTAGACGCGATTGAGGTCGTCCGGATTGCTGCGGTCAACGTTGGCCAGCTGCACCAGCACGTCGTACTGCTCGCCATTCTGCTTGAAGCGGGTGACCTGGCGACTGCCGAACAGGCTTTCCAGGCTGCGGCCAATGGCGGCGGTGTCCGTGCCCACTGCCACCGCCTGCTCGCGGTTGACCGTGACCTTGAGCTGCGGTGAGTTGAGTTTGAGGTCGCTGTCCAGGCTTTCCAGCGCCGGGTTGTCGCGCACCCGCTCCATCAGCTGGTCGACGTACTTCTGCAGTTCGCTGTACTCCAGCGAGGAACGGATGACGAAGTTGACCGGCTGGTTGCGCGCGCTCTGCCCGAGCGGCGGCCGGTTGATCGGGAAGGCGCGCACGCCGGGTATGTCACGCAGCTTGGGCAGGAGCTCGTCGCGAATCTCGAACTGGCTGCGGCCACGGGAGTCCCAATCCTCCAGCTTGAGGAAGGACAGGCCCTGGGCCACGGTGGGGAAGCCCACCACCACCATGTAGCGGTTGGCTTCGGGAATCGATTTGTAGGCCTCTTCCAGCAGCTTCGCGTAGCGGCTGGTGTATTCGATGGTGGCGCCATCGGGGCCGTTGATCGAGCCGACTATGGTGCCGGTGTCCTCGGTGGGCGCCAGCTCGCTACGCAGGCCGCTGAACAGGATCAGGCAGAACACCAGGATGCCCGCCAGCAGCAGGATGATCAGCATCCAGGCACGCAGCACCCGTTCCAGCAGGTGGCGGTAGCTGTAGGTCAGCGCATGGAGGAAGGACTCCACCAGGTTGTACAGGCGGCCGTGCTTCTGCTCGGCATGGGGCTTGAGCAACTGCCCGCACATCATGGGCGACAGGGTCAACGCGACGAAGCCGGACACCAGCACCGCGCCGGCGAGTGTCCAGGAGAATTCGGTGAAGAGCTTGCCCGAGGTGCCTTGCATGAAGCCGATGGGGGCGTACACGGCAGCCAGCGTCAGGGTCATGGCGATCACCGCGAAGGCGATTTCCCGGCTGCCCTTGTAGGCGGCCTGGATCGGCGACATGCCCTCCTCGATGTGCCGGTGGATGTTCTCCAGCACGACGATGGCATCGTCCACCACCAGGCCGATGGCCAACACCATGGCCAGTAAGGTCAGAGTGTTGATGGAGAAGCCGAGCAGCACCATGAGGCTGAAGGCACCGATCAGCGACACCGGGATGGTCACCAGCGGAATCAGGGTGGCGCGCAGGGAGCGCAGGAACAGGAAGATGATCAGGATCACCAGCACCACCGCCTCCCAGATGGTGGTGTAGACGTTGTCGATGGACTCGCGGATGAACAGCGAGTTGTCGTTGGCGATGGTCATCTTCATGCCGTCGGGTAGCAACGCCCGCAGTTCCGGCAACGCGGCATTGAGGCCATCGGAGATTTCCAGCGGGTTGGCCGTGGCCTGCTTGACCAGCCCCAGGGAGACCGCCGCGCGGCCATTGAAGCGCACGATGCTGCGTTCGTCTGCCGCGCCGATCTCGGCGTGCCCCACGTCGGCCAGCCGCAGCAGATAGCCGCGCTGGTCGTTGAGGATCAGGTCGTTGAATTCTTCGGGGGTGCGCAGGTCGGTTTCCGACAGCACGCTGAACTCGCGCTGCACGGACTCGATGCGCCCGGCCGGAATCTCCACGTTCTGCCGGCGCAGCGCGTCTTCCACGTCCTGCACGGTGAGGTCATGGGCGGCGAGCTTTTCCGGGTCCAGCCAGATGCGCATGGCGAAGCGCCGGGCGCCGCGAACCTGCACCTCGGAGACACCGGGGATGGTCTGCACGCGGTCGCGAATCACCCGCTCCAGCACATCGGTGATCTCCATCGCCGAATGCTGCTCGCTGTAGAAGGCGATCCAGATCACCGGCTGCGCGTCGGCCTCGACCTTCTGCACGATGGGTTCGTTGATCTCGTCCGGAAGCAGGCCACGCACCCGCCCCAGCCGGTCGCGCACGTCATTGGCGGCTTCGTCGGCGTTGGTGCCGAGGCGGAACTGCGCAGTGATCTGGGTATTTTCCGAGCGACTGATGGACGCCACGAAATCCAGCCCCTCGATGCCGGAGAGCACGTCCTCGATGGGCTGCGCCACCTGGGACTCCATGATCTCCGGGCTGGCGCCGGGGTAGATAACGTTGACGGTGACGATGGGCACGTCGATGTTGGGATATTCCCGCACCGCCAGCCTTTGGTAGGCCAGCAACCCGAGCAGGACCAGGATCAGCGACAGGACGGTGGCGAACACCGGCCTGCGGATGCACACATCAGAGAGGGTCATGCCCCACCTCGCGCTACGGTGCGGACCTCCAGTCCGGGACTGACCTTCTGCCAGCCCGCGGTAATCACCTGCTCGTTACCCTGCAGGCCCTCACGAACCTCAGCCTTGCCGCGCAGGCGCTGGCCAATCTTGATCGGGCGCCGCTCCACCTTGCCGCCCACCACCAGGTTGACGAACAGTTGCTGCCCCACCGGCATCACGGCCTCTTCAGGGATCAGCAAGGCCTGTGGCCGTTCGGCGAGGATCACCGATACCTTGACGAACTGGCCGGGCTTCAGGCGATGGTCCTGGTTGGGAACCTGGGCGCGGATCGCCTGGCTGCGGCCGACTTCATCCAGACGCGGGTTGAGGGCGATGATCGCACCCCGGAAACGCTCGCCCGGATAGGCGTCCAGGCTCAGTTCCACCGCCTGGCCGATGCTCACCTGGCTGACGGCTTTCTGCGGCACACGGAAATCCACCTTCAGCGGGTCCAGTACCTCCAGGTTGACCACATCCTGGCCCGCGCTGAGATAGTCGCCGACGCTGACCTGGCGCAGGCCGAGGGTGCCGTCGTAGGGCGCACGTATCTGGGTCTTGTCGAGGCGCGCCTGGGCCAGGGCCAGGCTGGCGCGGGCGGCCTGTTCCCCGGACTGGGATTCGTCCTGGGCCTGGGCGTTGCTCGCGCCCCGGCTGAACAGCAACTTCGCGCGCTGGTAGCTCTTTTCCGCCAGGTCAAGGTTGGCCCTGGCCTGGGCCAGTTCGGCACGGGCGATTGAATCGTCCAGGCTGACCAGCAGGTCGCCGCCCTTGACCATCTCACCCTCGCGGAAATGCAGGCTGGCCACCCTGCCCTCCACTTCCGGACGGATCATCACCGACTCGTCCGAACGCAGCGAACCAAAGGTCACCAGTTCGTCGCGCACCAGCGCCCGCTGCGGCTCGGCCACTTCGACCAGCGGCGCCTCCTGGGCCAGGGCGGACCACGAGGCGAGTGCCCCGAACAACAGCCAGGCGGTGCGAGGGAAGGTCATCCGGAGCCTCTGCGACAGGGGATAGGGGGAAGAAAGTCTGCCGACTGTTTCGACAGACTTCCACGGGCGTCGATATTGAGGATAACGCCAGTCTGTGTCGCTATGTTTCCCGGTTTACTGGCGCATGCCGCGCCCGCTCACCAGCAGGCGAATGCAGGCGACGTAGAGAATGGCCATGGTGATCAGCATCAGCACGATGGCGACACCGATGTTGATGTCGGAAACACCGAGGATGCCGTAACGGAAGGCGTTGACCATGTGCAGGATGGGGTTGCCCAGGGAAACGGCCTGCCAGAACGGCGGCAGCAGATTGATCGAGTAAAACACCCCGCCCAGGTAGGTCAGCGGCGTCAGCACGAAGGTCGGGACAATCGAGATGTCGTCGAAATTGCGCGCGTAGACAGCGTTGATGAAGCCGCCGAGGGAGAAAATGGTGGCGGTCAGCAGCACCACCAGCGCGGTCACCCCGATGTGGTGCACCGTGAGCTTGGTGAAGAACAGCGACAGGAAGGTGACGATCAGGCCCACCGCCAGTCCGCGCAACACGCCGCCGATGGTGTAGCCGAGCAGGATGGTGTGCGGTGACACCGGCGATACCAGGAGCTCCTCCACCGAACGCTGGAACTTGCTGCCGAAGAAGCTCGACACCACGTTGCTGTAGGAGTTGGTGATGACCGACATCATGATCAAGCCGGGGACGATGTAGTCCATGTAGCTAAAGCCGCCCATGGCGCCGATTTGCTTGCCGATCAGGTTGCCGAAGATGACGAAGTACAGGGCCATGGTGATGGCCGGGGGCAGCAGCGTCTGCGGCCAGATGCGTGTGAAACGGCGGACTTCGCGGTAGACGATGGTTTCCAGGGCGACCAGGTTGGCGCGCAGTTCCGAACTCATACGGCCACCTTCGCCAGGTTTTTCTCCACCAGGGACACGAACAGCTCCTCAAGGCGATTGGACTTGTTACGCATGCTCAGCACGTCGACGTTCAGGGCGGCCAGCTGACGGAACAGCTCGGTCAGGCCCTGGGTCTTCTCCACCTGCACTTCCAGGGTGTGGTCATCCACCAGCTCGGCAGGATAGCCATTGAGCTGCGGCACCACTTCCAGCGGCTCCTTGAGGTCCAGCAGGAACGTCTCCTTGTGCAGCTTCTTCAGGAGGTCCTTCATGCTGGTGTTCTCGACGATGCGGCCGTGGTCGATGATGCCGATATTGCGGCAAAGCTGCTCAGCCTCCTCCAGATAGTGCGTGGTGAGGATGATGGTGATGCCCTGCTCGTTGAGCTCGGTGAGGAAGCTCCACATGGAGCGGCGCAGCTCGATATCCACGCCGGCGGTGGGTTCGTCGAGGATCAACAGGCGCGGCTGGTGGACCAACGCGCGGGCGATCATCAGGCGGCGCTTCATGCCGCCGGACAACTCGCGGGAAGCCGAATTGCGCTTCTCCCAGAGGCCGAGCTGGGTCAGGTACTGCTCGGCGCGCTCCTTGGCGATGTTCGCGGGGATGCCGTAGTAGCCCGCCTGGGTGACGACGATGTCGAACACCTTCTCGAACTGGTTGAAGTTGAACTCCTGAGGCACCACGCCCAGGCAACGCTTGAGCGCATAGGGCGATTTGTCCAGGTCATTGCCAAACACGCTGACGCTGCCGCTGGTCTTGTTCACCAGGGTGGACAGGATACCGATGGTGGTGGATTTGCCCGCGCCGTTTGGGCCGAGCAAGGCGAAGAAATCACCTTCGGCTACTTCCAGATCGATGCCCTTGAGGGCCTGGAAGCCATTGCCGTAGGTCTTGGTCAACTGCCGGATGGACAGGGCGGAACTCATGATGGATTCGTCTGCTTCAGAAGGAAGGGGCTAGATAAGGCTGATTGCCAGCAATTTCAACCATAAAGCGCTGCACATCAGCCTAGGTTCCAGGAGCCGGATCGGCGAGTCGGATCACGTCAGTGGCGTCATCACCGCTTTTTGGTAGGCCGGCCGGGCTTTCAGGCGCTCGTACCAGGCTTCGAGGTTGGGCAATTCCGGGCGCAGGACCGGCATTTCGAACCAGGCGTAGGCAAAGCAGCCCAGGGGAATGTCGCCCATGGCGAAGGACTCACCCGAGAGATAAGGACGCTCGGCCAGGGCCCGCTCGGGAATGGCGAGTAGTTGACCGCAGCGGGTCAGTGCCGCCTCGATCGCTGCATGATTGCGTTCGGCCGGCGGCGTGCGCAGGGTGCCCCAGAACAGGTCGCGAAACAGCGTGGCGAAGCTGGAGGTGGCCCAGTCCATCCACTTGTCCCCTTCGGCGCGCGCCACCGGCGATTCCGGGTAGAGGCTGCCGGCGGCATAGCGCGCGGCGAGGTAACGGACAATGGCGTTGGACTCCCAGAGCACCAGGTCGCCATCTTCGATCATCGGCACCAGGCCGTTGGGGTTGCGTTCGCGATACGTCGGCTCATTGACCAGGCCGAAGGCGCCACCGGCATCCAGCTGTTCATAGGCGACGCCGGTTTCTTCGGCACACCAGAGTGCCTTGCGCACGTTGGTGGAATTGATTCGCCCCCAGATCTTCAGCATTGCGACACTCCAGGCCGGTTGGACAGGGGCACCATTCTAGGGCGCGAAGCCGGGTGACGGAATGCCGAATCCTCCAGACTTGCGCGGGGCTCAAAGCCGGAAGTGACCGGCCATCCCTTGCAGTTCCTGCCCCAGCCGGGCGAGCTGGACGCTGGAAGTTGCCGTTTCGTCCATGGCAACGGCCGATTGATCGGCGATGTCGCGAATGCTGGTGACGCTGCGATTGATCTCCTCGGCCACGGCGCTCTGCTGTTCGGCCGCTGCGGCGATCTGCTGGTTCATCTGATGGATCAGGGTCACCGCTTCGGCGATACCGGCCAGCGCCTCTTCGGTCAGGTTGGCATCCTGCACCGTCAGGCCCACCAGGTTTTCGCTCTGCTGCATGTGCTCCACCGAGCTGCGCACACCCTCACGCAAGGTGGCGATCAGCCGTTCTATCTCGGCAGTGGAGTGCTGGGTACGCCGCGCCAGCGCCCGCACTTCGTCCGCCACCACGGCAAAACCACGGCCCTGCTCGCCTGCGCGCGCCGCTTCGATGGCGGCGTTCAGGGCCAGCAGGTTGGTCTGCTCGGCGACGCTCTTGATCACATCCAGCACGGTGCCGATGCTCTGCGTGTCCTGGCTGAGGCGCTGGATGCTGGACGTGGTTTCTTCCATGGCGTGGGCCAACTGGTTGACCCGCTCGAGGGTCTGGCGCACCACCTGATTGCCACTGCTGACGCGGTTGTCCGCCGCTTCGGTGGAACTGGCCGCAGCCTCGGCGTTGCGCGCCACCTCCTGCACGGTGGCAGCCATCTGGCTCATCGCCGTGGCCACCTGATCGGTTTCTTCCCGCTGGCCGTTCACCCCCACTCGGGTCTGTTCGGTGACGCTGGACAGCGCCTGCGCCGAAGCCGAAATCTGCGCCACGCCGCCCTGCAGGCGGCCCACCATGTCGCGCAGATTGCCGGACATGCCGGCCATGGCCTCCATCAACTGGCCGATCTCGTCGCGCCGCTGTACCTCGATGCTGGCGCTGAGATCGCCCTCGGCTATCTGCCGGGCCAACCCGATGACGCGGCGCAATGGCCGGACGATGAGCAGGCTGATCAGCGCCGTGGCGGCTAGGCCGATCACCAGGGCAAGGGCCGCCGCCAGCAGGATCAGCAGCGAGCTGGAGTCCTGCTGGGTACGCATGTCGGCCTTCTGCAGTTCGTAGGCACGGTCCACCGCCTGCACCACCCGGTCCGCCTGGGCGGCCAGGCGCGCGTACTCCTGGCGCTGCTGCTGCAATGTGGCGGTGTAGTCCTTGAGGCGTTCGTTGAAGGAGTCGACGTTGCCGATGACTTCGGTGAGCACGGCGGCGTAGCCGGGGTCCTGCATGGCGTCGCGCAGTTCGGCGGCGAGCTTCTGCGCGTCCAGCGCTTCCTGGATCTGCGGGGCGCTGGCTTGTTCCGTGCCCCGGCTCTGTTCCAGGCGCAAGCGGGCCTGGTTGAGCGCCTGCAGGAGTAGCTGGTAGACGCGGCCGATCTGCCCGCCTTGAGTCACCAGATCGCCGCCCTGCACGCCCTGGGAGCTTTTCAGCAGGTCGACACCATCCTCGTTCAGGCCGCTCTGCAACACATCGAGGCTGTTGGATGCGCTGACCACCAACCAGTTGGCCGCGTCGAGTGCCAGGTGCTGGTTGTCGGTGAGTTCCACGTAGCGGTCGAATGCCTGGCGGTACTCGGTCATGGCCTGGGTCACTTCATCCAGGGCCTCGCGACCGGGGCCGGAAAGCTGTGCGGCCAGCGCCTCACTGCGGGCGGCTATGGCCTCGGCCTGCTGGCGCAGCGTCTCGGCATGCTTGGCGTCGGCGGTCAGGGCGTAGTCCTTTTCCGTGCGCCGGATCACCAGCACATCGCTGCTGATGGCGCGCATTTCCTCCAGCAGGCGCGCCCTGCCGTCGACCGCGCGCAAGGCGGTGAAGCCGGTGGCCGCCACCACCAGGGTCAGCGCCAGGACGACGCCGAACCCCAGCATCAACTTGTTGGCAGTGCTCAGGCTCGCCAGCCTGCGTTGCAAGACAGTCCACATGATCCTACCTCCCCGCAAGGCGACAACCGCATGGACGCGATCTGCTATCCGCTTCCCCGAAGGGGCGACCATAGGAGCTGGCGCATGGTGGCGACAAGCCACAATCCGGCCTTCCCACGGGCCGTGCTGTTTTTGGCTAACTGGAGGTCGTTTCTGGATAGCTTTCTATTCTTCCTACAAAAAACCAGGAACTGACCCAGGCCAATAAAGGACTCCCGCCGGGAAACTAGGCTTGACTCAGGATTCGCCAAGGAGGACCCCATGACCACCCCATCAGCTACCCATTGGCACGCCGAGACCGCCGAAGCCAGCCTGCAGCAGCTGGACAGCAGGCCAACCGGGCTGGACATGGAGGAAGCGGAACGTCGCCTGGCCAGTTTCGGACCCAACCGCCTCCCCGAACGGGCCGGCGCAGGCCCCCTGAAGCGCTTCCTGCTGCAATTCCATAACCTGCTCATCTACGTGCTGCTGGCCTCCACCCTGGTCACCCTGGCGCTGGGTGAATGGCTGGACAGCGCGGTGATCTTCGGTGTGGTGCTGATCAACGCCGTGGTGGGTTTCATCCAGGAAGGCAAGGCCGAATCGGCCATGCGCGCCATCCAGAAGCTGTTGACCCTGGACAGCCGGGTGAAGCGTGGCGGCGAAGTTCGGCAGATACCCGCCGAGGAGCTGGTACCGGGCGACCTGGTACTGCTGGAGGCCGGCGACCGCGTGCCGGCGGACCTGCGCCTGCTGGAAACCCGCGACCTGCGCATCGAGGAAGCGGCGCTCACCGGCGAATCCCTCCCCACCGACAAGACCAGCCAACCGGTGACCCCGGATGCCAGCCTGGGCGACCGCCACAGCATGGCCTACTCCGGCACCCTGGTCAGCGCTGGCAGCGGCGTCGGCCTGGTGGTCGCCACCGCCGGCGCGACCGAGCTTGGCCGCATCAGCCACCTGCTGGGTTCGGTGGAGCAGTTGCAGACGCCACTGCTGGCAGACATGGCGCGCTTCGCCCGGCAGCTCACCCTGATCATCCTCGTATTGGCGGCCGCCACCTTCATCTTCGGCATCCTGCTGCGCGGCTACAGCGCCGACGACATGCTGATGGCTGCGGTAGGCCTGGCCGTGGCCGCCATCCCCGAGGGCCTGCCGGCGGTGCTGACCATCATCCTGGCCCTGGGCGTGCAGCGCATGGCCTGCCGCAACTCGATCATCCGTCGCCTGCCGGCCGTGGAAAGCCTGGGCGCGGTGACCGTGGTCTGCTCCGACAAGACCGGCACGCTGACCCGCAACGAGATGACGGTGCAGCGCGTCTACACTGCCGCCCGCCGCTACGACGTCTCGGGGGTGGGATATGCGCCCGAGGGCGACGTCAGCCCGACGATCGACCTGGCCCATGACCTGCACGAACTGGCGCGCGCCGGCCTGCTCGCCAACAGCGCCAGCCTGTGCGAGGTGGGCAGCCAGTGGTGCATCACCGGCGACCCTACCGAAGCCGCCCTGCTCACCCTGGCCGGCAAGCTGCAGCTCGACTCGGATGAGGAAGCCTCGCTACGACCCCGGGTCGACGCCATCCCCTTCAGCTCCGAGCGCCGCTATCTCGCCAGCCTGCACCGCGACGACAGCGGCCAGGGCGTGATTTACCTGGTGGGTGCGCCCGAGCGGTTGCTGGAAGTCTGCGATCGGCAATGGCGCGACGGTGCCTCCGAGCCGCTGGACCCGCGCATCTGGGACGACGTGTTGGGCGAAGGCGCCGCCTCCGGCCTGCGCATGATCGGCCTGGCCCGTCGCACTGCCGGTAGCGGCCAGCACGAACTGGATCATGCCGACCTGGACAACGGCTTCGTGCTGCTGGGACTGGTGGGCATGATGGACCCGCCGCGTGAGGAAGCCATCCTCGCCATCGAGGAATGCCACAGCGCGGGCATCCACGTGAAGATGATTACCGGCGACCATGCCGCCACGGCCGCGGCCATCGCCGAACGCCTGGGCCTGCCGGCGGGCAACCCGCTGACCGGAGCCGACCTGGATGACCTGACCGACGCCGAACTGGACGCCCGGCTGAAGGAAACCAGCGTGTTCGCCCGCACCAGCCCGAGCCACAAGCTGCGCCTGGTGGAGCGCTTGCAGGCAATCGGCGAACGGGTCGCCATGACCGGCGACGGGGTCAACGACTCCCCTGCCCTCAAACGCGCCGATATCGGTATCGCCATGGGCATCAAAGGGACCGAGGCGGCCAAGGAGGCCGCTCAGATGGTGCTGGCCGACGACAACTTCGCCACCATCGCCCACGCGGTGGAGGAAGGCCGTACCGTCTACGACAACCTGAAGAAGTCCATTCTTTTCATCCTTCCCACCAACGGCGCCCAGGCGATTGTCCTGCTGACCGCCATCCTGCTCGGCCTGACGCTCCCCATCACGCCGCTGCAAATCCTCTGGGTGAACATGATCACCGCCGTCACCCTGGCGTTGGCACTGGCCTTCGAGCCGGCCGAGGACGACCTCATGGCGCGCCCGCCGAGGGACCCGAAGGCGCCGCTGCTGTCCGGCGAACTGCTCTGGCTGATCCTGCTGGTTTCGGTCCTGCTGACCGTGGCCAGCCTCGGCCTGTTCATCTACACCCAGCAGTTGGGCTGGAGCATGGAGGCCAGTCGCACCCTGGCGGTGAACGCCCTGGTATTCGGCGAGATCGGCTATCTGTTCAGCAGCCGGAGACTGAACGGCCCGGCGAGTTTCAGCTTCAAGGACAACCCGATGGTCTGGGGCATGGTGGGCCTGATGGTGCTGCTGCAACTGGCGTTCACTTACGTGCCGGCGTTGCAGCAACTGTTCGGTACCAACAGCATGAGCGTGGAAGGCTGGAGCTGGTGCCTCGGGACGGCCGTGGCGACTTGCCTGGTCGTGGAGGCGGACAAGTGGGTGCGCCACCATCGATCAGCAAGATGACGCCGGCCAGGAGCGTCCGCCGGTCACTCCCAACTGGCAGCGAAGGTGCGGCTCAGGTCGGCCGCGCCATGTTGAAGGTCTCGCGGGTGCGGGTGTAGGCACTGCCGCCCAGACGCCCCACCAGATCCAGACGCTGCGGATCCACCCGGCCCGCTTCGCTCAGCACCGCGTCATCGATATGGGCCAGCAGCACCTCGGCGAAAACCAGGTGGCAGTTGGGATTGTTACGCGGATAGGGCTGGATCTCGGCCACCCGGCACTCGAAGGCAACCGGCGTGCCGAGCACCCGCGGTGCCCGCACACGCACGGAGGGTTCGGTGGCGATACCACAGGTCTCGAACTCACTCACGCCATGGGGCAGCCAGGCGGCGCTGGCATTCATCGCTTCCGCCTGCTCGAAGGAAACCAGCTGGATCACCAGTTCGCCGGTCTCCTGCACGTTGCGCAGGGTGTCCTTGAGCTGGCCGTCGCCGCGCGTATTGATGTTCACCAGCACGGTCGCCGGATCATCGCTGATGACCTGGAAGAAACTGAACGGCGCCAGATTGCTCACACCCTCCTTCGACAGGGTGGAAACCCAGGCGATAGGGCGCGGCGTAATGGTGGAGGCCAGCCAACGGTAGGCGTCCAGCGGTGCCAGCTGGGCGAAATCGAGCTGCATGAATGAGACTCCAGGAGGGAGAAAACGGCGATTATGCCCTGCCGTCGGGAGCAGCGACACAGACGCCTTGAGCGCTGGAAGGGCATCGTGTCCCGGTGTCAGCCACGCAGCAGATAAGCCCCCGGGGGAATCCGTCCCTGCAGCTTCTTGCATTTGCCAGGAGCCGGCTGCCGACCCGCTGGCCGATCCGGGAACCAGACCCGGCACTTCCCCGGTGGCGGCATGTATTCGCGAGGAATACGCACCTCATCATCGGCCGGCTGGGAACCGTACGACGCAGCCTGGAGGCCACCGTCACCTCGGCTCTGCCAATCGCCCGCCTGCGAATCGGCCAGGAACTCGCCCTCCGCTGGCGCCGCCAGCCCACCGGCGGCAATACCGGCCACCTGCTGCGCCTGCACGTCCTGGTCGAGTCCGACGCGGACCTCCGCCTCCTCGTCCCGCTCCACTTCTACCTCGGACCCAGTCGATATCCCTGGCCCCATGGCCTGCCGGGCCGACTCGATCAACTGGAAATTGCGCTCACGCAGTTCGGGATCATTGCGCCCCCGCGCATTGGAGCGCGTGGCCAGTGCAACGGCCTGCGCATACTGCCCCTGCTGGAAGCGAACCTGTCCCAGGTAATGCAAAGTCGTCGGATTGTTCGGCTCGATCCGCAAGGCGCGCTCCAACGTATCGTCGGCCTGCTCCACCTCACCGAACTCCAGTTGCAGTGACGCAGCCTCAAGCAGGGCGGCCGAAGCACCGTTGTTCGGTTGAGCGACCCGACGATCTGCCGAAGACGCCGGCAGCGCAGCGGCCATACAAAGCGAGAGCGTCAGGATCGACAAGAGGGACTTGGCTTGCATCGAGGTTGGGCTCTCACCTGGGCTCATGGGCGGAAGATCGCGGCGAAATCCGACCTTGGCCAATGCCCTGAAGTTCCCGCCATCGGTAGCGTTCGTTCATCACCGGATGCCGGTGGTCGTGGCTCCCGCACAGTGGTTGTCTCCTGCGCCCCCCGTTGCGCAACTTTAAAGCGCAGTCGCGCTCAGCCGTAAGACTTCGTCGCCCACCCTGTCTCAACACACGTTGGCAATAATCGGAACAACTACCCCGAGCTCCTGGAACCCGTGATCCAGGGGCGCTCGCATGCAAAGTAACCATCATGATTCATCTAAACCGTTTCTAAGAGCGAAACGGTTTAGATGAGATCCCTCGCTCCAGCGTCAGCTTGACGTACATCAAGGAGCCAAACGTGCCCCAGCGCAGACTGCAATTGCCGCGATACCTCTTGAAGGAAGAAACGCGAAGGTGTCTGAGCGGCAACATCCATCAGGTTTAGGACCCGGGACGACCTGCCTGACGAAAATAAAACTATTGCAGGTTCTATCATGCACAAGCGCCCCCATCCTCTCCAGACACTGGCCACCATCGACCTTCTCAACTCCTCAAACGGGGTTGAAGACCTAGTTAGTGATGTGGAGGGCAGCTCTGACGATATGGCTCTCTCATATCCTGCTAGAGATTATGACTGCCTCACCTGTGATGTTAGAGACGACGAAATTACTGCTAATCTCGACAACGGAAAACCAGTCTTCACAACTGTGGACTCTGAAGAAATAGACGACCCAAGTGATATCAGCGATTTTGCTTACAGCAAAACGCAACACTGGGAGTTGGAAGTTGAAATTTAAGAAATAGCGGCTATTTGCCACCCCTCCGACAGCGAAGAAACTTATGTTTCCCACCAGATGGTGCATGCGCAATGCACCATCCGGCGAAAAATCCAAGCAGCATTACACCGACTTCCAGTCAAACCTCGTTATCGAAAAATCGAATACCCTCACTCTGTCAGTGCCGATCCAATGATCAAGTTCGTGCAGATATTGAGCGTTTATTCCTATGGCTTCAATTAAACCGCATCGCAACTGGTGGTGGACGGCCGCACCGAGATCGAAATCGACCTCTTGAACTTCACCCTCCACGTCGACGGACGCGACCTGCTCGCCGAGCACCACCACGCTATCGGCCTGTAAGGGTGGCCAGGCAGCGCCCAGCGTGTACCATGGGCACGTTGCTCACTTTCCCACCGAGGCCCGCATGTCTCTCGTGTCCCTCAACCTGCCGGACGATATCGCTCGCCACCTGGCCAACCTGGCCAAGGCCACCGGCCGCAGCGCCGACGCCCTAGCCCAGGAAGCCCTGAGCGAATACATCCGCCGCGAGAGCTGGCAAATCGCCGAAATCCAGCGCGCCGTCGCCGAAGCCGACGAAGGCGACTTCGCCACATCTGAAGAGGTGCAAGCCACCCTGGAGAAGTGGACCGGCAATGCGCATTGAGTGGCTCCGCAAGGCGCTACAGAACCTCGACGACGAAGCCGCCTACATCGCCCAGGACAATCCCCAGGCCGCAGCAGACGTGGTGAAAGCCATAGTCGCCGACATCGAGCAACTCGCCCGTTTCCCTGGCATGGGCCGTGAAGGCCGCGTAGGCGGCACCCGCGAATGGGTCATGCCCAACCACCCTTACGTCATTCCCTACCGCGTCCGTGGAGATCGACTGCAGATCCTGCGCATCTTCCACACCCGCCGCCTGCCGCCAGAGCAGTGGTGATGAGTCTGTAACGCCAACGCCTACGACCTAAGCGACACAGCCTTGACGACGGTCCTGGAACTTGAGAGCGGCGAGATTTGGATGCGGAATAACCCAGTTAACGGGACCTTCGAACAAGGATTTCCGCAGTACTTCGCCCTGCTTCATCGAGCACTGTATCGTCCCTATACTGCCGTCCGGCGGACAATCAAAAGCAGCCGTCGCCACAAGGACGAGACGATGAATTCTATCTACTGGATGTTCCTGTTGTACTTCGCCTTACCAGTTGCCTCGGGCGCGGCAGCTCATCAGTCAGCAGCTACCGGGGTTTTCTTCAAGGCAGTCGCTCGAATCAGCGCCGCCAGCACTATGGAGAAAATCGCAGCGAGCATCATTGCGACAATTGTCTTCTTGGCCATCCTGACAGGTCATATAGCCTCAGGCGGCCCAAAGCCAACGTCGCTATTTATTATGACCACCCTGCCGGCCTAATGCGGCTCTCGGCCGTACTATTTTTTGCCCATAACCAAACGACCTAAAGCAGCCATCAACTGGTGCCGGCGGATAGTCGAGCCTAGTGCCAGGTATAAACGAGGGAATATCTGAGCCGCCTTCACTAGGCAAGGTAGTCCAGGCCATTTGAGTGCGGCGCGCATGTCCAGCGCCAAGGCCATTCCGCCGTCGGGAGAGAGCCGCTTCGTGAGTTTGTTGACTCACGAATCACACGATGCCACTCCCTCAAAAGCCATCAAAACCGCCTCTATCACCACGCGGATCTTGGCGGTATGGCGCAAGTCGCCGTGAGTGACCATCCAGACCTCGTAAGGGTGACTGCGCGCACGAGCGGGCCAGACGCGGACCAAGCCATCCCGTTCGCCCATGTACAGGGGAAGCTCGCCCATGCCCAGACCGGCAGCAATGGCGTTTCGGACCATAACGCTGGAATTCACTGCGGTGACGATCCGGCCGGATGCGGCCGACTCGTCCACCAGGGTCACGTCGCGGCCTTCGGCCAAGTGGGGTTCGTACATCACCAGGTCGTGCCCCAGGAACCCGGTGCCGGGCTCGGGAGTGCCATGGACTTCGAGGTATTCTGCCGAGGCGAACAGCCCCATGGGCCAACTGGCCAGGCGCCGTACCACAAGGTCTGGGTTGTCCGGCTTGCGCGTGCGGATGGCGATATCGGCTTCGCGGCGAGCGAGGTTGAGCACGTCCGATGAACTGTTGAGATTGACCCTCACATCTGGATAGCGGGCGTGCACGCGCGCCATGGCCGGAATCACGAAATCGACGGCCAAGGAATCGGTGGTGGTCACCCGCACTTCTCCGGAAAGTGCCTTGTCGCGCCCCTGCGCCCGGCGTACCAGCTCAAAAGCCGCGGTTTCCATACGCTCGGCCGCTTCCAGGACGGTTTCCCCTACCCCGGTCAGTTGGAATCCGCTGGAGGTGCGCAGGAACAGGGTCGAGCCAAGCGCCAGCTCCATGGCGGCGATCCGCCGGCTAACCGTCGCCTGATCCACGTTCAGTTCCCGGGCAGCGCCACGCAGCGTCTGCTGCCGGGTCATCGCCAGGAACACTCTTGCATCGTTCCAGTTCATTTCGCCTTCCTCCTGCTGCATTCCTGCAAACAGGGCTTGTGAAAACACTGCACGACGGTGCCATCCCGCGCTCCTACGATGCTCGACATCTCCCGTCATCGAGGTTCATGACATGCACAATCCCCCTCTCCCCCAGCATATGACCGCCATCGAGATCAGCCAGCCGGGCGGGCCGGAAGTCCTGCTGCCGACCCTCCGCCCCACGCCCGCACCACGGGGTCGCGAGGTCCTGATCCGGGTCCGGGCGGCCGGCGTCAACGGCCCTGACGTACTCCAGCGCAAGGGTCTGTACGACCCGCCGCCCGGTGCCTCGGATATCCCTGGCCTGGAGGTCGCTGGTGAAGTCGTGGCGCTGGGCGAAGGCGTGAACCGACTGCGTATTGGCGAGCAGGTGATGGCGCTGATTCCCGGTGGCGGCTACGCCGAATATGCGGTGGCCGACGAACGCAACGCACTGCCATTGCCGAAGGGCTTGGAACTCACCGAGGCGGCCGCCCTGCTGGAAACCTTCATGACGGTCTGGACCAACCTGTTCCAACGCGGGCAGTTCAAGGCCGGCGACAGTGTGCTGATCCACGGAGGCGCCTCCGGTATCGGCACCACCGCGACCATGCTGGCTCGTGCATTCGGCGCCTCCACTGTGATCACTACCATCCGCAACGAAGAGCAGCGTCAGGCCAGCCTGGCCCTGGGCGCCGACGTCGCGATCAACTATCAGACAGAGGATTTCGTTGAGGCCGCGCTGGCCGCCACGGCTGGCAAAGGCGTGGACGTGGTGGTCGACATCATCGGCGGTGACTACGTGAGCCGGAACTATCAAGTCGCCGCCATGAACGGACGCATCGTACAGATTGGCCTGCTGAAGGGGCCGGCCCAGAACGTCGACCTCTTCCCCATGTTGACCAAGCGCCTCACTCACCTCGGCTCCACCTTGCGTTCACGCAGCCACGAGGAGAAGGCTGCAATCATGGCGGAGCTGCAGGCTCACGTCTGGCCGCTGATCGAGTCGGGTCGGGTCAAACCTCGGGTCAGCGCCACTTTCAGCCTGCAGCAAGCCAGCGATGCTCATCGTCTGCTCGATACCGGCGGCCACATCGGCAAGGTCGTGCTGACGCCCTGATCCCACCGGGAGGTGCGATGCCCAGCGGGCATCGCATCCTTCGTCACAAGCCCGAGCAGGCATGTCCTCCGTCCACGATGATCTCGGCCCCGTTCATGCCGCACCCGGCGTCGGAAGCCAGCAGCAGCAACGCCCCCTCCAGGTCTTCATAGGTGCAGAAACGCCGCGACGGTACGCGCGCTCTCAGGCGCTCGCCCGCCTCGCTGGCGAGGAATCCATCGTTAATTTCAGTCACCACGTACCCCGGCGCGAGGGCGTTGACGCGAATTCCGAAGCGCGCCAGTTCCAGTGCCATGGAGCGGGTCAGGTGGCTGAGGCCCGCCTTGGCGGCGCAGTACGGACCAACGCCCCCGCCCACCCGCGATGCGAGGATCGACGTAACGTTGATCAGGCTGCCACCCTGCCCCGCCTCGACCATTCTTCGAGCAGCCTCCTGCGCGACCATCCAGGCACCTTTCAGGTTGGTATCGAGAACGGCGTCCCAGTCTTCATCGCGATAGTCGAGGACGCGTTTCGTATCGCTGACTCCGGCATTGTTGACGACGATGTCCAGCCCGCCGAAGTCCGCCTGGATCGCATCCAGGCACTCCACCACCGATGCGCGGGCAGTCACGTCCAATGAATAGGCCCGGGCCTCGTGATCGTTGAAACGGATATCGCTGACCAGTTCATCCAGACGCTCTACCCGCCGCGCTGCGACGGCGACGCGAGCACCGGCGGCGGCCAGCACCCGCGCGAAGTGCCGGCCCAATCCGCTGGAGGCGCCGGTCACCAGGGCGCGCCGCCCGCGCAGATCGAAAGCCAGCAGCGGCGAACGGTTCATTGGGCACCGCCTTGCACACGCGCGAGGATCTTGCGCGCCAGACTCATGCGATGCACTTCGTTGGGGCCGTCGTAAATCCTGAACCCGCGCGCATCCCGGAAGATGCGGTCGACAATTGCTTCTCTGGTGACGCCCTGGCCACCCAGCACCTGCACGCTGCGATCGATCACTCTCCAGATGCCTTCGGAGCTGATCACCTTGGCCATGCTCGACTCGGAATTCCCGCGTTCACCCTGGTCCAATACCCAGGCGCAATGCCAGATGGCGAGGCGCGTCGTGAGCAGGTCCATCTCGTTATCGGCAAGCATGAAGCCGACGCCCTGGTGCTCGCCCAACACTTTGCCAAACGACTGACGCCGGCCGGCATAGGCACAGGCCACGTCATGGGCACGGCGCGCCTGCCCCAGCCAGCGCATGCAGTGGGTCAGGCGCGCAGGCGCGAGCCGTACCTGCGCATAGCGGAAACCCTTGCCAACCTCGCCCAACACATCGCTGGCGGGCACCCGCAGGTTCTCAAAACGCAGCACCGCATGGCCACCAGTGAAGCAACTGTCCAGGGAGTCCATCATCCGTTCGAGGATGAATCCGGGGCGGTCGGTATCAGTCAGGAACATGGTTGCGTTGCCGTCTTCCGTACGCGCCATGATGATGGCGAAACTGGCACCCTCCGCGCCGGTGATCAGCCACTTGCGGCCATTGATGAGGTAATCGTCGCCGTCGCGCACGGCAGTAGTGGCCAGCATCGACGGATCGGAACCAGCGCCTGGCGCCGGCTCGGTCATGGCGAAGCAGGAGCGGATATGGCCCTGTACCAGTGGGCGCAACCAGCGATCTTTTTGCGCCTCGGTCGCCACGACTTCCATCAGGTGGATGTTGCCCTCGTCGGGAGCATGGATGTTCATCGCGGTTGGGCCGAGCGGCGAATAGGCGGCCTCCTCGAACACGATTGCCTTGGCGGTGTGGGACAGTCCCAACCCGCCCATTTCGCGAGAGGCATGCGGCGTCAACAGGCCACGTGCGCGGGCCTTCGCAACCAGTTCCTGACGCAGCTCGCCGGATGGACCGTGCGGCGTTTGTCGGGGGTCGCTCTCCAGCGGGATGATCTCCGTGGCGATGAATTCCCGTACACGGGCCTGCAGGTCTAGAAGGTCATCCGAAAGCGCAAAGTTCATGGGTGATTTCCTGTGGTGAAAAGGTTCAAGCCCTCAGCCCGGCCGGTTCGATGGCCAGGAAGAGGTTTTCCAGCACGGTGCCGTGGATACCGGCCTTGTGTGGGTCGTAGGGGGTGAAATTGAGCGTGCGAATGAGGGCGCCAAGTACCTGGTCGCCACGCATATCGATGTCGAGCACGTTTAGGCAGGCGGTGTCCTGCTCGAAGGCGGCGATACCGGCGAGCCCCAGGCCCGCCGCCCAGCCCAGCAGGATGCGATTAACCGCGTCATGGCTGACGATCAGGGCGCTGTCCCAGCCCGGGTCCTGCAGCAATTCGAAGAAGAGGCTGAGCACGCGGCGCTGGAAGTCGTCCCAACGCTCACCGCCGAGGAAGCGCGCCCCGGCGACACCCGCTGCACGGTATGCGCCAACCACCTGCTCCCGAAGCGCTTCGGCCGGAATCTCGCGCAAGCGTCCCGCGCGAATCTCACGAAGCTCGGGCATGGACTCCACCGGGACCTGATTCCCCTGCAAAAGCAGGTCGAGCGTCTGCCTGGCACGTGGATAGTCGGAGCACAGCACCCGGTCGAACTGAACATCCTGCAAGACCTGCCCGAGCGCCCACGCCTGCTGCGTGCCCGTGCGCGAAAGCGCCACGGTACGCGGGTCCAGTGGCCGCCCCAGTGCGTCGAAGTAGTCGACGTGCCCGTGCCTGACCAGGTAGCAACGGCGACGCCGGACGTCGGACTCAGCGTGCATCTTTGAGCACCTTGGGATTGCTGATGCCGAGGCGTGCCCGGGTGATGGCCGCAAGCGCATCCAACAAGCGCGCCTGTTCGCCTCCGGGCTGGTCGAAGATGCCCTGGCGAATGAACTGCGCTAGCAACGCCAGTGCGTCGTCCCGAGTCAGCCCTGCCAATCCGCGCGGTTCCAGTACCTGCGCCAAGGCATCGCATTCGAGGTCAGCAGCGCTATCACCCCGCTCGATCTCACGTGCGGCGATGGCTATGGCACTGGCGATCATCCGGCAGTCGTACGCAAGGCTGGCGGGCAGTGCCGGCAGAAGCTTCTCGAGGAGCAAGCCGCGGGCAGTGGCCAAGAGTTCGGTTGCGTTCGGCGCAGTCATGACGTGGCTCCACTGAGGATGAGGATTTCGTGCTCCAGCTCCGGCACCATGCGTCCGGTCAGTGCCAGTTCCAGGGACGTCTGCTGTCCGGTCAGGTGACGCTGCGCCTGCTGCAACGCAACCACCGCCCAGCGCAGGTGGGCCATCAGTTGCCAGAAGCGCAGCTCCTCAGCGCCGGGACGATAGCCGGACACCGCTGCGTAGCCGTCGAGGAAGTCATCCAGCTCCCCTACTCCGCCGGCCAGTCGGTCCGGGCGGGCGAACCGCCAGCAACGTGCAGTGAACCAGCCGATGTCCTCGCGGGGGTCGCCCCAGCCGGTGAACTCCCAATCGAGCACACCCGCCAGCCGTCCCCGATCCACCATGTAATTGCCGGTGCGATAATCCCGGTGAATCAGCCGCGAGGGGACCGGCGCGGGGCGGTTCAGTTCGCACCAGCGCAACCCCCACTCGATGACCGGGTGACTGCCCGGCAGTGCGTCGAGGTAGCTCCGGTACTGGTCGATGCTCGCCTGTACCGGGTCGGCAGCGGCAGCCGGCAGGAAGTCGAGCGCCGGATGTTCAGGCGTGATCCGGTGCAGCAGCGCCAGGCTTTCGCCCAGTTCGCGACAAAGCGCTGCGCGGGTTGGCTCAAGAGCCGGATCGGTGGCGAGGCGATGGCCGCTGGCCGTACCGCCGAGCGCCTGCATGACGAAGAAATCGCGCCCGATCACCTGCGTATCACGGCACAGCCAGAGCGGTTCCGGCGCCTTCACACCTGCCTGGTGCACTGCCTGCAACACGGCGAACTCCTGCGCCCGGTCCATGCTGACCGCCACCGAGGACGGCGCATCGGTGCGCAGAACCCAGCGCCGCTCGGCTTGCCAGGAGCCAGAGGACAACCTGGCCTTCAGTAGCCAGTTTTCCTGGATGGCACCGCCCGACAGGCGTTCGCAGCTTTCGATCTGGACACGCTCACAGCCGACCTGCTGGGCGAGAAATTCAGCCAGCGGCGCCAGGGCGTCTGGAATGTCGATCCGGTACGGGCCGGATCCTGCGGAGGGAATGCTATACATCGGCAGCTCTTGCTCACGGGTGATGACTTACGAGCGAGAGAGCAAGAGCTATTCCAGTTCTCTATAAATTCTTATTACTCCTTTAATAACAACGATTTATGGCGAATCTTGAAGCCTGTCCTGACTTATCAGCCCCCTTGCTAATTGCAGATCTGAAATCTTTGTTTCAGGCTAGAAAAGCCAGAACACCAGCGGACCCGACCATGCCAGATGCGCAGTACCTACCCCGAGTCGTCGCCCTCATCACCCACCTCCGTGCCCCCGAAGGCGCCAGCCGAATGGCTCGGATCGTCCAGCAGGTGGTGCCCGATTATCACCAACGCGCCCAGGTGGAAATCGTCGAGACGACGGTCACCGAACTGCGGCGTACTGGCATGGAGCTGGAAAGCCGCGAGGACGTTGACCTGATCATCTGCTCCGGGGCCACGGCTGATTACCTGCGGCGCCATATCGGCACGACCATCCTGTCCATCCGAATGGGCGAGTACGACCTCATCCGCGCCCTGGACATGGCCAGGGCACGGGCCACCAAGGTGGGTATCGTCAGCTTCCAGCAGGCTCACCCGGAACTAGACGCGATGGCGTCGCTGTTCACCGTCGACCTCCGTCAGGCCACTTACACCAGCTTCGACGAGGCACGTCAGCGCATTCGCGAACTGGTGGATGAGGGCTATCGGGTGATAGTGGGCTCTTCCACAGCAGTGGAAGTGGCCGAAGCGGCCGGCGCCCAGGGTGTGCTGGCGTTAAATGCCGACGCGGTGCGCCGGACGCTGGACGAAGCGCTGGCGATCTGCCGCAGCCGTACCCAGGCGCTGATCCAGCAGCAGCGCCTGAGCGCGGTGCTGCGCAACCTCAGCGATGGCGTGATCGCCGTTGACGCCGATGGCATCGTGCAATCGATTAATCCGCGTATGGCGCATTTGCTCGGCATTTCCGTCGAGTGGGCAAGGCAGCGTCCTCTCGCCGAGCTGATGCCGGAACTCGACATCAGCAGCAGCCTGAACCAGGGCGAAAGCGAGGAGAGCCGGCTGGTCCGCGTTGGTACCCGAGCCCTGGTCGCCAATGTCACCCCGGTCATCGAGCATGGCAAACCCGACGGTGTGGTGATCTCCTGCCAGGAGACGAACGCCATCCAGCGCGCCGACCGCCGTATCCGCAGTCAGGCGCGCCCCCGTCAGTTCACCGCGCGCTACCACTTCGACCAGCTCCTCGGGCAGGCCGCCGATTTTCGTGCCCTGCTAGAGCTGGCTCGGCGCTATGCCGACACGGACTCCACCGTACTGATCACCGGTGAAAGCGGCACCGGCAAGGAGCTGCTCGCGCAGAGCCTGCACAACGCCGGCCAGCGCCAGGCGGGGCCGTTCGTGGCGATCAACTGCGCGGCGTTCCCAGAAGCGCTGCTGGAAAGCGAACTTTTCGGCTACGAGGAAGGCGCCTTTACCGGTTCGCGCAAGGGCGGCAAGTCAGGCCTGATCGAAGCGGCGCACACCGGCACCCTGTTCCTCGACGAGATTGGCGACATGCCCGTGACCCTGCAGACCCGGCTACTGCGTGTGCTTCAGGAGCGTGAAGTGTTGCGTCTGGGCGCCTCGGAGCCGACCCCGGTGGACATACGCGTGGTCGCCGCGACCCATTGCGACCTGCGCGGACGGATTACCGATGGCCGCTTCCGCGAGGACCTCTACTACCGCCTGAACATACTCCGCCTGGTCGTACCGCCCCTGCGCGAACGCCTCGGGGATATCCGCCTGCTGGCCGGCGCCATCCTCGACCGGCTCGCGCTTCCGATGGCGGCCGCCAACGCTGGCCAGGCACTGCTGGATCGACTCATGCCGCGCCTCCAGGCGCACCGCTGGCCCGGCAACATTCGCGAACTGGAAAACCTGGTGGAGCGCGCGGCGCTGTCGGCGCAGACCCTCGGTGACAACGATCAGGACAACCCGGCCGGCCTGCGCGCCCTGTTCCCCGAACTGTTCGAGCCGGGCGCCCAGGTGCCGACGGCGGACCAGCCGGATACGTCGGACCAGGCGCTGCGCAGCGTCGCCAAGGCCAGTGAAATCGCCCATGTCCGCCGGGTAGTGGATGCCTGCGACGGCGACCTCGATGAAGCGGCGCGACAACTGGGCATCAGCCGCACGACCCTGTGGCGACGCCTGCGCGCGGGGCGTTCAGCCTAGCTCCCGCCGTTTCGCGCCCACCACCGGCAGCCGCGACCGAAATTTCAACCCTGAAAAATCATTACAGAACTGAAACTGAAAGACGTGAAACGAGGGGGCTTTGGTGAGGTGGGCAATCAGCTCACCAATCACCTATCCATTTGAAACAAAAGACTTTAAATCCACAAATCCCCGTCGCCGAAAGCCTCTGGCACAGCCCTTGCTCTGCACCCGTTGAGAGGCTGTTACCGACCGGACCCAGCCTCTATGCCCAAACAAGAACAAGGCAGGAGGTTGCCCGTGCAAGGCCTGATGATGAATTTCAACCTGGGAATCACCGCAATCATGCGGCATGCACTCCAGGTTGCGGCCGATACTGAAATCGTTTCCCTGTTTGCCGATGGCAGTGTGCATCGCTATCGCTATGCCGAGGCATTTGCACGAGTGGCCCGCCTGGCCAACGTCCTTGATGCCCTGGATTGCCCTCCGGGTGCGCGGGTCGGCACCCTGGCGTGGAACGACCATCGCCACTTCGAACTGCATTACGCCGTGCCCTGCTCCGGGCGCGTGTGTCACACCATCAACCCCAAGCTGTTCCCGGAGCAGGTCCGCTACATCATCCAGCATGCAGCGGACGATCTGCTGTTCATCGACCCGCAGTTCATTCCCCTGGTGGAAACGCTGCAGCACGAAATCCCCTCGGTACGGCGCTTCATCGCCCTCTGCGCGGAGGACGAGCTGCCCGCCAGCAGCCTGCCCAACCTGCTCAGCTACGAAACGCTGCTGGCGCAGGCATCGGACAGCTATGCCTGGCCGGAACTCGATGAGCGACAGGCCAGCGGCCTTTGCTACACCTCGGGCACCACCGGCAATCCAAAAGGCGTACTCACCAGCCACCGCAGCACCGTGCTCCACGGCATGGCGCAGAACATGGCCGACAATGTTGGCCTGCGCGCCCTGGACGTGGTGATGCCGCTGGTGCCGATGTTCCACGTCAATGCCTGGGGCATGCCGTACAACGCCGCCATGGTAGGTGCCAAGCTGGTCCTGCCCGGTCCCAAGGTGAGTGACGCGGCGGCGATGGTAAATCTGATCAACGATGAAGGCGTCACCTTCTCCCTGGCCGTACCGACCCTCTGGGCCAATATCAGTCAGTACCTGGCCACCCACGGCATCGCCGTGCCCACACTGAAACGCGCCGTCAGCGGCGGCGCCGCTTGCCCCCTGGCACTGATCGAAGCCATGGCCCAGCACAACATCGCCCTGGAGAACGGCTGGGGCATGACCGAGATGAGCCCCATGGGTAGCTACAACCGCAATCAACCCTGGTATGCCGAGCTGGATGACAGCGCACGGGGCCCGCAATTGCTCAAGTCCGGGCGGGCGCTGTTCGGCGTAGAAATGCGCCTGGTCGACGAGACCGGGAAACTCCAGCCCCATGACGGCCAGGCTTCCGGCGCGCTGCAGGTACGCGGGCCCTGGGTGCGCAGCGGTTACTTCGGCCAGGACACATCCGAAGACTGGTTCGACACCGGCGACGTCGCCACCATCGATCCGCGCGGCTACATGCAGATCACCGACCGCATCAAGGACGTCATCAAGTCCGGCGGCGAATGGATCTGCTCCGTGGAGATCGAAAACGCCGTGATGGCCCATCCGCAAGTGGCCGAAGCGGCAGTAATCGGCGTCGCCCACCCGCGCTGGAGCGAACGCCCGTTGCTGGTGGTGGTGCCACGCCAGGCGGGCGCCGCGCCGAGCCACGAGGAGTTGATCCGTTTCCTGGAGGGCAAGCTGCCGAAATGGTGGCTGCCCGATGCCAGCGAACGCCTGGATGAGCTGCCCCACACGGCCACCGGCAAAGTCAGCAAGAAAACCCTGCGCGAGCTGTTCAGCGACTACGCCTGGCGCTGATCGACAACCCATTTCCCTTCCTCACGGCCCGCCCTCCCAGGCGGGTCGACGGGCAGCCCTACAACAAAAACGAGCGGAGGCACCATGACCAGCACACCCGAAGATCACGCCGAACACTATCGCCGCATCCGGCAGGACCCGAGGTACATCGCCTTCACCCGAGCCCGCTCGCGTACCAGTTGGTGGCTCACGCTACTGGTACTGGCGAGTTACTTCCTGTTCATGGGAGTGGCGGCCATACGGCCGGATCTCCTGCACCTCCCGCTCTACGCCGGCAGCCATCTCAGCCTCGGCATTCCGCTGGGCGCCCTGCTGATCCTGGCGACCTGGCTGCTGACCGGCTGGTACGTGCACCGCGCGAACACCCACTTCGACCGTCTCGGCAACAGCATCATCGAGGAGAGCCAGGCATGAAACGCACCTCAATCGGCGGCCTGGCCGCACTGCCCCTGTTCGCGCAGGCCGGTGAAATCGGCCAACCGGGACCCAATCTGCACGCCATCGGCATCTTCCTCCTGTTCGTCGGCATCACTCTGCTGATCACCTGGTGGGCGGCAAGGCGGACCCAATCCACCCACGACTTCTACACCGCCGGCGGCGGCATCACCGGCTTGCAGAATGGCCTGGCCATCGCCGGCGACTACATGTCCGCGTCCACCCTCTTGGGGCTGTCGAGCCTGATTTTTGCCAAGGGCTATGACGGGGTCATCTACGTCACTGGTTTCTTCATCGGCTGGCCGGTGCTGACCTTCCTGATGGCCGAGCGCCTGCGTAACCTCGGCAAGTACACCTTCGCCGACATCGTCTCTTTCCGCCTCGACCAGCGACGCATCCGCATCCTCGCGGCCTGCGGCTCGCTGACGGTGGTGAGCTGCTACCTGTTGCTGCAAATGGTTGGCGCCGGCCAGTTGATCAAGTTGCTGTTCGGCCTGGACTACAGCGTCGCAGTGGTGTTGGTTGGCCTGCTCATGCTGGTCTACGTGGTCTTCGGCGGCATGCTCGCCACCACCTGGGTGCAGATCACCAAGGCCATCCTGCTGTTGGCCGGCGGTACCACTTTGATGTTGATGGCATTGGCACAATTCGACTTCAGCCTGGAAACCCTGGCACGCCGTGCCGTGGAAAGCCACGCCAGCGGCTGGAACCTGATGGGCCCCGGCAGCATGCTATCCAACCCGGTGAACGTGGCGTCCATGGCGCTGGGCCTGGTATTCGGCCTGGCCGGCCTGCCGCATATCCTGATGCGCTTCTTCACCGTGCCCAACGCCCGCGAGGCACGCAAATCGGTGTTCTACGCCTCGGGCTTCATCGGCTTCTTCTTCCTGGTGGTCTGCGTGCTCGGCTTCGCCGCCATCGTCATCGTCGGCACCGACCCGCAGTACTTCGTCGACGGCAAGCTGGGCGGCGCCCTGGTGGGTGGCAGCAACATGGTGGCCATGCACCTGGCCAAGGCGGTGGGCGGCAACCTGTTCCTCGGATTCCTCTCCGCCGTGGCCTTCGCCACCATTCTCGCTGTGGTCGCCGGGCTCACCCTGGCCGGCGCCTCGGCCATCTCCCACGACCTCTACGTCACCGTGATCAAGCGTGGCCAGGCCAGCGAAGCACAGGAAATGCGGGTCTCGCGCCTGGCCGTGCTCGGCCTCGGCCTGCAGGCGATCACCCTCGGTATTCTTTTCGAACAGGTGAACATCGCCTTTCTGGTCGGCCTCACCTTCGGCATCGCCGCGTCGGCCAACTTCCCGGTGCTGATCATGGCCATGTACTGGCAGGACCTGACCACCCGCGGCGCCATCTGGGGCGGACTCACGGGGCTGATCAGCGCACTGGCGCTGGTAATCCTCTCGCCCACCGTCTGGGTCACGGTGCTCGGCCACGACAAGGCGATCTTCCCCTATGACCACCCTGCGCTGTTCTCCATGCCACTGGCCTTCCTGGTCATCGTGATGGTGTCCAGGTTCGACCGCAGCGCGCAGGCCGCGCGGGACCGCCAGGGCTTCGCCGACCAGGCCGTGCGCGCCGAGACAGGCCTCGGCATGGCGGGGGCGACCGCGCACTGACAGCCCCCACCACCGGCGCCGTTCTCGCGTCGCCGACTGTTGAGCGAGGCGCGGTCCGGACTCCTTTGGACCGCGTCCTTTTTTTTCCCGCCCTCCCCCAACAACAAGAAACAGAGGACTCACCATGCATCGCAACACCTTCACCGCCGGCCTGCTTATGGCCGGTGGCGCCTTCGGCTTGCCTGGCCTTTCCCTGGCGGAGTTCGCCAAGGACAGCAAGGCCAGTCTGGAACTGCGCAACTTCTACATGAACCGTGACTTCCGCCAGAGCGGCGCTACTCAGGCCAAGGCCGAAGAGTGGGCCCAAGGCTTCCTGCTGCGCTACGAGTCGGGCTTCAGCGAAGGCCGCATCGGCGTGGGCGTTGACGCGCTGGGATTGCTCGGTGTGAAACTCGACTCGGGTGCGCAACGCAGTGGCACCCAACTGCTAAAGCAAGACCGGGAAACCCGCCGCGCCCAGGACGAATACGCCGAGCTGGGACTTACCGCCAAGCTCAAGGTCTCTCGCACATTGCTGAAGCTGGGAACCCTTCAGCCGCGCTTGCCGTCGGTTGCCTACAACGACGGACGCCTGCTGCCCCAGACCTTTCGCGGTGGCCACCTGAGCTCGCAGGAAATCGACGGTCTGACCCTGGACGCCGGACGGCTCACCCAGGTCAACCAGCGCAATTCCTCGGACTACGAGGACATGACGGTCAGCAATGGCAGCGCCGGGGGCATTGGCGTGAAGAGCAGCAAGACGAGCGACGCATTCAACTTTGCCGGCCTCACCTACCAGTGGAGCAGCCAGTTGGCGACTGCTTACCACTACGGCGAGCTGGAAGACCTCTACCGTCAGCACATCCTCAACCTCACTCACAGCCTTGCGCTCTCGCCGCAACAATCGCTGCGTACCGAATTGCGCGCGGCCAGAGCCAACGATGCCGGCAGCAGCAATGTCGACAACGACGCCTATGGCGCCATGCTGACCTACCGCTTCGCCGCCCATTCTCTCGGCGTCGCCTACCAGCGCATGGCGGGAGACACGGGCTATGCGTACATCGCCGGTAGCGACCCATTCCTGTTCAACTACGTACAGTTCGGCGACTTCGCCAACCGTGACGAGCGTTCCTGGCAGCTGCGCTACGACTACGACTTCGCCGCCATGGGGATACCAGGACTGACCTTCATGACCCGTTACATCACGGGCGACGGTATCGAGTTGGGCGCTGGCAAAGCGAATGGCAAGGAATGGGAGCGCAATACGGATATCGCCTATGTGTTCCAGAGCGGAGCGCTGAAGAACCTCGGCGTGAAATGGCGCAACGCCACAGTACGCACTCGCCACTTCGGTAACGATCTGGACGATAACCGTCTGATCCTCAGCTACACACTGCCAGTCTGGTAACCCCAGGGCGCAGGCGGGTCATTCCCGCCCGCGCGGGGAAGTCAGGTGACGCGGGTCGAGCGAATGATGTGCGGCACAGACTGCAGCAGCGGCTCAGCCTTCTTCAAGGCTTGCAGCAGATGCTCCGTCTGCCAGTGGGCGGCCTCGTCGCCCGCTGTTTTCCAGACCTCGAACGAGCAGAACTCCAGCACATCTTCCGTGGACTGGTAGTAGGCATATTCGAGGCAACCTGGCTCTCCATGCGTAAGCGTGCTGAGTTCGCGCAGCAGCTCCAGCATCTCGCTGACGGCCTCGGGCCTGACCCTGAAGTACGCCATCACATACAGCGGAAAAGACATTGGAAATTTTCTCCGGAAAAAGCGAACGCCCCCGGCCGTGCGTGGCGGCGCGGGGGCGTTTGCAAGGGCCTCTATCAGCCGGCGAGTGCCTTCAGGACCAGCTCCGCGACCGGTGCGCCAGACGCAGGGTTCTGACCAGTGATGACCCGTTGATCAGCCACAGCGAACGGCATCCAGGGTTCGGCGGCCTTCTTGTAGATCGCCCCGCGTTTCACCATTTCGTCTTCGGTCAGGTAGGGCACGTACTTGTCCAGCTCCGCGAGCTTCTCTTCGGCATTGGAGAAACCCGTGACTTCCTTGCCCTTGATCAGCAACGAGCCGTCGGAAAGCTCAATGTTCAAAAGCCCGACTGCGCCGTGACAAACCGAGGAGACGATACCGCCGTTCTCGTAGATGCGACGGCTCAGCGCCTGCAGCTCTTCATTGTCAGGGAAGTCCCAGACCACCCCGTGACCGCCGGCGTAGTAGATCACTGCGTAGTCATCGGGGTTGACCTCGCTTGGCTTCATGGTAGAGCCCAGGCGATTCATGAAGTCCTTGTCCTGATACCACTCCCAGTCAACCGCCTCAGCCATTGCCAAGCTGTGGGGGTCGATAGGCGTGTAACCGCCCTTCGGGCTGACGTAGTCGACCTGGTAGCCGGCTGCCTCGACCTTCTTCACGAAGTGAACGGCCTCACCCAGCCAAAGGCCTGTGGCCCGTGCGAGGTTTGGGTATTTGGGGAAACTGGTCAGCACCACCAGCATCTTCTTGCTCATGTCACACCTCATTGCTGCGTTGTGGAAGGACAGGCCCGGCCTCGTTCAGATAGGCCCATCCGTCAGGAAGCGGTACGGATCGGTTCGGCTTCAGGGAGTCTCGACCAAGCTGGTTCGGCCAAGGGCGGCGAACCAGGCGGCATTGTCCCAATAGGCCTTCATCTGGCTGATCCGCTGGTGGTCGTCGACCCGTACGATAAAAACGTGGGGCAAATGGAACTGGCGCCCCTTGTTGCGGATACCAAAGGCATCGCGGGACTGTGTACCGCTGATGGTCACTTCGAGGATTACGGTACGGCCGTCAGCACAGGGATAGGTTGCAGTGATCTCATTGGAGAGATCGGGAAACACTTCGATCAAGGCCGACCAGATGGAGCACCCGGCCTCTTCTGCGAAGCCCTCCAGCGCGATCGGGAGATAGTCGATCCGCCCCTCTGGGGCAAAGCAAGCCAACATCTTTGTCAGGTCGTGGACCCGATAACTGGCAAAAAAAAGTTGTGCGACCTCCAATGCAGACTTCACTTTTCCAGACCCCACTGCTTGTTCGGTTTGAGGAAACCGGGCGGCCGCACCGGTGAGTTGCCACCTTAGACGCCGGTCCGATTGCTCGGTAGACGCCGGATCAGAAATCACTATTTCAAAAATGGAACACCACGCGATGTATGACCTGAATGAACTCTATTACTTCATCCAAGTCGTCGATCATCAGGGGATCGGTGCCGCCAGTCGCGCGCTGGGCGTAACCAAGTCGAAGCTGAGCCGCCATCTCGCGGCGCTGGAAGAGCGTCTCGGAGTGCGTCTGATCAACCGCTCCACGCGTCAGTTCTCAGTGACCGATCTCGGCACGGCGTACTACCAACACTGCTTGACGATGCTGGAGGGAGCACAGGCGGCCCAGGCCGTGATCGACAACGACCAGGCAGCGCCGCGCGGACTGGTACGCACTGCCTGCCCCACCGCCCTGCTCAATTTCCTGGTGGCCGGCATGCTGGCACGCTTCATGGACCGTTATCCGGAAGTAGAGGTGCAGCTGGAGAGCACGAATCGTCAGGTCGATCCGTTGCGCGAAGGGTTCGACGTCGTGCTCCGAGTCGGTTTCCCGCCTTTCGAGGACAGCGGGCTGACCATGAAACGTCTGTCGGCAAGCCCGCAGGAATTGGTCGCCAGTCCTGGCTTGATCGAGCGTGTCGGCCCCGCTCGCAGCCTCGCAGACCTGGCTCGTTTCCCGAGCTTGGGCATGGGACCCAGCGCACCCCAGTACGAGTGGAACATGGAGGACCGTGGCGGCATCCAGGCGACCGTGCGTCATACGCCACGCCTGGTCACTGACGACATGATCACCTTGCGCCGCGTCGCCCTGGAGGGCGGCGGCATTGTTCAACTACCCAAGCTGGTGGTGTTCAAAGACATCCGCAATGGGGTACTGCAGCCGGTACTGGACGATTGGAGACCGAAGGGTGGCATTGTCCATGCCCTCTTCCCCACGCGCCGCGGGATGCCCCACTCCGTCAGGACCCTGCTCAACTTCCTGGGAAACAGCTTTGAGGCTCTCGACTTCGAAAATCTCTACGAAGGATATGTACTGCGTGGGGATGAGGACGCCTGCTTTTTAACTAACTCTCGGCTCTAGTAGGCGATGAACTTGGCGGCGGTCGAAGCGCAGTTCTCCCGTCTCGTTCTGATCAGCAGGGTCAGCAGCGCCGTCACGCCAATGCTGAACAGGTAGAGCGCCTGAGGCCCGGATCGCTCCATGAGCGTGCCTGCAACCAGCGGCCCGACGGCGGCACCGATGCCGAAAGCCATCAGCAGCACCCCGGCTACGGCCACCCGGAGTTCGGCTTCCAGGTTGTCGTTCGCATGCGAGACACCCAGTGGATACAAGCAGAACTGCAAGAAGCCGATGATCGCGCCGGCCAACATCGCCCATCTCGCGCCCGGTGCGTCGATAACGGCCAATGGTAAGTAGGCAACGCAGAGCAAGATAGAGATCACGCGAATCAGCGCGACACGGGAATACCGGTCCGAAAGCATGCCAAGGGGAAGTTGAGCGATGAGCCCCGCGGCGATGCTCAGCGCCATGAACTGACCGACCTCCTCGGGCGAGAATCCCAGCTGCGCCGCGAAGATTGGTGTCAATCCGTAGAAGCAGCCATTCAACAGCCCCGAGACAAACACGGTGCCCAGGGCCTGGGGCAGTCTGCGAATGTAGAGCATCGGCTGCACGCGCACTTGGCTGATGGCGCTCGGCTCCGCGCCACGGTGCAGCGCCATGGGCACAATTCCAACGGCAAAGGCGATGGCCACGCCGGACAGGACCAATGCACCCAGCCCATGGCCGAGGCCAAGGAGCAGTTGCCCGAGCATCATGCCGACGTAGCTCGCCACCATGTACAACGACAGGGCGCCGCCACGGCGATCCGACGGTGCGCAGTCGTTGATCCAGCTTTCGATGACCATCATCTGGCACATCATTGCCACGCCCACAATGAATCTCAACGCTAGCCAGAGCGGCAGCCAGTCGCTGAACTGATGGCCGAGCACCGCAGTCACTATCACTCCGGCAGCGGCCACGAATGCGCGGACGTGGGAGACGCGGCCGATCAGCCAGTATCCGCCCCGCCCCCCCACCACCATCCCCAGTGCATTGGCGGCCATGAGACCGCCACCCCAGAACTCCGCGGCCCCCGCGGTATCCAGGCGCAGTGCCAGGTAAGTCATCAGCAGACTTGAGCCCAGCTGCATCAGCAGGGTCGCGGTATAGATCGGTCCGAATACCTTGGTGAGCGCGAACAAGTTGTGTCCCCAAGTCAGTTGTCAGGCGAGCCCATGGCGCTGCTTCCAGTCGCCCGGATGAACGACGTAGCCGAACAACGCGCGGCCGCCGTAGACGAGTTCGGTCCCTTCGGGAATCCACAACAACTGCCCCGGCTCTACTCGATACAGCTCGCCATTGGCCCTCAGCTCGAAACAACCTTCGATGACGAAGATCACCTCGTCGTACAGCAGCGTCCATGCGACTTCGGCGCCCTCCCACCGTGCGAAGCCGATACCCAGGTTGGGCGAGACTTCGTTGGTGATCGCGCGGGCCACGCTGGCGCCGCCAGGTGGCCCTCCGCGATGGACGAAGTCCAGGTTCCGATGGTCGACAAGGAGCACCGGCCCCTTGCCACTCGGCGCTATCGTCATAGCTCGCTCCTGCTGTTCCAGGCCGCCCAGCGGATGCGTGTACGCACCCCCAACCCGAGGAAAGGCTCCGGAGGATTGAGCGAGGGCATGCCGGTCACTGCCTGGATGTCGCTGAGCAACGAGGACTCCGCACCTAACACCCGGTCGGCCAGCAGCGTTCCGGAAATGGTGCCCCAGGCGGCGCCGACGCCGTTGTCGCAAGCCGTGGCGAATACCCCATCGTCCAGTTGGCCGAAGAAGTTGGTGAAGTTCCGCGAGATGGCGTAGGCCCCGCCCCAGGTGTGGGTGAACGGCACGCCGGCGAGCTGCGGATAGCGTGCGAGGAAGGCCTTGCGATGATCGTCGCGGATCTTCGCGCGGGTTCCTTCGCCGACGCTGTTCCCGTAACGCGGCACGTGCTTGTAGGTGTTGCGGATGATCAGGCGACGATCCTGGGTCATCCGCACCGTGGTGCCGGCATGGTCGGCCGGCGTCAGGCCCCAATCGGCCTGGATGCCGATGGCGCGCACTTCCTCATCGGTCAGCGGACGCGTCCAGCTGGCGAACGTCATGACGGGCAGCAGGCGATTGCGCAGGTAGCCGAACTCCTGGGTGAAGATACTGGTGCCCAGCAGAACGCGCGGAGTACGGATCGATCCACCATTGCCATGAAGTACCCAGTGCCCGTCGGCTTCCTTCTCCAGGCGCTGGATGGGCGACTCCTCGAGCACCTCGACATTCTCCGGTAGCGACGCGCCGAGTCCGCGCACCAGGGCGGCCGGCTGCATCAGGTAGCAGCCGGGGGTGAAGATGGCGCGACTGTAGTAGTGGCTTCCCAGCACGCCGGCCAACTCATCCCGCTCCACCAGACGATAGGGCTCGCCGAGGTCGGCCATCAGTTTCTCGAAATGATCGAGATAGGCGAGTCCACGCTCGCCCACTGCGCCCTGGTACTTGCCGGCATGGGACCATTGGCAGTCGATGCCGTGGCGGCCTATCAGTGTCTGCAACTGGTCGATGGCGGCACGGTTGAGCCCGAGCAGACGTTGCTTGTGTTGCGGATCGGGATGTTCGAGCGCGAACTTGTGCGGCAAGTCGATGACGAAGCCCGAATTGCGGCCGGAGGCGCCGTAGCCGATGCGCTGGGCATCCACCAGCAGGATGCGGGAGTTCGGCAGGTGCTCGGCCAGCCGACGCGCGGCGGCCAGGCCTGCGAAGCCCGCACCGATCACCACATGATCGGCCTTCTGCACGCCGCTCAGGCGTTTGCAGGGAAGCGGTTCGGGCAGGGCGGCATACCAGCCACAAGTGCGATCATCGTGAGGCAGATTAACGATACTGTTCATGGTTCGGCTCTCAAGCCACGTTCTGTGGGATGTCCTGGCAGCTCTGCAGCCAGGCATTGCGTTTCTGTTGTGCCTGGCGTCCGAGAAGGACAAAGCCACGCATGGCACCGGAGGCGTCATGGAAGGCCGCGCTCAGCCCATCGCCGGTCGCATCGCAGCGCCATTGGCCCTCGCAATTGACCGGTGGTGGCAGCAGGCAGAGCGGTGCCGCCGGGGTCTTCACCGTCACCGGCATGAGCGGGTAGCTGACGGCCGTCGGCTGGCCCACCAGGGTCCGGGCCAATGCGCGGATACCCTCGTTGATCGGCGCGAGATAAGGCAGCAACTGCCCATCGATCTCGATGCAGTCGCCCAGGGCGTAGATGCCGGGCCTGGAGGTCTGCAACGAGGCATCCACCTTGATGCCGCGCCCACAGTGCAAACCGGCGTCCGCAGCCAGTTGCAGATTCGGCCGCAGGCCGACGGCGGAGAGCACCAGGTCCGCCTCGACGACCTCCCCGTCGGCCAGGGTCAGACGGTAACCGTCGGCCCCCTGCTCGATGCGCTGCAAGGTCGTGCGCAGGTTCCACTGCACCCCGAGGCCGGACAGTGCCTGTTGCAACTGCTGGCCTGCCGCTTCCGGTAGCAGGCGCTCCATCGGCCAGGCGCCGAGGCCTATCACCCGCACCTGGTAGCCACTGCTCGCCAGGTCGTTGGCGAACTCGCAGCCGATCAGGCCATCGCCGAGGATCGCCACCCGGCGCACGCCCTCCAGGCGCTCACGGAATGCCTGGTAGTCCTGCAGGTTGTTGACGCTCAGCAGTGCATCGGCGCAACCCTCGATGGGTAACCGCACGGGTGAGGCACCGCTGGCCAGGACCAGTTGGCCGTAGTCCATTTCACCCAGGCTGGTGTACAGGCGCCTGGCCTCGGTATCGATTCGCTCGACCCTGCAATGGGTGTAGATGCGGATGCCCAGGCGCCGCTCCAGGGTCATCGGGCTCTCCGTCGCCAGGGCCGCCGCACTGCGACCCTGCGCCAGGGCAATGGACAGCGCCGGCTTGGAGTAGGTATGCCCGGACTCCTGGGTCAGCACACGGATATCCAACTGCGGGTTGGCCCTGCGCAGCTCCTGGGCCAGGCCGTAACCGGCATGGCCGCTGCCGATGATGACCACCGGCCCGGCAGGCACGACGGCCGCCAGCGGTTGCTTGGCCGCGGCCGGCGGAGCGGCGACGGCGGTGACCGGCTCGCTGATCTCGATCATCTCGAAATCGGACTTGCCGACCTTGCAGTCCGGGCACAGCCAGTCTTCCGGCACATCTTCCCAGCGCGTGCCCGCGGCAATGCCGTCGTCCGGCCAACCAAGGGCCTCGTCATAGATCAGGCCACAGATGATGCAGAGCCATTTCTTCATCGCCGCAACCTCCTCACTCGCCCTTGATCCGCAGTGCCAGGTTCTTGGTGCGGACGTAGCTGTAGAGCGCCTCCTGGCCCTTCTCCCGACCGAAGCCGGACAGCCCCACCCCACCAAACGGCGTTTCGATGCCGCCGGCATACCATTCGTTGACGAATACCTGGCCGGCCCGCAGGCGCCGGGCGCAACGCAAGGCACGATTGAGGTCCTGGGTGAAGACCCCAGCCACCAGTCCGAACTCGGTGCCGTTGGCGATGGCGATGGCCTCCTCCTCGGTATCGAATGGAATCACCGCGAGGACCGGGCCGAAGACCTCGGCCTGGGCGATCTCCATGTCAGGGCGGACATCACGGAACACCGTCGGCGCCATGAAGTGCCCGCCAAGGCCGCTGAGCGCCTCGCCGCCGGTGGCGACCACCGCACCTTGTTCCTGGGCGCGCCGGCACAGGGTCTGGATACCGTCGAGCTGGCCGGCGGAAATCACCGGCGTCAGGTCCGGATCGTCCTGGCCGAGGCCGGCTTTCAAGCCCTCGGCCATCGCCGCCACATCAGCCACCACCTCGTCGTAGACCGAGCGATGCACCAGCAGGCGGGACATGGCCGAGCAGACCTGACCGGCGTTGAAGAAGATGCCATTGCGGACACTGGCGAGCAGTTGCTCACGATCGGCATCGGCGAACACCAGCGCAGCCGACTTGCCGCCCAGCTCCATGACACTGGGGATGGCGTGTTCGGCGGCGGCACGCAGGATGCTCTGGCCGGTGCCGACGGAGCCGGTGAAGACGATCTGGTCGACCTCGCGATGCCCCGCCAGATAGGCGCCGACTTCCCGGCCGCGGCCGCAGATCAGGTTCACCGCGCCGCGCGGCAACCCGGCACGTTCGATGGCCTTCAGCAGGACGCACAAGCCCAGCGGAGAGAGCTCCGGCGACTTGATCACCACCGCGTTGCCGGCGGCGAGCGCCGGTGCCAGGGAGCGGGCGCAGATGGACACGGGGAAGTTCCACGGCACGATCTGCAGCGACACCCCCATGGGGTCGAAGACGGTGAAGTCCATGTAGCCATTGCCGAGGGGAATCGACGTCCCCTCGATCTTGTCGGCCATGCCGGCGTAGTACTCGAAGTAGCGCGCTGCCTCGACGAATTCGTCGCGGGCATCACGCAGGCTCTTGCCGTTCTCCTGGCACAGCACCCAGGCGCCCTCCTCCGTCACGGCGCGAATCTGCGCCGCGATGTTCAGCAGCCAGGCGACCCGTTGCGCCGGGCGCGGCCGGGTCAGCTCGCCGCTGTCGGCGCAGCGGCGCGCCGCCTGGATGGCGCGCTCCGCGTCGGCCACTGTGGCCTGGGCGATGGTGGCGACCGCTTCGGTGGTGCCGGGGTTGTGGACGCCGAGGTGTTGCTCACTGTCGGTCCACTGGCCGTCGATGAAGTTCAGCCAGTGCGATGCGATCGAATGCATGGCGATTTCCTCAGGCGCTGTGGGCGTTATCGAGCAGCTGGCGGGCGGCCCACTTGTGGAAGTAGTGGGTCGGCAGATCCATCTCGGGCGAGAACGCACCGCCGTTGTAACCGGGAGAGCTGCGGCCCATCTGCATGCCCTCTACCGAGGCGATGTCCTCGGCGAAGACCACGCGCCAGGACTCCATGACGGCTTTGCGCGCCATGTCGAAGCGGCTGTCGAGGGCCTCGTCGCCGACATAGAACAGACGCAGGTGCTCGACGGTCTTACCGGGCGCGATCGGCTCCAGCATCATGGCGAAGGCGTGATCCGCCTGGATGCCCAGCAGGACGTTGGGGAAGAAGGCGACGTACTCCGCCGTGCGCAGGCGGTCGGTCGGCCAGGAGGGGAAGATCGGCAGGTGGGTGCCGGCGACGTCGGACAGGTTGTAGGCGTGGCTGCCCTGGCCGGCGAACTGGTCGAACATGATGTTGTAGTGGTCTTCCAGACGCGAATAGCTGTTCAGGCTCGGGTGTACCCACGGCAGGTGGTAGGCCTCGCAGTAGTTCTCCACCGCCAGCTTCCAGTTGCAGTTGACCTCGATGCTCATGGCGCCGCTGTTGGCCTCGCGACGCAGCAGGCCCATGCCGTCGGTGCCGAGGAACTGGGTCCAGCGCTCGGTCAGCGGCGCGAGCTGCTCTTCCAGGTCCGGCGCATCGGCGGACAGGTTGATGAACACCATGTCCATCCAGATGGTGCTGCGCAGGGCCTTCAGGCCGTGTTTCTCGCAGGCGAAGCGCTCGTCCTTGTGCTGGTTGATCCCGCCGACGTGCGGCGTGCCTTTCAGGCCGCCGTTCAGGTCATAGGTCCAGGAGTGGTAGGGGCAGCGGATCACGCCCTGCACTTCGCCGGCCTGCTGCACCAGCTTCACGCCGCGGTGGCTGCAGACGTTGTGGAAGACCTGAACCACACCTTCGCGGTTGCGCATCATCAGCAGCGGCAGGCCCATGAAGTCCACCGGCTTCACATAGCTGTTCTTCGGCAGGTCGCTGGCAAAACCAATGCAGGCCCAATTGCGGCCGAGCACATGGTCCCGCTCCAGTTCGAAGTAGCGCTGCTCGGTGTAGAACTCGTTGGTCAGGCCGTGCGCCTGATGGATGGGAGCCAGGACGGTTTCCAGGGCATGGGTCGGAATAAGGCAGGGAGCAGTCGAAGTCATTGTTGTTCTCTCTTGCTAGCACGGAAGGAAATGCGCAGCCGATGGGCCTGCTGCATGGCGGCGAGTTTCGGCAAGAGACGGAGCAGTCGACAAACGATATTTTTTGGCTGATTAATTACTTTTGATCATTAATCAGAAAACCTCAATATCAAACAAAGCCCACATATTCAGTGGCTTGTAAGCAGTCATAGCGGGCAATCCGATTAATGATCACTGGTAATAAGTTGATGAGGAGAAATGAGTTGTCCGCGTGAAAGGCTTCCCCCATTTTGATGCCACTTCTCGGATCTCGAATGATTCGAGAACGCCCTGCGCTGGAGCGGTGGCCACAGGCAAAAGCCGGTGGCGAACCACCGCTTCGACGAGCAAAGCCCTCAAACCCTTGAACAAAAATAAAAGGGGACAAACATGCGTGCAGAGTCCGGCCCTCTCAAAGGCCTAAACCCGACCGTAACCCTGATTTCGATAGCAACCGTGGTGCTATTCGTACTGTTCTGCGCGCTCATGGACGAGCAAGCGGCCGAAGCCTTCGAATCGGCGTCAACCTTCATCCTGAACAACTTCAAGTGGTATTACCTGGCACTGGTGAGCGGTGCCCTCGGCCTCCTGATCTGGATCTCCATCAGCCGTTTCGGAACCTTGAAACTCGGTGCCCACGACGACGAACCAGAGTTCAGCTTCGGTTCCTGGATCGCCATGCTCTTCAGCGCCGGGATGGGCATCGGCCTGATCTTCTGGTCCGTCGCCGAGCCAATGCTGCACTACGCCGACAACCCCTTTTCCAAGGGGCTGACAGATGAAGCCGCGAGCATGGCCATGCGGATAACCCTGTTCCACTGGGGCCTGCACCCCTGGGCGATCTTCTCCCTGATCGGCCTGAGCCTGGCCTACTTCGCCTATCGCAAGGGTTTGCCCCTGGCGCTGCGCTCCCTGCTGTATCCCCTCATCGGCGACCGCATCTACGGCTGGATCGGCCATGTCGTGGACATCATGGGCGTCGCCATCACGGCGTTCGGCGTGTCCCAGTCCCTCGGCCTGGGTGTGGCGCAAATCAATACCGGGCTTCACCTGGTGTTCGGCTTGCCCATCAGCACCGTGCTCCAGCTGTCCATCATCCTGGGGGTCACCATCATCGCCTCCGTCTCCCTCCTCGCGGGCCTGTCGAAAGGGATGAAGCGGATTTCAACGCTCAACATGTACATCTCCTTCGTACTGATGCTGATCGTCCTCGCCCTCGGACCGACCCGTTACATCCTCAATCTCATGTTCGAATCCACCGGGGACTATGTGCAGAACCTGGTCGGCCTGAGCCTCTGGATGGATACCCAGAAAGACACCGAATGGCAGAACTGGTGGACCGCCTTCTACTGGCCGTGGTGGATGACCTGGGGGCCGTTCGTGGGCCTGTTCATCGCGCGGATTTCCAAAGGACGCACCATTCGGGAGCTCATCGTCGGCGCCCTGGTAGTGCCCACGCTGGTGACGATTCTCTGGATGTCGGTCTTCGGCGGAGCCGCACTCAAGCAGGAACAAACCGAGCGCCAGCAGTACGAGAAATCGGCCGCAAGCACTGAGCTCGTGCAGGAACAGGCGAAGTTCGAAGGCGGCTCCGTGCTCCTGGCGACCAAGAAGGAAGCGACGGCGGCCATGTTCACCTTGCTGGAGAAGCTGGACGGCCCGGTGGTCGGTGGCGCGCTCTCCATACTCGTGTGCCTGCTTCTGGCCGTGCACTTCGTCACCACCGCCGATGCGGGCACTCAGGTGCTCTGTACCTTGAACGCGCTGGGCAGCACCAACCCGCCCAACTGGATCAGGCTGCTCTGGTGCATTCTCGAAGGCGCCGTTGCCGCCGGACTGCTCCTGGCGGGCGGGCTCAAGGCCATCCAGATGGCGAGCATCGTGGTCGGCCTGCCAATCGCAATCCTGATGATGGTAATGAGCCACACCCTGGTTCGCAGCCTGCGCCAGGAGTCGTTCAACGGCCAACACGACCTACCCCCGGGTGGCCGTCTACCGGTTCAGGAACATTCCCAGGAGGGTGTCTCGCAACTTCGCGGACCGGTACTGGGCGGGGCTGTAGCGGCCACTTCATTGACCGCACGAAGAGCCAGCTGACATTGGCAAACCTGTGGCGCCGCTACGGTTTGCTGTACGCGATCAACCGCAAGCGCCACTAGCCACCTGACAGCACCAGGGCCGTCAGCCACAAGCTGACGGCCCTGGTCGTTCCGGCATCCGCAAAGCCGATCCGCGCACCGCCAGCAGCGACCGTCTCTTCATCCCTGCACCGAGGGGAGCCCCATGAGCCAGTCGCGGAACAGCTTCACGCTGTGTCGTGGCCCACGGGTATTGAGCGGTTCCAGCAAGCAGAACTTGGCGTCTGTCTGCAGCACCAGATCGTTCGGCCGTATCAGCGCGCCGGTGCTCAACGGTTCATCCACCAGCCGGTTCCAGGCGAGCGCCACACCCTGGCCGCTAGCGGCTGACTGGATCAGCATGCTGTAGCTGTTGATATTGACCCGATGCTTCGGAATGACCGGCTCGTGCCCCAGGCGCTTGAACCACTCCGGCCAACCGATCCAGTCGCGCTGCGAGTCCTCAAGCCATAGCCAGGTACAGGAAGACAGCCCTTCGATGGATGAGAGCCGGGGGTTCTTCGCCAGGTAGGCCGGACTGCAGACCAGATAGATCTCTTCCGAGAAAAGCGGCGTGACCTCCATGTCCTTGGGCGGCGTGCTGCAGTAGTAGAGCGCCAGATCGCAATCTAGCCGGGCGTAGTCCTTCACATGATCGAGCGCGATGATGCGCAGGTCGATCTCCTCGTGCTGACTTTGAAACTCCGCAACCTTGGGCAAGAGCCAGAGCGATGCCATGGCCGTGCTGGTGGCCACCGTCACTTGCTGGTCCCCTCGCCATTGCCGGATTTCACCTGTGGAGCGGGCCAGGTGAAGCAGGCAGTCACGTACCGTCTCGTGGTACTGGGTACCTGTCGGCGTCAACGCGATGCTTCGGGTGGTCCTCTCGAACAGCGTCTTGCCGAGATAATCTTCCAGTAACCGGATCTGGCGACTGATCGCCCCCTGGGTGACGTTCAGCTCCTTGGCGGCATGGGTAAAACTCAAATGACGGGCAGCGGACTCAAAGGCAAGCAGGCTGTTGAGAGGCGGAAGAGGCTGGATTTTCACGGCGTTTACGACCACTCATTCTTATTCTGTCGAGTCGCATCATTTTAGTGGTCTGAAGCCAGTTACGGTGCAAAGCGACACCGAGTTACTTCCATTTTTTATGCGTACCCGTGCCTGCACGAGGTGCAGACGGCCACGCGTCGGCTCTCAGCCACAAGATCGGCCGCGGGCACTTGCGAAGGTCCTCTTCCGACCGATTCTGTTGAAAAAGTAGCTGCCGCCCCAGGCCGCCGGCAAAATCACGCGCTCAGCGAACGTGGGGGCAGGCTGCATGATGGGACAGTTACCGGGAGGACAGGCACGCCTGTTCTACTCGTTCAATCTGGAAGATCACGTCCCGCCTCAACACCTCCTGCGCAGCATCGACCAGTGCCTGGATCTCAGCGACCTGCGCGCCCACCTGGCCGACTTCTACAGCCCCATCGGACGCCCGTCGATTGACCCGGAGTTGATGGTGCGCATGCTGGTCGTGGGCTACTGCTACGGCATCCGTTCCGAGCGACGGTTGTGTGAAGAGGTGCATCTGAACCTGGCCTATCGCTGGTTCTGTCGGCTGGGTCTGGAGGATGAAGTCCCTAATCACTCGACCTTCTCGAAGAATCGCCACGGCCGCTTCCGTGACAGCGGCCTGTTCCGCTGGTTGTTCAATGAGGTGCTGCGGCGCTGCATGGCGGCCGGCCTGGTCAAGGGTGAAGGCTTCGCCGTCGACGCCAGCATCATCAAGGCGGATGACAGCCGGCAACGTGGGGTGGCGGGAGATGAGGTCGACTGGCGCGATCCGGCGCTCAGCACCCGTGCCGTGCGCGAGTACCTCGAAGCCCTCGATGAGGAAGCGCTGGCGGAAGCCCTGCCCAAGAAAATTTCGCTCACCGATCCGCAGGCGCGGTGGACCGCCGCGCCAGGTGGCCCGGCCTTCTTTGCCTACGCTACCAACTACCTGATCGACACCGCGCACGGTGTGATCCTGGATGTGGAAGCCACCCCGGCGCATCGCACCGCCGAGGTCGAGTCGACCAAAACGATGGTGGAGCGCGTCGAAGCGCAATTCGACCTCACGCCGGAACGCCTCATCGGCGATACCGCCTATGGCACTGCCCCGATGCTGGCCTGGATGGTTGAAGAGAAGGACATCGAGCCGCATGTGCCAGTGTGGGACAAGACCGAACGCAAGGACGACAGCCTCTCCAGCAACGACTTCCACTGGGACCAGGAGGCCAATGAATACCGCTGCCCAACCGGCAAACCGCTACGCAGTGAATGGCGCGCCTTCACCCAGCAACGGTCGCGGGTGACCAAGGCCAACACCATCATCTACCGCTCCAGCCAAGCCGACTGCGCCACCTGCCCACTGAAAGCCAAGTGCTGTCCCAAAACGCCGAACCGCAAGATCGTCCGCAGCATCCATGAAGCCGCCCGCGACGTGGCGCGACGCATCGCCAAGACGCCGGAGTACCTCCGCTCCCGCTGCGAGCGCAAGAAGGTGGAGATGCTCTTCGCCCACCTCAAACGCATCATGAAACTCGACCGCTTGCGCCTGCGTGGCCTGACAGGTGCGACTGACGAATTCACCTTGGCCGCGACGGTGCAAAACCTGCGACGTATGGCCAAGCTCATGCTTCACGGGCCACCAATCACGGGATAGGTACGCCTGCGGCGAGCAGAAACCCTCGAATTAACCCTAAAACCTGAGCCGGAACGCTCAGTGAAAGGCCGAAAGGCAACTTGGAGTGGCTTGCAGCCACTTCGAAAGCTGTCACGCCTGGCCGGCTGGCTACCGCAAAACCGCCTTTTTCAACAGAATCGGCCGATTGCTGCCATTCGGGACTGGCTGATTCCGGCGAGAAGCGCTCCTCCCCACCTGAGGCCTCTCGTCCGGCATTCACCTTCCAAATTAGTGCCTGGCGTCGAAGCGCTGTACCCACCCTTGCTCGCGGATATGCTCGACCAGCAGATCAACGAACACGCACGTCTTGGCAGGCCATAGCGTGAGTCTCGCTGGAGTCGTACAGCTAGCCAGACAGATCAGGACTCGCCGGTATCCGGCACCAGGTGCGCCGCCAGCACGCCAGCGATGGCGCAGCGTTCGTCGTTGTCGGAGGTGTCGCCGCTGATGCCGATGGCGCCGAGGATCTCGCCGCCGCCATTGCGCACCAGCACGCCCCCCGGCACCGGCAGCATCTGCCCACCGGCCAGGTCGCTCAGGGCGTTGAAGAAGGCCGGCATCGCCGCCGCGCGGCGCGCCAGTTCGCGGCCGCCGAAGCCCATGCCGAGCACCGACGCCGCCTTGCCGCTGGCGATCTGTGGCCTCAGCAGGCTGGCGCGCTCGTCGCGCTTGAGCGCCAGCGGGTGCCCGCCGGAATCCAGCACTGCCACGCACAGGGGCTGCAGGGCCAGCCGTCGGCCTTCGGCGAGGGCGGCATCGACCATCAGCGAGGCCAGTTCCAGAGTGAGTCTGCGCATGCCGGTCACCCCCGCGCCGGGACGGGACGCTTGCCAGCCGCCACCGCACGCTGCCGGGTATGCAGCTCGGCCCATTTGACGGTGTTGAAGTCGCTCACCTTGTAGGGGTCGTAGCCCGGCACCTGGGGCTCCATACGCTGCCCGCCGAGGTAGACGCCGCGAATGCGATCGCGCTCCTGCAGGATCGCGACGTTCTCCAGGGGCGAACCGTCGATACGGATGAAGTCAGCCCGCCGCCCCACCTCGATGGCGCCCACTGGCTGCGTGGCCGGCAGCATGCGTGCCGAAACCGAGGTGGCGGCGCGCAGCGCCTCGGCTGGGGTGAAGCCCAACCAGTCCACCAGTATCTCGATCTCCCGCGCATGCCATTCACCGTAAGGCGTGATGGCGAAGCCACTGTCGCTGCCGGTCATGAAGGGCACGCCGGCCTCGCGCGCGCGGCGCAGGTTGCGGCAGCCGACGTCGATCACCCGCTGCTGCATGGCCGCGTATCCGCTGCGGGTGGAGGGCTCGTAGTCCTCGGCGAACTCGACGTTGTTGGCCAGCATGGTGAAGGTGGGCGCCAGGTGGCTGCCGGACTCGAGCATCGCCTCGATGCAGGCGTCGTCGAGGAAGAACGCGTGGAAGATCACGTCGACCCCGGCGCGGGCGGCGTAGAGCACCGCTTCGCGGCCGTAGGCGTGCACCGCCACCTTCTTGCCGAGGCGATGGGCTTCCTCGACCATCGCGCGGGTCTCCGCCTCGGTGAAGGCGGCGATGTGTTCGCCGTTGGCGCGGCGCTGGGTGCCGTCCATGGCGATCTTGATGAGGTCGACGCCATCCTTGGCCTGGCGGCGGATTTCGGCGATTTGCTCGTCACGGGTGGCGCACAAGCGCCCGGTGAAGTATTCCGGCGTGCCGACCCAGCTCGGGAACCAGTCGTTGAGGCTCTGGCGGTTGGCGATCACGTTGCTGCTGGCGGCGATGCGCGGTCCAGCGAACAGGCCGGCGTTGATGGCGTCGCGCACCGCGATGCTGCACTGGCCGGCGTCCCCGGGCACCACCACCGAGGTGTAGCCGGCGGCTAGCACGTGCTGGGCGAAGAACAGGCCGCGCAAGGCGCGGAATTCCGCGGAGACGTGGAGGTCGATGTCCTCCTCGCTCTTGGCGTTGCCGAACACCAGGTGGGTATGGACATCCACCAGGCCGGGCATGACGAAGTGCTCGCCGGTGTCGATCAGGGTTTCGCCTGGTAGCGGCTGCGGAGCGCTCGCGCGGGGGCCGACATGACTGAACAGGCCGTCTTCGATGATCAGCGCCTGGTCGTGGCGGGCCTGATCTTCCAGGCCGGTGAACAGGGTCTTGCAGTGGACGTGGAGTCTGGACATGGCGGTGCGGCCTCTTGTTGTCGTGCCATCACGCTACCCAGTGCCCCTGGAGTGCGGGAAGTGAAGTTTGCTGCTGGCTGGGCATGAAGGAAATTGATGGCCGCGCTTGTCAGGCGGCCACTTCCGCCAATAGTCCGCGTAGCCATGCCAGTGCCGGGTCGCCGTCCTGGCAGGTGTGCCACTGCAGCACCTGGCGGGTGACCGGGAACGGCAGCGGGGGCTCCAGCAGGCGTATCGGGAAGCGTCGTGCATAGAGCCGCGCCAGGCGGCTGTGGAGCGTCGCCAGGCACGGACCACCGACGACGAACTCGGGGATCAGCCCGAACTGTTCGACGGCCACCGCGACGCGCCGGTCCAGGCCCTGGCTGGCGAGGAATTCCGCCTCCATGCTGCCCTGGGCACCGGTTCCCATCTCGCGCACCACATGGGGCGCCGCCAGGTACAAGTCCAGCGTCAGGCCCTCAGCCAGCGCCGGGTTGTCTACGCAGGCGATGACGCTGAAGCCATCCTCGAACAGGGACTGTCGCGGATGGCGTTCGGAGCCGTGGGCATGGGGCAGGATCACCAGGTCGCAGTGCCGTTGTTCCAGAGCCTCGTCCACCAGGCCGCCGGCCTCGCCGCCGCGCTGCGGGACCAGGCTGAGCAACTGCAGGTCCACCCCGGGCGCCACCTGGGCCAGGAGCTGGCGCAGCGCCGGCAGCAGCACCGCCAGCACATAGTCGGAAGCCATGATGCGGAAGCGTCGCCGGGCTTGCCCGGGCTCGAAGCGGACGTTGGCGAAGGCGATCCCGCGCGCGCCGTCCAGCACCTGGTGGATGTCGGGGTGAAGGCGCTGCATCAGCGCAGTGGGCAGCATGCGCCCACCCACCAGGACGAACAACGGGTCCTGGAAGTGTTCGCGCAATCGGCCTAGGGCGGCGCTCACCGCCGACTGGGTCAGGTGCAGGCGGTTGGCCGCCCGGGTGACGTGGCGCTCGAGAAACAACGCATCGAGCACCACCAGCAGGTTCAGGTCGAGACCGTGGAAGCGCACGCCGGCTCCTCCGTGTCGGCAAGCCCCTCCAGCCACAGGCCACCCTCGGCATCGGTCGTTACCGCAAGGGCTTGCAGCGACTGGCCGAGGCACGGGCCGAGCACGCAGAAGCCGTTGTCGGGACGGAACAGCGCGCCATGGGCGAAGCACACGATGTGCTGCCCATCACCGGACATGAAGCGGTCCTTGCGGTACTGCATGGCCACGTCCAGATGCGGGCAGAGGTTGCGGTAGACCCGCACCTGGCCGCGCCAGCGCAGGGCGAGCACGGTGTCACGGCCATGACCCCAGGGGTCGAACCCACGGGCACGGCCCTCCTCCAACTGGTCGTCGTGGCAGAGGTAGTTCAGATCGTCGGGCACGGCCGGTCTCGGAAATGCTGTTGGGGCGCAGGCTGCCATGGCGTGCCGGCCCCAACCAATCGCGAGTGGCGATGCGAGGTATCGCCCGCCGGGATACTCAGGCCTGGACCGCGCGCACGTCGATCCGGGCCGCCTGCTCGTCGGCGATCAGCTTGTCCAGCACACGGCGGGCGCGCACCGCGGCTGCATCGCCGTGCAACAGGACCGGCTTCAGAGACCAGAAATCGGCGTCACCGATCATCCCCTGCTGGGCTTCGAGCATTGGCAGGTCCTCCGTGCTGAACGGCTGGTTGAGGGCGGACACCTGCTCCTCGGCGATGCGCTCACCCAACTCGCCCATCTCGCGGGGGATGGGGAAGGAGAACCAGTAGTGGGTGGTGGTGTCGGTCTCCGGGGTGAACAGGTGCGGCAGCGGGGTTTCCCGGCCCTCGGCACGCGGCTGCCCGGTAGGCACCGCGCCGGCCAGCAGGAGCATATTGGCCGGAGCGTCCCAGCGCACGTCGATCCAGCGGTCCACCGGCGTGCCGTGGACGATGCCCATCGCGCCGTAGAGGAAGTCCGGCATGATCTCGGCGACGGTCTGGCGGTACGACCAGATCGTCTCGCCCTGCTGCTCGACACGGGTGATTGCCTGGCTGACATCACTGCTGCCGAGGGTGCTCGGGTGCAGGTATTGGATGTGGGACAGGTCGAGGATGTTGTCCGACTCCAGCACGTAGTTGGCCCGCGCATGTAGGTAGCGCTTGGCAACGTAGTAGCGCGCCGGGTCCATGCAGCCAAAGTCCGGGATCGATGCTTCGTCCGCTGCCGCCACGTCGCCCATCCAGATCCAGATGAGACTGTGCTTCTCCACCACCGGGAAAGCCCTTACCCGCGCCGCCCGAGGGATGCCGCCATCACCATGGGGATTGCGGGTGCAGGCGCCGCTGCCGTCGAACTCCAGGCCGTGGTAAGCGCAGCGCACTTGGCCGTCGCACAGCGTGCCCATGGACAACGGTGCGAAACGGTGCGGGCAGCGATTGTGGATGGCCTGCACCTTGCCCGCCTCGTTGCGGAAGAAGAGCACGGACTCGTTGAGCAGCGTACGGGCGAATAGTTCGCCGGCCTTGACCTCATCGTCCCAGGCGGCGACGTACCAGGTGTTGTTCAGTAATTTCATCTTGTTCTTGTCCTCATGGGCGTTTCGACAGGGTTGCCTGCATCGATGGCCCGTCCCCCTGATATGCTCGCGCCTTCCCGCCGTGACAGCGGCGGGAAGGCTCAGGGGACGGCCCATCGAAGCAATGTAAGCAGCGCTCACATTAGTCATCCCCCTTACTCCGGTCAATGGCTTATTCCATGAACGAGACACGTGCGTATCACCACGGAAACCTGAGGCAATCGTTGATCGACGCCGCCCTCGAAGCGGTTGAACAGAATGGTTACCAGGAGCTATCGCTACGCGACCTGGCGCAGGCACTGGAGGTTTCCAGGGGCGCGCCCTACCGGCACTTCGCCGATCGCGACGCCCTGTTGCGCGCCTGCGCGGGCGAAGGATTCCGCCGCCTGCTGCAAGCCCATCGCAACGTGGCAGCGGGTACGGGCACGGCGCAGGACAAGGCGCGGGCGGCCTGCCAGGCATTCCTGGCATTCGCCGAATCGCAGCCGGGGCTGTTCCTGCTGATGTACGACTCGGGCCTGCTGCAGCAGGCCGAGGACGAAGACGAACTGGGCGGCCTGCTCCAGAGCATCTACGCGGGCATCGCGGCGACGCTGCAGGAAGCCCTGGAAGAAACCGACGATGACCGCCTGCAGGCGCGCCTGATCGCCATGTGGTCGACGCTCTACGGCTACGCGCGGCTGCGCCAGAGCCGCATGCTCAAGCCCTACATGCTGGGCTCGCTGACCCGCGAACAGACTGAAGCGGCGGTGATCGCCTCCGCCATCGGTCCGCTGCCGGCCCCCTAGGTCGCACAGCGGCGCACCCTGCCGACCCTGGCGTGCGCCGGCCCGGCAGGGTTGCCACCGGGATCAGAGATCCAGCACCAGTCGCGGGCTGCGCGAGCGCGAGCAGCAGGGCGTGAACTGGTCGTTGCGCCCCTGCTCCTCGACTGTGAGGAACATGTCGCGGTGCTCTGGTTCGCCTTCAAGCACGCGGGTCAGGCAAGTGCCGCAGATGCCCTGCTCGCAGGACAGCGGCAGATCGATCCCGGCCTCCTGCAACACGTCGGCCACACTGCGATCCGCCGGCACCTGGAAGCAACGCCCATCGCTGGCAAGTTGCACCTCGAAGGCACCGTCATCGCCCTTGGCCTGGGGCTCGGCAGCGAAGTACTCGCGGTGCAGGGCCGACTCCGGCCAGCCGGCCTTGCGCGCCTCGTCCAGCACGTGGGCCATGAAGCCGCCGGGACCGCAGACATACAGGTGATCGCCGTCGGCATAGTCCGCCAGCGCCTCGGCCGTCTGCAGGCGCCGGGTATCGTCGAAGTGGAAACTCACCCGTCCGGCGAACGCCGAGGCCTCGATGCGCTCGACGAAGGCCGTGCGCGCCGCCGAGCGGCCGCAGTAGTGCATTTCGAACTCCGCCCCGATGGCGGCCAGGCGCTCGGCCATGCAGAGGATCGGGGTAATGCCGATGCCGCCGGCGAACAGCCGCGTGCGGCGGGCGCCATGGGCCAGCGGGAAGAGGTTGCGCGGCTCGCCGATGCGGATGCCGCTGCCCTCCCCGACCTGTTCGTGCATGGCCTGCGAGCCGCCACGGCTGGCCGGGTCCAGCAGCACGGCGATCTGGTAGCGGTGTCGCTCGTCCGGGTGGTTGCACAGCGAGTACTGGCGCACCTGGCCGTTGGGCAGATGCACATCGATATGGGAGCCGGCGCTGAACGGCGGCAACGCGCCGCCATCGGCGCGGGCCAGTTCGAAGCTGACGATGCCCTCGGCTTCCGGGTGTTTGCGGGTGACCCTGACCTCGATCATGGACACTGACCTCATGCAAAGACGCCCGTCGTGCCCGGAGCGAACCGGGTACGGCGTGCGGAAAGACGGGAACGGCGGCCGCTCCGGCGGCCGGCCGCGGACTTCAGATGGGTTCGGCTGTCAGCTTGAGCATTGCCTTGGTCAGACCGATGCGGTCGAAGCTGGCATCGCGGGCCATTTCCCGTTCGCCGGCCATGATCGAGTTCTCGCTGATGTACTTGCAGCGCTCGAAGCGGCGGTCCATGAAACGCTCCAGGCGCTCCTGAATCGAGCCCGCGCCGGTCAGTTCCAGGCTCAGCACCAGCGCGTCCTCGATGGCCATGCCGGCGCCCTGTCCCAGGTGCGGCGTGGTGGCATGGGCGGCATCGCCGATCAGCAGCACGCGGCCCTTGAACCAGGGCTCGTTGACGAACACCACCTCCATCGGCTTGTAGACAACCTGGCTGCTGTCGGTGATCTGCTCGCGCAACTCGCCCACCAGGCCGCCGATCTGGCCGATGCGGTCGCGCATCAGCTCCGCGAGCTGCGCTGGTTCGTACCAGGGATTACTCGGCTCATGGGAGGTGGAGAACATGTACATCAGGTCGTCGGCCAGCGGCACCAGGCCGGCGTTGCCTTCGGCACCTACGTAGCTCGCCAGGTGGTCGATGGACGGGTGGCGGGGGAAGTTGTAGCGCCACACCGCCTGGCCGGTGAAACGCGGCTTGTAGGTGTCGCCGAAAAGCATGCCGCGGATCTTCGAATAGACGCCGTCGGCGCCCACCACCAGGTCGTAGCGGCCGGTACTGCCGTCGGTGAAGGCCACATCCACGCCGTCCACGTCCTGTTCGAAGGACTCCACCGTCAGCCCCAGGCGCACCTGCGCGCCCAGCTCGATCGCGGTGCCGCTCAGCACCTGGTGCAGGGCCAGGCGCGAGATGCCGACGTTGGCGGGATACTCGGGGCCGGCCAGGCGCTGTCCGGGAATGCGCACCAGGGCGTTACCCTGCAGGTCGTAGATACCCACGTCCTCGAAGGCGTAGGCGGCGTCGAGGTAGTCGTCGAGCACGCCGAGGCGGGCCATCTCGCGCACCACGTTGCTCTGCTGGATGATGCCGACGCCGTAGACGGTCCACTCGGACTTGATCTCCACCAGGTCCACCGCCACGCCCTGGCGGCGCATTGCGATGGCCGCGCAGAGCCCGCCAATGCCGCCGCCAACTATGAGTACCTTGCTGATATCGCTCATGGATGAATCCTTGTTCTTGTTGTGGGAGCGCACGGGCGATCGCGAGCGTGACGGCCCGTGCCGGGTAGGTATTTCGAGGGGGACCACGCAAGCGCGGCAGGCAGCACGACAGCCGGAGAGCGGCCCTTGGGAGCACAGGCTAGGAAGGCGCGAACAATTTGACTAATCGTTAGTCGGGATGCAGGGTATCGCGAAAATAAATACAACTAGAGATGCCTGGAATGCGCTTCAAGCACCTGGACCTGAACCTCCTGGTGGCACTGGATGTGCTGCTCGAAGAGCAGAACATCACCCGTGCCGCCGCCCGCCTGCACATGACCCAATCGGCCACCAGCGGTGTTCTCGGACGCCTGCGGACCTACTTCGAAGATGACCTGCTGGTGCAGGTCGGCCGCAAGATGATGCCCACCCCGCTGGCCAAGGAACTGGAAATCCCGGTTCGCGAAGTGCTGCTGAAAATCCAGACTTCCATCACCGCCAAGCCGGTCTACGACATCGCCGAGAGCAAGCGGCACTTCCGCATCATGGCCTCGGACTACCTGATCAGCGTGCTGTTCGCCGAAGTGATCCGCGAGATCAACAACGAAGCCCCGAACATCACCTTCGAACTCATCAGCCCCGGCGAGACCGCCGTCGAGATGCTCATGCGCGGAGAGGTGGACCTGATGATCGCGCCGGAGCACTACGTCGCCAAGGAACACCCCTCGCAGTTGCTCTTCGACGAGCAGCACGTCTGCGTGGTGTGCGCCGAGAACTACAGCATCGGCGAGCGCCTGACCCTCGAACGCTACCTGGAGCTGGGGCATGTGGGCGTCGCCTTCGGCCGCAGCCGCACGCCCGGCATCGAGGAATGGTTCATGTCCCAGTACGGCTGCAAGCGCCGCCTGGAAGTGATCACCCACGACTTCAACACCCTGCCGCAACTGGTCATCGGCACCCAGCGCGTCGCCACCATGCACAGCCGCCTCGCGCGACTCTATGCGCGCAACCTGCCGCTGCGCATCCTGCCGCCGCCCGTGGAGCTGCCGACGATGCAGGAGTACATGAGCTGGCACCGCAGCCTGGATCGCGACCCCATGCTGCGCTGGCTGCGCGAGAAGCTGATGGAGATGGTCCGCCGCCCGGAGTCCCCCGTCACCCTCTGAGTCCATCGGCATCGGGCGTTCCACTGCGGAACACCCCCACGGCCTCGCCGAGGCTGGCGCTCAGCCGCTGCAGGCTGCCCGAGGCCTCTTCAAGGCGGCCGCAATCCTCGGCGTTCTGCTCCACAACCTGACTGACATGGCCCACCGCCGCATCCACGTGGCGGGCCATGTCGTGCTGGGTGGTGGCCGTCTCGGCGATGCTCCGTCCGGTGCGTTCGATGCGCACCATCGCCGCACTGACCGCCGCCAGCACCCCAGTGGCGCGGCCGCTGAGTTCGACGCCCTCCCCGGTCAACCGCTGACTGCCGCGCAGGCTCGCGGCCGTGTCACGGGTCAGTTGGCCCAGGCGCTGGATCATGGCGTCGATCTCGCCGGTGGAATCCCGCGTGCGGCTGGCCAGGGCCCGCACCTCGTCGGCCACCACGGCGAAGCCACGGCCGTGTTCGCCGGCTCGGGCCGCCTCGATGGCGGCGTTCAGGGCCAGCAGGTTGGTCTGCTCGGCCACCGCGTTGATCACGTCCAGCACGGCGGTGATGCCCTCGCTCTGGGTTTCCAGCACTTGCATGGAAGCCGCGCTGGCGGACATTTCCCGCGACAGCCGCTGCAGGCTGTCACTGGCCTGGCGCACCAGGCTGTCGCCCTCGCGGATCAGCGCACCGGCTTCTCCCAGGGCCGTCTGGCTGCCGTCCACCTGCGCACTGGTCTCGGCCGCCGCGCCGGTCATGCGCTGCATGGCGTCGACCACCCGGTCGGTCTGCTGACGCTGCGCGCGCACGCCCTGCCCTGTGCGTTCCACCATGCCGGCCAGGGAGCCGGCGGCGCGGTCCAGCTGCGCCACTTCTTCGCCAATCCTCCCCACCAGCGCGCGCAAGGCCTCCAGCATCAGGCCGATGGCGTCGCTCAGGCGGCCCAGCTCGTCGCGCCGGCCGGAAGGCGCCAGGCGCTCACCGAGGTCACCAGACGCCACCCGCTGGGCGAGCCCCAGCATGCGCCGCAGCGGCGCGACCACCGCGCGACGGATCGCCAGGCAAGCGCCGACGCTCAGGGCCAGCGCCAGCAGCACCATGACCGCCAGTTGCAGGTCGAGGCGCTGGCGCAGTGCGGTATGGGCGGCGTCACGCCGGACCCGCTCCGCCTGCAGCAGGCTCGTCACCTTGTCCGCCGATGCCGCCATGCTCGCCTGGGCGGCGGTGGCCGACTCGCCGCTGGCGGCGAAGCGCCGGAATGCCTGGCGATACTCCTCCAGCGCACGGCTGGCCTCGTCGAGGGACTGGCGTCGCTCGCCGTCCAGCCGCGACGCCACGCTGGTCAGGGCGGTGCCCAGTTCGTTACTGCGGTTCTCCCAATCGTCGTGGAAGCGCTTCTGCGCATCCAGGGAGAAATACAGCTCGCTGTCCCGCAGATTCGCCAAGCGTTCGCGCAGGCTGGCCGCCTCCTCCAGCAACTGCATCTGCTGCGGGTCGGGCGCCGCGTCCTGTTCGAGGCCGAGGTTGATGTCATCCAGCTGGTCGAGGAACAGCCCGCTGAAACGCTGGCCGGTGGTCTCCGCCAACGCCTGCATGCGCAAGCGCGCATCGACGGCTGCGCTGCGTGCCCCGGCATAGCCCCGAAAAGCGTCCAGATACTGCCCGGTGGTAGTTTCCAGGGCCCGGCCGAAGGCCTCTCCCGACTGCGTCAGGGGCAGTTCGGCAGACAGACGCCGCAGGTTGGTCTCGACCCGCTCGACCGCCGCCGGCACGGGTGACAGGCCGAAATCCTTTTCCGCCAGGCGCGCCCGGGAAAGGCTGTCCTGCAGCCGATCGAGGGCGCGCAACTGCTCCGCGCCGGCCTGGGTCGCGCGCAGCGCATGAAGGGCGGTGAGCGCCATGCCCAGGGTGCAGGCCAATACCAGGGCGAACCCCAGCGACAGCTTGCCGCCGACACTGAGGTGGTCCAGCCAGCGCCGCAGCGCACCGGGCCGGGAATCGAGAGTTCGAATGGTGACGGGCAAGGCAGCCTCCTCCGTTGGGCAGTGCGCAGCGAGCGCGGCCGCATACCCTAGCCAGCCCCTGTGCGGGCCAACCAATCGAGACTGACGATGCAAGGCATCGCCGTTCGCCATGCCTGTCGCGCGAGAGGTGGGGCCATGTATCTCGCGATCCGATAGCTGGCATCCGAACAAGCGATTTGTCCAATTCCTACCCCCATGCGAGCTTGCCAGGGCCGCCCCAGCCGGGTGGTCGACGCCCGCACCACTGCCTGATGCGGGAGCAGTCATCCAGGGAGCGCCCGCCTTGCGTCCGGCGCCAACCGCCGCGAAGGCGCGCCCCGGATCAGAAGAAGGAAAACAACAACATGTTCCGTTACTTCCCTACGAACTACGTCTGGAATCTCTCGGTGGACCTGGCGCTGGAAATGGGCGCCCGTATCGGTGAAATCGTCGAAATGTGCGAACCCCTGCAGGACGCCGCCAAGCAACCCGACGCTGCCGGTACCCGGGCCTTCCGTGAAACCTGGTCGAAGATGGCCGACAAACTCTGTGACCTCGCCCGCGAGGACGAAGAGAAAGGCCGCCTGCTCTCGGCCGGGGAGAAGTACAACCGCGCCGCCACCTACTATCTGACCTGCGAACGGCTCCAGGCCCACGGTGCCCCCGGCCGTCTGGAACTGTACCAACGCTTCCTCGACACCTTCGCCCGTGGCATCGCCCTCTCCGGCGAGAACTGCGAACGCGTGGAGATCCCCTACGAGGGCAAGGTCATCTCCGGCCTGCTCGTCCGCGCCGAAGGTGTGGAAGGCCCCGCACCGCTGCTGGTGCAGCTAAACGGCCTGGATTCCACCAAGGAAATGAAATACCGCGTCGGCCTGCCGATGTGGCTGGCCAAGCGTGGCGTGTCCTCGCTGCTGATCGACCAGCCGGGCACCGGCGAGGCCCTGCGGCTGCATGACTTGAAAGCCCGCTACGACGCCGAGCACTGGGGCAGCCGCGTCTTCGACTGGCTGGAGACCCGCGAGGACGTGGACGCCAGCCGCATCGGCTGCGAAGGCGTGTCCCTCGGCGGCTACTACTGCCCCCGCGTGGTGGCCTTCGAACCGCGCTTCGCCTGTGGTGTGGTCTGGGGCGCCAACCATGACTGGCGCGACGTGCAGAAACGCCGCCTGGAGCGCGAGGGCAGCTTCCCGGTGCCGCACTACTGGGAGCACGTGCGCTGGGTCTGGGGCGGCAAGGACGTCGACGAGTTCATGACCATCGCCGAGAACGTCCACCTGGACGGTGTGGTGGAACGCATCAAGGTCCCCTTCCTGGTCACCCACGGCGAACAGGATTCCCAGATCCCGCTGAAGTGGGCCCACCGTACCTACGAGCAGTTGGTGAACAGCCCGAAGCGCGAACTGAAGATCTTCACCCCGCGCGAAGGCGGTGTGCAGCACTCCAGCTTCGACAACTCCATCAATGCCGGCCAGTACATCGCCGACTGGGTCGCCGAGACCCTCGGCGGCCGTACCGCCTGATTGCCAAAACGAGAATCCGACCATGAAGATCATCGGACCTGATTACCTGGTGTTCGGCGTCGACGACGTTGACGCCTGCGTGCAATACCTCACCGACTATGGACTCAAGCCACGCGGTCTCGACGCAACCGGCGGCTACCTGGAAGCCCTGGACGGCACCGGCGTCGTCATTCGCCATCGCGACGACGCGCGCCTGCCGAAGGCGATGGAAACCGCCAGCACTCTTCGTGAAACGGTCTATGGCGTCGCCGACGAAGCGACTCTGCAGGCCATCGAGGCCGAGCTGTCGAAAGATCGCGACGTAGTCCGTGGTAAAGACGGCGTTCTCCGCGTAGTGGATGACATGGGCTTTGCCCTCGGCTTCCAGATTACCTGCCGACGCACTCTCGACCTGCCCGGCGAGATCAGCAACGCGCCTGGTTCCAGCTTCAGCCGCGAGGTCAATACCCTGGGCTCCAGCGACGAGATGGCCGCCCTGCCCCGCAGCCTGTCCCATGTCGTCTACTTCGTCCCTGACTACGCCAAGGCGGAAGCCTTCTACCTGCGCATCGGCTTCGTCTGCACCGACCGCTTCACCGATGTCGGACCGTTCCTGCGCCCGGCCGGCACCCTGGACCACCACACGCTGTTCCTGATCCAGACACCTCCGTTCATGAAGGGCATTGAGCACTTCACCTTCCACATGGGCGGCCCCACCGAAGTGATGCTGGCCGGCACCCGTCTGGTGGAGAAGGGCTACGAGTCGTTCTGGGGCCCCGGCCGCCACCAGTTGGGTTCCAACTGGTTCTGGTACTTCAACAGCCCCATGGGCTGCCACGTGGAGTACGACGCCGACATGGACCTGCACGACGAAAGCTGGACTGCCCGTGAGGCTCTGCCCGGCGCGGACAATTCACAGTATTTCCTGTTCCACTACCAGGAAAAATGGGCACCGGGTGGTCCGCCGCCCAAGCATTGACGCGCTCCGTCGTCATCGGCAGGCACACCCCCGGAGCCGCACGCCCCGGGCAAGGGGAACCTGCCGCCTCAACTCCCGGGAGCCGGCTGGCCCGGGAGTCTTTTTGCGCCCATGGCATGGTGACGATCAGTCACTTCGCCAACGCCACGGACCCCGCCCACAAGGCATGGGCTCCGCCTTTTTCATCCCCTCGGACCGGTGTTCCCCATGGCGACAGGCTGTAAGGGACATCGGTCCATCCCTTAACCTGTACGCCATTCGTCACGCCACCGACCTCCCGCCAAGGAATTCGATGAACGCGCCACCCCGCCACCTCCCCGCCGGCCATGCGCAATTGCGCAGCCTGCTGCCCGGCCTGATGCTGGGCCTGTTCATGGCCGCCCTCGACCAGACCATCGTGGCCGCCGCCCTGCCCGCCATAGCCCGCCAACTGTCCGGTGCCGAACTGCTGGCCTGGGTGGTTTCCGGTTATCTGCTGGCGATGACGGTGGCCACGCCGCTGCTCGGCAAACTGGGCGACCAGTTGGGTCGCCGGCGGATGCTGGCCGTCGCCCTGCTGCTGTTCGTCCTGGCCTCGGTGCTTTGCGCGCTGGCCCGCGACATGGGTGAGTTGGTGGCTGCCAGGCTGCTGCAGGGCATCGGCGCCGGCGGCCTCATGGCCACTACCCAGGCCCTGGTGGGCGACCTGGTGGAGCCCGCCGAGCGCGGCCGCTACCAGGGCTGGTTCAGCAGCATGTTCGCCCTGGCGAGCCTTGCCGGGCCGGTGCTGGGTACCGGCCTCAGCACGCGGCTGTCCTGGCACTGGGTGTTCTGGCTGAACCTGCCCCTGGGGGTACTGTGCTTCCTGTTGGCGCGCCCAGCGCTGAAGTCCCTGGTGCAGCAGCGCCGGGACTCACCCATCGACTACCTGGGCGCCGCCCTGCTGTCCCTGGGCCTGGCCTCCCTGCTCTGGCTGGTTGGCCGTGTCGGCCACGCGGTGGATCCTCTGGACGCCGGCAACCTCGCCGCGCTGGGGTTGTGCGCCGTGGCACTGCCGCTGTTCGTCGCCAGCCAGAAGCGCGCCAGCGATCCGCTCATCCCCCTGCCGCTGTTGCGCATCGCGACGGCGCGGGGCGGCTGGCTGCTGCTGTTCTTCGCCAGTTTCCAGGCGATTGGCCTCGCCGTGCTGATTCCCCTGCATACCAGTGGCCAGGGGTTTTCCAGCAGCACCGCACAGCTCACCGCCATCGCCTTCGGTGCGCCCCTTGGCGCCTACCTTGGGGGACGGCTGAGCGCCCACTGGGGTCGCTACAAAGGCCTGCTGGTCACCGGCAGCGCACTGCTGCCGTTGGCCTTGTTGGCCTGGGCCTGGCTACCGCTGTCCGCCGGCGGTCATCTGCTGGTGCTGCTGCTTTGTGGCGCCGCCCTCGGCATGCAGTTCCCCACCTCCCTGGTGGCGGTGCAGAACGCCGTGCCGACCGAGCACCTGGGCGTCGCCACCGGTCTCTGCGGCCTCTCGCGCGGCCTCGGCGGTGCACTAGGGGTAGCAGCATTGTCCAGCCTTTACTGGCTGCTCTCGCCGGAAGCGCCGAGCGACGCCCTCGAACTGGCCGGCGGCGCACTCGCCGGCGAGGCCTTCCGCCAGCTGTTGCTGCTGGACAGCCTGGTCGCCCTGCTACCGCTGCTGATCGCCCTGCGCCTGGAGGACCTGCCGCTGCGCCGGGCGTAGGGTGCACGGCGCACACCGCCCGATCCACCCTACGAACTGACTCCAGCCCGTAGGATGGGTAGAGGAACGAAACCCATCGCCTCGTTGGAGTCCAGGGCGATGCGGCACAGGCGCTTCGGCCTCATTGCACCCCTGCAACCGGCGGCGCGACCACCCCGACCCGGCGCGCATAGTCCAGCCAGGCCCCCTTGAGGCGCTCCAGGGTCGCCGGCTGTTCAGCTGCCAGGTCCCGCTGCTCGCCGCGATCCCGGGACAGGTCGAACAGCTGCCAGCGGAGCGGCGGCGGAACGTCACCGGGCTTACCCCAGGGCACCAGGCCGAGCAGTTTCAGGTTGCCTTCGCGGTAGTAGCGGCTGCCGAACAGCTCCCCGGCCATGAATGGTTCGGGGCGGCCCTGGCCTTCCAGCATGGCCAGCATCGAACGGCCGGTGATGGGGTGCTTCGGCTGGTCCTTCCAGCTGTCACCCGGATCGGGCAGACCAGCCAGGGCGAGGAAGGTCGGCGCCAGTTCATCCACCCGCGCGACGCTGCGCTCCAGGCCCTGGCGACGGAGGCTGGCTGGCAACAGCACGATGGCCGGGACGCTGATACCGCCCTCGGCGGTGCTGCCCTTGAACAGCCGCAGGGGCGCCGCGCTCACCTCGGCCCAACGCAGACCGTAGTCGATCTGCGAGCCGCGCCGACCAAGGTTCGCCAGGCTGTTGTCGGTGTCGGGACCGGCCGGGTAGAACTGCTCGTGGCGCTCGCCAGCGGCGCCATTGTCGGAGATGAACACCACCAGGGTGTTGTCCAGCTGGCCGCTCTGGCGCAGGTAGTCGAGCAGGCGACCGACGTTGTGGTCGAGGTTGTCGACCATGGCCGCGTAGATCTCCATTTTGCGGGCCTCGACGCGCTTCTGCGCGGCGTTCAGGTGATCCCAATCGGGCAGTTGCGGGCTCGCGGGCAAAGGCGCGGCACTCTGGAAGTCCGCGGGCAGCAGGCCCATGGTCTTCATCCGCTCGATACGCCCCTGGCGGATTGCGTCATAACCGCCGTCGTAGCGACCCCGGTACTTGTCCAGGTAAGCCTCCGGCGCCTGTAGCGGCCAGTGTGGCGAGGTGTAGGCGGCGTAAGCGAAGAACGGCTTGCCGCTGCCTTCCCCCGCCTTCAGGTAGCCGATCAGCCTGTCGGTGTAGAAATCCGTGGAGTAAAAATCCGCCGGCAGCTCCACCGGGTGACCGTTCTCACGGTAGGTGACCTGTTCGAGCTTGGTCGCGGCTCCCGCTGTCGGCTTGAAGTGCACGGCGCCGCCCTCCAGCAGGGTGAAAGACTGCTCGAAGCCGCGCCGGTCGGGCCCCTGCTCCGGGGCCAGACCCAGGTGCCACTTGCCTACCATGCTGGTGCGGTAGCCACCACCCTGCAGCAACTCGGCGATGGAATGAGCCTGCTGGTTGAGGTAGCCCTCGTAGCCCGGCTTGCCGCGTTGGAAGGGCTGGATCGCCTCACCCATGGTGCCCAGCCCGGCCAGGTGGTTGTCGGTGCCGGACATCAGCATCGCCCGCGTTGGCGAACAGGTGGGCGCAGCGTACATGTTGGTCAGCTGCAGGCCGCTTTCGGCCAGGCGGTCCAGATTCGGCGTGGCGATCTCGCCACCGAAGGCGCCCAGGTCCGAGTAACCCAGGTCATCGGCGACGATCAGCAGGATATTGGGCCGCTCGGCGGCACCGGCATGAAGCGGCGCCAGGCAAGCCAGGGCAGCCAGCAGCAGGGAAAAGCGCACGGGGAACTCCTTTTCTCATTCTTCGAAGATGGCTACGGCGCGGACGAAGCCCGCCGAGGCATGCTTGATCTTGTAGGGGAAGCAGGACACCAGGAAGCCGCTCACCGGCAGGCTGTCGAGGTTGGCGAGCTTTTCCATCTGGCCGTAGCCGATGTCGCGCCCGGCCTTGTGCCCTTCCCAGATGATCGAGGCATCGCCCGATTCGGCGAAGCGCTCGCGGGTGTACTTGAACGGCGCGTCCCAGCTCCAGGCGTCGGTGCCCACCACCCGTACGCCGCGCTCCAGCAGGTAGAGCGTGGCCTCGCGGCCCATGCCGACGCCCGCTTCCAGGTAGCCCGGCTTACCGAACAGGCTGCCGGCGCGGGTGTTCACCAGCACAATGTCCAGCGGTTTCAGCTCGTGGCCGATACGTGCCAGCTCCGCCTCCACTTCGGCGGCGGTGACCACATGGCCGTCGGGCAGCGCACGAAAATCCAGCTTCACCCCCGGCTGCAGACACCACTCGAGGGGCAACTCATCGATGCCGAAGGCGGGCTTACCGCCATCGGTGGTAGACGCATAGTGCCATGGGGCATCCATGTGGGTGCCGCTGTGGGTGGTAATCGCCAGGCGCTCGGCAGCCCATGACTCATTGCCTGGCATCTGGTCGATGGACAGGCCGGGGAACATCGCGGCCATTTCCGGCCAACCCTGCTGGTGGTCCATGTAGTCGATCTTCGGCAACAGCGGTGGTGGATCGGTGTAGGGGTTGTTGTCCAGGGTGACGGAAAGGTCGACCAGGCGGCGTTTGCGGGCAAGGGTCATGGCGGCGGTTCTCAAGCGATTCGTTCAATGGCGTGGGTACGCCGGGACGTGGCATTCAGCGCGTTGCGCACCAGGGCCTGGGCCGAGCCGTCGTGGCGGAAGCCCAGGGTCCGGGCCAGTGGCGTACGCAGGGGTGGATAGCGACCGAACAGGGCCTCCAGGCCGGCGTCGGGCTGGTAGCTGACCAGCTCCCGGCGGTCGTCGCCGAAGGCTTCGGCCAGTGCCTCGACCACCTGGGCGACGGATAGCTGCAGCACCGGCAGTTGCCAGATGGGTTGCGCCCCGGGGTTGTCGAGTTCGGCGGCATGCAGCAGGTTGTCGACGCAGCAGCGAGCCGACATCCACCAGGCGGTGGCGCTGGGAGACACCGGGCACTCGTAGGCTTCGCCTGCAGCCAGGGCATGCATCAGGTCGCTCATGAAGGCCGAGCGCAACCCATTGGGCTCGCGAGGCCGTGCGACGATGCCGGGCAGCCGCAAGACGCGGCCATCCACTTCGCCACGGCGGGCCAGGTCGCTGACCTGGGTTTCCACCATCAGTTTGTGGGCACCGTAGGACAGCGCCGGGCGTGGCATCAGCCCCTCGTCCATGCGCTTGGGCAGGTCGACGCCGTACACCGCCACGCTGCTGGCGTACACCAACACCGCTGGGCGTGCCGTGCGGCGCAGCTGATCCAGCAGCTCCAGGCTGGCCAGCAGGTTGACCTGGTGACCCAGGCCATACTCCCGCTCCGCCGCGCCACCGGGGATGCTCACCAGGTGGAAGACCACGTCCATGCCGTCGGCCAGGGCCCTGCGCAGCAGTGTGGGATCGGTGATGCTGCCCTCCAGCAGACGCAGGCGGTGGTCCGCCGCGAAGCTGTCGAGACGCTGGTCGAGCAGCACCAGCGCCTCAATCCTGTGGCCGCGCAGGCTGCCCGACTCCAGCAGGCGCTGGACCAGTTGCCGGCCGAGAAAGCCCCCAGCCCCGGTGACCATCACGCGCATGGCGAGCCTCCCTGGATCACCCGCTGGTCGATGGCGCCGAACAGCACTGATCCGTTGCTGTTGCGCGCCTCCATGCGCACCCTGTCGCCAAAGCGCATGAAGCCGGTGGCTGGCGCCCCCCGGGCGATCATCTCGATGGCGCGACGCTCGGCGATGCAGGCCGAGCCGACACTTCGATCGGCGTTGGAAACGGTGCCCGACCCCAGAATGCTGCCGGCGGCGAGGCGACGGGTCAGGGCCGCGTGGGCAATCAACTGGTGGAAGCCGAAGTGCATGGCACCGCCATGGGGATGGCCGAACCACTGCCCGTTCCATTCGACGTTCAGCGGCAAGTGCACACGGCCGTCGCGCCAGGCGTCGCCCAGCTCGTCTGGGGTCACCGCTACCGGAGCGAAGCTGGAGGAGGACTTGGCCTGGACGAAGCCGAAGCCGGTTTTCATTTCCCGGGGTGCGAGGGCCCGCAGGCTGACGTCGTTTACCTGCAGCACCAGGCGGATATGGCCCAGCGCCTGCTCCGCGGTGCAGCCCATGGGCACCTCGTCCACCAGCACGGCGAACTCACCCTCGAAGTCGATGCCATGGGCTTCGTTGGGCAGCGGGATGTCCTGGCGAGCGCCGAGGAAGTCGTCACCAGCACCCTGGTACATCAGCGGCGTAATCTCCACGCCTTCGATGGGATCGAGGTTGAACGCGCGTTGCATCAGCTCGCCATGGCTGAGGAAGCAGGAGCCGTCCAGCCATTGCCAGGCCCGGGGCAGCGGCGCCAGGACGTCGGCTGGATCGAAGTCAAAGGCGTCCTCAAGTTCGCCCCGGTTGAGAGCGTCGTAGCGGCTGCGCAGGTCCTCCTCCAGGCTCCACCAATGATCCACCGCCGCCTGCAGCGTGGGAGCGATATCGGTGGCGTCCACCGCGCGGGTCAGGTCGCGGGACACCAGCAGCAGGCGCCCGTCGCGGCTGCCATCGGCCAGGGTGGCGAGCTTCATTTCAACACCTCCGCCAGCGCCGGTGCGTAGCGGCCGTCCAGCAGGATGAAGACCATCCGCGCCATGGCCTCGGTGCGGTTGCTCCAGGCGTGGTTGGTGCCGCGCTGGACCACGATGTCGCCGCGCTTGAGGTGGATTTCCTCGCCATCCAGCACCAGCCAGACCTCCCCCTCGGTGACGATGCCGTAGTCCAGGGTCTCGGTGCGATGCATCAGCTTGTGCTTCGAATCAGCCTTGCCAGTGCCGGCGTGGGCTTCACCGATCTCGGCAAAGACGGCGGCCGCGTCTTCGGCGCTGACCTGGTTCTGCACGCTGTCCGGCGGGATATCCACCACGCGGATCACGCTGCCCAGGGCGTCGGGGGACAGTTGCAGTGCCTTGGCGGTGGGGTCGTCGCCGTTGTCCAGGGTTGCCGGGCTGGTGGCGCTGCTCCACACCTCGTAGAACAGGGTGCCGGGCACCGCTTTGAGCGGGAAGTTGTTTGGCGTCGGGCCAGCCATGGCAACCACGGCCTGGCCGGTGGCGTCGTGGCCGGTGACCACGCGTTTGAAGGGGGGAAGTGCGTGCATGGAAACTCCTTTCAATTGCCGTCGCCGATGGTGGTGCCACCGTCGACGATGATGTTCTGTCCATTAATGAAGGCGCCGCCCGGGGCGGCCAGCAGCAACGCCAAGGCCGCCACCTCTTCCGGCCGGCCGACCCGGCGCAGGGGAGTCAGCTCCAGGCGGCGCTGCATCACTTCGGGGTTGTCGGTCAGGGGCCGGGCGAATTCGGTCTGGATCACACCGGGACTGATGGCGTTGACGCGAATGTTGGCCGGGCCCCACTCCACCGCGAGGTTGCGCGCCAGCTGGGCCAGAGCTGCCTTCGACAGGCCGTAGAGCCCCAGGGCCTTGTTGCCGCGTACGCCCGCGATGCTGGCCATCAACACCAGGCTGCCGCCGCCCTGCTCCGCCATCACCGGCAACAGCTCGTTGCTCAGCCACACAGCGCTTTCCAGGTTGATCCCCATGGTCAGGCGCCAGGCCGCTTCATCGGCGCTGTGCAGCGGGCCGAAGTGCGGCGCCACGCAGGCATTGCACACCAGCGCATCGATCCGCCCGTACTGGTCGAGCACCTGCCGTGCCAGTGCGCGGACCTCGTCCGGCTGGGCGAGATCCGCGGCAATGCTGGTCACGTCGAAGCCTTCGCCGCGCAGCTCGGCCGCCACGCGCTGGCAGTCGTCGGCGTTCTCGCTGCTGATGGCCAGGCTCGCACCGGCGCGACCGTATTCACGGGCGATGGCCAGGCCGATACCACGGGTTGCGCCAGTGATCAGCGCGACCCGGCCTTCGAGGGAAAACAGCGAGCTGCTCATAGGATGCGGCACCCCTGCTCGAAGGACAGGCGCGGTCCGGACGGGCGCAGGCCCGTGTCATCGCCATAGCCCAGGCAGCAAAGAAAGTTGCTGCGCCAGCGGCCGTCCGGGAAGAACGTGGCGTCCACCTGGGCGCTGTCGAAGCCGGACATGGGGCCGCAGTCCAGGCCCAGGGTGCGCGCTGCGAGGATCAGGTAGGCGCCCTGCAGGCTGCTATTGCGCAGGGCGGCGATGAGCGCCGCCTGCGGATTCTCACGGTAGACCGCGCCGGCGTCATAAATCGGAAACAGCTCGGGCAACAGTTCGAAGAAGCGGCTGTCCCAGGCGACGATGACCGTCACCGGCGCCTGCAGCATCTTGTCGCCGTTATGGCCCTTGAGGGCCGGCAGTAGCTTTTGCTTGGCCTCCGGACTGCGCACGAAGACGAAGCGTGCCGGACTGCAGTTGTTGCTGGTGGGGCCCTGGCGCAGGGCCTGGTAGAGCTGGTGAATCAGTGCCTCGGGCACCTCGCGGTCCTGCCAGAGGTTGTGCGAGCGGGCCTTGAGGAATAGCTGGTCGAGGGCGGCGGAATCCAGAGGATGGGCCATGGGGTACTCCGAAAAGGTTCAGGACAGGCTGGTGGCCGGCGCAGCCAGCGGGCGGAACAGCCAGGGCAGTGCCAGGCAGGCGACGGCCAGGAACAACTGGGCGATGGCCACCAGAGCCAGGGCCGCCGGCAGCGCACCGGCTTCGCCGTGGGTCAGGGCCAGCACCACCAGCGGGCTGATGAACTCGCCGGCGAACAGGGCTGCGGTGAAACCGCCTGTGGCCCGTCCGCGCTGGGCGAAGCTGACCTGGCTCATCACCCAGGTGATCAGGGTCGGCAGCAGCAGGCCGATGCCCAGGCCATTGACCAGCACCGCCACGATCAGCAGGGCATGGCTGGCGGCACTGGCCATGAGCCAACCGCCGAGCCCTGCGGTGGCAAAGGCCAGCAGCAACAACAGCGGGCGGCGCAGCCCCGCCAACAGGCGGAAGCTCAGGGCCCCGGCCAGCACCCCCAGCTGATTGGCGCCCATGGTCATGCCTATTTGCTGCGGCGCATCCACATGCAGCAGGGCCAGCAGGAAACCGGCCTGCACCGGCACGATGAACAGGCTGATACCCGCCAGCACAGTCAGCCCGTACAGCGGCAACAGCGCGCCCCAGGGGAAGCGCCCGGCCGCTCCGGCGTGCGCGTCGCCCACGCTGGGCTTGGGCTCCCAGAGCAGCGCCGCCATCAGCGGCATGAACAGCAGACCCACGGCGTAGAGTACGAACGGGGTGCGCCAGTCGTCCTGCCCCAGGGCACCACCCAAGGCGATGAACACAGCGGCCGACAAGGAGGTGGCGACCATCTGCAGGGCGAACAGCCGCTCACGGCGCGCGCCCTGGTAGTAATCGCCCATCAGGGTGGTGCAGCAGGTCATGATGCCCGCCTCCGCCAGGCCCAGGCCGGCGCGGCTGGCGACGATCGCCGGCAGCGACTCCAGCCACAGCGGCAGCAGACCGCAGAAGGCATAGAGCAGCATGGAAGCAAGCAGCAGCGGCTTGCGCCCCAGGCGGTCGGCGATCATGCCGGCGAAAGGCGCCAACAGGGCAATCACCAGGGCCGGGATGGTCAGGGCGATGGGTGCCAAAACCGCCGCCCCCGGGGTTTCCGCGAAGTGCGCCTGCATGCGCGGCAACACCGGCGCCAGGAGCACCGCGCCGAGCACCGGCAGGCAGCTGCCGATCAGCAGCAACAGCGATTGCGGCAGACCCGCCTGGCGTTCAGCGGCGCTCATCGCGTACCTCCGGCATGAAGCCATAGGCGCCTTCGGCGTAATGTCCGACAGCCTCGGGCAGGGTTTTCCAGATGCTTCGCAAGGTGGTGATCAGTCGTGTCATCGCGATCGGCTCTTGTTGTTGTTCTGTGGTTTCAGGAATTCACGGCATCCAGCAGCAGCGCCTGGTCGGCCCGCTCCTCGCGCCGTTGCGCCGGCAGCGCCGGGTCTTCGGCCACCGCGTCGCCGCGACGGGTCGCCGGCAGCAGGAAGTAGGCGAGCGCCGGCAGCAGGACCAGGGCTCCGACCATGTTCCAGACGAACATGAACGCCAGTAGCACCCCCATGTCGGCCTGGAATTTGATGGGCGAGAAGATCCAGGTGCCCACGCCGATGGCCAGGGTGACCCCGGTGAGCATCACCACCTTGCCGGTGGAGACCAGCGCCCGGTAATAGGCCTCGGAGAGGCTGGCGCCCTGGCGCAGGTGACCGAGCATGATGCTCATGACGTAGAGCGCGTAGTCGACGCCGATGCCCACCCCGAGGGCGATCACCGGCAGCGTGGCCACCTTCACGCCGATGCCCAGGCCCACCATCAGCGCCTCGCAGAGGATCGAGGTGAGCATCAGCGGGATCACGGCGCAGAGGGTCGCGCGCCAGGAGCGGAAGGTGATGAGGCAGAGCAGGATCACCGCGCCGTAGACCCAGAACAGCATCTCGCGGTTGGCTTCCTTGACCACGATGTTGGTGGCGGCCTCGATCCCGGCGTTGCCGGCGGCCAGCTGGAACTTCACCTCGTCGGTGTCGTTGGCCGCGGCGAAGGCTTCCACGTGCTCCACCAGGCGGCTCAGGGTCTCGGCCTTGTGGTCGGTGAGGTAGACGTAGAGCGTCAGCAGGCTGCAGGACTCATTGTAGAGACCGCGCGGTGCACTGGCGGTGATCATGTTGAGCATCGCCTGGTTGTTCTGCAGCTCGTACCACTTCGGGCTGCCCTCAGAGAGGCCCACCAGCATGCGGCGGTTGAGCAGCGCCAGGGAGTTGGTCGAATCCACTCCCGGCAGGCTGCGCAGCTGCCAGTCCAGTTCGTCCACCTTGCGCAGGATGTCGTAGCGCGCGCAGACGCTGTCCGGCGTGCGCACCATGATCGCGAAGAGATCGCTGCTGGCCCCGTAGCTGCGGGTCATGAAGGCGTCGTCCTGGTTGTAGCGCGAGTCCGGGCGCAGCTCGGGGGCGCCGGCGTCCAGGTCGCCGATGGCCAGGTGCAGGCTGACCATGAAGCCGAGCACCGCCATCACCAGGCTGACGCCCACGCAGATCGCGGCCCAGGGCTTGCGGGTGAAGAGGTCGAGGAAACGCCAGAACGGGTGCCGCGCTTGGCCGCCCTGATCCGCCCGTTCGCTCTTCAGGCTCAACTCGGCGGCACGGGGGCTGACGCCGACATAGGAGAGCAGCACCGGAAGCAGGATCAGGTTGGTGAAGATCAGCACGGCGACGCCGATGCTGGCGATGATCGCCAGGTCCTGGATCACCTGAATCTGGATGATCATCAGCACGGCGAAACCGACCGCGTCGCAGAGCAGCGCGGTGAGGCCGGCGAGGAACAGGCGGCGGAAGGTGAATCGTGCAGCCACCACGCGGTGCATGCCGCGGCCGATGTCCTGCATGATGCCGTTCATCTTCTGCGCGCCGTGGCTCATGCCGATGGCGAACACCAGGAAGGGCACCAGCACCGAGTACGGGTCCAGCTCGTAGCCCAGCAGCGGCAGCAGGCCCAGTTGCCAGACCACCGCCACCAGCGAGCAGAGCACCACCAGCACGGTGCTGCGCACGCAGCGGGTGTAGCCGTAGAGCACCACGGTGGTGATGAGGATGGCAACGGCGAAGAACAGCAGGATCTGCTCCAGCCCCTCGATCAGATCGCCCACCTTCTTGGCGAAGCCGGTGATGTGGATATCGACGCTGTCGCTCTGGTACTGGATGCGCAGGGCCTCCAGCTGGTCGGCCAGCGCGCGGTAGTCCAGCGGCTTGCTATCCGGCGTACGCGCCAGCAGCGGCACGTAGATGATGCTGGAGCGCTGGTCGAAGGCCACCAGTTGGCCGATCTCGTTGGACAGCTGCACGTTGCGCCGCAGATCGGCGAGGGACGCGGCGCTGCCGTCGTACTCGTCCGGGATCACCGGTCCGCCGTCCAGGCCTTCCTCGGTCACCGAGACCCAGCGGGTGGCCGGCGTCCACAGGGACTTCATGTAGGCGCGGTCGACGCCGGGCAGCAGGTAGATGCGGTCGCTCAGGGCCTGCAGGGTCTTGAGGTAATCAGCGTCGTAGATATCCCCCTTGCGGTTGGCCACGGCGATGCGCAGTGCATTGCCCAGCCCCGACAGCTCCTTCTGGTTGTCCAGGTAATTGGCAATGTACGGGTGCCCGGTGGGGATCATCTTCTCGAAGCTGGCGTTGAGCTCCAGGCGGGTGGACTGCCAGCCGAGCAGCACTGTGGTCAGCAGGCACAGCAGCAGCACCCAGTGACGGTGGTTGAACAGCGCCCGTTCCACCAGCGAGCCGGAACGGGGATCGAATGCGTCCTGGCCGGACGGAATGGCTTGGCGAGCGGAATTCATGAACTCACTCCGAAGCGGAAACGGCGGACTGCGGCAGGCGCAACAGGCCGGTGAAACCAGCAAGGACCAGGCTGCCGTCGGCGGCCTGGACCAGACCCGAAACCGGCTTGCCCAGGGGCCTGGCGGCCGGGATGAGGGCACCAGACGCACTGACGAAGAGGCCGCCGGCCTGGTTGGCCAGGAGCACACGGCCGTCATCCAGGCAGATGGCGTCGCTGAAGGACAGCGGCGCCATCATCGGCAACGCTTCCGCGCTGTCGGCGTCTTTCGCGAGTAGGAACGCGTGCCCCTTGAGCCCACCGATCAGCAGCGCCCCGTCGGCACGGCTGGCGAGGGTGAACAGGGTGCCGGCGTAGGGGCTCTCCAGTTGCTGGAACTGCTGGCCATCCGGCGAGCGCGCCAGGTAGCCCTGCTCGCCGGCAAGGAACCAGGCCACGCCCTGACGGGCCACGGCGTAGAGGTGCAGGCCCATGGGGTTGTCGATGGTGCCCATCACCGAGCGCCAGGTGGTTCCGCCATCCTCGGTGCGCAGGGCAAGACCGTAGGCCCCCACCACTAGCCCATGGTCGGCATCGCTGAAGGCCAGGGCCAGGAGGGGCTTGTCTGCGCCCTCCTCCACCAGGCGTTCGGCGGTCTGCACCCGGGTCTCGGCGGCTTCGGCGTCCGCCGCAGCCGGCAGTTCATGGCGCGCGGCATCCAGCTCCAGCTGCGCGGCGCGACGGCCGTCGAGCTGCAACGCCCAGTTTTCACCACCGTCGGTGGTCGCCAGAACCACGCCGGCATGGCCGACCGCCCAACCATGGCTGGCGTCGACGAACTGCACAGCGGTCAGCCCCACCGACACCGGCACCTGTGCTTGGCGCCAGTGCTGGCCGTTGTCGTCGGACAGCAGCACCAGGCCCCGCTCGCCCACCGCCACCAGGCGATCGCCTGCGCGGGTCAGGTCGGTGAACACCGCGCGCTCGGCATTGGGCACCTGCATCGCGGGGCTTTCCAGTACATCACCGACGGCCTTGGCATCGGCCAGGCAAGGCGTTGCGATCGACAGGGCGAGGGCCAGTAGCAGGCCGCTCACCGGACGCAATCTGTTCATGTTCTACCTCGAATTTCAGCCAAAACAGGGGAGGACTGGCGCCCTCCCCTCACCTCTTCAGCGCACGCCACGTCCCGCCATCGCCGCCGGGGAGAACTCCGCCGGCTTGTAGCGCTCGACCACGCCGTACTGCTGGTCCTTGCCGGCGTAGAGGTTCTGCAGGAACCAGGTGTTGGAGACCAGGTCGTAAAAGCCCGCCGAGAGGGTCGCCTGGGCAGGCAGGTCCGGCAGGACCGCCGGCAGCGCCCACAGGGTCTTGCTCAACTGGCCATTGGCGTCCCAGCGGTCGCCTAGCATGGCTTGCCAGGTGTCTTCGTCGAGGTAGTAGCGGCCCTTGGGCAGCTGGTGGCGCTTGCCGGGCGCAAGCTCGGCTTCCACCACCCAGACGCGATGCAGTTCCCAGCGCACGTAGTCGGGGTTCAGGTGGTGCTTGGTGAACAGGTCCTCCGGTTTGGCGGCGGTCTGCACCTTGTTGGTGTTGTAGGGGATGTACATCTCCTGTTTGCCCACCAGTTTCCAGTTGAAGCGGTCCATGCGGCCCTGGAACACACTCAGTTCGTCGAAGGACATCACACCCGCAGTGGACGGCGTCGGCGTGTCGCAGCAGGCGTTGGGCAGCTTGCGCACGCGCCGCTGACCGGTCAGGTAGACGTGGGCCTGGGACTTGTCGCCATTGAAGTTGGTGCGCCCCATGATCTGCTCGCCGGCGCGCAGCGGTGGCCCGATGTTGATCATGCGGAACAGCCAGTAGTCACCATCGAAATTGGCGGCGTTGCCGTCGGGGTAGTAGTACGGCATTTCCTGGATGGCCTTGCCGTCGGTGGTCATCACCGGTGCGCCGTCGGCGGTGATGAGGTACTGCCGCCAATCCATCGCCACCGAGGTGCCGCGCCAGTTCAGCAGGTGGTTCCACATGGCCTCGGCGCCGTTCTTCGGCACCGGGAACGGAATACCGCCGTAGGCGCCTTCCGGCACCGGGCCGGCACTGCTGTCCACCAGCTTCGCGTTCTGCGCGTTCTTCAGGGTGTTGTCGTAGACCCACTGCGGCGCCGCAGCCGTGCGGCGGGTCGGGTAGACGTCGATGCGGTAGGTCTCGGGATAGCGCTTGAACATGGCCTTGACGCCATCGCTGAGCTTGTCGGCGTACTGAACCAGGTTCTTTGCGGTAATGCTGTACAGCGGCTTGTCGGTGGCGAAGGGATCGCCGCGCTTGCCACCTTCCTTGAACGACGGGTCCACCTTGGTGTAGCCGCCATCCCAGGCCGGGATGCTGCCGTCGGCGTTGCCGGCGCGCTCTGCACCCAGCGGGGTCAGGCTCTTGCCCAGATCATCCACACTGGCGGCGAGGGCGGGTTGCAGGCCAAGGGCGGCGGCGCCAACCAGGGCCAGGCAGAAGGTCTTGAGAGTGAACGGGATAGTCATGCGCAAGTCCCTCAGAAGGTGGTTTTCACGGAGAAGGCCAGGTAGTCCCGGTCCTTCAGCGACTGCTTGAAGGTGAAGTGCGAAACGGAGTCGAGGTTGGTGTCCTCCGAGCCATAGAAGTGGGTGTAGGTCAGGCCCAGGGTGACCCGGTCGAGGTAGGTGGCGCTGACACCGATGTTGAAGTCACCCCCGTTGTCCGGACCGAAGCTCCCCACCACCGCCGACTTGCCCAGAGGGAAGTAGCTGATGCCCATCGGCACGCTGAGGTCGACACCGGGGAACACTTGGCGATAAGTCGGGGTGTAGACCAGCTTCAGGCCTAGGCCGTCGTCGGTGGCACCCGGGTCCAGCGCCGCACGGTTCTTGGTCACGCTGAGCAGGCGGTTCCAGGCGATCTCGCCCACCAGACTGGCCTCGTTGGAGATGAGCGACGGACCGAGGGAGGCGAGCATGTTCAGGTTGACGTGGGCGGTGCGGCCCACCGCGTAGAGCGGGTTGTCATTGTTGTCGGCGACCACGCCGGGCAGCACTGTCTGGCCGTTGGAAACCAGCGGCATGTTCCAGCGCATGGAGGCCTCACCGGCGAAGCTGAACTCGTCCACCGTAGTGGTGAAGCTCGCGCCCAGCGCGCGGATGTCTTCCGGGTAGACCCAGTAGAACTGGCCCACCTCGCCGGTGGCGAAGTTCGGCCCGGTGGCGCTGGGCTTGAGGTACAGCTTCGGCGTCTTGTCGTGGTACTGGATGGCGTAGAGGCCGTACTCCACGGTGTCCGCGCTGTAGCGCAACTGCAGGCCACCCTGCCCCGAACTCCTGGCTTCCTTGTCGTTACCATGGAAGAAGGCCGCTGGGCTGCTCGGGTTGCCACCGAGGAAGGCCGGGAACGGCGCGCCGACGATCAGGCGTTCGTTGCCTTCGCCGAGCACATCACTGACCGAGAAGTAGCTGCCGGCCGCTGGCAGTCGGGTCTCTTCCCACTCGAACTGGTAGAAGGCGCCGAGGGAAACGTCGTCGGTTAGCTGGTAGGTCGTGGACAGCTGGCTGACTGGACGGGTGATCTCCTTGAACTGGGTGTTCGGCACGGAGATGGCCTTGACCACATCCACCGGGGCCATGCCGCCGGCGATGCCGTTGGCGCCGAAGAACAGGCTCTCGCCCCAGATCAGGCCGTGGCGGCCGAGGCGCACGGACAGGCTGCGATCCGCAAGATCACCGTTCCAGTAGACGAAGGCATCCAGCAGCTCGCCATCGCCACCATGAAGGTGGCGGGTGTCATCGGTGAATTCGTTGTAGGCGACCGAGCGTGCGTTGGCACGGGTCGGATCGTCGTTGTCGTTGTCGTTCTGGTACTCGGTGTCGAACCAACCGGCACCGCTGACTCGGGCACCGAAGTCACGGTAGCCAATGTCCAGTTCGGACAGAATGTCGAGGCGGTTGGAGATCAGACCCTTGTCGAAGGCGCGGTCGCCGTCGTCCTGGTTCAGGGCGACCTGCCCTTCGGTGAGCTTGCTGCTCTGGTCCTTCAGGCGCCAGGCGGCGCTGTACTTGAGCGTGTTGTCCCAGCGCAGACTCAGGTCCGGATTGCCGGTCTGGATCTGGAAAGCGTGGACGGAGGGGGCACCGCATACCAAAGCTGCTGCGAGCGTCAGGGTGAACGGCGCACACCGCGATGCGGCGCTATAGCGTATAGCCATTGAACGAACCCTCTTATTGTTCTTGTTGGCGAACTTCTTGTGAGCCACCACCGGCCGGATCAAGGCAGTCCGGACCGGTGCGGTCGAAATGCCGGAGTGGCATCGCGCGGCGGGATTGACCGGGCGACGGGCAAAGGTTGACGTGCGGGGCTAGCTCTGACTAATCGCTTGTTGGGATGCGACCTATCGGCAATCGCGATACCTGAAAGGCACCGCGAGTTGCTACGCGAGGGGGTGTTTCGGGGTGGATCGGGGGCAGGAAGCGGTTGTCACCCGGGTTCAACTGTCACCCTGTTCGCGCGACCGGGTGTAAGCCCTGGGCCCCACGCCCAGGTGCTGCTTGAAGGCGCTGCGGAAGGCCGACTCGGAGCGATAGCCGTAGCGCTCGGCGATATCCGCCACGCTGGCCCGCCCCTTCAGCAGCTCCCTTGCCGCGTGGCGCATGCGGGTAGCGATCAGGTATTGGCCGGGCGACTGGCCGAGCAGTGCGCTGAACCGCCTCGAGAAGGTCGCGCGGGACATGCTGGCTTCGGCGGCAAGGGTCTCCACGGACCAGTCCAGCTCCGCTTGCGAATGGATGGCGATCAGTGCCTTGCCCAGGCGCGGGTCGGTCAGCGCCTGCAGCCAGCCCGACTGCCCTTCGGGAATCAGCAGGATGTAGTCACGCAGGAAGCTGGTCAGCAGGAAGCCAGCGAGCAGTGCCGCCGGCCCCATGAATCCCGGCTTCTGGGTCTGGTCCTCGCCCAGCATCCAGCTCAGCGTTGGCATCAGCCACTGCGCCGAAGCCCCGCAGCGACCGGGCAGCACGAGCACATCCGGCAGGCTGGATAACAGCTGGTTTCGCTCGGGCTCGTGAAGCACACAGGCCACCGTCAGCAACCGGGGATTCCGATGGACACCGTCGCCGCCGAAATGGATGGGCGCACTACGGCGTGACCGGGAGTGAAGGTCCTCCGGCAGCTTGAGCCGGCGCCACATATCCAGGAAGGGCTCCAGGGGCAGACCAGGCTGCGAGGCAATGGCGACCTTCGCCTCTCCCAGCACCAGCACCAGGTCGCCGACCTCCAGTTGCAGGTCCTGCTGCCCCTCCCTGATCAGCCAGCAGGGCTTGTCCAGGACGCCGTAGAGCAGCGCGGTCGAGCTGTCCATCCGCGGCATGTCCAACCCCCATTCGCCCGGGCTGTGAAAGACCCCGATCGAACTGGCGTCGAGCCGGATGGAAAGCAGCAGTTCACCGAGAAAGTCCATTGGCCACCACTGAGACGATTTAGCCGGAAAACAATCAGATACCAGCTGGTTCGTCCAGCTTATTTTGTCAATAGTGGGGCCGGCCCGATGAATCCATAAGGAGAACAAGAAACATGGCCTTCCTGAAAAACACCTGGTACATGGCTGCCTGGGCCAATGAGGTGCCAGAAGGGGAATTATTCAACCGAACCATTCTCGGCGAGTCGGTTCTGCTGTATCGCCTGCAAGATGGCACCATCGCGGCGATCGGCAACCGCTGCCCCCATCGCTTTGCGCCGCTCTCGATGGGCAAGCTGTGCGGCAACGCCGTCCGCTGCCCCTATCACGGTCTGGAGTTCGATAGCACCGGCGCCTGCGTCCACAATCCCCACGGTGAGGGGAAGATCCCGGCAGCGGCTCGCGTCAAGGCCTATCCAGTGGTGGAGCGGCATCTTGCTGTGTGGATCTGGATGGGTGATGCGGAACGGGCGGATCCCGATCTGATCGCCGATTACGCCTTCCTCGCGGACGCCAGGCCGACGGCTCGGAATACCGGGTATCTCCACTCCACCTGCAACTACCAGTTGCTGTGCGACAACATCATGGACCTCAGTCATGTCGACTTCCTCCATCCCACCACCCTGGGAGGTGGTGCGCTGAGCTCCGTAGGCGCGCAGGTCAGCGAGCTCGACAGGGACCGGGTGCGCATCCTCTGGGAAGCCAGGAACGAAGTAGCGCCTCCAGCCTTCGCCGCCCACATGCCCGACCCTTCCGCACCGGCGGATGTCTGGTCCGAAGTGATCTGGTCGGCACCATCACTCATGCATCTCGGCGCCGGCGTGACAGCCCCGGGAAGGCCCTACTCAGAAGGCGTCAGCAGCTCGAACCTGCACATCATGACCCCTGAGTCCGAGAGCACCACCCATTACTTCTTTGCCAACACACGCTCGTTCCTGCAGGACGACGGGGAGTTCAACAGCTTCATCGACCAGATACTGATCGGCGTCTTCGCCAACGAAGACAAGCCAATGGTGGAGGCCCAACAGCAACTCATGGGGAGTGCCGATTTCTGGTCGCTCAAACCACTGTTGCTACCCGGTGACGCTGGCGCCATTCGCGCACGACGGATTCTCGATCGGCTGATCGCGCAGGAGCAGGGACAGGCCTGACCGGCGATCCCTGAGATTTCGCTCACGGTAGGTTGGGCGACACGCGCTCAGTCGTCCTGGGGGTCGTACTCGTTCACATGGGCTACCTGGCCGTGCAGGCGTCCCAGCAGCTCGATCAGGGTGTCCACCTCTTCCGGGCTGAGATCACCGAGCAACCGGCGCTCGCGCTCGAGCGCCACCTTCAGCACCCGATCATGCAGTTCCCGCCCGCTGGCGGTGAGGCTCACGGTATTGCGCCGGGCGTCCTGCGGATCCACCTGGCTGCTGACATGCCCGGCCGCTTCCAGCGCTTGCAGCGATCGGCTGACGGCGCTCTTGTCCAGGCCGATCACCTGGCAGATGCGATTGGCCGTGATGCCGTCCTCCACCGCCAGCATGGACAGCATCCGCCACTCCACGACGCCGATCCCGAAGTGCTTGCGATAGCACTGCGAGGCCCCGGTGGCGAGCTTGTTGGCAAGGAAGGTGAGCAGTGCGGGAACGTAGCGGGCAAGGTTCAGCTGAGAATCGGTGTGCATGGACGAAGCGCCTTACTGACGAGGTGCATGATCAAATTGGTTGACACCGCAACCAATTACTCCGAGGATTACCTCCATCGAAGCGGCGCGGGCATTCGTCCGCATGATATGCCGCCGCGGAACCACACAAAAATAATTATCAGGTCCTTGCCATGAACCACCTCGATTACGCCTACCCCTCCCTGCACTCCCGCCGCAGCGCCCTCCCCGTCTCGTCCTCGGACTGAGCCAGCACCCACACCGGGTTCTCAAATTCCACTTTTTGCAAACACCACTTCAGTGTGGAGGGCCGCGTCATGCTCCAGGTTCGTGTAACCCGAAAAACCCAAGAAGCCGAAGGTATCTGCAGCTTCGAGCTTTGCGCCGCCGATGGTGGTGAACTTCCACCGTTCGAGGCCGGCGCCCATATCGATGTCCACATCGGCGTCGGATTCACCCGCCAGTACTCCCTTTGCAATCATCCGGAGGAACGCCATCGCTACCTGATCGGCGTCCTCGACGACCCTGCCTCGCGCGGCGGCTCCCGGGCGATGCACGAGCGGGTGGTACAAGGACAACTGCTCGAGATCAGCGAGCCCCGCAACCTCTTCGCCCTGGATCACCAGGGCACCCGGCACCTGCTGTTCGCCGGAGGCATCGGCATCACGCCGATCCTGGCGATGGCCTGCGAGCTGTCCCACCGGGGGGCGGATTTCGAGCTGCATTACTGCTTCCGCTCGCAGGAGCGCGCAGCGTTCATCAAGCAGCTCCGGTACTCGCCCTTTGCCGGACGCGTGCACCTGCATGACGACAGCGGCGCCCAGGCGCAGAAGTTGGACGCCGCCGCGCTTCTGGCAAATCCGGATGCCGGCAGCCACCTCTATGTCTGCGGCCCGGGCGGGTTCATGGGCTACATCCTGGGCGCCGCGGAAAAAGCCGGCTGGCCTGAGGCCCAGGTGCACCGCGAATTCTTCGCGGCGACGCCCACCCAACCTGGCACGGATGCCCCCTTCGAGGTCGAGTTGGCCAGCAGTGGCCAGGTCTTCCACATACCCGCTGACCGCAGCGTGTTCGAGGTACTGGACGCGGCCGGGATCGCGATCGAGACCTCCTGCGAACAGGGCATCTGCGGTTCCTGCATCACCCGCGTCCTGCAAGGCGTCCCGGATCACCGCGACCAGTTCATGACGGCGGCCGAGCACGCGTGCAACGACCAGTTCACACCGTGCTGCTCGCGGGCGAAGTCGCCGCGCCTGGTCCTCGACCTCTGAACCCCTATCCAGAACAACAACCGTGAACCATGGAGATCACCATGAGTGCATCCACTGCTGAATCGCTTGCCCACGATGCTGCCCCGTCCGTACCCAGCTTCCCGCTGGACCAGTGGTACGTGGCGGCACTGGGCTGGGAACTGAAGGACAAACCCATTGGCCGGACCTTGTTGAACAGGCCGGTGGTGCTGTTCCGCACCGCCGATGGCCAGGTCGCGGCACTGGAAGACCGCTGCTGTCACCGCGCACTGCCCCTGTCCAATGGCACCCTGGAAGAACGTGGCGTGCGCTGCGGTTACCACGGACTGCTATTCAACGCCGAGGGCAAATGCCTGGAAATCCCGGGCCAGGACAAGCTCCCCAGCAAGGCCAAGGTACCGGCCTACCACGTTCGTGAGCAGGACCAGATCGTGTGGATCTGGTTCGGTAGCGAGGCCCATCCGCAGCCCACCTGCGAGCCTCCGGTCTATGACGTCCACAGCAGCGGCAAGTACCTGTTCGATGGCGACGTCTACCACTACGACGCCCCTTACCAGCTCATCCATGACAACCTGATGGACCTCAGCCACCTGGGCTATGTCCATCTGCACACCATCGGTGGCAACGCGAGCATCCACATGAACGCGCAAATGAAAGTGGAAGAGGTCGGCGATGTAGTCCGCGTCGTTCGTCACATGCCGGACTCGGTGCCGCCCCCCACCTACACCGCCGCCTACCCCTTCAAGGGCAATGTGGATCGGTGGCAGGAGATCGAATTCCACGTCAGCCACCTGCGCATCTGGACCGGTGCCGTGGATGTGCGCACCGACGCCCTGGACGACCCGGATCGCGGCGGGTTTCACATGCGTGGTTTCCATGGCGTGACCCCGGAGACGGAGTCCACCAGCCACTACTTCTGGACCATGGCCACCAACCCGAAGAGCGACCCGGAGGCGGTCAAGGCCAAGGTCATCGAGCAAACCATCCTGACCTTCGACGAAGACAAGATCGTGGTCGAGGCGCAGTACCGGAACATGTGCCGCTTCGGCGGCCGCCCCATGCTCGACATCCACGTCGACGCAGGCGCCAACCGCGCGCGGCGAATCATCGAACAGCTTCGCCACTCCACCCGTTGAGTGCACGGCGGGTGTTCCCGGCTGGATGGGCGCCCGCCCCTTTTTTCCCGATTCGCGCAAATCCCATGCGCATTCAAGGAGGTCTCATGTCTGGTAATCGTGGTGTCGTTTATCTCGGTGCGGGCAAAGTCGAAGTCCAGAAGATCGACTACCCCAAAATGCAGGACCCTCGCGGCAAGAAGATCGAACACGGGGTCATCCTCAAAGTCGTCTCCACCAATATCTGCGGCTCGGACCAGCACATGGTGCGCGGCCGTACCACCGCCCAGGTCGGCCTGGTGCTCGGCCACGAGATCACCGGCGAGGTGATCGAGAAGGGTAGCGACGTGGAGAACCTGCAGATCGGCGACCTGGTATCCGTACCGTTCAACGTGGCCTGCGGCCGCTGCCGTTCCTGCAAGGAAATGCACACCGGCGTGTGCCTGACCGTCAACCCGGCCCGTGCCGGCGGCGCCTACGGCTATGTCGACATGGGCGACTGGACCAGTGGCCAGGCCGAGTACGTGCTCGTTCCTTACGCTGACTTCAACCTGCTCAAGCTGCCGGAGCGCGACAAGGCCATGGAGAAGATCCGTGACCTGACCTGCCTCTCTGACATCCTGCCCACCGGCTACCACGGCGCGGTCACCGCTGGCGTTGGTCCGGGCAGCACCGTGTACGTTGCCGGCGCCGGCCCTGTGGGTCTGGCCGCTGCCGCCTCCGCTCGCCTGCTGGGCGCCGCGGTGGTGATCGTCGGCGACCTCAACCCCGCCCGCCTGGCCCACGCCAAGGCACAAGGCTTCGAGATCGCCGACCTGTCGCTGGACACCCCGCTGCACGAGCAGATCGCCGCGCTGCTGGGCGAGCCGGAAGTGGATTGCGCAGTGGATGCGGTGGGCTTCGAAGCTCGCGGCCACGGCCATGAAGGCGCCAAGCACGAAGCCCCGGCTACCGTGCTCAACTCGCTGATGCAGGTCACCCGCGTGGCCGGCAAGATCGGTATCCCCGGCCTCTACGTGACCGAAGATCCGGGTGCGGTGGATGCAGCCGCCAAGATCGGCGCCCTGAGCATTCGCTTCGGCCTCGGCTGGGCGAAATCCCACAGCTTCCACACCGGCCAGACCCCGGTGATGAAGTACAACCGCGCGCTCATGCAAGCAATCATGTGGGACCGAATCAACATCGCCGACGTGGTAGGTGTGCAGGTCATCAGCCTGGACGACGCACCGCGTGGCTACGGCGAGTTCGATGCCGGCGTACCGAAGAAATTCGTCATCGACCCGCACAAGACCTTCAGCGCGGCCTGATCGCTGAACCGGGCCGATTCGGGCAGGTCACCCGCCCCGAACCGGCCCATCCCTCGGACCTGCGGCCAGGTCCGAGTCCCCTTGCATGCACGACTGACAACAACAAGAAGGTATCGACATGTACATCCTGCTCTCCCTCCGTTGTGGGGCGGTTTCGGCTGCCCATCGTTTGAATCCCCTTCCCCTCCAGTACCAGGGAGCCTGATCACATGAGCCAGACGATTGGGCAACAGATGGATGAAAAACCCATGGCCGGGTTTCAATGGGGCGTCATTGCGCTCTGCTTCCTGATAAACATGCTCGACGGCTTCGACGTGCTGGTGATGGCCTTCACTGCCGCATCGGTGGGCGCCGACTGGGGCCTGAGCGGCACCCAGCTCGGCTATCTGCTGAGTGCGGGACTCGTGGGCATGGCGATCGGTTCACTGTTCATCGCGCCTTGGGCCGACCGCTTTGGCCGCCGCCCGCTGATCCTGGCGTGCGTGAGCGTTGCCGGACTGGGCATGCTGGCGTCGTCCCGGGCAACCTCGCCGGAGATGCTGGCGGCCTTGCGCCTGATCACCGGCCTCGGCATCGGTGGAATCCTGGCTAGCAGTTACGTCATCGCCGGCGAGTACGCCAACAGCAAATGGCGGGGCCTCGCCATCAGCCTGCAATCCACCGCCTATGCCCTGGGCGCGACCGTGGGCGGCATCATTGCCGCGCAAATCATCCCCACGCTGGGCTGGCGTTCGGTCTTCTTCTACGGCGGTATCGTGACGCTCCTGACCCTCCCGTTGCTCGCGCTGTGGCTGCCGGAGTCCCTGGCCTTCCTGGTGTCGCGCCAGCCACAGGGTGCATTGGAACGCATTAACCAGTTGCTAAAGCGGGTGGGACTGCCTTCCGTAGCGCAACTGCCGGCTACCCAGAAGGCCTCGCGCAAATCCTTGAAGGAAAGCTTTGCCGAGCTGTTCTCACCTCAGTTACTGCGCTCTACGCTTCTAATCTGGACTGCGTTTTTCCTGGTGATGTTCGGCTTCTACTTCGTGATGAGCTGGACACCCCGGCTGTTGGTGTCTGCGGGTCTATCGAACCAACAGGGCATTACGGGCGGCGTACTACTCAACGTCGGTGGCATCTTCGGAACAGCCCTGGTGGGTCTCCTGGCCGCACGCTTCCGCCTTCCGCGAGTGCTCATGATCTACCTGCTAGTGAACGCGGTTCTGCTGGCCGTCTTTGTGCAATTCACCCACAAACTCAATCTGGCATTTGCCGTAGTGCTGCTGATTGGGGTGTTCGTCAACGGATGCGTCGCCGGCCTCTACGCACTTACTCCCTCCATCTATGACGCGGCGCAGCGGGTCACGGGCCTCGGCTGGGGAATTGGCATAGGCCGCATCGGCGCCATCCTTTCGCCGCTGGTGGCCGGTCGCTTGATTGATGCCCAGTGGCAACCCGCCGACCTGTACTTCCTGTTTGCGCTGTCGTTCGTCCTGGCAGCGTTGGCCATCTGGCTACTGAAGCCGCGTAGCCCCCTCCAGTTGAGCTCCGCAGCCAGCGCCTGAGTCGACATCTGACTACAACAAGAACAGGACAGATCAATGCACAATCCATCCAAACGCCTGGGGCTGAACGCTCTGGGCGTAGCGGTAGCTTTCGCCTCGACCAACGCCCTCGCGGATTTCCTGGACGACGGCAGCGTCACCCTCACCTCCCGAAACTACTATCTGGATCGGGACTACAAGGGGGCCACCCCTTATCCGGCAGCTCGTGAGTGGGCCCAAGGGTTCATCCTGCGGGCCAACTCCGGCTTTACCGATGGCACCGTGGGCTTCGGCCTCGACCTCACCGGTATGCTGGGAATCAAGCTGGACTCCTCACCGGACCGTGCCGGCACCCAACTACTGCCCCTCGACCCACAGACCCGCGAGGCTAAGGATGACTACTCGGAGCTCGGGGCAACGCTGAAGGCAAAGGTATCGAAGACGCGGCTATCGGTGGGCACCCACTTCCCTGCCCTGCCGGTCATCACGGCGAGTCCAGCTCGACTGCTACCCCAGTCCTATCGAGGTGCGTATGGTCTATCCGAGGACATAGATCGCCTGAGCCTGCACGTCGGGCGAATGGACCGCGTAAACCTGCGTGACTCCACCAACTATCAACCTATATCCCTGGCCTCTCCCAATGAGCGGTTCAAGGCGGGGGCCAACTCCGAGCGATTCGACTTCGCGGGTGGCGACTATCGCTGGTCCGATGCCCTGACATTGCGCTACTACCATGCGGAACTGAAGGACATCTACACCCAGGACTTCGCGGGAGCCATTCACGTGGTACCGCTGGGAGCGGGGAAGCTGAAGACCGACATTAGGGTCTTCAACAGCCGGGAAAACGGCCGCGCGGAGGCCGGCCAGGTAGATAACCTGAATGCCGGCGCCATGTTCAGTTACCAACTAGGTGCACACACCGTGGGTGCGGGGTACATGCACCAGACCGGGGATACCGCCATGGCGTACCTCGCCGGTGGCGAGCCGGCGGTCCTCAGCGACGGCACCATGAGCGCCGACTTCGTCAACCCCAAGGAACGGACCTGGGTCGCCCGCTATGACTACGACTTCGCTGCCGTCGGAATCCCGGGCCTGACCGGCATGGCCCGCTATCTCCGAGGCAGCAACATCGACTTGCCGAAACTGGGAGGAAGCAACCTCACCGAGTCCTCCAAGGATCTGGAACTGGCCTACGTCATTCAGTCTGGGCCTGCAAAAGGACTCGCTCTACGCTTACGCCACGCGACCTACCGCAATGAGCAGACTGCAGCCTCGACTTTCCGAAGTGACAACGAGACCAGAATCAACATCGATTACACGCTGAAAATCTGGTAACTCGCGACTCACAACGCTTGAATCGCCGCCATGGAGGGCTCGGCACTCAATCACTACGCGCTGCACTGTAGGGAAAGTGCGACTCTACTGGTTAAAACTAACTGCGGTGCAGCCCGTACCGACCGGTTTTGGCCCAGACCGTGTAAAAACATTGGCATCGACCTTGCTGAGATTTGAGGGAGTCAAACTCAGCAGGGCTAGCCATGAAGCGTTTCATCCAGGGAGAACATCGAGGCCAAAGCACACTGCTGCCCGAGAGCCTGGATGACTATGTCGCGGACACCAACCCGGTGCGGGTCGTCGATGTGTTCGTCGATGAACTCGACCTCGGCCGACTGGGTTTCGATGGGGTGGTCCCGGCCGAAACCGGTCGCCCTGCTTACCATCCTGCCGTCCTGCTGAAGATCTACATCTACGGCTACCTCAACCGCATCCAGTCCAGTCGCCGCCTTGAGCGCGAGGCCCAACGCAACGTCGAACTGATGTGGCTGACCGGACGCCTGATGCCGGACTTCAAGACTATCGCCAACTTCCGCAAGGACAACGGCAAAGCCATTCGCGGTGTCTGCCGGCAGTTCGTGGTGCTGTGCCAGCAGCTCGGCCTGTTCGCCGAGGTGCTGGTGGCCAGCACCAGGCGGCCAAGGTCGAGAACGACAAGCTGCACGGACGGAACCCTTTTCGGAGGAGCGGATGAGGGGAGGCGCTAGTCCTCCCCTTTCCGTTGTACTCGCGCGCCCAATTCAACGGGCGCCGCAATGATCTTCTCCAGCCAACTCCACCCCTGATAGGGGTCCCCTCTCCCTCGCAGGTGCGTATAGCGCCGCAGCGAGTTCCAATCCCGGTGGCCCGATACGCTGGCCACACGCGGAATATCCCAATCCATTTCGAATAGCCGGCTGACGCCATCGTGGCGGAGGTCGTGGAAATGCAGGTCCTCGATTTCGAGGAACTTGCACGCGTTTCGCCATGAAGTGCCGATGGAGTTGCCGTTATAGGGGAAGATTTCCGGGCAGGTCCTGGGCATCGACGAGATGATGCGCATTGCCTCCTCGGGCAGATGGCACCAGACGTCGTTGCCGATCTTCTGGCCCGGGTTCTTCATGTCCCGCACCAGCACCTGCTGGCCCGGCACGTCCAGATCATCCCAGCAAATGCGGGTGATTTCTTCCTGACGACGAGTCGAGAAGATGGCAAAGGCGATGACCTTCGGCATGTTGATCGCGCTGGGCTTCCAGCGCAGCAGATCAAAGAAGTGCGCCAGCAGCTTGTCCAGCTCCTTGGCAGCGGGTCTCCGTGAGCGTTCCTTGCTGCGGCTGACAGCCCCCAGCTTTCGCAATACCTTGCGGGCGTCACCGATTGCATGCGGATCGATCTCATAGCCCCACGCCGGGCGCGCCACCGAGAGCACGGCTCCCAGGTGCGCCAGGTCGTTGCCGACCGTCTGCGCCTGCACGCCGCCGCCTGCCTTGGTCATACGCCACTGGGCGAACTCCACCAGTTTCTGACTGGTCAGGTCCTGGTCAGCTATCTCACCAATCCAGGTTTCGCTGATGGCCTTGAGTGCCTGGCGCTTGGTCTTGCCGAGCGGCCGGATGCGCTCGTACTCCTCCAGATACTGCTCGATGATCTCCTTGATCGTGACGCCATCCCGGCTGGCGCGCTCAATCGCACCCGGCGCCCCCAGTTCCGCTTCGCGTTTGGTCGCCCAAGCCTTGGCTGCCTACTGGCGATCGAAGGTCTGGCTTTCCTGATACAATTTCGCGCCATCGCGCATGATCCGGATCTGCTCGGTATATCCGATGGAGCCGTCCTTACGGCGGCGAGATGTAATCGTCCCCATATCGATTTGCTACACGTCCCAAATGAGTTGCTACAGCGTAGCAACGGACCTGCAGAGATAATCGAAAACGGCCCCGAAGTAGCAATAATCAGACGTTTCCGAATGACCGCCCTAATCCCCTCTACGCCAGCAACCACGCGCCCTTCTCTGTCCCGCCGCTTCTCCGTGGCGCCGATGATGGACTGGACTGATAGACACTGTCGCTTCTTCCTGCGCCAGCTCTCCCGGCATGCCCTGCTCTACACCGAGATGGTGACCACTGGTGCGTTGTTGCATGGCGACCCTGAGCGCTTCCTGCGTCACGACGAGGCGGAGCATCCGCTGGCGTTGCAATTGGGTGGCAGCGTGCCGGCGGACCTGGCGGCCTGCGCGAAGATGGCCCAGGAGGCGGGCTATGACGAAGTGAACCTGAACGTCGGCTGCCCCAGCGACCGGGTGCAGAACAATATGATCGGCGCCTGCCTGATGGGGCATCCCGCGCTGGTGGCCGATTGCGTAAAGGCGATGCTGGATGCGGTCGATATCCCGGTCACGGTGAAGCACCGGATCGGCATCAATGGGCGGGACAGCTACGAGGAACTCTGCGACTTCGTCGGCCAGGTGCGCGATGCCGGTTGCCGCAGTTTCACCGTGCATGCACGCATTGCCATCCTGGAAGGCCTCTCACCGAAGGAAAACCGCGAGGTCCCGCCGCTGCGCTACGACGTGGCCGCGCAGCTGAAACGGGACTTCCCGGACCTGGAAATCATCCTCAATGGTGGGATCAAGACACTGGATGAGTGTCGCGGCCATCTCGAGACCTTCGATGGCGTGATGCTGGGCCGCGAGGCTTATCACAATCCATACGTACTCGCAGAGGTAGATGCCGCACTGTTTGGCGGCGCGGCCCCACAGATCAGCCGCGCGGAGGCTCTCGAGGCCATGCGTCCCTACATCGAGCGCCACATCCAGGAAGGCGGCGTGATGCACCACATCACCCGCCATGTCCTTGGTCTGGGCCAGGGGTTCCCCGGTGCCCGGCGCTTCCGCCAGCTGCTGTCGGTCGACGTGCACAAGACCACCGACCCTCTGGCGCTGCTGGATCAGGCCGCCGAGCTGCTGCGCGGCCGCTGAGCCGAGATCGTGGCTTCCCAGGCCGGCGCCAGGCAGTAGCGGCTGCCGCCTTGGGCCGCCACCAGGCCACTGTCCACCATCCTTCCCAATACCTGGCGCACGCTGACCAGCGACAGCGGTTCGCCCGCGTCAACCAGGCGCTCGTGGAGAACACGACTGGAAATGTCGCTGCCTTCGAGGTACGCCTGGCAGAGGATTTCCAGCACCTTGAGGCGCGGCATGCTGGTCTTCAGCCCCGCCTGCTGCAGCATCTGCCTCAATTGGCGTTGTTCAAGGCTCGGGAGAATCCTCTCGACCTTCAGGTTGATGTGCTGCGGGACAATAGGCTTGGCCCGGAGCAAGGTGTGTACTCGCATGAGTATCTCCTTGTTGATTAATGGCCTGCGCAATGCAGAACCTCTGGCCGAATCTCCTGCCGGCCTGTTTCCCGAAAACTTCGGGGTCTTATAGAACAAGACGGACGAGCGCGAAAAAACCGCAATAAAAATGCGAAATCTTTTTCGGTGGGGAACCTGTAGCCCCCATTTTCGAGTCTGTTGATATGGGCAGGCCGATAGCCTGTGAAAAAGCCCTTACACCCCCGTTGAGCAGCCCTTGCGGCTCGGGTAAGGTCAGTCCATCCGCCACGACAAGGTTTCGCCATGACCTCCAAGCTGGACCAACTCAAGCAGTACACCACCGTCGTTGCCGACACCGGCGACCTGGATGCGATCGCCCGTCTGAAGCCGGTCGACGCGACTACGAACCCTTCACTGCTGCTGAAAGCCGCCGCCATGCCACGTTACGCCGACTTGCTCGACAACGCGGTCGCCGCAGCCGGCGCTGACCTGGGTCTGGCTTGCGACCGCTTTGGCGTAGCCGTCGGCCAGGAAATCCTCAAGGTGATTCCGGGGCGTATCTCCACCGAAGTGGATGCCCGCCTCTCCTTTGATACCGATGCCACCCTGAGTCGCGCCGAGCGTCTGATCGGCCTGTACGAGGAGGCCGGCATCGGGCGCGAACGCGTCCTGATCAAGATCGCTTCCACCTGGGAAGGCATTCGTGCCGCCGAACAGCTGGAGCGCATGGGCGTCCAGACCAACCTGACGTTGCTGTTCAATTTCGCCCAGGCAGCCGCCTGTGCCGATGCCGGCGTGTTCCTGATTTCCCCCTTCGTGGGCCGCATCTACGACTGGTACAAGAAAGCCGAAGGCCGCGACTACGTTGGCGACGAGGATCCGGGCGTACAGTCCGTCGCGCGCATCTACCGCTACTTCAAGGCCAATGGCTACCGGACCGTGGTGATGGGCGCGAGCTTCCGCAACCTGGGCCAGATCGAGGCCCTGGCAGGTTGCGACCGCCTGACCATCAGCCCTGAACTGCTGCAGAAGCTGGCGGACGATCAGAGCGCGCTCGACCGCAATCTGGCCCCGGGCAATGACGCAGAAGCCCGCGTGGTGCTGGACGAAACGGCTTTCCGCTGGCAGCTCAACGAAGATGCCATGGCCACCGAGAAACTGGCCGAAGGTATCCGATTGTTCGCACGCGACCAGGAGAAGCTGGAAGCCCTGCTCGCCTCGCGCCGCTGAAACGCGAACGCGCGCAGCCTTTGCGGGCTGCGCGCGTTTTCATTTGCGCGAGAAGAAACGACGGATCAGCTACGTTCGAGAGCGCTGACCAGGTCGTGGAAGGCTTCACGGTTGGACTCGTTGAGCCCCATGAGAATGCGGTGGGCTTCCAGCACCTTGGTGCGGACGACATCCTCGGTCTGATCCTGCGGCGGCAAGTCTTCGAGGCATTCAGGGCAAGGCACTGGCGTCCCGACGATATTGAACACCTGGTCGAATCCCATCGACTGCAGCAGTCGCGTGATGTCGGGATGGGTGGTCACTACCGTGGGCAACAGCCCCACCTTCTGCCGCGAAAGGATCGACAGCTTGGCCAACAGACCGAGCGTGGTGCTGTCGATGCTTTGGGTTTCGGTCAGATCGATCACGATCGCCGAGAAATTCAGCGCCGAGAAGATCTTTTCAATGGTCGCATCCAGGGCAGAACACAGGGTCAGGCGGATTTCTCCGACGAACTTCAGGACGAATGTCCCTTCCTGCTCGGCAAACTGGATTTTACCGGTACTCATGCAAGGTTCCTGCTCAACACCAGCAAGGCGATATCATCCGGCATCTCGCCCAGGCTGGCCAGCCCAAATACTTGTCGCAAGCCATCCAGACTGCCACCTGCCTCGCACACCATCTCTGGCAACGCGGCTTCTTTATCTTTGAGGGTATCCCCAGGCAAAAGGTCCAGGATCCCATCGGAGAGCAAGGTCAGGCTGAAAGACGACGGCAGGTCGATGACCCGGTCATCATAGCTCGCCTCTTCGAACAACCCCACTGGCAAGCCCTTGCCGGCCAGGTAGGTGGCCTTGCCCTCGCTGTAGAGCACCGGCAGCGGCAGATGCCCGCCAATGCTGTAGGTCAGGTGGCCATTCTCCTCGTCGATCACACCACCCAGCATGGTCACGTGCTTGCCCAGCTTGGTGTTGATCAGGCCACGGTTGATGTGCCCCAGCACCTCGGAAGGCTTGAACTCGGGCAACATGCCATTGCGGCGGGACTCGTAGAGCAGGCGGGTCGTCATGAACTTGAGCAGGACAGTCACGAATGCCGAGGAAGCCCCATGGCCCGACACGTCCGCCAGGTAGAACGCCACCCGGCGTTCATCCACGCGGAAGTAGTCGACGAAGTCGCCGGAAAGGTACAGCGACGGAATGATCTGGTGGGCAAAACGCAGTCCATCCACTTCCCACGGCGTCACCGGCAGCATGTTCATCTGTACCTGACGCCCGGCGTTCTGGTCCTCCTGCAGCAAGTGCAGGCTGGCTTGCAGTTCGCGGTTGGCCGACTCCAGCTTCTCGCGGTAACGGCGGTTCTCGAGGCGCAGGACTGCGCGATCGAGGGCGCGGCGCACCGAGTGTTCGAGAACGGCCAGGTCTTCCAGGGGTTTGATCAGGTAATCGGCAGCCCCCAGGCGCAGGGCTTCGACCGCATCACTCATGACGCCGGCACCGGAGACCACAATAACCGGGGTTTCTGCTTCCAGTTCGGAAATGCGACGGATCAGCTCCAGGCCATCGACCTGAGGCATGCGCAGGTCGCAGATCACCAGATCTGGGCGTTCCTGCTCGAAAACCTGCAGCCCTTGCAAGCCGTTGCTGGCCTGCCGAACGCTGAATCCACTGTCTTCCAGATAGGCCGCGAGGCTTGCGCGTACTACCTCGTCGTCATCAATAATCAGCAGCTTGGCACTGGGATTGTGCATGGATTATCCAGGCAAACGGCGCCAGGGATGGGTTGTTGTAGCACCCGACCTAAGGCCCGAGCACGAGTACGGGGGTTCGCTTTACGGCGCAGACGGTACTCCCATCCGCAGGGCGATTCAAGCTTGCGCCGCGAGCCGAACTCTGCCTTTACACCCAAAATCGCTGGAAGTTATAAGGGGTTCGGCCCCCCTCCATGACGAGAAGAGGATCAGCGCGTGAGCCTGGACGACCGCAACTACAGCGAGAAGCGCGATTTCATAAGGATGCAGGTGCAGAGCAAAGCCATCCTGGAGCACGCCGGGCAACAGTACCCCGCCCATTGCCTGGACCTTTCCAGCAGCGGCATGCAGCTCGAAGTGAGTGCCGAACTCAGCGTGGGCGATCGCGTTCGGGTACTCATTCCCTCCGAACACAATTCCCTCAAAGGACTGGAAGCCGACGCCGAAGTGGTTCGGATCGGCGAGGGCACGAAGGGTAGTCGCATCCTCGGGTTGGCCATCCAGGACTTGCGTTAGGTGCAACAGCCGGAAACGAAAAAGGCGACCCCAGGGTCGCCTTTTTCATGCCGCCGATTCTGGCCGAGACTCAGAAATCGTCTTCGACTTCGCCGTCCTTCACCTTGAACTCGCGGTTCTGCAGGTAGGCGTTGCGAATGAAGATGTATTTGTCGCCGCTGATCAGCTTTTCCGCGGACAGCAGGTTGGCGCGGGTATCCACCACGTCGACGGCGCGGGTGACGTTGCGGGTCGGCACATGGTCGATGTAGGGGTACGGTTCAAGGAATCCGTCTGGAACCTTGCCGCCGGCATCGCGCACGGTGCTCGGGCCGAGGAACGGGATGACCAGGTACGGGCCGCTGCCGACGCCCCAATAGCCGAGGGTCTGGCCGAAGTCTTCATCGTTACGCTGCAGGCCCATCTTCGTGGCCACGTCGAAGAAGCCCAGCACGCCGAAGGTGGTGTTGAACACCAGGCGGCTGGTGTCGACACCGGCGTTGTGGAACTTGGCCTGGAACAGGTCGTTGGCCAGGTTGCCGACATCACCGACGTTGTTGAAGACATTGTGGATGCCATCTTCGAGGAACTGCGGAGTCACGGCCTGATAGCCCTTGGCAACCGGTTTCAGCGCATAGGTGTCGAGGGTGTCGTTGAAGCGGAACATGGCGCGGTTGAAGCCCTCCCAGGGATCTTCCTCCGCGGCGTTCGCAGCGACTGGCATTACAGTCAGCGCGACACAAGCCAGTACACGGCCCAGACGATCGAGCCACCGAGCGCCGATCAATTGCATTGCAGACTCTCCTTGAGAAAAGTAGTGTGGCGGCCCGCCGCCGCCCTGAAGAAGGCGCGCAGTATAAGGCCAACGCCTCGTTTGGACAGCATAGCGAACTGCTAGCATGACTGAAAAAACCTTGCTTCATGTTGCTCACATCCCCGTTCGCTGGGGTGACATGGACAGCTACGGACACGTCAACAACACCCTTTACATCCAGTACCTGGAAGAAGCTCGGGTCGCCTGGTTCCAGAATCTGGGCATCGAGATGAACAACGTGCCGCAGGGCCCCGTCGTGCTGCAGACCCTGCATACCTACCTCAAGCCCGTGGTGCATCCGGCTACCGTGGTGATCGAGCTCTATGCCGGTGCCGTGGGCAACAGCAGCCTGGTGGTGGAGCACCGACTGAGCACGCTGGAAGACCCGGCGACGCTCTATGGTGAGGGCTACTGCAAGTTGGTCTGGATCGATCATGCAACCGACAGGTCGGTACCGGTGCCAGATGACCTGCGCCTGGCCATGGGGGCAGGCAAGCGTCAGTAACCTTGCTGTCATCCTGGCCAGCTAGCCTGCGCCAGACCTCGTCAGGATGACGCAGATGCCCCAAAGCCAACCGCCCGCCTTCACCGCCCTCCTCTTTGGCCTTTCCGGCTGCCTGGTGGATTTCGGTGCCCGCACCCTGCCCCTGGCCCTGAGCCGGCTGCTCCCAGACTGCCCGCCTGGACGCCTGTTCGAAGCCGCCAGCCTTTCGCCAGGGGCCGCCCTCGACCATGCGTTGGGAGCGCCAGCCAGCGAAAAGCTGTACCAGGATTTCCAGCAACGGCTACTGGAGGCCGCCAAGGAGCATGCCGAAGCCGTCACTGGCCTCGACGAGCTGGCTGCCCTCGTGGATAGCAACGGAGTGCCCTGTGCCTGGCTCGACGAGCTACCCGCTCCAACCAGCTGGTGTCTGGCCGCGCCCCTCCCCGCCTGGGTGAAAGGCAGCGAAACCGATGGCGCGCGCCCCTGGCCGGCACCCGATAGTTGCTGGCAAGCGCTGGCAGGGCTTGGGGTTCCGCGCCTCGATGGCTGTGTGCTGGTGAGCGCCAATCCACGTCTCCTGGAGGCCGGGTTGAACGCCGGGCTCTGGACCATCGGTCTCGCGGCCAGCGGCCCCTTGTGCGGGCTGGCACCGGCGGACTGGCGAGCCCTTGATAGCGCAGAGCGCGATCGCCTGCGTGCCACCGCAACGCTGGAGTTGTATCGCCTCGGCGCCCATTCGGTGATCGACCACCTGGGCGAGTTGGCGCCCTGCCTCGCCGATCTCGCCTATCGGCGCGAGAAAGGCGAGAAACCCTGACACTCGCACTTTTGTTTCAGGCTTGATCCGAATCAGGCAGGTCCGCCCTGCCTGGATTAATCTCTATGGCATGAGGGACCTTTGAATTCCTCAGAGGGTCCACTCCTGAGACATTCGCAAAGGGAGAAAGACATGCCTGAACGCCTGCAGCAGCAACTGCAACAACTGCGCGACCAGTTGGCCCAGGAACCGCCGCTGGATGCGGAGGAACGCGCATCGCTGATCGAGTTGATGCAGGAAATCGAACTGCGCCTGGCACAGGATGCTGCCATGGCGCCGGACGCCAATCTGGTGGACGGCGTCAACCTGGCCGTCGAGCGCTTCGAAACTCGTCACCCCACCCTTGCCGGGACCTTGCGCAACATCATGCAAAGTCTCGCGAACATGGGTATCTAGCCCCACCACACAACAAAACCCCGACTTCGCGTCGGGGTTTTCGTCACTGCCGCACCAGGCGGCGATTGTCAGTCTGCACCGGATGGGTGCTGCGATAAGGATTGATGTCCAGCCCGCCACGGCGCACATAACGCGCATGGACAGTCAGCATTTCCGGCTGCAGCAACCGCTTGAGGTCGAGGAAGATGCGCTCCACGCATTGTTCATGGAAGTCGGCGTGCTGGCGGAAGCTCACCAGGTAGGCCAGGAAGCTGGCGTGATCCAGCCGTTTCGATCCGCGATATTCCACCACCACCGTGCCCCAGTCCGGCTGGCCAGTGACCGGGCAGTTGGACTTCAGCAGATGACTGTGAAGCGCCTCGTCCGCCTGCTGACCAGCTTCGGCGCGCAGCAACTCGGGCTGCGGGTGTTCGTAACGGTCGACGGTGACATCCAGTTCGTCGATGCAGACACCCGGCGAAACCGCGACACCTTCGGCCTCCACTTCGACCAGGCTGCGCACCCTCACGGCAACTGGAGCGCCCGCCGCCGCGCTCAAATCCCGCGCCAGCACCTGCTCAAGCTCGGAGGCGCTGGCAAAGACGGACTGGTTCAGCGAATTGAGGTACAGCTTGAACGATTTGGACTCGATGATATTGGGCGAATCGGCGGGGATGGCGAACTCGCTGATCGCCACGACCGGCTTGCCGGACGGCGTCAGCCACGACAGCTCGTAGCAGTTCCAGAAATCCACGCCCTGATACGGCAGGGTCGCGGCAGTCAGGCCCAGCTCGTTCCATTTGGTCACGCGGGAGATGGGAAACAGCAGCTCCGGGCTGTAGGTGCTGACGTACTCGCTGGATTTGCCCAGCGGTGAGTGTTCGGCGGGGTGTTGCATGGGCGGGTTGACCTGAAAGTGCGGAAATCGCGCAATTGTATACAGCCGCGCGGTTGCTGAAAAATCCGCGGCACCAACGGTGCTTCTGCATTACAACTTTGTCAGTTTGCCCCCGCGCGCCCCAAAGGCGCGGTATAACGCGGCAGCCCCAGCGACGAGCCCCCCATGAAGCTACTGATAGTCGAAGACGAACCCAAGACCGGCCAGTTCCTGCGCCAGGGCATGAGCGAGGCCGGCCTGAACGCGGACCTCGTCACCAACGGGCTGGAAGGCCGCGATCTGGCACTTGCGGGGAGCTATGACCTGATCATCCTCGACGTGATGCTCCCCGGCCTCGACGGCTGGCAGGTACTGCGTAGCCTGCGCCAGGCCGGTCTGCAGGTGCCGGTGTTGTTCCTGACCGCGCGGGACGCGGTGGACGAGCGCGTCCACGGCCTGGAACTGGGCGCCGACGACTACCTGATCAAGCCCTTTGCCTTCGCCGAGCTCCTCGCCCGCGTGCGCACCCTGCTCCGCCGTGGCGCCAGCGCCCCGCAGGAAACCAGCCTGGAATTCGCCGACCTGCGCCTGGACTTGCTGAGTCGAAGGGTCGAGCGCAGTGGTCGGCGCATCGATCTGACGACCAAGGAGTTCGCCCTGTTGGAATTCTTCCTGCGCCGTCAGGGCGAAGTCCTGCCCAAGACGCTGATTGCAGCCGAAGTCTGGGACATGCATTTCGACAGTGACACCAACGTCATCGAAGTCGCCGTCCGCCGGCTGCGGGCAAAGCTCGATGACGACTTCCCCACCAAGGTGATCCATACCGTGCGCGGCATGGGTTACGTGCTGGAGGCGCGCGAAGGCTGATGCGCGGACTCTCCCTCACCGCCCGCCTGGGCCTGCTCTTCGCCGCATGCACGGCCGCCGTTTCGCTGATTGCCGGTATCCTCTTCAGCCGCGCCAGCGAAGCGCACTTCGTCGAACTCGACCAGCAGTTGCTGGAAATCCGCATGACCGCGTTTCGCGCCCTGGTCAGCGATGTGAACACCCCTGAGGCACTGGCGTCCCGGCTGGACGCCTTGCAGGCGGAATTGCGTCTGCATCCGGACCTTACCTTGCGCCTGGAGGGCCGCGACGGCCGTTACTGGTTCAACAGCGCGGACGGCCTGCGCGCACCGGGGCGTGACGGGCTACATGACTGGCAGCAGGATGGCATCGACTACCGGGTGTACAGCGCGCCCGTGCGACCAGATGCCCCGGACTCGCCACGCCTGTCGCTGGCGCTGGATATCACCCATCACCAGCATTTCCTCGAACGCATGCAGCGGCTGATCTGGCTCACCGTGGGACTTTCCGCCCTGGCCACGGCCCTGTTGGGCGCCTGGGCCGCACGTAGCGGCCTGCGCCCCTTGCACCGCATGGCCGAAGTGGCCGCCGGAGTGTCGGCCAGTTCTCTGACCGCGCGGCTGGCGGACGATGAGGTCCCGCCGGAACTGGTGGAGCTGGTACGCGCCTTCAATGCCATGCTGGCGCGCCTGGAAGACACCTTCCAGCGGCTCTCGGCCTTCTCCGCCGATATCGCCCATGAGCTGCGTACACCGCTGTCCAACCTGCTGACGCAGACCCAGGTGATCCTCAGTCAGGATCGCCCGGCGGATGAGTACCGCGAGACGCTGCATTCCAACCTGGAGGAGCTCCAGCGCCTGGCGCAGATGGTCAGCGACATGCTGTTCCTGGCGAAGGCCGAACACGGCTTGCTGGCCACCGACAGGAAGACACTGGACCTGGGCGGCGAACTGGACGCACTCCTGGACTACTTCAGCCCCCTCGCCGACGAGTCCCAGGTGACCTTGCATCGCCGTGGCACGGGACAACTGAATGCCGACCGGGAAATGCTGCGCCGCGCCCTTTCCAACCTGCTGGACAATGCCCTGCGCTTCACCCCGCAAGGCGGCCACATCGAACTGGAAGTGGCCAGCGCCCCCAATGGACTGCGCCTGACCGTCGCCAACAGCGGTGAGGGCATTCCCCCTGAACTGCTGCCGCGCCTGTTCGACCGATTCTTCCGTGCCGACCCCGCGCGAAAACGCGAGGGTCGCGAGCATGCCGGCCTCGGCCTGGCCATCACCCGCTCGATCGTGCGCGCCCACGGCGGCGAAATCCGCTGCGAATCCGCCAACGGCTGGACGCGCTTCATCCTCGAATTTCCCACCCCCTGAAACGCAGAAGGCGCGCCATATGGCGCGCCTCCCGGGTGCATCAGACCCATCAGGGCTGTGCGGTAGTCCAGTCGATCAGCCCCAACTGCCAGGTCGCCAGGATCAGCAGGCCGAAGCCGATGCGGTACCAGGCGAACGCCGCGTAGCTGTGGCTGCCGATGAACTTCAGCAGGCTGCGCACGGCGATCATGGCGAAAATGAACGACACCACGGAGCCCAGGGCGAACACCGGCAGGTCGCTCGGCTGGAACAGGTCGCGATATTTGTAGCCCGAATAGACCGCCGCGCCGACCATGGTGGGCATGGCAAGGAAGAAGGAGAACTCGGTTGCCGCCTTGCGCGACAGGCCGAAGAGCAGGCCGCCGATGATGGTCGCGCCCGAGCGCGAAGTACCTGGAACCAGCGCCAGACACTGGGCACAGCCGACCTTGAGGGCGTGCTTCCAGGTCATTTCATCCACGGACTCGGCTTCAACACGATGCTGGCGCCGCTCTGCCCAGAGGATGACCACACCGCCGACCACCAGGGCCGACGCCACCGTGATGGGGTTGAACAGGTAGTGGTGGATGATGTCGGAAAACGCCACACCCAGAATCACGGCCGGGAAGAAGGCCACCAGCAGGTTGAGGGTGAATCGCTGGGCGCTCCGCTGGGTCGGCAGGCCGACGACCACGTCGAGAATCTTGCGTCGGTACTCCCAGACCACGGCGAGGATGGCCGCGAGCTGGATGATGATGTTGAAAGCGATGGCCCGTTCACCGGTGAAACCCAGCAGGTCCGCGACCACGATCTGGTGGCCGGTGCTGGAGATCGGCAGGAACTCCGTCAGGCCTTCGACAATCCCCAGAATGATGGCCTGCATGGCCGTCCACAAATCCATTGAAAATCTCCCCCCAAGGCGCGCTCTTCTGGCGCCCCTTTCATTACGTATGTGCAGGTAGCTGGTGCCGCAAGCGTGCGGTTCCGGCGATGAGACCGGGCACCTGCGTGCGGGTTCCGGGGACGAACGAGCCTTCAGCTTTGCCCCGAAGCGCCGAAATGCTAACAGAGAGCCAAATAGAAATCGCGGCTAAAGCCTGATTGAAATCCGCTACGCGGACTGCTCTGCTCCAGACTCGAAACCAATAACAAGAAACCAGGAGTTCCCGCCCCATGCACAGCTTGCGCAACCTGCCGATCAGTCGTCGCCTCTGGCTGATCCTCATCGTCGCGGTATTCATGCTGGTCACCCTTGGCGTGCTGATGCTGCAGCAGATCTACGACGACCTCTACCAGGGCAAGGAGCAGAAGACCCGCCACGTGGTCGAGACCGCGGTGGGCGTGCTGCAGTACTACCAGGCCCAGGAAGCCGCGGGCACCCTGCCCCGCGAAGAAGCGCAGAAACAAGCGATGCAGGCGGTTCGCGCCCTGCGTTACGACAAGGGCGACTACTTCTGGATCAACGACCTGACGCCGCGCATGATCATGCACCCGACCAACGCCAAGCTGGAGGGTCAGGACCTCTCCGGCTACAAGGACCCGGACGGCAAGCCCCTGTTCAACGAGATGGCGCGCGTCGCCAAGACTCAGGGCGCGGGCTTCGTCGAGTACCGCTGGCCCAAGCCGGGCGCCAGCGACCCGGTGCCGAAAGTTTCCTATGTGCAACTGTTCGCACCCTGGGGCTGGGTGATCGGCTCGGGCATCTACATTGACGACATGCAAGTGGAGTTCCTTTCCCAGGCCATGCGCGCCTCGCTGGTGGGATTGGCCATCGCCATCGTCATGGCGCTGCTGGTCATCGTCATCGCCCGCAGCATCACCCGGCCGCTGAACGAAGTGGTTTCCGCGATGGCCGCTATCGCCAGTGGCGAAGGCGACCTCACCAGCAGCCTGGACACCCACGGCCGCGACGAAATCACCGCCCTCGGCGGCCATTTCAATGCCTTTACCGGCAAGCTGAGGGGCGTGATCCGCCAGTCCCTGGACGCCGCCACCGCCCTCGACCAGGCCGCCAGCAACCTCGACGGCATCGCCAGCAACGGGCTGCGCCAGAGCGAGCAGCAATCGCTGCAAATGGAGCAAGTGGCTACCGCCATCAACGAAGTCACCTACGGCGTGCAGGACGTGGCAAAGAACGCCGAGCATGCCGCCAGCGAAGTGCGCAACGCCGAGGAACAAGCGCGCCAGGGGCATGACAACATCGACAGCAGCCTGCGGCAGATCGACCAGCTCTCCACCACCATCACCAAGGCGGTGGACGTCATCCAGACGCTCGCCCAGGAAAGCGCCCAGATCGGCAGCGTGCTGGAAGTGATCCGCTCCATCGCCGAGCAGACCAACCTGCTGGCACTGAACGCCGCCATCGAGGCCGCTCGGGCCGGCGAGCAGGGCCGTGGCTTTGCCGTGGTGGCCGATGAAGTACGCCTGTTGGCCCAGCGGACCCAGAAGTCGACGGCAGAAATCCAGACCATGATCGAACGCCTGCAGCAGAACTCCGAGGCAGCGGTCCAGGTGATCGACGAAAGCAGCCGGGCTTCCCGCGCCACGGTGGACCAGGCCAGCCAAGCCGGCGAGAGCCTGGCGCAGATCGCCCAGGCGCTGCGCACCCTGACCGGGCTCAACGCCTCAATTGCCAGCGCTACGTTGCAGCAGTCCCATGTAGTGGAAGACATCAACCAGAACGTCACCCAGGCTGCCGGCCTGGCCCACGACAGCGCCAGTTCGGCCGAACAGACCACCGGCGCCAGCCAGCGCCTGGGGCAATTGGCCGTGCAGCTCAATCAGCTGCTGGGACAATTCCGCGTGTAGCCACCCTGAATCCATGAGGGGGCGAATTCATTCGCCAAGCTGCCCCATCGGTGCAGGGGCCTTGTAGGAGCTAGCTTGCTAGCGAAACGGGGCCATTCGCTGGCAAGCCAGCTCCTACGGGCAATCCAGCCACTTGCAACACTTGATGCGGACACAGCTATTGAAATCGCCCCCACAGGCGAGGCGTGAACCTACGAGGCTTGCGCGGTCGGAAGTTCGATGCGTACCCGCAATCCACCCAGTGGGCTTTCCTGCAGGCTCAGGCGGCCGTTCCAGGATTCGACGATGTCCCGCACGATGCCGAGCCCCAGGCCGTGCCCTGCGACTTGCTCGTCAAGGCGCGCGCCACGACCGATGACTTCCTCACGCTTGTCTTCGGCAATGCCCGGGCCGTCATCGTCCACCATCAGGCTGTAACCGTCGGCTCCGCCACGGATGGTCAGGTTGACCTGGGTTTCCGCCCACTTGCAGGCGTTATCCAGCAGGTTGCCCAGCAGCTCCAGAAGGTCTTCCCGGTCCCAGGGCAGGCGCATCCCTTCGGGGACGTCCCAGTCCAGGTCCAGCCCACGGTCGTGGATCATTGCCAGGGTGGAAAACAGGCCTGGCAGCTCTTCGGCGCAATCGAAATGTGCCCCGGGCAATGCCTCGCCCGCGAGACGCGCACGTCCCAGTTCCCGGGCCAGGCGCTGCTCGATCTGCTCCAGCTGTTCGTGCAGGATCGCGCGCAGCTCCGGCTGTCCGCGCAGCTCTTCGCGGTTGGCCAGGCTGACCAGCACCGCCAGGGGCGTCTTCAACGCATGACCAAGGTTGCCCAAGGCATTACGCGAGCGCTTGAGGGTGTCTTCGGTGTGACTGAGCAGCCGGTTGATCTGCGTTACCAAAGGCTCCAGCTCCGCCGGCACCTGGCTATCCAGCTCACTGCGCTGCCCCTGCTGCAGTTGGGCGATCTGCTGGCGAACCTCCTCCAGCGGACGCAAGGCCCGGCGCACGGTAATGCGCTGCAAGGCGAGGATCAGCAGCAATCCGGCCACCCCGAGGCCCAGCCCCGTCCAGCGCACGCGGCTAAAGCTCTCCAGCACGGGCGTGTAGTCCTGGGCGACGACGATTCGAACCTGGCGCCCGAAGCGACGGTAATCGCCGCGCCAGGCCAGCAATTCCTGGTCGTCGGGCCCCGGCAGCAAACCTTCGGCCAGCCCCTTGCTCGGGGGCATGGATAGCTCGGCATCCCAGAGCGAACGCGAACGCCAGGGTTCGTCATCCAGTTCGATGATGAAGTAGCGGCCGGAATAAGGTTGTTGATGGGCCGGGTTAAGCCGCTTCTCGTCGAGCTGGATGCCGGCCTGTCCACGCACCAGCGAGCCCAGCAGGAGCTCGGCCTCGGTACGCAGCCCTTCCGCCAGATAACGTCGCAGTCCCAGGTCGAACAACCAGAGGCTGGTCTGCGCCAGGACCAGCCCCACCACCAGCAGCACGCCGATCAACCCAAGGCTGAGCCGGCGCTGGATAGACCTCATCGACCCTCACCGGTGAAGCGATAGCCCTGACCTCGTCGCGTCTCGATGACTTCGCGGCCGAGCTTGCGCCGCAGGTGATTGACGTGCACCTCGATCACATTGGAATCCCGCTCGGTCTCGCCGTCATACAGATGCTCGGCCAGGTGGCTCTTCGAGAGCAGTTGGCCGGGGTGCAGCATGAAATAGCGCAGCAACCGGAACTCGGCAGCAGTGAGCTGCACCTCGTCGCCATTGCGGCTGACACACTGACGCCCTTCATCCAGCTGCAGGCCCGCCGCTTCCAATTGCGGCTGGTTCGCCAGGCCATGGGCACGCCGCAGCAGCGCCTGGATGCGCAGGGCCAGCTCTTCGGGATGGAAGGGTTTGGTCAGGTAATCGTCTGCGCCGGCCTTGAGGCCATCGATGCGCTCGGCCCAGGAACCACGGGCAGTGAGCACCAGCACCGGGGTCGACAGCCCGCCCGCACGCCATTCCTGCAGGACCTCGAGTCCGGGCTTACCGGGCAGGCCGAGGTCCAGGATGATCAGGTCGTAGGGCTCGCTGGCTCCCTGGTGCAAGGCGTCGCGGCCGTCGGCCAGCCAGTCCACGGCGTAGCCTTGGCGGCCGAGGCTGGAGGTCAGCTCATCGGCCAGGGGTACATGGTCCTCTACCAGCAACAACCGCATCAGTCGTCTTCCTCGTCCTTCAGAATGCGCCCGTCGCGGGCGTCCAGTTCCAGCTCACGCACCGAGCCGTCGGCAGTGACCAGTTCGACCTCGTAAATGTAGACGTCATCTTCCTCTTCCAGCTCGGCCTCCAGCAGGCGCGCCCCGGGGTAATTCCCCAGGGCGCTGCGCAACAGCTGGTCGAGGGGCAGGATGACACCCTCTTCACGAAGCCTGAGGGCTTCGTCCTGATCCAGGTCCCTGGCCATCGCCTCAAGGGCGAAGACGGCCAGGATCAGGGCGATGATCCCACTGTAGCGAAGGATCCAGCGCATCAGTCGTCCTGGTGATCCTTGAGGATCTGGCCATTGGTGGCGTCAAGTTCCAGGTCCCATTGCACACCCTGGGCGTCGCGCAGTTCGACCTGGTAGATGTAGCGGCCGTATTCCTCTTCCAGCTCGGTTTCGTTGATGGTGCCACCGGCGTGCTTGGCCAGCGCTGCGGCATTGAGTTTCTCGAAGGACTGGATGGTGCCCGCGTCACGCAGCTTCAAGGCCTCATCCGGGCCGAGGTCACGCGCCTGGGCCATACCGGCAGTGGCGGCGAGGGTAGCAAGGGTGAACAGGGCAGCAAGCTTCTTCATGGGGTATCTCCTCGGGGGAATGTGTGCTTTCGATGGGTTCAAGATACCGGGGTCGACTTAATTGAAGCTGAATTCCCATTAAGACTTGGGAAGGATCATTCATACCCTGAAGAAGCTTGGCCTTGACGAGGTGGCCACTATAATCGCTGCCTTGCTTTCAGGAGCCCCGCATGAGCGCCATCCAGATCAAGTTCCCCGCCCTCACCCTGCGCGCCGGACGCCGCGCCCAGGCCCACATTCGTGGGCAGGGCCTCACGCCGGCCGATGTCGGCATCCTGCCGGGTGCGGCTGGCGGCCCCAAGGCCCTGGGTATCCAGGGCCTGGACCTGGCGCTGTTCGGCGACTGGCTGCCGCGTGCACCGCGTGAACGCGCACTGATCGGTGCCTCCATCGGTTCCTGGCGCTTCGCCAGCGCCTGCCTGCCTGACGCTGCCGACGGCATCCGCCGGCTGGGCGAGCTCTATACCAGCCAGCGATTCCCCAAGGGCGTGAGCATGGCGGAAGTCAGCCGCCTCTGTGGCCTGATGCTGGACGACCTGCTCCAGGGTCAGGACGCGCAGGTATTGGCCAACACCCATTACCGGCTGAACGTGGTGGTGGTGAAAAGCCATGGCCTGCTTGCCCATGATCGGCGCGGCGCCCTGGGCCTCGGCCTATCGTCGGTGATCGGCAGCAACCTGCTGGGCCGTCCGCACCTGGCCCGGCACTTCGAGCGGGTCATTCTCCACGACGCGCGCCAGGCACCTCCGCTGGCAGCGCTGTTGGACTTCCCCTCGCGCTACCACACGCTGGACGCGAACAATCTGCGCCATGCCCTCCTCGCTTCGGGGTCAATCCCCATGGTGATGGAAGGCGTACGCGACATCCCGGGCGCTGGGCCGGGCACTTACCGCGATGGCGGCCTCCTCGATTACCACCTGGATCTGCCCTACAACCCGGGCGGCGTAGTGCTCTATCCGCACTTCACCGACAAGGTAGTCCCCGGCTGGTTCGACAAGGGCCTGCCCTGGCGCAAGGGCGATGCGGAGCGGCTGCAGGACGTGCTGCTGATTTCGCCATCGCGCGAGTACCTGGCCACGCTGCCTCATGGCAAACTGCCAGACCGTAAGGACTTCAAGCGCTATCTCGGTGACGATGCCGGACGCGAACGCTATTGGCGCAAGGCCATGGCCGAAAGCGAGCGGCTGGGCGACGAGTTCCTCGAACTGGTGGACAGCGGGAAACTCGGGGAGCGCTTGCAGGACCTTTGACCTGAGACGCACGGAGCGAAAGGAGTACAGGGATGAAACTCGCGGTGGCCATCATCCATGGCATCGGCAACCAGCAGGACGCGCGCAACGTCGAGGGGCAGCACACATTCGCCCAGGGACTGATCGCCGGGTTGCGCAAGCGACTGGGCGTCGAGGCCGAGGATGTCGCGTTCCAGTCGCTTTACTGGGCGAGCGTGCTGGACAAACGCGAGCTCGCCTACCTGGAAAAACTCGAACAGGAACCGGTGCGCTGGCGCTGGATGCGTCGCCTGGTCACCCTCTTCCTCGGTGATGCCAGCGGCTACCGCAAAGTCAGCCAGGCGTACGACAACACCTATGAGCAGGTCCACCAGTGCGTGCGCAACGGACTCAACGCACTGCGCGCCAAGGTCGGGCCGAACACCCCGCTGGTGGTGCTGGCGCATTCGCTGGGCGGGCACATCATCTCCAACTACATCTGGGACCAGCAGAAGCTCAACGCCACCCCGAGCTGCCCGCGTGATCCTTTCCTCGCCATGGAAACCCTGGCCTGTCTGGTCACCTTTGGCTGCAACATCCCGCTCTTCACCTTCGCCTACGATCCTGTGCAGCCGATCCGTTTTCCGGGTCACTGCCTCGACGAACGCCTGACACGGGCCGCCCGCTGGCTGAACGTCTATGCACCGGCGGACTTGCTCGGCTACCCGCTGCGGCCGGTTCAGGGCTACGCCGCCGTGGTACATGAAGACCGGCCGCTGGCGGTGGGTTCGTGGTTCCGCCGCCATACGCCCTTGAGCCACCTGGAGTACTGGAACGACGCGCGGTTCCAGGACTACATCGCTCGCCATCTCCGCGACATGCTGAACGCTTGCCCGGCGCCGCATAGGACGCCAGAACCGGATCAACCGGGCCTGCCGTCCAGCCTCGGTGTACACAGCAGCACCGCGTAGTACCTGAGGAACAAGGCAAAGGCGATTATCCAGCAAAGGGCGGCCAGCCAGAGTGCTGCGGACCCGGCCAGCGGCACCAGGATCACACGGGCGAGCGCCCCCAGGTTGAGCAAGGCGAAGGCCAATCCCATCACGGGTGACGGTTCAAGCGGTCGGCCACTGTGTCCCAGGCTCACCCGAGCAATCATCGCCAGGATCAATCCCCCCATCGCGCCAACACCCAATGCGTGCTGGGCCAGACTCGAACTGGCCAGAATGCCCAGGTGCCAGGCGGCCAACCCCAATGGCGCCAGAGCCAACCAGGCGAAAGCCAGGTGCAAGGGCCAGAGCAGCACGACTCGCCAGATTCCGCCGTCGTACCAGCGCGCGAGACGCAGCAGATTACCCAAACCGAGGACTAAACACGGAATGGCGAGCCACGGATCTGGCTGTAGCCCCATGCCGATAGCGAAGCTTGCAGCCAGCAGAACGCCTCCCAGCAACATGCTCCAGTCCAACCATGGCCAGGCCTTCACTTGCTGGACACGTCCCAGCCCGCGCTGGGTGAAGAAGGGAATCACCCGACCACCGATCAACCCCATCAGCGCAGCGATGAGCCAGAGGGCAGCCAGTACCCCTTGGCGCTGCAGTGCATCGCTGCCGCTCGCAAGTCCCCAGAGCACCAGTGCGTCGGCAGTCGCGAGCAAGGTCAGCACCACTACCACCGGGTAGTTGTTGCGCTGGCGCACACGCCAGAGGCTGCGTCCCATCACGCAGGCGACAGCAGGCAGGAACGTCAGCTCGAGGGCAATCACCAGCGCTACCGGCGCCCCCATTAGCCATGCCAGTCGCGCAGCCAACCAGAGCATCGCCAACGCGGCCAGGGCAGGCCCGCGCAAACCGGGATTACCGGTCCAGTTCTGTACGGCGGTCAACAGGAAACCCGCAATGATGGCGCCACCAAAACCGAACACCATTTCGTGCCGGTGCCAGGCGAGCCAGCCGCCGGTGGGCTGCCATGCGCGGGTCTGGCCATGGAGCGCCAGGAGCCAGATCAGCACGGCCACCAGGGCGAAGGCCGTACCGAAGAGAAAGAAGGGGCGGAAGCCGAGGCGCCAGAGCGGCCGGATCGCCAGTTCGCGGGAAGCATCAAGCAATTGCACAGGCCAGACCTCGCTCTTCCTTGCGCATTTGATATTGCGCGGTCAGGCGCATGACGTAGCCGAGCTTGATCAGGGTCGGCCCGAGGATGACCATTCCGTGTGCGCCGACGAGCAGGAGCAGCCCAAGGTGAGCATCGAGGTAGTAAGCGCCGGCGATGCCCAGCACGAGCTGGAGCAAGCCGGCCCAGAGGAACAGATGAGACAGTTGCAGCAAACGCTGAGGGCATCCGAACAGACTGATCATGATCTTGCACTCCTCGGTTGAAGGCCCGGCGCCGCCTTGGCGCCGGGCGGGTGGGATCAGGCCTCCAGAGCGCCGGCCGGTCCAAAGAACTCGTAGTGGCATTGGCGCTCGGGTACGCCCAGATCGCGCAGGTGCTTCTTCACCTGGGCCATGAAACCTTTCGGCCCGAGGAAGTACGCATCCACATCGCGCTCGGCAGGCAGCCAGTCACCCAGTTGCTCGCGGCTGAGGAAGCCGGTCGCATCGGGCTGGTCAGCAGCATGGGGCTCGCTGTAGCAGAAGAAGCGGTTGAGCTGCGGGATGGCGGCTACCTTCGCGTCAATCCAGTCGCGGAAGGCATGCACGGCGCCATTGCGTGCGCAGTGGATGAAATGAATCGGCCGGCCGCTTTCCTCTGCCGCTTCCAGCATGGCCAGTGCTGGGGTAATGCCCACGCCGGCGGTAATCAGCACCAGCGGTTTGCTGCTGGGGCGAAGGACGAAGTCGCCAGCCGGGGCGAACAGTTCGATGCGGTCACCCACGTGGAACTGGTCGTGCAGATAGTTGGAGACCCGGCCACCCTGCTCGCGCTTGACGCTGATGCGGTACTCGCGGCCATTGCCGAGAGCGGACAGCGAATAGTTGCGGCGCACTTCTTCGCCATCCAGATTGAGGCGCAGGCCGATGTACTGGCCGGGGATGAACTCCATCAGCTCGCCGCCATCTTCCGGGGCGAAGTAGAAGGAAGTGATTTCCGCGCTTTCCGCTTCCTTGCGTGCCAGGCGGAACCAGCGGGCGCCACGCCAGCCACCGGGGGCGGCTTCGCTGGCGGAGTAAATTTCCTCTTCGGCACCAATCAGCAAGTCAGCCAGTTGCTGATAGGCCGCGGCCCAGGCTTCGATGACTTCATCAGTCGCCACTTCGGCGCCGAGTACCTCACGGATGGCGCGCAGCAGGCAGCTACCCACGATCGGATAGTGCTCGGGCAGCACCTGCAGGGCGACGTGCTTGTTGATGATCTTGCCTACCAGCGGACCGAGGGCTTCGAGCTGGTCGATGTGACGGGCATACATCAGCACGCCGTTGGCGAGTGCGCGCGGTTGGTCACCGCTGGCCTGGTGGGCCTGGTTGAACAGCGGACGCACTTCAGAGTATTCACCCAGCATGATCTTGTAGAAGTGACTGGTGAGCGCTTCTCCCCCAGTCTCCAGCAGGGGTACGGTGGATTTGACGATGGCACGTTGTTGGCTGGTGAGCATATGGACTCCGCTATCTGGGTTGTGTCTCTCTGCCTGTCTTAATCCAGCTTTCGTGCCAACTTTTTAATCCTTTAAAATCAATACGTTATATTTTTAAGTGTTCTTTTGACTACACTACTCGACGAGTCATATCGACATACCGGAGTCATAATGACGACTCACCCATTCCTGCAGACACTGATCCCCCTGGTCAGCGATCTGTCCCGCGAGCTTCCCGAGCGCGAACGCTATCGACGCCTCCTCGAATCCCTGCGCGGGCTACTGCCTTGCGACGCCACTGCCCTGCTCCGCCTGGACGGCGATCAGTTGGTGCCAATGGCGGTGGACGGCCTCAGCCAGGACACCCTGGGGCGACGCTTCAAGGTTTCCGAGCACCCTCGTCTACAGGCTCTGATGGACAACCGCGGTGTTACCCGCTTCGCCGCTGACTGCGGCCTGCCAGACCCTTACGACGGCCTGGTGGAGGGGCATCAGGAGCACCTGGAAGTCCACGATTGCATGGGCTGCCCGCTTTACCTGGATGACCGCCCTTGGGGCGTGCTGACTCTGGATGCCATGGACCCATCGCGGTTCGACGGGCAGGACCTGGAGGTGCTCGAAGGCTTCGCCAGTCTGGCCGCTGCAACGGTGAAAGCCACCGAGCGCATGGAAACCCTCACTCGCCGCGCCCAGGACGAACAACAGCTGGCGGAGGTCTATCGCCAAGCGGCTGGCCAGGTCCGCTCGCAGGAAATGATCGGCCAGAGCGCGGCGCACAAAGCCCTGGTGGAAGAGATCAAGCTGGTGGGCGGTAGCGAACTCACGGTGCTGATCAGCGGCGAAACCGGTGTCGGCAAGGAACTGGTGGCCCAGTCCATCCACGGCCGCTCACTGCGCTCTCGACATCCGCTGATCAGCCTCAACTGCGCGGCCCTACCCGACACCCTGGTGGAGAGCGAACTCTTCGGCCATGTGCGCGGCGCATTCTCCGGCGCGGTGAATGATCGCAAGGGCAAGTTCGAACTGGCCGACGAAGGCACGCTGTTCCTCGATGAGGTGGGTGAACTTCCCTTGGCGATCCAGGCCAAGCTGCTGCGCGTGCTGCAGAGCGGACAATTGCAACGCGTGGGCTCGGACAGGGAGCATCGGGTCAACGTGCGCGTCATTGCCGCCACAAATCGCGACCTGGCGGAGGAGGTGCGCGCCGGTCGCTTCCGGGCCGACCTCTATCACCGACTCAGTGTCTATCCCTTGCGCGTCCCTCCCCTTCGCGAGCGTGGCCGCGATGTGCTGCTGCTGACAGGTTTCTTCCTCGAAGAGAATCGCGCGAGGCTGGGACTGCGCAGCCTGCGTCTAAGCCAGGATGCCCAGGCGGCCTTGCTTGGTTATGACTGGCCAGGAAACGTGCGGGAGCTTGAGCACCTGATCGGACGAGCCGCCCTAAAGGCACTGGCAGCGTGCGCGGAACGGCCCCGCATCCTCACCCTGACAGCCAGCGATCTCGCACTGCCGAGCAGCCAGCCGATTGTGGCCAGCAACGCGGTAGAAGCCCCTGCCATTGCAGCGGTAGGCGATCTGCGCGAGGCAGTTGATCAGTATCAGCGTCAGCTGATCATGGCCAGCCTGGAGAGCCAACAGCAGAACTGGGCCGCGGCAGCCCGCGAACTGGGGCTGGATCGAGCCAATCTGCTGCGTCTGGCCAAGCGGCTGGGCATCAAATGAAGGGCTAGCTCGTCCGACAGCGTCTGTCTTTTCGGTCAGGTCGTCGGAGAGCTGGTAAAATCGAGGCTTTCCTGCTTTGGCCAGGCTTCTGGCCGTCACTTCAAGAGCGTTACTCTGTGGAAATTTTCAAGGAATTCATCTTCGAAGCCGCGCACCGGCTTCCTCACGTGCCCGCCGGCCACAAGTGCGGTCGCCTTCACGGCCATTCTTTCCGTGTGGCGATCTACATCGAGGGCGAGCCCGATCCCTATACCGGCTGGATCCGCGATTTCTCCGAGCTCAAGGCGATCTTCAAGCCGCTCTACGAGCAGCTCGATCACAACTACCTCAATGAAATCCCCGGCCTGGAGAACCCCACTAGCGAAGTCCTCGCCAAGTGGATCTGGCAGGAACTGAAGCCCCTGCTGCCGGAACTCTCCCGCATTCGCATCCATGAGACCTGCACCAGTGGCTGCGAGTACCGCGGCGACTGACGGTTCCAGAATGCAAAAAGGCCACCTTACTAGGTGGCCTTTTTCATGGGCGTGTATTTCATGCTTTAGGCATCAAGCAACTCGAGTGGCTCGCATGGGCACGCATCGAGAATTCCCGCGTACAAAGACAAACCCCCGAACCGTTTTCACGGATCGGGGGTTTGGGATAGAAGCTTGACGATGACCTACTCTCACATGGAGAAGCTCCACACTACCATCGGCGATGCGTCGTTTCACTGCTGAGTTCGGGATGGGATCAGGTGGTTCCAACGCTCTATGGTCGTCAAGCAATACGGTTGGGATCTCGTCCTCAGACGCAATCCCGAAATCTATGGCTTTCACTAATAGACAAACCCCCGAACCGTTTTCACGGATCGGGGGTTTGGGATAGAAGCTTGACGATGACCTACTCTCACATGGAGAAGCTCCACACTACCATCGGCGATGCGTCGTTTCACTGCTGAGTTCGGGAT
>NZ_QJRF01000058.1 GCF_013393345.1 Pseudomonas taiwanensis
TCTGGCTGCTGGCCGAGCTGACCTACCGTTGCCCGCTGCAGTGCCCGTACTGTTCCAACCCGCTGGATTTCGCCCAGCAGGGCGAGGAGCTCACGACGGCACAGTGGATCGAGGTGTTCCGCCAGGGCCGCGAGCTGGGCGCTGCACAGCTGGGTTTCTCCGGTGGCGAGCCGCTGGTTCGTCAGGACCTGGAAGAGCTGATCCGCGCCGCCCGCGAGCTGGGCTACTACACCAACCTGATCACTTCCGGCATCGGCCTCACCGAGGCGCGCATCGAAGCCTTCAAGGACGCCGGGCTGGACCATATCCAGGTCAGCTTCCAGGCTGCCGACGAGGCGGTGAACAACCTGCTGGCCGGCTCGCGCAAGGCCTTCGCGCAGAAACTGGCGATGGCCCGCGCGGTGAAGGCGGCGGGCTACCCGATGGTGCTGAACTTCGTCATCCACCGGCACAACATCGACCAGATCGAGCGGATCATCGAGCTGTGCCTGGAACTGGAAGCGGACTTCGTCGAACTCGCCATCTGCCAGTTCTACGGCTGGGCCGAACTGAACCGCGCCGGCCTGTTGCCGACCCGCGCTCAGTTGGAACGCGCCGAAGGCATCACCAACCAGTACCGGGCCAAGCTGGCCGCCGAGAAGCACCCCTGCAAGCTGATCTTCGTCACCCCGGACTACTACGAGGAACGCCCCAAGGCCTGCATGAACGGCTGGGGCAGCCTGTTCCTCGACATCACCCCGGACGGCACCGCGCTGCCGTGCCACAGCGCGCGCCAGTTGCCGGTGCAGTTCCCCAATGTGCGCGAGCACTCGCTGCGGCACATCTGGTACGAGTCCTTCGGCTTCAACCGCTTCCGCGGCTATGACTGGATGCCCGAACCGTGCCGCTCCTGCGACGAGAAGGAAAAGGACTTCGGCGGCTGCCGCTGCCAGGCCTTCCTGCTCACCGGTGACGCCAGCAATGCCGACCCGGTCTGCGCCAAGTCGCGCCACCATGGCCAGATACTGGCGGCACGGGAAGAAGCGGAGCATGCTCCTCGGACCCTGGAGCAACTGACCTACCGCAATGAGCGAACCTCGAACATCATTTGTCGCGCCTGAAATCCGTCCCTTCGGCTTCTGGGACAGCCCCTGGAGCGCGGAAAGCGCCGTCGCCGCCAGCCGCGATTTCGCCGAACTGCGCTGCGGCCCGGCGGGGCTGTTCTGGACGCTGTTCGACCCCGCTGATGGGCGCACCACGCTCTGGCGCTGGCAGGCGGGGGAGGCGAACTGCCTGACGCCGGACGGCCACTCGCTGCGCAGCCGGGTCTACGAATATGGTGGCGGTGCCTTCTGCCTGGTGCCGGGCGGAGTGGCATTCGTCAACGAGACTGACCAGCAGCTTTACCTCCAGCCGTTCTCCGGGGCTCCGGCTGTCCTGACGCGAAATCCCGACGCCCGCTACGGCGATCTCTGGAGCGCGGATCAGCGTGTGCTGGCCGTGGAGGAAGAACAGGGCACCCATCGGCTGGTGGCGATTGCCCTGGCTGACGGCGAACGTCAGGTGCTGGTCGAGGGCGCCGATTTCTATGCCGCGCCACGTCTCAGTCCGGATGGCCAGATCCTCGCCTGGATCGAGTGGAGCCGTCCTGCGCAGCCCTGGACGGAAACACGGCTTTGCCTGCGCCGGCGTGACGGGGATGCCTGGGGACCGATCAAAGTTGTGGCAGGAGCGGATGGCAGTGAATCCCTGCAACAGCCACGCTTCGATGCCGAGGGGCGCCTGCACTGCCTGAGCGATCACAATGGCTGGTGGCAGCCCTGGGCGCTGGAGGGCGAGCAACTGCGGCCCTTGCCTGCCGCCCATGCCGATCACGCCCCGGCCCCTTGGCAACTGGGGTTATGCAGCCACCTGCCAGAGGCGGGGCTGCGGAGCTGGCTGGCCGATGACCAGAGCGATCTGGTCGGCGACGACTGCCAGTTGCTGGCGACCGGATACAGTCGCTTTCGGCAGTTGGCTGCGGACGAAGGGCATTACTACTGCATCGCCGCCGGGCCGGAAAATGCCAGCGCCGTGCTGGCCATCGACCGCAAGGACGCCAGCGTGCGGGTGTTGGCTGGCGGCGGTACCGAACTGTCGACCGAGGAAATCGCTCGGCCCCGACCGTTGCAATTCGCCGTGGGGGGCGGGGAGAGTGCTCACGGCTTTTTCTACCCGCCCTGCAACACAGCCCATCGAGGCCCTGAAGGCGAGTGTCCGCCGTTGCTGGTGTTCTGCCACGGCGGCCCGACCTCCGCCTGCCAGCCCGTGTTCGATCCGCGCATCCAGTTCTGGACCCAGCGCGGTTTTGCGGTGGCCGACCTCAATTACCGGGGCAGCAGCGGTTATGGCCGTGCCTATCGGCAACGATTGGCCGGCGGCTGGGGCGAACTGGATGTGGAAGACGCCAAGGCGCTGCTGATGCACCTGGCCGGACTGGGGCTGGTGAACCCTGAACGGGCCTTCATTCGGGGTTCCAGCGCCGGTGGTTTCACAACGCTCCTGGCGTTGGTCGGGGACACGCCATTTCGCGGCGGCGCCAGTTACTACGGCGTGAGCGACCCGCTGGTTTTGCGCGAGAAGACTCACAAGTTCGAGGCCGACTATCTGGACTGGCTGATCGGCGATCCTGAACAGGACGCTGAGCGCTACCGGCAACGTACGCCGGTCTTGCGAGCGGGCGAAATCGGTGCACCAGTGATCTTCTTCCAGGGCGGCCAGGACGCAGTAGTGGTGCCGGAGCAGACCGCCAGCATGGTTGCAGCCTTGAAGGAAGCGGGTCGGCAGGTGGAGTGCCATGTCTACCCGGAGGAGCGCCACGGATTCCGCCAGGCCACCAACCTGGCCCATGCGCTGGAGGCGGAGCTGGCGTTCTATCGGGGGCTGCTGTAGACCGTGATGGGTTTTCCTGTGGGGGCGAATTCATTCGCCAAGGGCAGCGCAGCTGCCCCCTGAAAGGCGGAAGGGCGAACCTGCGGTCCGCTTAGCGATTGAAATCGCCCCCACAACCAGTCTCAGGCGGCGCCGAGCTCGCAATTGGCTTTCCTGTAGGGGCAAATTCATTCGCCAAGGGCAGCGCAGCTGCACCCTGAGAGGCAGAGGGGCGAACCTGCGGTCCGCTTAGCGATTGAAATCGCCCCCACAACCAGCCCTAGGCGGCGCCGAGCTCGCAATTGGCTTTCCTGTAGGGGCGAATTCATTCGCCAAGGGCGGCGCAGCTGCCCCCTGAGAGGCAGAGGGGCGAACCTGCGGTTCGCTTGGCGATTGAAATCGCCCCCACAA
>NZ_QJRF01000059.1 GCF_013393345.1 Pseudomonas taiwanensis
GAACGTAACAAACCGCACGTCAACGTTGGCACCATCGGTCACGTTGACCATGGCAAGACCACTCTGACTGCTGCTCTGACCAAGGTCTGCTCCGAGACTTGGGGTGGCTCCGCTCGTGCGTTCGACCAGATCGACAACGCGCCGGAAGAGAAAGCCCGCGGTATCACCATCAACACCTCCCACGTTGAGTACGATTCCGCTGTTCGTCACTACGCTCACGTTGACTGCCCCGGTCACGCTGACTACGTGAAGAACATGATCACCGGTGCTGCGCAGATGGACGGCGCGATCCTGGTTTGCTCGGCTGCTGACGGCCCCATGCCGCAGACCCGCGAGCACATCCTGCTGTCCCGTCAGGTAGGTGTTCCTTACATCGTCGTGTTCCTGAACAAGGCCGACATGGTTGACGACGCCGAGCTGCTGGAACTGGTCGAAATGGAAGTTCGCGACCTGCTGAACACCTACGACTTCCCGGGCGACGACACTCCGATCATCATCGGTTCCGCTCTGATGGCCCTGGAAGGCAAGGACGACAACGAAATCGGCGTTTCCGCCGTTCGTAAGCTGGTTGAGACCCTGGACTCCTACATTCCGGAGCCGGTGCGCGCCATCGATCAGCCGTTCCTGCTGCCGATCGAAGACGTGTTCTCCATTTCCGGTCGTGGCACCGTGGTAACCGGCCGTGTTGAGCGTGGCATCGTCAAGGTTCAGGAAGAAGTCGAGATCGTCGGCATTCGTCCGACCACCAAGACCACCTGCACCGGCGTTGAAATGTTCCGCAAGCTGCTCGACGAAGGTCGTGCCGGTGAGAACGTTGGCGTCCTGCTGCGCGGCACCAAGCGTGACGACGTAGAGCGTGGTCAGGTTCTGGCCAAGCCGGGCACCATCAAGCCGCACACCAAGTTCGAGTGCGAAGTGTACGTGCTGTCCAAAGAAGAAGGTGGTCGTCACACCCCGTTCTTCAAAGGCTACCGTCCGCAGTTCTACTTCCGTACCACTGACGTGACCGGTAACTGCGAACTGCCGGAAGGCGTTGAGATGGTAATGCCGGGCGACAACATCAAGATGGTTGTCACCCTGATCGCTCCGATCGCCATGGAAGATGGCCTGCGCTTCGCGATCCGCGAAGGCGGCCGTACCGTTGGTGCCGGCGTTGTAGCCAAGATCATCGAATAACGACTTGATCTTGGTGTATCAGGCCGGCATAATGGTCGGCCTGACTTTGTTACAGGCCAGTAGCTCAATTGGCAGAGCGGCGGTCTCCAAAACCGCAGGTTGGGGGTTCGATTCCCTCCTGGCCTGCCAGATTCCACGAATGAGAATCTGGCATTTCTCTCACAGGATCTTAGCTGATGAATGCCAAGGCTGAAGCCAAAGAAACACGCTTCGACGTTCTGAAGTGGGTCGTTGTGGTGGCTCTTGTTGCTGTTGGCGTGGTCGGCAATCAGTATTTCTCCGCTGAGCCGATCCTGTACCGCGTTCTCGCGCTTCTTGCTCTTGCTGCTGTTGCCGCTGTTGTGGCTCTGCAGACCGCCAAGGGTCAGGCTTTCTTTGTTCTTGCCAAGGAAGCTCGCGCGGAAATTCGAAAGGTTGTTTGGCCGACCCGTCAGGAAACCACCCAGACCACTCTGATTGTTGTGGCTGTCGTGCTGGTAATGGCGCTGCTGTTGTGGGGGCTTGATACCCTGCTCGGCTGGCTTGTTTCGTTGATTGTTGGTTAATAGGTGCGCCGTGGCTAAGCGTTGGTACGTTGTGCATGCCTACTCGGGTTACGAGAAGCATGTCATGCGCTCGCTGATCGAGCGCGTCAAGCTGGCTGGCATGGAAGACGAGTTCGGCGAAATTCTGGTTCCCACCGAAGAGGTGGTGGAAATGCGTAATGGCCAGAAGCGCAAGAGCGAGCGTAAGTTCTTCCCTGGCTACGTGCTGGTTCAGATGGAAATGAATGAGGCGACGTGGCACCTGATCAAGGATACGCCGCGTGTCATGGGCTTTATCGGTGGTACTGCCGACAAGCCTGCGCCCATCACTGAAAAAGAAGCTGAAGCTATCCTGCGTCGTGTTGCTGACAGCGGTGACAAGCCCAAGCCGAAGACGCTGTTCGAGCCGGGTGAAACCGTTCGTGTTATCGACGGTCCGTTCGCTGACTTCAATGGCGTCGTCGAAGAGGTCAACTACGAGAAGAGCCGGATCCAGGTGGCCGTGCTCATCTTCGGTCGCTCTACCCCGGTAGAGCTGGAGTTCAGTCAGGTCGAGAAGGCTTAACTGACAATGGCATCCCAACCCCGCAGCCCTAGGTTGCGGGGTTTTGTCGTCACTGGGATAAACGCGAAAGCAATCGGGGAGCCTTAGGGCGCTAGAACCCGTAACTGGAGTTATACATGGCTAAGAAGATTCAAGCTTATATCAAGCTGCAAGTGAAGGCCGGTCAGGCCAACCCGTCGCCGCCGGTCGGCCCTGCTCTGGGTCAACACGGCGTGAACATCATGGAATTCTGCAAGGCGTTCAACGCCAAGACTCAGGGCATGGAACCTGGTCTGCCGACTCCCGTGATCATCACCGTATACAGCGACCGCAGCTTTACCTTTGAGACCAAGAGCACCCCGGCTTCCGTGCTGCTGAAAAAAGCGGCCGGTATTGCTAGCGGCTCCCCGCGTCCGAACACCCAGAAAGTAGGCACCGTTACCCGTGCTCAGCTGGAAGAGATCGCCAAAGCCAAGAAGGCTGATCTCACTGCAGCTGACCTGGACGCGGCCGTGCGTAGTATCGCCGGCTCCGCTCGTAGCATGGGCCTGAACGTGGAGGGTGTGTAATGGCTAAGCTGACCAAGCGCCAAAAGGCAATCGCCGAGAAAGTAGAAGCTGGCAAACAGTACGGCTTCGAAGACGCCGCCAAACTGCTGGCTGAGCTGGCGACCTCCAAGTTCAAAGAGTCCGTGGACGTCTCCATCAACCTGGGCGTCGATCCGCGTAAATCCGACCAGGTCGTTCGTGGTGCCACCGTTCTGCCGAACGGCACTGGCAGGAGCGTCCGCGTTGCCGTGTTCACCCAGGGTCCGGCTGCTGAAGCCGCTCTGGCTGCCGGCGCCGAGAAAGTTGGTATGGACGAGCTCGCTGCCGAGATGAAAGCCGGCGACCTGAACTACGACGTAGTTATCGCCTCCCCGGACGCGATGCGTGTCGTGGGTCAGTTGGGCCAGATCCTCGGTCCGCGCGGCCTGATGCCGAACCCGAAGGTTGGTACCGTGACTCCGGACGTGGCTACCGCCGTGAAGAACGCCAAGGCTGGTCAGGTGCGTTTCCGTACCGACAAGAACGGCATCATTCACGCTTCCGTTGGCAAGGTCGACTTCGAGCCGATCAAGCTGAAGCAGAACGTTGAAGCTCTGCTGGCTGATCTGAAGCGTCTGAAGCCGTCCACCTCCAAGGGTGTGTACCTGAAGCGCGTGACCCTGAGCACCACCATGGGCCCGGGTCTGCAGATCGATCAGGCTTCCCTCGAAGGCTAAGTGATAAAGGCGCGGCGGACTTATCCGTCGCGCCAGGTATTGGGGTCCCTGCCTGGCGGGGGCTATCCAAGACCGTAGGCGGCGCAAGCCTCAAACCGGGAAGCGATTTCCGAGCCTACGCAGATGGTGCTCCCGATTCGTTTACCGAATCAGACACCAAAACGCCGTCCGGCTCCGGCTGGACGAAACGGTAACATCCAGGAGTTAGACCCGTGGCAATTAAACTCGAAGACAAGAAGGCCATCGTCGCTGAAGTCAACGAGGCTGCCAAAGCTGGCCTGTCCGCTGTCGTGGCTGATGCCCGTGGCGTGACCGTAGCCGCTATGACCGGACTCCGTAAAGAGGCCCGCGAGGCTGGTGTGTACGTGCGTGTCGTACGTAACACCCTGGCTCGCCGCGCCGTTGCTGGCACTCAGTTCGAAGTGCTCAACGACGTGTTCAAAGGCCCGACCCTGATTGCGTTCTCCAATGAACATCCGGGCGCTGCTGCTCGTATCTTCAAGGATTTCGCCAAGGGTCAGGACAAGTTCGAGATCAAGGCCGCTGCATTCGAGGGCCAGTTCCTCGCAGCCAATCAGATCGACGTACTGGCGACCCTGCCGACCTACAACGAAGCCGTTGCACAGCTGATGAGCGTTATCCAAGGCGCTACCAGCAAGCTGGCTCGTACTCTGGCGGCAATTCGCGACCAGAAAGAAGGCGCTGCTGCCTGATCCAGGCCGCATAACCCTCTTTCAAGCTGAATCTTTCAAAATTCTGATGGCCGCGTAGGCCGTCCACCTATACAGGAATTAGAGTCATGGCTCTGACCAACGAAGACATCATCAACGCCGTATCCGAAATGTCCGTCATGCAGATCGTTGAACTGATCAAGGCGATGGAAGAGAAGTTCGGTGTTACCGCTGCTGCTGCCGTTGCCGCTGGCCCGGCTGCTGCCGCTGCTGTCGTTGAAGAACAAACCGAGTTCAACATCATCCTGACCGAAGCCGGCGACAAGAAAGTGAACGTCATCAAAGTCGTTCGCGAACTGACCGGTCTGGGTCTGAAAGAAGCCAAGGCAGTAGTTGACGGCGCCCCGGGCGTGGTCAAGGAAGGCGCTTCCAAGGAAGAAGCCGAAGCTGCCAAGAAAGCTCTGGAAGAAGCTGGCGCCAAAGTCGAGCTCAAGTAAGCGACGACCTTGCGTCAACAGCCGAAGCGCTTCGCGCAAGGCTGACGGCTGGTGGCTTTTGCCACCGGCCTTTTTCCGTTCTAGGTGGTTGTCTCCTGACGCCACCTTGGACGTGACCCGACCCCTATTGAGGGGCGGAGCAAACCAAGGGGTTTGCACGATTTTCTGGCTACTCCCGTCGGAGGGGCCAAACAAGCAGGTGACCAAGCTGGGGAACGCTGATGGCTTACTCATACACTGAGAAAAAACGTATCCGCAAAGACTTTAGCAAGTTGCCGGACGTCATGGATGTACCTTACCTCCTGGCCATCCAGCTGGATTCGTATCGCGAATTCCTGCAGGCCGGAGTTAGCAAAGAGCAATTCCGTGACATCGGCCTGCACGCGGCCTTCAAGTCTGTTTTCCCGATCATCAGCTATTCCGGCAACGCTGCTCTGGAATATGTCGGCTATCGCCTGGGCGAGCCGGCGTTCGATGTCAAGGAATGCGTGCTGCGCGGCGTGACCTTCGCCGTGCCGCTGCGGGTAAAAGTCCGTCTGATCATCTTCGACAAAGAGTCGTCGAACAAAGCGATCAAGGACATCAAGGAACAAGAAGTCTACATGGGGGAAATCCCCCTGATGACCGAGAACGGTACCTTCATCATCAACGGTACCGAGCGCGTCATCGTCTCCCAGCTGCACCGCTCTCCGGGTGTGTTCTTCGACCACGACCGTGGCAAGACCCACAGCTCGGGCAAGCTGCTGTACTCCGCTCGCATCATTCCCTACCGCGGTTCCTGGCTGGACTTCGAGTTCGATCCGAAGGACTGCGTATTCGTGCGTATCGACCGTCGCCGCAAACTGCCGGCCACCGTCCTGCTGCGCGCGTTGAACTACAGCACTGAAGAAGTGCTGAACGCCTTCTATGCAACCAACGTCTTCCACGTGAAGGGCGAAGGTCTGCACCTGGAACTGGTTCCGCAGCGTCTGCGTGGCGAGATCGCCGTGTTCGACATCAAGGACCAGAACGGCAAGGTGATCGTGGAGCAGGGCCGTCGTATTACCGCCCGCCACATCAACCAGCTGGAGAAGGCTGGCATCAAAGAGCTGGAAGTCCCGATGGACTACGTGCTTGGCCGTACCTCCGCCAAGGCCATCGTCCATCCGGCTACTGGCGAAATCATCGCCGAGTGCAACACCGAGCTGACCACCGACCTGCTGGTGAAAATCGCCAAGGCCCAGGTTGTCCGCATCGAAACCCTGTACACCAACGACATCGACTGCGGTCCGTTCATTTCGGACACCCTGAAGATCGACTCCACCGGCAACCAGCTGGAAGCCCTGGTCGAGATCTACCGCATGATGCGTCCTGGCGAGCCGCCGACCAAGGAAGCTGCCGAAACCCTGTTCAACAACCTGTTCTTCAGCGCTGAGCGTTACGATCTGTCCGCCGTGGGCCGCATGAAGTTCAACCGTCGTATCGGTCGCACCGAGATCGAAGGTTCGGGCGTGTTGAGCAAGGAAGACATCGTTGACGTACTGAAGACCCTGGTCGACATCCGTAACGGCAAGGGCATCGTCGACGACATCGACCACCTGGGTAACCGTCGCGTGCGTTGCGTCGGTGAGATGGCCGAGAACCAGTTCCGTGTTGGCCTGGTGCGCGTCGAGCGCGCGGTCAAGGAACGTCTGTCGATGGCCGAAAGCGAAGGCCTGATGCCGCAAGACCTGATCAACGCCAAGCCGGTGGCTGCCGCGATCAAGGAGTTCTTCGGCTCCAGCCAGCTGTCCCAGTTCATGGACCAGAACAACCCGCTTTCCGAGATCACCCACAAGCGCCGCGTTTCCGCACTCGGCCCAGGCGGTCTGACTCGTGAGCGCGCGGGCTTCGAGGTTCGTGACGTACACCCGACCCACTATGGCCGTGTGTGCCCGATCGAAACCCCTGAAGGTCCGAACATCGGTCTGATCAACTCCCTGGCGACCTATGCTCGCACCAACCAGTACGGCTTCCTCGAGAGCCCGTACCGCGTTGTGAAGGGCACCCAGGTCACCGACGAGATCGTCTTCCTCTCCGCCATCGAAGAGGCCGACCACGTCATCGCTCAGGCATCGGCAACGATGAACGAGCAGGGCCAACTGGTCGACGAACTGGTAGCCGTACGTCACCTGAACGAATTCACCGTGAAGGCGCCGGAAGACGTAACCCTGATGGACGTCTCTCCGAAGCAGGTCGTTTCCGTTGCTGCCTCGCTGATTCCGTTCCTCGAACACGACGACGCCAACCGCGCACTCATGGGCTCGAACATGCAGCGTCAGGCAGTGCCGACCCTGCGTGCCGACAAGCCTCTGGTAGGTACCGGCATGGAGCGCAACGTTGCGCGCGACTCCGGTGTCTGCGTCGTGGCCCGTCGTGGCGGCGTGATCGACTCGGTCGATGCCAGCCGTATCGTGGTTCGTGTCAACGATGACGAAGTCGAGACTGGCGAAGCCGGCGTCGACATCTACAACCTGACCAAATACACCCGTTCCAACCAGAACACCTGCATCAACCAGCGTCCGCTGGTGCAGAAGGGTGATGTGGTCGCTCGCGCCGACATCCTCGCCGACGGTCCGTCCACCGACATGGGTGAACTCGCTCTGGGTCAGAACATGCGCGTCGCGTTCATGCCCTGGAACGGTTTCAACTTCGAGGACTCCATCTGCCTGTCCGAGCGTGTGGTGCAGGAAGATCGCTTCACCACCATCCACATCCAGGAACTGACCTGTGTGGCGCGTGACACCAAGCTCGGCCCAGAGGAAATCACCGCTGACATCCCCAACGTGGGCGAGGCTGCGCTGAACAAACTGGACGAGGCCGGTATCGTTTACGTCGGTGCTGAAGTCCAGGCAGGCGACATCCTGGTCGGCAAGGTCACTCCGAAAGGCGAGACCCAGCTGACTCCGGAAGAGAAGCTGCTGCGCGCGATCTTCGGTGAGAAGGCGTCCGACGTGAAGGACACTTCCCTGCGCGTGCCGACTGGCACCAAGGGCACCGTAATCGACGTCCAGGTCTTCACTCGTGACGGCGTCGAGCGTGACTCCCGCGCGCTGTCCATCGAGAAGATGCAGCTCGACGAGATCCGCAAGGACCTGAACGAAGAGTTCCGTATCGTCGAAGGCGCTACCTTCGAGCGTCTGCGTTCCGCTCTGGTCGGCCAAGTTGCCGAAGGCGGTGCTGGCGTGAAGAAAGGCACCGAGATCACCGACGAGTACCTCGACGGCCTCGAGCGCGGCCAGTGGTTCAAGCTGCGCATGGCTGAAGACGCACTGAACGAGCAGCTCGAGAAGGCTCAGGCCTACCTGTCCGACCGTCGCCAGATGCTGGATGACAAGTTCGAAGACAAGAAGCGCAAGCTGCAGCAGGGCGACGACCTGGCTCCGGGCGTACTGAAGATCGTCAAGGTCTACCTGGCCATCAAGCGTCGTATCCAGCCGGGCGACAAGATGGCGGGTCGTCACGGTAACAAGGGTGTGGTCTCCGTGATCATGCCGGTCGAAGACATGCCCCACGATGCCAATGGCACTCCGGTGGACATCGTCCTCAACCCGCTGGGCGTACCGTCTCGTATGAACGTCGGTCAGATCCTCGAAACCCACCTGGGCCTCGCTGCCAAGGGCCTGGGCGAGAAGATCAACCGCATGATGGAAGAGCAGCGCAAGATTGCTGAACTGCGCGAATTCCTCCATGAGATCTACAACGAGATCGGTGGCCGTCAGGAAAGCCTGAACGAGCTGAGCGACCAGGAAATCCTGGACCTGGCGAAGAACCTGAAGGGCGGCGTACCCATGGCCACCCCGGTGTTCGACGGCGCCAAGGAAAGCGAGATCAAGGCCATGCTGAAGCTCGCCGACCTGCCGGAAAGCGGTCAGATGCGCCTGTTCGACGGCCGTACCGGCAATCAGTTCGAGCGTCCGACCACCGTCGGCTACATGTACATGCTCAAGCTGAACCACCTGGTCGACGACAAGATGCACGCACGTTCCACCGGTTCTTACAGCCTGGTTACCCAGCAGCCGCTGGGTGGTAAGGCGCAGTTCGGTGGCCAGCGTTTCGGGGAGATGGAGGTCTGGGCACTGGAAGCCTACGGTGCCGCCTACACCCTGCAGGAAATGCTGACCGTGAAGTCGGACGACGTGAACGGCCGGACCAAGATGTACAAGAACATCGTGGACGGCGATCACCGCATGGAGGCCGGCATGCCCGAGTCCTTCAACGTGTTGATCAAAGAGATCCGCTCGCTCGGCATCGACATCGAACTGGAAACCGAATAACACGCGACGCCCAAAACGCTACGGCTGGTCAAGGCCGGTCGTAGCGGGTCCGTGAGGAGGAAAGGCCTTGAAAGACTTGCTGAATCTGTTGAAAAACCAGGGTCAAATCGAAGAGTTCGATGCCATCCGTATTGGTCTGGCCTCGCCCGAGATGATCCGTTCCTGGTCCTTCGGTGAAGTGAAAAAGCCGGAGACCATCAACTACCGTACCTTCAAGCCGGAGCGCGATGGCCTGTTCTGCGCCAAGATCTTCGGCCCGGTGAAGGACTACGAGTGCCTGTGCGGTAAGTACAAGCGTCTCAAGCATCGCGGTGTGATCTGCGAGAAGTGCGGTGTAGAAGTCGCCCTGGCCAAGGTGCGCCGTGAGCGCATGGGCCACATCGAGCTGGCTTCGCCCGTTGCCCACATCTGGTTCCTGAAGTCCCTGCCGTCCCGTATCGGCCTGCTGCTGGACATGACCCTGCGTGACATCGAACGCGTGCTCTATTTCGAGAGCTACGTGGTGATCGATCCGGGCATGACCACCTTGGAGAAAGGCCAGCTGCTGAACGACGAGCAGTACTTCGAAGCCCTCGAAGAGTTCGGTGATGACTTCGACGCCCGCATGGGTGCCGAGGCTGTTCGCGAGCTGCTCAACGCCATCGACCTGGATCATGAGATCGGCCGCCTGCGCGAAGAAATCCCGCAGACCAATTCCGAGACCAAGATCAAGAAGCTGTCCAAGCGCCTGAAGCTGATGGAAGCCTTCAAGGACTCCGGCAACCATCCCGAGTGGATGGTGCTGACTGTCCTGCCGGTGCTGCCGCCGGACCTGCGTCCGCTGGTTCCGCTGGATGGCGGTCGCTTCGCGACTTCCGACCTGAACGACCTGTATCGTCGGGTGATCAACCGTAACAACCGTCTGAAGCGCCTGCTCGACCTGGCTGCTCCGGACATCATCGTGCGTAACGAAAAGCGCATGCTGCAGGAAGCGGTCGACGCCCTGCTGGACAACGGCCGTCGTGGTCGTGCCATCACCGGCTCGAACAAGCGCCCGCTGAAGTCCCTGGCCGACATGATCAAGGGCAAGCAGGGTCGCTTCCGTCAGAACCTGCTCGGTAAGCGCGTTGACTACTCCGGCCGTTCGGTAATTACCGTAGGTCCGACCCTGCGTCTGCATCAGTGCGGTCTGCCCAAGAAGATGGCCCTCGAGCTGTTCAAGCCGTTCATCTTCGGCAAGCTGGAAGCCCGCGGCATGGCCACCACCATCAAGGCGGCCAAGAAGATGGTCGAGCGCGAACTGCCCGAGGTCTGGGACGTTCTCGCCGAAGTCATCCGCGAACATCCCGTACTGCTGAACCGCGCGCCGACCCTGCACCGTCTGGGTATCCAAGCGTTCGAACCAGTCCTCATCGAAGGCAAGGCCATCCAGCTGCACCCGCTGGTCTGCGCCGCGTACAACGCCGACTTCGACGGTGACCAGATGGCCGTTCACGTTCCGCTGACCCTCGAGGCCCAGCTGGAAGCGCGCGCGCTGATGATGTCCACCAACAACATCCTCTCGCCTGCCAACGGCGAGCCGATCATCGTTCCGTCGCAGGACGTGGTTCTGGGTCTGTACTACATGACCCGGGAAGCCGTTAATGCCAAGGGCGAAGGTCGCGTGTTCGCAGACCTGCAGGAAGTTGACCGCGTGTTCCGCGCCGGTGAAGCGTCCCTGCACGCCCGCGTGAAAGTGCGCATCAACGAGACCGTGAAGGACAAGGACGGCTCCATCACCAAGAACACCCGCATCGTCGACACCACTGTCGGCCGCGCGCTGCTGTTCCAGGTGGTCCCGGCCGGCCTGTCGTACGACGTGGTCAACCAGCCGATGAAGAAAAAGGCGATCTCCAAGCTGATCAACCAGTGCTATCGCGTTGTTGGTCTGAAGGACACCGTCATCTTCGCTGACCAGCTGATGTACACCGGTTTCGCCTACTCCACCATTTCCGGTGTTTCCATCGGTGTGAACGACTTCGTCATCCCCGATGAGAAGGCTCGCATCATCGATGCCGCTACCGAGGAAGTGAAGGAAATCGAATCCCAGTACGCCTCCGGCCTGGTAACCCAGGGCGAGAAGTACAACAAGGTGATCGACCTCTGGTCCAAGGCTAACGACGAAGTGTCCAAGGCGATGATGGCCAACCTCTCGAAAGAGAAGGTTATCGATCGCGAGGGCAAGGAAGTCGACCAGGAATCCTTCAACTCCATGTACATGATGGCGGACTCCGGTGCGCGGGGTTCCGCGGCCCAGATCCGTCAGTTGGCCGGTATGCGTGGCCTGATGGCCAAGCCGGACGGCTCCATCATTGAAACCCCGATCACCGCGAACTTCCGTGAAGGCCTGAACGTACTCCAGTACTTCATCTCCACGCACGGTGCTCGTAAAGGTCTGGCGGATACCGCACTGAAGACCGCGAACTCCGGTTACCTGACTCGTCGTCTGGTCGACGTCGCCCAGGACCTGGTAGTGACCGAGGTTGATTGTGGCACCGAGCACGGTCTGCTGATGACCCCGCACATCGAAGGCGGCGACGTCGTCGAGCCTCTGGGTGAGCGAGTACTGGGCCGTGTCATTGCCCGTGACGTGTTCAAGCCGGGCTCCGATGAAGTCATCGTGCCGGCCGGTACTCTGGTCGATGAGCAGTGGGTTGAATTCATCGAGCGCATGAGCGTCGACGAAGTGATCGTGCGTTCCCCGATCAGCTGCGAAACCCGTTACGGCATCTGCGCCAAGTGCTACGGTCGTGACCTGGCGCGTGGCCACCAGGTAAACATCGGTGAAGCGGTCGGCGTAATTGCTGCCCAGTCCATCGGTGAGCCGGGTACCCAGCTGACCATGCGTACCTTCCACATCGGTGGTGCGGCTAGCCGTACTTCCGCAGCCGACAACGTCCAGGTGAAGAACGGCGGTACCATCCGCCTGCATAACCTGAAGCACGTCGAGAACCTCAACGGCCATCTGGTTGCCGTATCCCGTTCCGGCGAGCTGGCCGTGGCCGACGACTTCGGTCGCGAGCGCGAGCGTTACAAGCTGCCGTATGGTGCTGTGATCTCCGTCAAGGAAGGCGACAAGGTTGATCCGGGCGCCATCGTTGCCAAGTGGGACCCGCACACCCACCCGATCGTGACCGAAATGAAGGGTACCGTTACCTTCGTCGGCATGGAGGAAGGCATCACCATCAAGCGTCAGACCGACGAACTGACCGGTCTGACCAACATCGAGGTTCTGGATCCGAAGGATCGTCCGGCTGCCGGCAAGGACATTCGTCCGGCCGTGAAGCTGGTCGACGCCAATGGCAAGGAACTGCTGCTGCCGGGTACCGACGTTCCCGCCCAGTACTTCCTGCCGGCGAACGCCCTGGTTGGCGTGGCCGACGGTTCGCAAGTGGGTGTGGGTGACGTTATCGCCCGTATTCCGCAGGAAACCTCGAAGACCCGCGACATCACCGGTGGTCTGCCGCGCGTTGCCGACCTGTTCGAAGCTCGTCGTCCGAAAGAGCCTTCGATCCTTGCGGAAATCAGCGGCACCATCTCCTTCGGCAAGGAGACCAAAGGCAAGCGCCGTCTGGTCATCACTCCGAACGATGGCACCGATCCGTACGAGGAGCTGATTCCGAAGTGGCGTCACCTGAACGTGTTCGAAGGCGAACAGGTGAACCGCGGCGAAGTTATCTCCGACGGTCCGAGCAACCCGCACGACATCCTGCGCCTGCTGGGTGTCAGCGCGCTGGCCAAGTACATCGTCAATGAGATCCAGGACGTGTACCGCCTGCAGGGCGTGAAGATCAACGACAAGCACATCGAAACCATCCTGCGTCAGATGCTGCGCAAGGTCGAGATTGCCGAGTCGGGTGATTCCAGCTTCATCAAGGGCGACCAGATGGAACTGACCCAGGTACTGGAAGAAAACGAGCGTCTGGCGACCGAAGATCGCTTCATCGCCAAGTTCGAACGCGTCCTGCTGGGTATCACCAAGGCCTCGCTGTCCACCGAGTCGTTCATCTCTGCGGCGTCCTTCCAGGAAACCACCCGCGTCCTCACCGAGGCGGCGGTTACCGGCAAGCGCGACTACCTGCGCGGCCTGAAGGAAAACGTTGTTGTGGGTCGACTGATCCCGGCCGGTACCGGTCTGGCCTACCACAGCGAGCGCAAGCGTCAGCGTGAAGCCGGCAAGCCGGTCCGCGTGAGCGCGAGCGAAGTGGAAGCAGCGCTGACCGAAGCGCTGAACTCCAGCAGCAACTAAGTGTGATACCCCCCGGCGGCCTTGGCCGTCGGGGGGTATTGCCTTGACGGGGACATTGAGTCTCTTTAGACTCATGCACCCCTAAATTTGGCAGGGCGCTATGCCCTGTCATTTTGCTTTCTTTGTAAGGCAATAGCGTCGAAAGACAACAGTGGAGCAATTAGATGGCAACTATTAACCAGCTGGTGCGTAAGCCGCGCAGCCGTATCGTCGAGAAATCCGACGTACCTGCGCTGCAAAACTGCCCGCAGCGTCGCGGCGTTTGCACCCGCGTCTACACCACTACGCCGAAGAAGCCGAACTCCGCACTCCGTAAGGTTTGCCGTGTTCGTCTGACCAACGGCTACGAAGTGACTTCGTACATCGGTGGTGAAGGTCACAACCTGCAAGAGCACAGCGTAGTGCTGATCCGTGGCGGTCGTGTAAAGGACCTTCCGGGTGTGCGTTACCACACCGTGCGCGGTTCGCTGGATACCACCGGCGTTAAAGACCGTAAGCAGGGTCGTTCCAAGTACGGTACCAAGCGTCCGAAGTAATTCGGTGCTTAATCAGTTTTTTTATTCATTGAGTCGATAAGAGTAAGGTCGGGCGTAACCGAATGGTTATGGTCCCGGGCTAACCTGAAGACCGTTTGAGGGCTTATCAATGCCAAGACGTCGTGTAGCAGCCAAGCGTGAGATTCTGGACGATCCGAAATACGGAAGCCTGATCCTCGCCAAGTTCATGAACCACGTGATGGAAAGCGGCAAGAAGGCCGTAGCCGAGCGCATCGTTTACGGTGCCCTGGATACCGTCAAATCCCGCAAGAACAGCGATCCCCTGGAAATCTTCGAGAAAGCTCTCGACGCCATCGCTCCGCTGGTCGAAGTAAAGTCCCGCCGTGTAGGCGGTGCCACTTACCAGGTTCCGGTCGAAGTTCGTCCGTCCCGTCGTAATGCTCTGGCCATGCGTTGGCTGGTTGAGTCCGCGCGCAAGCGTGGCGAGAAGTCCATGGCCCTGCGCCTGGCAGGCGAGCTGCTGGATGCCTTCGATGGCAAAGGCGCTGCTGTCAAGAAGCGTGAAGACGTGCACCGTATGGCTGAGGCCAACAAAGCGTTCTCGCACTACCGCTTCTAATTACGGCATCCATTCTTTTGCGAGGGCTTTATGGCTCGTAATACAGCAATTAACCGCTATCGCAACATCGGCATCTGCGCCCACGTTGACGCGGGCAAGACCACCACGACTGAGCGCATCCTGTTCTACACAGGCCTGAGCCACAAGATGGGTGAAGTTCACGATGGCGCTGCTACCACCGACTGGATGGTGCAGGAGCAGGAGCGTGGTATTACCATTACCTCTGCTGCCATCACCACCTTCTGGGAAGGTTCGCGTGGTCAGTACGACAAGTACCGCGTAAACGTCATCGACACCCCCGGCCACGTAGACTTCACCATTGAGGTGGAGCGTTCTCTGCGCGTGCTGGACGGTGCTGTCGTTGTGTTCTGCGGCACTTCCGGCGTTGAGCCTCAGTCCGAAACCGTATGGCGTCAAGCCAACAAGTACGGCGTTCCGCGTATCGTCTACGTGAACAAGATGGACCGTGCTGGCGCCAACTTCCTGCGCGTGGTCGGCCAGATCAAGAACCGCCTGGGTCACACCCCGGTTCCGGTTCAGTTGGCCATCGGTGCTGAGGATGAGTTCCAGGGTCAGGTCGATCTGCTGAAGATGAAGGCCATCTACTGGAACGAAGACGACAAGGGCACTTCCTATCGCGAGGAAGAAATTCCTGCGGATATGGTTGAGCTGGCCGCCGAGTGGCGCAACAACATGGTCGAGGCTGCTGCCGAAGCCAACGAAGAGCTGATGAACAAGTACCTGGAAGAGGGTGAGCTGTCGATCGAAGAGATCAAGGCTGGCCTGCGTCTTCGTACCATCGCCTGCGAAATCGTACCGGCTGTCTGCGGCTCCTCGTTCAAGAACAAGGGCGTGCCCCTGGTTCTCGACGCCGTCATCGACTTCCTGCCTGCTCCGACCGAGATCCCTGCAATCCAGGGTATCCACCCGGATCACATTGACGGCGGCGACGACGCTCCGAAAGACGAGCGCCCGGCTGACGACAATGCTCCGTTCTCGGCTCTGGCATTCAAGATCGCCACTGACCCGTTCGTAGGTACTCTGACCTTCGTTCGTGTCTACTCGGGCGTTCTGGAGTCTGGTAACTCCGTTATCAACTCCGTGAAAGGTAAGAAAGAGCGCGTTGGTCGTATGGTGCAGATGCACGCCAACCAGCGTGACGAGATCAAAGAAGTGCGCGCTGGCGACATCGCTGCTCTGATCGGCATGAAGGACGTCACCACTGGTGACACCCTGTGCGACATCGAGAAGCCGATCATCCTCGAGCGTATGGACTTCCCGGAGCCGGTAATCTCGGTAGCTGTTGAGCCGAAGACCAAGGCTGACCAGGAGAAGATGGGCATCGCCCTCGGCAAGCTGGCCCAGGAAGACCCGTCGTTCCGCGTCAAGACCGACGAAGAGACCGGTCAGACCATCATTTCTGGCATGGGTGAGCTGCACCTGGACATCCTCGTCGACCGCATGAAGCGCGAGTTCGGCGTTGAGGCCAACATCGGCAAGCCGCAGGTTTCCTATCGCGAAACCATCTCCAAGGACAATGTCGAGATCGAAGGCAAGTTCGTTCGTCAGTCCGGTGGTCGTGGTCAGTTCGGTCACTGCTGGATCCGCTTCTCCTCCGCTGACGTGGATGAGAAGGGCAACATCGCCGAAGGTCTGGTGTTCACCAACGAAGTCGTGGGTGGTGTGATTCCGAAGGAATACATCCCGGCGATCCAGAAGGGCATCGAAGAGCAGATGAAGAACGGCGTTGTTGCCGGCTACCCGCTCATCGGCCTGAAGGCTTCCGTGTTCGATGGTTCCTACCACGACGTCGACTCCAACGAGATGGCGTTCAAGATCGCTGCCTCCATGGCGACCAAGCAGCTGGCCCAGAAGGGCGGCGGTAAAGTGCTTGAGCCGATCATGAAGGTAGAGGTGGTGACCCCCGAGGACTACATGGGTGACGTGATGGGTGACCTGAACCGTCGCCGTGGCCTGATTCAGGGGATGGAAGACAGCGTTTCCGGTAAGGTAATTCGTGCCGAGGTTCCGCTGGGCGAGATGTTCGGTTATGCGACCGACGTGCGTTCCATGTCCCAGGGTCGCGCGAGCTACTCCATGGAATTCTCCAAATACGCCGAAGCTCCGTCGAACGTCGTCGAAGCACTGGTTAAAAAACAAGGTTGATTCAGCCCTTTAAGTAAGAGGTTTACTGTCGTGGCTAAAGAAAAATTTGAACGTAACAAACCGCACGTCAACGTTGGCACCATCGGTCACGTTGACCATGGCAAGACCACTCTGACTGCTGCTCTGACCAAGGTCTGCTCCGAGACTTGGGGTGGCTCCGCTCGTGCGTTCGACCAGATCGACAACGCGCCGGAAGAGAAAGCCCGCGGTATCACCATCAACACCTCCCACGTTGAGTACGATTCCGCTGTTCGTCACTACGCTCACGTTGACTGCCCCGGTCACGCTGACTACGTGAAGAACATGATCACCGGTGCTGCGCAGATGGACGGCGCGATCCTGGTTTGCTCGGCTGCTGACGGCCCCATGCCGCAGACCCGCGAGCACATCCTGCTGTCCCGTCAGGTAGGTGTTCCTTACATCGTCGTGTTCCTGAACAAGGCCGACATGGTTGACGACGCCGAGCTGCTGGAACTGGTCGAAATGGAAGTTCGCGACCTGCTGAACACCTACGACTTCCCGGGCGACGACACTCCGATCATCATCGGTTCCGCTCTGATGGCCCTGGAAGGCAAGGACGACAACGAAATCGGCGTTTCCGCCGTTCGTAAGCTGGTTGAGACCCTGGACTCCTACATTCCGGAGCCGGTGCGCGCCATCGATCAGCCGTTCCTGCTGCCGATCGAAGACGTGTTCTCCATTTCCGGTCGTGGCACCGTGGTAACCGGCCGTGTTGAGCGTGGCATCGTCAAGGTTCAGGAAGAAGTCGAGATCGTCGGCATTCGTCCGACCACCAAGACCACCTGCACCGGCGTTGAAATGTTCCGCAAGCTGCTCGACGAAGGTCGTGCCGGTGAGAACGTTGGCGTCCTGCTGCGCGGCACCAAGCGTGACGACGTAGAGCGTGGTCAGGTTCTGGCCAAGCCGGGCACCATCAAGCCGCACACCAAGTTCGAGTGCGAAGTGTACGTGCTGTCCAAAGAAGAAGGTGGTCGTCACACCCCGTTCTTCAAAGGCTACCGTCCGCAGTTCTACTTCCGTACCACTGACGTGACCGGTAACTGCGAACTGCCGGAAGGCGTTGAGATGGTAATGCCGGGCGACAACATCAAGATGGTTGTCACCCTGATCGCTCCGATCGCCATGGAAGATGGCCTGCGCTTCGCGATCCGCGAAGGCGGCCGTACCGTTGGTGCCGGCGTTGTAGCCAAGATCATCGA
>NZ_QJRF01000060.1 GCF_013393345.1 Pseudomonas taiwanensis
TGGCGTTGCCGGCGTAGATCGGACGCTTGAAGGTGTCGGCGCTTTCAACGGCGATGATCTCGGAGATCTGGTCGACGTCCAGCAGGGCAGCCACGCGCGGCAGGTAGTTCTTGCCGTTGGTGGTAGCCGGCGCCAGCACGTGGCTGAAGTCGCGGGCGATGGAGGCCACCAGGGGCGCGACGTTTTCCGGCAGCTGGTGCGCGTAGGCCGCGTGGTCGGCGACCAGCACCTTGGAGACGCCAGCGACCTTGGCGGCAGCTTCTGCAGCGGCACCGACGCCCTGGCCAGCGACCAGAACGTGGATATCACCACCGATCTCCTGAGCGGCGGTAACGGTGTTGAGGGTGGCGGCTGCCAGCGCGCTGTTGTTGTGTTCAGCGATTACCAGGATTGCCATCTCAGATCACCTTCGCTTCGTTCTTCAGTTTCTCGACCAGTTCAGCCACGGACTTGACCTTGATACCCGCCTGACGGGCGGCCGGTGCTTCAACTTTCAGGGTCTTGACGGTGGAGGCAGTGGAAACGCCCAGGGCATCCGGGGTCACCACGTCCAGCGGCTTCTTCTTGGCCTTCATGATGTTCGGCAGCGACGCGTAGCGCGGCTCGTTCAGACGCAGGTCGGTGGTGACGATCGCCGGCAGGGCCAGCGCAACGGTCTGCAGACCGCCGTCGATTTCACGGGTGACGTTGACCTTGTCGCCCGCCAGCTCGACCTTGGAGGCGAAGGTGCCCTGGGCATAGCCCGTGAGGGCGCCGAGCATCTGGCCGGTCTGGTTGTTGTCGCTGTCGATGGCCTGCTTGCCGAGGATGACCAGCTGCGGCTGCTCTTTCTCGACCACAGCCTTCAGCAGCTTGGCCACGGTCAGGGAATTCAATTCGTCATTGGACTCGACCAGGATGGCGCGATCAGCGCCCAGGGCCAGGGCGGTGCGCAGCTGCTCCTGGGCACCGCTGCTACCCACGGTCACCACCACCACGTCCGTGGCGATGCCTTGTTCTTTCAGGCGCACGGCCTCTTCCACGGCAATCTCGCAGAAGGGGTTCAGCGCCATTTTCACGTTGGCGAGGTCGACGCCGGAGTTGTCCGCCTTGACGCGGACCTTGACGTTGAAATCGACCACGCGTTTTACCGCGACCAGTACTTTCATCCAGGGCTCCTGTTGCATGGGACAGAGCGTCCCCATTTCCCTCGAAGGGGATCGGTTAAAGGGCTATCAACTATCCAGCCGATGCAGGTCGGCGTGGTGGTCGAAGGGTTGGTAGCGGGATTGCCGGTCGCGCAGGACCTTGATCATTGCGACACCGGGATCACGCGGCAGGAACAGACGCCCGCCATTGGCCACCAGGTGGTCCAGCAGGCGTTCCTTTTCGTCGATCAGGCATTCCGGATTGCGGTCGAAGGCGGTGGTCAGGTCGAGCCTGAGCCAGTGCACAGCGGGCACCAGGTCACCCGCGAACACGATCGGACCGCCAGGCATGTCGATTTCCGGCAGCAGCTGGCCTGGCGTGTAACCGTCGCTGACATGGAAGCGCCAGCCAGCGCCCAGAAAGTCGCAACGCTTTTCGTCCAGCAGTTTCAGGCGGCCGCTGGCTTCCAGTTGCCGGATGATCTGCGGCACGAACAGCGCGCGATCACGGGGATGCGGATGCCGGGCCCGCAGCCAGTGGCGCCGACCGGTCAGATAGCGCGCTACCGGGAACAGCAGCCTGGGGGCATTGCCCTCGCGGACTGCCTCTTCCACATCATGGGGCAGCACCGCGTGGAGGTGGGTCAGGACCACGGCATGGATCTGCCCTTCCCCCAGACCATGACGGGCAAGGCTGTCCAGCAGACCCTGGGCCTGCGGCTGGCAACGGCAGGTGCGCGGGGGCGGCGCCAGGAGCGCATCGGTCCCGGCCATGACCAGGATGTTCAGGCCGTCCTGCTGCACCAGCAGCGCGCGACTCGCCATCTCAACCTGGTTGTCGTAGTCGGGGCTCATCCACTCGATCCAGGCACGCCGCGGCGTACTGCCGAACACGGCGCCACCATCGAGCTTGCGGCTCCTGCCGGTTAACGTGGAAAGACTGCGGTTCACAACACTCACCTCTCTGAACAGGCCCATGGCTCGACGGAGCCATGGGCACTGACAGCCTATTCAGGATGCGAGTGTCTTTCCCCACCCCCAATGGGGTGGGAAATGGATAACCGATGGGAGGCACGTGCGAATTGGGCTGGGCTTTGTGTAGGAGCGAGCTTGCTCGCGAAAGCCCTGGCTCGGGAGCTTCGCGAGCAAGCTCGCTCCTACAAGTGCAAGTCCCGTGCGTTACGGTCGGGCCGCGCGTTGGGCTTCGCGTAGCTCAGCCACAACCTACAAAAGCCGGGCGGCTAGCTCGGAATGGCTAGCGGCAGGGAAAGGTGGACGACTTGCTCGGGCTCGGCGCTGTAACGGCCTGCCAGGAAGGTCGTCAACTGCTCCGCGAGGCGCCGGTCGATGTCATGGGGCTTTCTTCGAACCGGCGAGGCTACAGGAGGGCCGGACAGTTGCAGCGTGAGTTCGACGATCCCGGCGGGGGCCACCGTACCTTGCAGGCTGACCAGGATGGCCCCGCCGGGGCTCGGTCTGGCAGCGCGGCTCAGCAGTACGTCGATCAGGTGCAGGAAGTGCTCCTCGTCCACCCAGACGGCGGGAATCGAGTCCTGGTAATTGAGGTCGATCTGGATGCCCGGATACTCGCCGGTCGCTTTCCAGGCCTCCACCCCCTGCCGGACCAGATCGACCGCTGAGCATGGGGATGGAGAAAGGGTCAGGCCACCCCCTGCGATATCGGCGAAAAGACTGAGCCTCGCTGCGAGCCTGTGAATGGGCGAAACGTTGCCGGCTTGCGGCAGCAGGTCGAGGCCGGACTGGAGATCGCCAGCCAGGCTACGCAGCAACTCGACATCGTGCCTGTGCCGCGCTTCGGCCTGTTCCTTGGCATTGCGTAGCGCTTGCACCAAACGGTTGTGCTCGCTGAGGTCGACCATCCCGCCGAGCATGCCGAGCACGCGTCCTTGCGCATTGCGAAAGGGAAAAAGCCAAGCGTGTACCAACCGCCTCTGCCCGAAGATTTCAACCATGCCATCGCCGCTGAAGGATGTCTCGTCCTCGATCAATCCCAGGTAGCGCCGCAGGACACGAGCACCAAGCTCGGGCGTGAACCACCCTCCCTCGCCGATTCGAGTGCCTTCGACGCGCTCAGACGTCGTTTGGTAGTAATTGAGAAAGCGTTGATTGCAGAGCAGCAGCCGACCTTCACGGTCGCGTACGTACATCGCGTAGGGGGAGTCCTCGACCAAGGGCCGCAGGCGGTCCAGTTCATTGGCCCATTCGCTGGGTGCAGGCGTCAGCTCGATGCTATGGGAATCGGGACGGCAAAGGCCGTTGCGCTGGGCAATCTCGACCAGCTCCACCAGTGAGCCCGCATGCAGCTTCTCGAGAAGCCGCGTCTTGTAGGTGCTGACCGTCTTGAAACTGAGAACCAGCTCATCGGCAATCTGCTGGTTGGTATACCCCTGGGCCAGATGGTGCAGGACCGTCAGCTCCCGCGCGGAGAGCTGGCCAAGCTCGTCCGGCTGCGGTTCCCCGCCTGCCTCCAGGACCCGGGGAAAGTAGCTGCGTCCATGCAATGCGGCGCTGATGGCCAGGTTCAGCTCGGCGGGCTGGTCCTGCTTGCTGACGAACCCCGATGCCCCCAGGGCCTGGCAGCGCGGCGCAAACTGGCGGACGTTGTGGGCGCTGAATACCACGACCTTCAACTGCTCGTCATGGCCGCGAAGCCGTCGCACCAGTTCCAGCCCGCCATGTCGCGGAATCGACAACTCGAGGATGACCAGATCAGGGCGCAGTTCCCTTGCCATGGCAAGCGCCTGCGAGCCGCAGTCGGCCATGGCCAGCACTTCGTGGCCCAGTTGTTCGACCTGCGCCTTCAAGGCCCTGCACAAGAGTGGCTGGTCATCGACGATCAGAATCCGGCTCACCTTACGTTCCTTCGCTCATGCCTCGTCCAAGCCTAGATCACCGCAACTAATTGGGATTACTCCTACAAGACGTGGCATGCACTCCTACGGATTAGTTAGGTAGCTAAGAAAATACTGCTCTCCAGGCAAACCCCTTGCGTCCTGGAGATCATCATGAAAAAGCCACCCCGCCCCAGTGCCCCGCTTGTTCTCGACGATCTGCGCCACAACACGCTGGCGCATGTCATCAGCGTGGGACTCGCCACCCTGTTCAGCATCCGTATCGCGGAGGCCGAAGCCATGGATACGCTGCTCACCACCGAGCCGGAGGAGTTGAACCGGCCGTCTGCGGCGAGCCTGGACCTCGACAGCCAGCCCGAAGCCGGGCAATTGCCGCCGTCCTACCTGGAAGTGGCGATGCAGGCTGCCCAAGAAGCGCCCCAGGTGTTCATGGCCCGCGCCCTGCTGGGTGCGCCGGCGCCCATCACCCTGACCACGGCAGGCGCGGTGGGAATCGCGAGCTCAGGCAGCCATGCCGATCAGGTGATCAAGCTGGGCGCTACTGGCACCACAGGCATCGAGGCAGGTGCCGGCGACGATATCCAGTTCGCCAGCGGTCGTGTGGAGAGCAGCGCGCTGAATGCGACCCAGGCCAGGAACCAGATCGGTGTTCACGTCACTGACGGCGGCCATGTCGCGATCACCGGCAGTGATGTGGTGCTGGAGCCGAAGACCGGGGCGGGCGCCGTCATCACGGCCAGCGACATGACTGGCATGATCGTCGATGGCGGCGCTTCCATCTCGCTGACCGATAGCAACGTGCTGGTCGGCGGTGGCGCCAAGGGCAACAACAATCGTGGCGTCGTCATCACGGGTTCTGGCTCCGCGGCAGATATTTCCGGCGGCGCGGTCAGCACCTCCTCGTGGGGCGCGGTTGGCCTGAAGGTAGAGGGTGGAGCGGCAGCACACCTGAGCGATGGCGTGAGTGTCACGACCAGCGGCGCGCGCAGCACCACGACGGGTGGCAGCCATGCTGTGCAGGTGACCGGCGCCGGTAGCCAGCTCCTCGTCAACGAGGCCAGCGTCAGCACCAGCGGCGGATCGGCTTATGGCATGCGCATCGAAGATGGCGCCAGCGTCGAGATGAGCGGCACCGACGTGAATACCTCGGGCGGCAATGGCCACGGCATCCTGGTGGACGGCAGCAGCGCCACCGTCACCGGTGGGCATGTCGGCACCTCCGGCAAAGGCTCGGTTGGCGTCTGGGCGCGCAACGGCGCCACGGTCATCCTCGGCGGCGCCGAGGTGGTCACCAGTGGCGCTGGCGTGTCCACATCTGCGCCCGTGGATGGCGAAAAGGCCTTGAGCCTGAGTCATGGCCTGCTGGCCAGCGGCGCGAACACCCGGATCGAGGGCAGCGATATCGCCCTCTCGATAGGTGGCAGCAGTGCCAGCGCGGCGCGCGCCGAGGACGGCGGCCGGATAATCCTGAGCAACAGTGCGGTAGAGGTCGTCAGTGCGGCTACCAGTACCGCCACGACCGCGGCGCTGCATGCGCTGGCCGGCGGCCAGATAACCGGTTCGGACCTCGACCTGATTACGCTGGGCGCCAACGTCGGGGGAGCACGTGCGGAAGGTGCCGGCAGCAGCGTGGCACTGGACGCCAGCACGTTGACCGTCGCCGGCGGCGGCAGCATCGCCAACCCGGCGGCGGCAGCTCGCGCGATGGACGGGGGCAGTATTGTCGTGGAGAACTCGAAACTCCTGGCCCAAGGCACCTTTGGCCATGGCGTATCCGGCGAAGGTGCCGGCTCTCATGTGCGCGTCGCCAACAGCGACCTGACCACCGAAGGCGCACGTTCGATGGGCGTCTATCTGAAGGGGGGAGCGACCGGCGAAGTCGACGACAGCCGCATCCTGGTCACCGCCGCCCCTGGCGCTGTCGGCCCCTGGTCACCCGGCGTGCTGGTGGAAGGCGCGGGCTCCAGCCTGGCCCTGTCCCGCAGCGACGTGCACACCACCCAAGGCAGCAGCATCGGCGTGCGTGCTCAGGATGGCGCGGCCATCAGCATCGACAGAGGCTCGGTGACCACCGACGGCAACTACTCGACCGCGATCGCCGGCAGCCAGTCGACCATCAGCGTCAACAACGTCTCCGTCACCACCCACGGCAATGACAATGCCATGGGGATACTGGCCGATGTCGGCGCCACCGTGACCGTCAGCGACAGCGCGATCACTACCACGGGCAACGGTTCACCGGTCGCCTCCAACCTGACCTTTCCCCACGGGCTGGCGTCGCGCAATCCGGGCGCCCTTCTCAGCGCCACCCGTACCAGCGTGGTGACCCAGGGCTCCCAGGCCTACGGCGCCGCGGTCGACGATGGCGGCAGCATGCTCCTCGACGATGTTTCTGTACGCACTGAGGGCGCCTACTCGGTCGGTTTGTATGCCGGCATCGGCTCGATCAAACCGGGCCCGGTGAGCCTGGACGCCAGCAACGTGACGGTGAACACCCTGGGCGATCACGCCGCCGGCGCTCTGGTCAGCCGTCGCTACCAGGACGAAACCGCCACCCTCAACCTGAGCAATGCCAGCGTGCATACCGAGGGTCTGCAGTCCCACGGCCTGCAGGCCGAATCCGGCGCGGCCCTGTCCGCCGCCAACAGCGTGGTCACCAGCAATGGCATCGGCGCATTGGGCGCCATCGCCAACAACGGCAGTACTGTCGAGCTGGACCAGGTCGGCATCACCACCACCGGCATCGCCGGTCACGGCGCGGTGGCCAAGCACGGTGGCAGCATCAGCGGCAGCGACCTGGTTATCTCGGCCAGCGGCGATCACGCCTCCGCGCTGTACGCGCAAGGCACCGAGGCGCAGAAGGGTGAAGTCGACCTGAGCAATGCCGTGCTGAGCAACCGCGACGGCGCCGGTATCGCCGTCGCTGGCGTTGCCGACATCGCCCTCGAGAATGCCATCGTCGGGGGTAGCGGCCAGTGGCTGAACGTCGACAGCTCGGTGGCCAGCGACGGTACCTCCGTACCGGACATGGGCACGGGGCAATGGCAAGGGATAGGCCAATCGTTCGACGCTGCCGGCCATGCCACCCTCGATCTCTCGGGCTCGATAGTGACCGGCTCGGCCGCCACCGCTGCCGGCAGCCACTCCAGCGTGACCCTGCGCGAAGCCAGCATCTGGCACCTGACGGGGGACTCGAATCTGAGCACCTTGAACGCCGACACCAGCCTGATCGACTTCAGCGCGCCCGTCGGCGGCCAGTACAAGAGGCTGACCGTCAACGATTACCAGGGCGACAACGCCACCCTTGCATTGAATACCTACCTGTACGACGACGACTCACCTTCCGATCAACTGGTGATCGACGGCGGCAAGGCCAGTGGCAGCAGCAATCTGTGGATCAGGAACGCGGGCGGCCCCGGGGCACTGACCCAGGGCAATGGCATCAAGGTCGTGGACGCGATCAACCAGGGCACCACGGACGCAGACGCCTTCCGCCTGCTCCATCACGTCAAGGCCGGCCCCTACGAGTACACCCTGTATCGCTCCAGCCTGGACGACAGCAACGCGGACGCCTGGTACCTGCGCTCGACCAAGGATGCAGACCCTATTGATCCTGTTGACCCCGTCGATCCCGTTGATCCGGTCGATCCTGTGGACCCGGTTGATCCCGTTGACCCGGTCGACCCTGTGGACCCGGTCGATCCCGTTGACCCGGTCGACCCTGTGGACCCGGTCGATCCCGTTAATCCGATCGACCCTGTGGACCCGGTCGATCCCGTTGATCCGATCGACCCTGTGGACCCAGTCGATCCCGTTGACCCGGTCGACCCTGTGAGCCCGGTCGCCCCCGTGGAGCCGGAAGAACCCACTGTCCCGGAACGCCCGCTTCCTCCCCAGGTCCCCAACTATCGCGCCGAAACTTCGCTCTACAGCGCCATCCCGAACCTGGCCCTGCACTTCGGCCATGCCATGGTGGACACACTGCATGAGCGCGTTGGCGAGGAAGTCCGCCGCTCCGTGGACCCGTTGCCTGCTGAAGAAGTCGAGGAGTACGGCCCATCGCTCGGCTGGGGACGGCTGATCTATCGCCAGGGCGAAGATGAGCTGGCCAATGGCGCCGACTACGACTACCACCTGCAAGCCTTCCAGGTCGGCCTCGACCTCCTCCGCTTCGAAGATACGGACGGGAGCACCGACCAGCTCGGCCTCTCCCTCTTCGCCGGCAAGATGTCCGCAGGCGTCACCCACTCGGACGGTGAAGCGGCCGGCAACGACGACCTGCGCGGCTACGGTGTCGGTGGCTACTGGACGCACTTCGGCCCGGAAGGCTGGTATGTCGATGGCGTTCTGCAGTTCAGCCACATCGACGTCGATGCGCAGTCCGAAGACATGGCCGAACTGAAAACCAAGGGGAACGGTGTCACGGCGTCTGTGGAAGCGGGGTATCCGTTCGCGGTCAACGACGACAAGACGTTGAAGATCGAGCCGCAAGCCCAACTGATCGTCAGCAAGTTCAAGCTCGAAGACAGCCACGATGCCGCCGCCGATGTCGAGTTCGACGATGTCGACTCCCTGACGGGCCGCCTCGGTGTACGAATCGACAAGGACTGGTTCCGGGAGAACGACAAGGGCGAAGTGCAACGCACCAATGCCTGGATACGGCCGAGCATCTGGCACGAGTTCAAGGGTCAGCCGAAAACGGAATTCTCTTCGGCACAAGGCAAGGTGCCCTTCGTCTCCGACATGGGCGGGTCGTCACTGGAGATCAACCTGGGTGTCGACCACCAGATCGATGAAGACACGTCCCTGACGTTCTCCGCGGGTTACCAGAAAGGACTGGACGATGAGAGCAAAGGGCTCGAAGGGATGATCGGGGTGAAGGTGAAATTCTGAATGGCATCGACCTCGCGGTGTTTGCACATGTAGGAGCGAGCTTGCTCGCGAATCTTCGGAGTCCGGTCTTTCGCGAGCAGCTCGCTCCTACACAAAGCTACCGAAATATTCCTTGAACAAGATCGCCACACGCGTGATCGGAACCTGTGTGAGGCGGCGATCAGCGGCGTCTCTGCAGGCCCCCCGACCACCTCCTGCCTGGCACGCTGACCGCCGTCTCCACGAACCGACTTGCCGGCAGTGACGCGTACCGCCCTCCCCCCGCGCTGCATCGACGAATGGCCTCGAACGAATTCATTCCACGTCTGCTCGAATCTGATGTGAGACGGTTTATCGCGAAGCCCGGTGCAGGTACGACAGACCACGGTCTGGGCTCCCTGTAACAGCCCGCAGACCGACTCACGAGCCGCAGCATCCCGTGGATTGCTGCGGCTCCTTTTTGCGCGACTCACATGTAGGAGCGAGCTTGCTCGCGAACCTTCGGAGCCGCGTCCTTCGCGAGCAAGCTCGCTCCTACACAACCCAGCCGCGCATCCCCGAAGTCCCAGACCACTGAGCAATCAGTTGGCACTTATTTCTTTCTCCCCCATTCGAACCTGTAAGGCGCCGGGGATCGCCCGTGCCCTAACGTCAGGACTAGCCATGATCAGCCACGAACTCTATTCCGTGGAGGCGAACAGCCGCGCCAGCGCCAGTCTCGCCGACCAGGTCGCTCGCTTCCTTGCGGACGGCGGACGAATCGAAGAAGCACCACCGTTGGAACCCAAACCCAGGCCAGCACGTCGCGAAGTCGAGCCGGCGCCACATGCCTCGAAGCTCCCCACCACGGAGCCGAAACCCGTAAAGCAGAACCCGGACACGCTCGCAGCCAGGCAACGGGCCAGGCGTGCCGAACTCGCACCCGAGGTGCGCGAACTGGCCAAGACGACCAATGCGAGACAGATCGCGATACGCCTCGGCATCGGGATGACCATCCTGCGCACCATCGGGCGCGAGTACGACATCATCTTCATCCCGGCCCGGTCATCGGCCCTGGTCGCCGCCGAGCTCGCCTCAGCGGAAAGGTTGAACGACTCCGAAACCTGATACCTCGAACGGTTGAGGCCAAATTCCGGCCTCACGTGAGGTGATGTATGAACCAGACACAGAACCAGGCGCCAAACCCGAACAACCCAAACAACCCGAACCCTGACGATCCGATGGATCCTCGGAGGCAACAACCTGGTGAGCGGCCCAACTGGGAGCGCCCCGGCGACCCGGGCACCGAACGGCCCGCCCCACCGACGGAAGGCGATCCGCGCCGGATGCCTGAATAAACCGCTGCCACCCCCCACCTGAAACCCGGCTATACGCCGGGTTTTCTGGTTCATCGGTAATCAAGCAGGTTGCGCCTACAGCGACAGCACGCCGCTATACAAGCTATAGGCGGCGAAGCCCGCTGCGACGACGACGCAAACAAAAATTCCCTTTTCGATATGAGTAAAAAGCGGCTGACCTTGTTCACGTTTTGCCTTGGCAAAAAGCACCACGCCCGGCGCATAGAGCAAGGCGGATAGCAGCAGGTACTTTACCCCGCCGGCATACAACAGCCAGATTGCATAGCCGAGTGCGACACCGCTGATAAGCAGATCCCTGGTGCGTTCCGTCCCGGCCTGCTCGTAGGTTTCGCCACGCTGGGTCAGCAGCAGCGCATAGGCCGCCGACCATAGGTACGGCACCATGATCATCGACGAGGCAAGGTAGATCAGGCTGGTGTAAGTGCCTGCAGAAAACAGCGTGATCAACAGGAAAAGCTGAATCATTGCATTGGTCAGCCATAGTGCATTGACCGGCACATGGTTGGCGTTTTCCTTTCTGAGAAACGCCGGCATGGTTTTGTCCTTGGCGGTGGCGAACAGGATTTCCGCGCACAGGAGCGCCCAGGACAACAAGGCACCGAGCAATGAAATGGCCAGGCCGAGGCTGATGAACAACGCCCCCCACGGACCGACAATACGTTCGAGCACCCCCGCCAGCGATGGGTTCTGCAGGGCGGCCAATTCCGGTTGGCTCATGATCCCAAGCGACAGCAGGTTCACCAGCACCAGCAGCGCCAGCACGCCGAGGAAGCCGATAACCGTGGCGCGGCCGACGTCGGCCCGCTTCTCGGCCCTGGCTGAATAGACACTGGCGCCTTCGATACCGATGAACACGAACACCGTCACCAGCATCATGTTGCGCACCTGATCCATCACGCCGCTGAAGTCCGGGTTGCTACGCCCCCAGATATCGCGGGTGAAAATGTCCGCATCGAAGGCCACGGCGGCAATCGCAATGAAGGTGACCAAGGGCACCACCTTGGCCACGGTGGTCAGCTGATTGATGAACGCCGCTTCCTTGATCCCGCGCAGCACCAGAAAGTGCACGCACCACAGCAGCAGGGACGCACAAGCGATGGCGGTGGGCGTGTTGCCTTGGCCGAACACCGGGAAAAAAAAGCCGAGGGTACTGAACAGCAGAACGAAATAGCCGACATTGCCCAGCCAGGCACTGATCCAGTAGCCCCATGCCGAAGAAAAGCCCATGTAGTCGCCAAACCCGGCCTTGGCGTAGGCATACACCCCGGAGTTGAGCTCCGGTTTGCGGTTCGCCAGCGTCTGGAATACGAACGCCAGGGTCAGCATGCCCACCGCGGTGATCGCCCATCCAATAAGCACGGCCCCGGCATCAGCGCGCGCGGCCATGTTCTGCGGCAAGGAAAAGATCCCGCCACCGATCATCGACCCCACTACCAAGGCAATCAATGCGCTCAAACGAAGCTTCTGCGTCGGTTCTGACATTCTCGCGTCTCCTTGGCCGGCGCATGTCTTTCTACGAGGCCGTAACACCCTGTTTTAACCAAGCACAGAAAGTAAAAACCTGCTGATGAAATTCTCGGAGATCGCGGCAAGGGTTTGCCCAGGGGGCGCGCACTTTGAACCGTAGGCAGCTCTCTGGATGCCGCGTCAGTCAGGTGACTTGCGGATTCTGACCGTGCGCTGTTGGCCGGTTGGCGACGGCCTGACTTCGGCCGTCGCTATGTTGCTCTGATGTCCCCCTTTTGGAGTATGTGCCCCTTTTTTGTCCCCACTACTATCCGCCAGTTGGCCGATCAGCTTTTCACCTGTGCGGGAATCTTGATGCCCGTTGTTACAGGCTTGGCGAGCCACGATGAGTCTGCTTGCGCCGGAGGCTGGACGCTTGGGAACCCGTCGGGATGGGCTGCATGGTTTTGCACTGTAAGCCGACATAACAACAAGAATTGAGGGTATGGATCATGCAAAAGAAGTCGCTTCTGCTCCTGTTGTGCCTTATCTGCCCGCTGGTCTGGGGGGATGGGCGAAGCGCCGGGCAGTTGAGTGAAATCCGCAGTCGTAGCCAATTGATGTGTGCCAGTGCGATGGTCTATTTCAATCCGGCCGAACGAACGCCCGACCCGCGCGGCCTGAACGCTACCTTCGAGCACCTCAACATAATGGAAACCTACACGGTACAGCTGGGACAGCCCGAGGCGTTGGTGCAGCCGCTGCGTGCCATGAAGGAAGTTTTCGACACCCTCGATCAACTGCCTCGAGCCAAGCGCGCGCATTACCCCGAGCTGATCCAGCAATTGCTCGCCCATCAGCGACAGCTGCAGCAGGCGGCCTCTACTGCTTATGCGAGTGCCGGGCCCGATCCTGCCTCCGCCGACCTGTGGGCGCAAAGCCAGGCCCTGGCTACGCTGCTGCTGGATTATCAGATTCGCCACTATCCGCTGTCGCACAAGAGCGGCCTGACGCTGACGCCAGACCAGGCAAAAGCGCTCGATCAGACAATCGAGCAGCGTTTCGAGACATTACTGACACGCCATCTCGAGCATGCCGAGGTGCTGTCGAAGGCCAAGGCCAGCTATCTGTTCGTACGTCCGCAACTGCAGGAGATGGCGAGCGGTGGTAACGCTGGCAGCGGCGGTCCCGAGTTTTATCTCAATCGTGCCTCCATCGATCTGGACGAGCTGGCCGCTGCGATGCTGACACCATCGCCCTGAACAATGACTGCTCCTGGCCCAGGCCGTGTAAAAACGCGGTTGGTGATGGGTAGCTGGATGCTGGATTGTTTTATCAGCGCCCAGAGACCCCGTAGGCGCCTGGCGTGCCAATCTGAGTCATTCAGCTGGGTTGGGGGGATGCGGTTTCCGCGACGTAGTACGACGAGCTCAGCGGGTCGCCAATGGGGTTTCAGGCTTTTATCGCTGCCATCAGCGCACTATTGCCCATCAGGTTCAGCATCCGTTTGAAGTTGTAGACGAGCACATGCAGCCTCATTTCCGTGCTAACCCGGTCGAGCGTCTTGGTGAGGAAATGGGTGGCGCCCATCCAGGTCTTCAACGTGCCGAACGGATGCTCCATTGGTTGGCGACCGATGCGCATAATCTCCGGTGCCTGATCTAAGCGGGACTGCATCGCGTCGAGCACCGACTCATGTTCCCAGCGAATGGAAGTGGCCGAAGCGACAACTTCGACACTTTTCCGACACCCGCTTTTTCGCAGGCAAAGAAAAAGCCCCTGATCTCTTTCGAAATCAGGGGCTTATCTATACGGAAAGTGGCGGTGAGGGTGGGATTCGAACCCACGATACGGTTTCCCGTATACACACTTTCCAGGCGTGCTCCTTCAACCGCTCGGACACCTCACCGGAATCTCTTCGAGGCGTTGGCCCCGTCGAGGTGCGCTAATTTAGTGGAGAGCTTTCTGGAATGCAAACACTTTTTTCATAAATTTCATGCGTTTATGAAGAAAGTTTTCGCATGCCAATTTCCAATTCCGCTGTCAAGTGGCCAAGAAGGGGCTTTGGACACGTTCGGGCCGGGTCGACGCCAGGGGTGACTCGCTGGTCAGTCTCAGTCCTTTACCTCCACGGTGGCGCTGAGTAACGTCGGTCCACTTCTTAACAAGGAACCTGCCATGAGTGAGCTGATCTCCTACCAACTCGAAGACGGCATCGCCACCCTGACCCTCAGTAACGGCAAGGTGAATGCCATCTCCCCGGATGTGATCGCTGCCTTCAACACTGCGCTGGATCGCGCTGAACAGGATCGCGCCATCGTGATCATCACCGGCCAGCCGGGAATTCTTTCCGGCGGCTACGACCTCAAGGTGATGACGTCCGGTCCGCAGAACGCCGTTGCCCTGGTCGCTGCCGGGTCCACCCTGGCTCGCCGCATGCTGGCGCATCCCTACCCCGTCATCGTCGCCTGCCCGGGGCATGCCGTAGCCAAGGGTGCGTTCATCCTGCTGTCCGCGGATTACCGCATCGGCGTCGAAGGCCCATTCAACATCGGCCTGAACGAAGTGCAGATCGGCATGACCATGCATCACGTCGGCATCGAACTGGCCCGTGATCGCCTGCGCAGGTCCGCCTTCCACCGCTCGGTGATCAACGGCGAGATGTTCGATCCGCAGGGCGCAGTGGATGCCGGCTTCCTCGACAAGGTCGTGCCCGTCGAGCAACTGCAAGAGACCGCGCGTGCCGCCGCCCTGCAGCTGAAGAAGATCAACATGACCGCTCACCGCAATACCAAGCTCAAGGTCCGCAAGGCGCTTCTGGAAACCCTGGACGCCGCCATCGAGCTGGACAAGCAGCACCTGGCCTGACGCCCGATCACGAAAAAGCCCCGCATTCGCGGGGCTTTTTTTCATTGGGCCGTCACATCGCGCCACCGTTGTCGTCTCCCGGTTCGCCACCGGCATGTTGGCCGTGATCGTCGCCGACGTCATGGTCGGCGCCATCGTCTGCGCCGTGGCCCACACCGTGGGCTTCGCCAACATCATGGTCCGCTCCGTCGTCCGCGCCATGGCCAACGCCATGGGGACCGCCATCGTCGTGGCCAGCGCCGTCGTCAGCGCCACGGTCGCTGTGGGAACTGCCCTGGCCACTATTGCCGGAATGGCCGCCGCCGTCACCGCTGTGGCCGCTGCCGCCGTGACCACTGCCACTGCCGCCATGGCCTCCGCCACCGCTACCACTTCCACCGCCATGGCCGCCACCGCCGCTACCACTGCCGCCATGGCCGCCACCACCACCGCTACCTCCACCACCGCCTCCGCCGCTGCCGCCCCCGCCACCGCCACCGCCTCCCCCACCACCGCCGCCTCCCCCATCCTTGGCATAGGCAACCGATGAGCTGGACAGATCGACCGGCACAAAGGCAAACGACAGGCTCAAAACCGAGCAGATCACCACCGCCAATACGCACTTCTTCAGCACCATGACCCGCCTCCGCTTTCTGTCCTCGACTATGTTCTGAACACTAGTCGTGAACCCCAGCGGACGTAACAGGATATTTCAGGCGAGCTGACCGGCGGCGAATTGGCCGGAAAACTGCGCCAGACCGCCGATAACTTCCTCGACGACCTTCGCCGGCGAACGTAACCAGGCGCTATGGGGATTTTCCGAGGCTGGTCTTGGCGAGTTCAGCATATGGACCTCGGGCTGCTCCTGGATCAATGCCGCCAACCCACGGGTCGAGGCTTCCGGCGCAAAGGGGTCGCCATGAATGCCAATGAACAGAGACGGTGTTGGGTTGCTGTGTGGATGGACCAGATCCAGGCCGAGGTGATCGAAGCTGCCCGTCCACGCTACCCGGCCCCAATCGCGCATCAGGCTGCGCGCTTCGTGGCCGCCAAAGCCGATGGTCTTTCCAGGCAGGTAGCCGAACAGGGCTGTCAGCAGGTTGAAGCACAGCGCCACCGACGGGGTGAGCAGGCGCCGTCGGCCTTCCCAGTTACGGAAGTGGATATTCCCGCAGGCCACGCCCACCACAGCCACATCAGAATGCGGATTCGCTGCGGCGAACAATGTGGCGATGTGTCCACCCAGGCTGTGGCCCAGAAGCACCAGTCGACCCTCTGGAAAATGCGCCCTGGCGGTGGCCAGCAGGCTCGGCACAAATTCATCGATCAGGTCGCGGTAGCCATAGTCGAGCCGCCGGTTCGGACGCGGGCCGCTTCCCCCTTGACCCGGCCAATCGACCACCAGTACCTGGTTACCGGCAGCGACCAGGCCCAGGGCAAAGTTTTCGTACTTGCGCGCGGCGACGCCCATGGCCGGCAGCAGGATCAACACGGGGCCGAGGACGGAGGATCGATAGACGCGATAGGGGCACTCGAATCGCCCTGCGGAAAAGCGGAAAGCCTCGGTCACTTTGTTCTCCTTGTTCTGGTCGAGAGGCGTGAACAATCTAGAGCAAACGCTCTAGTCACGCCATTGCAGAACCTCGGCCTTCGGCAAGACTCAGAAGATCAGGCGCGATAATCTCCGCCACACATAAACGGATGAAGGAACAGCTGAACCATGGGTCGAGTCGTTGCCGCCGCTGTATATGCCAAGGGCCGGAAAGTCACCGACATAACCCTCGATGAAGGCCTGCAATGGGCCAGTAAGCCGGGGCATTTCGTCTGGATTGGCCTGCATGACCCCGGTGCCGAGGAACTGAGCAACCTGCAACGGCAGTTCGACCTGCATGAACTGGCGCTGGAAGATGCCCTCACGCGCCACACCCGGCCCAAATTGGAAACCTTCGGCGACGCCCTGTTCCTGGTGGTGTATTCGCCCATCGAGGTGGAAGGCGAGTTGCAGTTCATCGAAACGCAGCTGTTCGCCGGCAACGGCTACATCATCAGCGCCCGCTACGGCGAGTCCGCCCCCTACTCCCGCGTTCGCCAGCGCTGCGAGGCGCGCCCGCTGCTGCTCGAGCACGGCGAGGACTTCGTGCTCTACGCCCTGCTCAGCTTCGTGATGGAGAACTACCGGCCGCTGATGGACAGCTTCCACTCGGAACTGGAAGAGATCGAGCAGGCCGTGCTGGAACGCCCGCTGGGCCACGCCGACGTCGAACGCATCCATTGCCTGCGTCGCGACTTGCTGCGCCTACGCCGCTACATCGGCCCCATGGGGGAGATCTGCGAAGAGCTGCAGCGCCTGGACTTCCCCTTCATCGACAAGCAGATGCGTCCGTACTTCCGCGACATCGCCATCCACGTCAATCGGCTGCTGGAGGACCTCACCGGCCTGCGCGAGATGGCTGACCATGCCATCGAGATCGGCCTGCTGCTGGAGTCCTCACGGCAGAGCGTGGTGCAACGCAAGTTCGCCGCCTGGGCGGCCATTCTCGCGTTCCCCACGGCGATTGCCGGCATCTACGGGATGAACTTCGAGTACATGCCGGAGCTGACCTGGCATTACGGTTACTTCGGTGTGCTGGGCGTGGTGGCAACCGGCTGTACCGCGCTGTACGCCAGCTTCAAGTACTACGGATGGCTGTGAACGCCGCCCCACGCAATGCCTGACTCCAGCCCATGAAAGAGCCCGCCATTGGCGTAATGCTGTTCACATAAGAACGCCGCTAATCCCTCACCGGGTGAGCGGCGTTCTTGGTTTCTGCAGCGGGGAAACGCTGTAGGAGCCAGCTTGCTGGCGAATGGGCGATATCCCGGAAAGCTTCGCGAGCAAGCTCGCTCCTACAACAACAGCGACACCTCGTTGGCGGGGCTAACTGAACAGCATTACGCCATTGGCGGGCTTTTTCTGTCGCGGTGCGACGTCAGGCTGCGCGGTCGCGAGCGATGAATCGCATCATCCACTCGGCGACAGCGGCGCCCTGATGATCACGATCCAGACCGCTCACGCCCTGGCTGTAGACCTCATCGCCCAGGAAGTCCTTGCGCAGGTCCAGGATGGCACGGGAGTAGTCAGCGACGAACTCGGGGTGCCCCTGGAAGCACAGCACCTGATCGCCCACGGAGTAAGCGGCGTTCGGGCAGAAATCACTGGAAGCCAGCAGTGTGGCGTTCTCGGGCAGTTGGGTGACCTGATCCTGGTGGCTGATCAGCAGGGTCAGATCGTCCAGCGTCGGGGTCATCCATTCCGGCTTCTGCTTCAGCTGGTAGCTGTGGGTGCCGACACCCCAGCCCTGGGTCGCGCGTTCGGTACGTCCGCCCAGCAACAGTGCCAGCAGCTGATGGCCGAAGCAGACACCCAGCAGCTTGTCACCGGCCTCGTAGCGCGCCAGCAGGAATTCCTTGAGCTTCAGGATCCAGGGATCGGTCCCGAAGGAGTCAGCCTTGCTACCGGTGACCAGGTACGCGTCGAACGTCTCGCTTTCAGGCGGGTAATGCCCTTGCACCACGTTGTAGACACTGAATTCCGCGGCAATTGGTTGCTTGGCGAACAGCTGCTCGAACATCAGGCCGTAGCCCTTGTATTGGTCGATCAGTTCGGGGCGGAGAATGTCAGTTTCGAGAATGCAGATGCGAAGTGGCATTAGCTCATGGTTCCTGAAATTGCAGAGAGACTCTATGTGGGGGAAATGTGCGTTTTATTTAACACAGAGACGGTGTGATTGAAATACCGTTTGATCCGTCCGCCCATAGCCACAGCCTAACGGCGCAATAGGCAGCCACAGGTGCCCCGTAATCCCTGCCGATTCATCCAGGCCACGCCGCTCTAGCTCGCGGCGCTCGACGCCTCGTCAAGTAAAATTGACGCCTCCCCTAGGGAACTATTGCTCCCGTCGATACTTACCATGCTTGAAGGTCGTTTTTTCATCGAAAGGATTTTCGCGACGCTACGCAGCACCCAGTCCCCGGTCGCGGAGTCCAGTCATGAGCAACCTCACCGTTAAATACGCACGCAACGGCGCCCTCGCCAGCCTCGGCCTGTATTTCATCGTGGTGATGGTGGTTCTCGCTGTCAGCTTCGGTTACGAGCGCGGCCGCATCGGGGTGAGCCCCACGGACGCCTCGATGAGCTTCTACCAGCAACTCAGCCAGAGCATTCCCGTGCTGCTGGCGAGCCAGAAGAAGCCCAGTGGCAAGACCCAAGGCTGACACACGGAACAGGCCGACGACGATGAAGCAGCACAAGAACCGACTCTATTTCCTTGCCGCCCTGGCGTTCATGACCAATGGCTTTTCGCTGATCGGCTGCGCTCACGGCTCGGTGGGTGCAGTCGCCAAGAACATCGAGGCCAACCACAACATCGCCCGCGCCATTGCCAACGAACGCGCCCTGGGGGTGCAGTCCGGCAACCCGCCGACCGAGCGCGAATGGCAGTTGCCGGCCGCCTTCGACGTGAACTCGCTAAAGTGCTACAGCAGCCTTCTGGCGTGAATGTCGGCTGAACCCGGCCAGTTCAGTTAGACTGCCGCCCCCGTTTTTTCACTCAAGGGTGCGCCACAGTGTTCATCAAGGCATTACGAGTCGGCCTGGGCCAACTGATCATCTTCCTCGACCTCATCACCCGTCCGCGCAAGCAGCGCCGCAGTCCGGAAGCTCAGACCCGGGTCGCGGAAGAGGCCTCCAGCCTCGCGCTGTACCAGTTCAACGCGTGCCCTTTCTGCGTAAAGACCCGTCGCGCCATGCACCGGCTGAACGTGCCGATTGCCCTGCGTGACGCGAAGAACGACGAAACCCATCGCGCGGCCCTGCTGGCCGGCGGCGGCAAGATCAAGGTGCCGTGCCTGCGCATCGAAGAGAACGGCGAAAGCCGCTGGATGTACGAGTCCAACGACATCATCCGCTATCTCGACAGCCGTTTCGCCAACGTGTGATTTCCGCGTTTCCCCGGTCTGGCACGGCCCGCTTCACTGCTATGGGGTCTGGCCTGGCTGGGGACGATTCGGGTCGCCCGACGTCCCCGGATAGGTCGTCCGTTTCCGATCCGGATTTCGGCGGATGATGGGCCGATTGTCCGGCGGGCTCGAAGGTTTCACCGACGGCGACGGCACGCCGGAATTGTTCAGCGCCGGCTGAGCGCCCTTGCGCTCCGCCTCCATGTTCCGGCCGATCTGCTCACGCTCCTGCTCCATCGTCAGATCTTCGTCATCGGCCGATACCCAACCTGGCGACAACACCGCCAGCATCAGCCAGGCAAACATTGCACGGGCCATTGGAACCTCCGCTAAGCCGAGGACCTGTCGACGGTCGACTGCCGGAGCAAGGCTGGCGTTCCGCCTCAGGGGCGAACGGCAGAGGACAACCCATTCATCGACGCGGGCGAAAAAAGAAACCGGCCATCAAGGCCGGTTCCTGATCCACACCGAGAGTCTCAGAACAGCTCCCCGCTGGCCGCCTTGTCCAGCAACAGCGTCGGCGGCTCGAAGCGCTCGCCGTACTGTTCGGCCAGGTAGCGGGCGCGGGCGACGAAGTCGCGCAAGCCGTACTGGTTGATGAACTGCAGCACGCCGCCGGTCCAGGCAGCGAAGCCGATGCCGAAGATGGAGCCGATGTTGGCATCCGCCGTCGACAGCAGTACGCCCTCCTCCACGCAGCGCACGGTCTCGATGGCCTGGATGAACAGGATGCGGTCGCGCACATCCTCCTGCGGAATCTGCTTGTCGGCCTTCTCGAAGCGCGCCTTCAGCTCCGGCCAGAGCTGTTTCCTACCCCCGGCCGGGTAATCGTAGAAACCGCCACCGGCGGCTTTACCAGGACGCTTGTACTCGTTGACCATCAGGTCGATCACGGCGAAGGCCGGATGCTTCGGCAGCCCCTTGCCCTCCGCCTTGAGGTCTTCAGCGGTCTGGTTGCGGATGTGGGTCATCAGGCTCATGGAGACTTCATCGGAAATCGCCAGGGGGCCGACCGGCATACCGGTCTTGCGCGTCTCGTTCTCGATCATCGCGGCGGAAACGCCTTCGCCCAGCATGGCGATCCCTTCATTGGTGAAGGTGCCGAACACGCGGGAGGTAAAGAAGCCGCGGCTATCGTTGACCACGATCGGCGTCTTCCTGATCTGCAGCACATAGTCGAAGCCACGGGCCAGGGTTTCGTCCGAGGTCTTCTCACCACGGATGATCTCCACCAGCGGCATGCGATCCACCGGACTGAAGAAGTGCAGGCCGATGAACTTCTCGGGCTTGGACACCGCCTGGGCCAGGCCGGTGATGGGCAGGGTCGAGGTATTGGAGGCGATCACCGCATCCGGCAGCGCAGCGGCGCTGGCAGCGGCGCTGACCTTGGCCTTCAGCTCGCGATTCTCGAAGACGGCCTCGATGATCAGGTCGCAACCCTCGAGATCGGAATCGCTGGCGGTGGCCTTGATCCGCGCAAGGATGGCATCACGCTTCTCGACAGCCATATGGCCGCGGCTGACGAGCTGATCCAGCAGGCCCTGCGTATAGGCCTTGCCCTTTTCCGCAGCCTCCAGCGATACGTCCTTCAGCACCACCTCGATACCGGCGATAGCGGAAACGTAGGCAATCCCCGCGCCCATCATGCCTGCACCGAGTACGCCGACTTTCTTCGTCACGTAAGGGGCCGGGCCCTTGGGCCGCGAGCTGCCAGCGTTGATCTCGTTCAGCTGGAACCAGAAGGTGCCGATCATGTTCTTCGCCACCTGGCCGGTGGTCAGCTCGGTGAAATAGCGTGCCTCGATCAGTTGGGCGGTATCGAAGTCGACCTGGGCGCCTTCGACGGCGGCGCACATGATTTTCTCCGGCGCCGGGAAGCAGCCCTTGGTCTTGTCACGCAGCACGGACGGGGCGATGGCCAGCATCTGCGCCACATTCGGGCTGGACGGCGTGCCGCCGGGAATCTTGTAGCCGGCGGTATCCCAGGGTTGCGCAGCCTTGGGGTTGGCGACGATCCAGGCGCGGGCCTTGGCCAGCATGTCCTCCGGGGTCTGCGCAACGTCGTGGATCAGGCCGGCCTTGAGCGCCTGCTCTGGACGCACCTTGCGCCCTTCGGCGAGGTACGGCAGCGCCTTCTCGATACCCAGCAGGCGCACCATGCGCACGACGCCGCCGCCGCCCGGCAACAGGCCGAGGGTCACTTCCGGCAGGCCGAGCTGCACGCCGTTGTCATTCAGGGCGATGCGGTGATGGCAGGCCAGGCAGATTTCCCAGCCGCCGCCCAGCGCGGCGCCGTTGATGGCAGCCACCACCGGCTTGCCGAGGGTTTCCAGGCGGCGCAGCTGGCCTTTGAGGCCCAGTACCATCTGGTAGAAGGCATTGGCGTCGGCCTTGGTGACCTTGATCAGTTCGTTGAGGTCGCCGCCGGCGAAGAAGGTCTTCTTGGCCGAGGTGATGATCACCCCGGCAATGCTGTCCTTCTCTGCCTCCAGGCGCTCGACGGCCTTGGCCATGGCCTCGCGGTACACCGCGTTCATGGTGTTGGCGCTCTGGCCGGGCATGTCCATGGTCAGGACGACGATATTGTCCTGGCCTTTTTCGTAACGGATGGCGTCTGTCATTTCTTATGTCCCATTCGTAGCCGTAGGAGCGAGCTTGCTCGCGAACACCCTCACCGGGGCGCCTTTCGCGATCAGAGCCCCCTACAGACGGATCAGATTCGTTCGATGATGGTGGCGATGCCCATGCCGCCGCCGACACAGAGCGTCGCGAGGCCGTAGCGCAGGTTGCGCGCTTCCAGCTCATCCAGCAGGGTGCCGAGGATGGCGCAGCCGGTGGCGCCCAGCGGGTGGCCCATGGCGATTGAGCCGCCGTTGACGTTGACCTTCTCTTCCGGCACGCCCATGTCCTTCATGAACTTCATCACCACCGAGGCGAAGGCTTCGTTGACTTCGAACAGGTCGATGTCGGCCACGCTCAGGCCAGCCTTGGCCAGGGCCTTGCGGGTGGCAGGCGCAGGGCCGGTGAGCATGATGGTCGGGTCGGTGCTGGTGACCGCCGTGGCAACGATGCGCGCGCGGGGTTTCAGGCCCAGTTCCTTGCCCTTGGCGGCGGAGCCGATGAGCATGGCGGCGGCGCCGTCGACGATGCCGGAGCTGTTGCCCGGCGTATGAACGTGGTCGATGCGCTCGACCTGGCTGTACTTGCGCAGGGCGGTGGCGTCGAAGCCCATCTGCCCCATCATTTCGAAGCTCGGCTTGAGGGCGCCCAGGCCTTCCAGGGTGGAGTCGCCCCGGATGAATTCGTCATGGTCGAGCAGGACGATGCCATTCTGGTCGGTGACCGGCACCAGGGATTTCTTGAACGCGCCATCGGCACGCGCACGCGCCGCCTTCTGCTGGGAGCGCAGGGCAAAGGCGTCAACATCCTTGCGGCTGAAGCCTTCGAGGGTGGCGATCAGGTCGGCACCGATTCCCTGTGGTACGAAGCTGGTGTGCAGGTTGGTTTCCGGGTCCATGGCCCAAGCACCGCCGTCGGAGCCCATGGGTACGCGCGACATGGATTCCACGCCGCCGGCCACCACCAGGTCCTCGAAGCCGGAACGGACCTTCATCGCTGCCAGGTTCACCGCCTCCAGGCCGGAGGCGCAGAAACGGTTGATCTGCTGGCCGGACACGGTCTCGTCCCAGTCGGCGACCAGGGCTGCGGTCTTGGCGATGTCGGCGCCCTGGTCGCCCACTGGGGTCACGCAGCCGAGCACGATATCGTCGACCTGGCTGGTATCCAGGTCATTGCGCTCGGCCAGGGCACGGAGCAGCCCGGCGATCAGGTTGACCGGTTTGACGCTGTGCAGAGCGCCGTCCTTCTTGCCCTTGCCGCGGGGCGTACGCACCGCGTCGTAAATGAATGCTTCGGTCATGGCGTCCTCTTGAGGCAGCTAGGCGGCACATCGGGTGCCCGTTGTTCTTGTCTGTCGACCACCGGTGCTCCGGCAGGCTATGGCTACCTTATCGCTATAGGCCATGGGCTCAATGACGGAAAAGCTCAGCCCTATTGACCGCTGCGCTCAGACGAACGGTCGGCTGATGGCCAGTTGCTGGCGAAGGTGAAAGGGATGTGTCTGGCTTCGGGGCTGGTCGATAGCCATCAGCCACCCTCAATAGCCGCGCATTACTAGCAGCACCGTGGTAGTTACCAACCGGTATAAGCGGAATGTGATGCCGGCCCTAGAGTTTGAAATGCAAGCAGCCGCTGCCGGGTTTTGCCGGAGTGGCGATTCGTCCAAAAGCCACGGAGGAAGGTGAGGTTCCGGGCCGGCCGTAGGGAGCCCAGACCGACGCACCTCCAACAACAAAAAAGGCAGTTGGCCATGTTCAAACAGCCGAAAATGCGGCAAGCGAGCCTTATCGTCTTTGCCACCACCGTCATTCTCATCCTTCCCAACCTGACCCGGCTGGTCAGCTGATCGTCAATATTCACCATCAACTGGTCGTCCTGTGCTGCGTAGCCGCCCCTGCGGTCAACGCAGCGCGGGTAGCCACTCCTTGATCGCCGCCAACTGCTGAAACAGACGTCGGACAAGACGCTGTTCATAGTGAAAAACCGCAGTCCCGTTGGCGCGCGCCCCCTCCTATCAATTGTGCTAGGTTCGCTGAACATGCCTTACCCAGGAGCCGCCATCATGCGTACCCTGCTTGCTGTTCTCGCGTTAGCCCTGAGCCTGCCGGCCGCCGCCGGAGATACCGACCAGGCCGCCGCCGTCGAAGCCATGCACCAGCCCAATGCCGTACTGATCGATGTACGAACCCCGGAGGAAGTGGCCGGAGGCGCCATCCCCGGCGCGCACAATATCGGCTATGAGGAAATCGCCCAGAAAATTGCCCAGGTCGCCCCGGACAAGGACACGCCCATAGTGCTCTACTGCCGCAGCGGCCGCCGATCCGGCATCGCCCAGGACAGCCTGAAGGACCTGGGCTACAGCCGGGTGATCAATGGTGGCGGCTACCTGGACCTGAAAACCGCCCTGCACAAGGACTGATCGATGCGCCCTGCGCTTCTCGCCCTGCTCTTCTGCCTTACCCCGCTCCACGCCGCCGAGCTGACCCTGGACCTGCCCGGCGGCACCCGAACCTGGGACACCGCCGCCCTGCTGGCCCATCCCCAGGCGCAGGAAGTGACCATTGCGGACGACGTCTCCTACAAGAAGACCATGCGCTATCGCGCCGTGCCGGTCGCGGCATTGCTGGAAGGCATAAAGCCCGACGAGCACCTGCAGGCCGTGGCGCTGGACGGCTTCGCCGCCGAACTCGCCGCCGCCCCACTCTTGAACAACAAAGGCGCCCGCGCCTGGCTGGCCATCGAAGATCCGGCCAAGCCATGGCCGCCACTGGCGGCCGGCGAACCCAGCGCCGGGCCCTTCTATCTGGTCTGGACCGACCCCAAGGCGGCCCGCATCAGCCCGGAGCAATGGCCCTTCCAGGTAGCGCGCATCCGCTATCTGCCTTCCGTGGCCGAACGCTTCCCGGCCCTGCTCCCGGCCGATGACGCCAGCGCCGAGGTGCAGGCCGGTTTCGCCCAGTTCCAGAAGAACTGCCTGGCGTGCCATCGCCTCAATGGCGCGGGCGATGCGCAGTTCGGGCCGGACCTGAACATTCCCCACAACCCCACCGAATACTTCGCTGGCGATTTCCTCCCTCATTACATCCGCGATCCGCAGAGCCTGCGTCGCTGGCCTCAGGGCAAGATGCCGGGGTTCTCGAAGGAAGCGATTACGGATGAAGAGCTGGGGCAGTTGATTGGGTACCTGAAGCACATGGCGGGGAGGAAGGTGGCGCAGTAGGTTGGCTCTGGCACAGCCCTGTAGGGGCGAATTCATTCGCCAAGGAGGCCGAAGGGCTCCCTGCAAACTCCCTGCATCACTCACCCACCCTCACCCCAACCCCGCCCTGCGCCCCGGCCTGTTCGCTTCGCGCTCAGGCGTTCATCGGCACCGGAAGCAGTGCTTCCGAAAGCGTGCCTCTTCACCCCAGAGGGAAAGGGGGCTGTCCCTGCCACGGATGTACCTTGGTGCCTACCCTGTGGGGGCGATTTCAATCGCCAAGGAGGCCGAAGGTCTCCCTGACACTCCCTGCATTACGCACCGCCCTCACCCCAACCCTCTCCCAGAGGGAGAGGGGGCTGGCCGTGCCACGGATGTACCTTGGTGCCTACCCTGTGGGAGCGACTTCAGTCGCGAAAAATAGCGCACCCCCTCACACGTTGTACTCCACCGGTGGCGGCGGCAATTCGCTGATCAGGTCCTGCAACCCTTCCGCCCATTGCCGGCGAATGTCGACGAAGTATTTGTCTTCCTCGGTCACCCGATACCCGGCCGGGAGGATCAGGCTGTCGCGGTGGTAGACCAGCAAGTCCAGTGGCATGCCGACGGACAGGTTGCTTCGGATGGTGGAGTCGAACGACACCAGGGCGCAGCGCAGGCCCTCTTCCAGGCTGGTGTCGAACTCCAGGTTGCGGTCGAGGATTGGTTTGCCGTACTTGCTCTCCCCCAGTTGCAGGAAGGGCGTGTCCGCGGTGGCCTGGATGAAGTTACCTTGGGGATAGATGCTGTAGAGCTCCGGTGGGTTGCCGGCGATCTGCCCGCCCACCAGGAAGGAACAGGTCAGGTCGGTATTGCCCGCCAGAGGCGCGCCATCGCGGGCAATGACTTCGCGAATGGTTTCGGCCACCAGCGCGGTGGCGTCGTAGAGGGAAGGCACCGTATTCAGGTTCGGTCCCGCACCACCCAGGCGTTGCTTGAGCAGGTTGACCACCGATTGCGACGTGGCCAGGTTCCCGGCACTTTGCAGGACGATCAGCCGCTCGCCGGTAACGCCGAAGGTGTAGAGCTTGCGGAAGGTGGCGATGTGATCGATGCCCGCGTTGGTGCGCGAGTCCGATACGAATACCAGGCCGTCGGCCAGGTGCATGGCGACGCAATAGGTCATGCCGGTTCTCCTTGTTGAGGCTCTCCGCGTCGGGTGTCCGGCCGCCGGCCCTGGCGGGCTGGCAGTAAGGAGCGGCCGGCGCCGCGGAAAACCGGGAAACTCGCGTTACTGCACCTGTACCAGCAGCGGCGGCGCATCCACCTTGGCGTGCATCTGCTCGCCGCCACCACCGCGACGCATGCCGCGTACCGGACAGGCATCCAGGTAGTCCAGGCCCACCGCCAGTTTCAGGTGACGCTCGGGACGGGCCAGGTTGTTGGTCACGTCGAAGCTGTACCAGGCATCGCCCAGCCAGGCTTCGGCCCAGGCGTGGCTGGACAGGTTCTTGTCATTGCCCTGGTACAGGTAGCCGGACACGAACCGCGCCGGGATGCCCAGGCTGCGGGCACAGGCCAGGAACGCGTGGGTATGGTCCTGGCAGACCCCGGCGCGACCGGCGAAAGCTTCGGCGGCGGTGCTGTCGACGCGGGTCACGCCTTTCTTGAACGGCATCTGCGCATGCAGCGCTTCCATCAAGTCGATCAGCCCACCACGATCGCGGCGATTCCCGCATTCGAGCGCGGCGAACTCCCGCAGCGCGTCGTCAGCGGTGGTCAGCCGGGTGAAACGCAGGAAGGGCAAGGCCGACTGCTTGTCGTGTTCGGCCTCGCGCTTCTCATCGATCTCCACCTGGCCACGGGCACTGATGACGATGGAGTCGTGGGGTTCGTCCAGGGTCAGTACATGAAAGATGTTGCCGAAGGGATCGACCTGCGCGCGCACCGGACGCGGCAGGGTCAATTGCCAGCTGAGCACGTGCTGGCGTTCGTTCTCCTGGGGTGTCAGGCGCAGGTACTGGATGCTCGCGCGGACCTGGTCGTCGTAGCGGTAGGTGGTGTCGTGGCGGATGGACAGTTTCATACAGCCTCCAGATACGAGCTGTGGATGGCCCGGGCCAGTTGGCGGACCAGCAGGATGAAGTCGGTAAGCCACGTGTGCAGGCCCTCGTCGAGGATTTCGTCGATGGCGGTGTAACGCAGCCGCGCGTCCAGTTCCGCAGCCAGGCGCTGGGCCGGGCGACCGTTGTCTCCTGGCAGGTGGGCAAGGATGTCGTTCAGCTCTTCCATGCACGCCCGCAGCGAACGGGGTACGTCGGCGCGGAGCAGGAGCAACTCGGAAACCTGGCGGGCATCGGGGGAGCCCCGATACACCTCGGTGTAGGCCTCGAAGGACGACAGCGCACGGAGCAAGGCGCTCCACTGGTAATAACCACGAGCGGAGCTGTCGCTGACCTCCTCCGATTCTTCGCCGAACATTTCGTAGCGCGAGTCCAGCAGACGAAGGGTGTTGTCAGCCCGCTCGATGAAGGTGCCCAGGCGTATGAAGCTGTAGGCCTCGCCCCGCATGATGGTGCCGTAGCTCGCGCCGCGGAACAGGTGCGAGCGCTCCTTCACCCACTCGCAGAAACGGCTGATTCCGTAACGGCCGAGCCCCTCGCTGGAGATGTTCAGCATCTCCAGCCAGGTGGCGTTGATGTTCTCCCAGATGTCGGCGGTAATCCGCCCGCGCACGGCATGGGCGTTGATCCGCGCGGCACGCAGGCAGCTGAAGATGCTCGCCTGGTTCTCGGCGTCGAGGGCGAAGAAGTGCAGCATGCGTCCGGCGTTCAACTCACCGTGACGCTCCTGGTACAGCTCCAGGGTGCCGGTGCTTAGCAGCGACATGGCCAGCTCGTCCAGACCATCGCCACGGCCGTCCTGGGGCATCAGCGACAGCGAATAGCTGACCTCCAGCATGCGCGCCAGGTTCTCCGCGCGCTCCAGGTAACGCGACATCCAGTAAAGCTCGGAGGCAGTTCTGCTCAGCATGATCAGTCCTCCACTATCCAGGTGTCCTTGGTACCGCCGCCCTGGGACGAATTCACCACCAGGGAGCCTTCACGCAGCGCCACGCGGGTCAGCCCGCCGGGTACCAGCCGGGTTTCCCGCCCGGAAAGAACGAAGGGACGCAGGTCAATATGGCGCGGGGCGATGCCCTGCTCGACGAAGGTCGGGCAGGTGGACAGGCACAGCGTGGGCTGCGCGATGTAGGCCTCGGGGCGGGCCTTGAGGCGCTCGCGGAAGGCTTCGATCTCCTGGGTGCTGGCGGCCGGCCCCACCAGCATGCCGTAGCCGCCGGAGCCCTGGGTCTCCTTGACCACCAGTTCGGGCAGGTGGGCCAGCACATGGGACAGCTCTTCAGGCTTGCGGCACTGCCAGGTGGGCACGTTCTTCAGGATGGGTTCCTCGTCCAGATAGAAACGGATCATGTCGCCGACATAGGGGTAGATGGACTTGTCGTCCGCCACGCCGGTGCCGATGGCGTTGGCCAGCACCACATTGCCGGAGCGATAGGCGGCCAGCAGACCGGGCACGCCGAGCATGGATTCGGGGTTGAAGGCCAGGGGATCGAGGAAGGCATCGTCCAGCCGCCGATAGATCACATCGACCGGTTGCGGGCCGGCGGTGGTACGCATGAACACCCGGTCGTCGCGGACGAACAGATCGGCCCCTTCCACCAACTCCACGCCCATTTCGCGAGCGAGGAAGGCATGTTCGAAGTAGGCGCTGTTGAAGCGTCCCGGCGTCAGCACCACCACGTTGGGGTTGTCCAGCGGGCTGGAACTTTTCAGGGTGTCCAGCAACAGGTTCGGGTAGTGATCGATGGGGGCGACGCGCTGGGCGGCGAAGAGCTCGGGGAACAGCCGCATCATCATCTTGCGGTCTTCGAGCATGTAGCTGACGCCGCTCGGGGTGCGCAGGTTGTCTTCCAGCACGTAGTAGGTGCCATCGCCATCGCGCACCAGGTCCACGCCCGCGATGTGGGCGTAGATATCGCGGTGCAGGTCCAGGCCCTGCATAGCGATCTGGTAGCCCTCGTTGGCCAGCACCTGCTCGGCTGGGATGATCCCGGCCTTGATGATCCGTTGGTTATGGTAGAGGTCGGCAAGGAACATATTCAGCGCCTTCACGCGCTGGATGCAGCCCTTTTCCACCACCCGCCATTCGCTCATGGGAATGGCGCGGGGAATGGTGTCGAAGGGAATCAGGCGCTCGGTGCCCTGCTCATCGCCATAAAGAGTGAAGGTGATACCGGCACGGTGGAACAGCAGGTCAGCCTCGCGACGTCGCTGGGCCAGCAGCTCTTCGGGCGTGTCCGCCAGCCAGCGGGCGAATTCCCGGTAATGCGGACGGCATTCGCCACTCGCGTCATACATCTCGTCATAAAAAATGCGGGACATGCCTAACTCCTTGTCACCACGGGCAGAAACGCAGTCGCAAGCCCCGTGCCATCGCCACAACTGCTTGCCTTTCAATAACTTGCAGCACACTCGCAGTCGTAGCGCCCCAGACTGGTGCAGCTCGAATAACCGAACTGCCCCTGTCGCCCTATTTGGCGGCGGTCAGGATTGGACGGAATGCGACAGCGAGGTGTTCCCCACTTGTTGCGGCAGAACCGCCATCCCTGGAACGAACAGTCTAGCCCGGCCATGCAAGGCCCTAGGGCCCGATTGTTCTATGGATATGTTGCGATTTGGAATTGCCCCATTACCCGCCGATCTATGGTCATAGCCAGCCTTCTATAGGGGCCATTGCCTGGCCGCATTTTCCAAGGTCGCAGGAGCCTTCCATACTTGCTCCATTCCAGTGCCTCCCTCATGCCCCGGAGCAACCTGCCATGCTCACCATCGGAGACAAACTGCCGGCATTCAACCTGCTGGCGGTTGACCACGACTCGGAACACGCCGCCACCCCGGAGAACGCGTTCAAGCGCGTCAGCCAGGACAGTCTCCTGGGCAAGTGGAAGGTGCTGTTCTTCTGGCCCAAGGACTTCACCTTCGTCTGTCCCACCGAGATCAAGGCGTTCGCGGACCTGCTGGAGCAATTCAACGACCGCGATACCCAATTGATCGGGGCCTCCACCGATAGCGAGTTCGTCCACCTCGCCTGGCGCCGCGATCACAAGGACCTGAAGGGCTTGAGCTTTCCCTGGCTGGCGGACATCCGGCACGAACTGGCCAATGCCCTGGGCATCATCGACCGCCGCGAAGGCGTGGCCCTGCGCGCGACCTTCATCATCGACCCGGACAATGTCATCCGCCATGTCTCGGTGAACGACCTGCTGGTAGGCCGCAACCCACAGGAAACCCTGCGCTTGCTGGATGCGCTGCTGACTGAAGAGCTGTGCCCATGCAACTGGCACAAGGGAGAGGCAACGCTGCATTACTGAGCGGACCACAGGAGGCCGGTGTTTTGTGGGGGCGAATTCATTCGCTATGGGCAACGCCGTTGCCCCCCGAGGCCGAACCTGCGGTCCGGTCAGCGAATGAATTCGCCCCCACAGGAAAGCCACAGCAAAGCGCCTCCCGCCCCTTCCTTGTCAGCCCCAAAGCCCCGAACTACGCTGCTCAATGCGACCAGTGGCCGTATTTTTCGGCGCGCTTTTCGTCGCATTCGCCGACGGCATGCAGTTCCGCCGAACAGGCTCCGCACGTCATGTACAACAGGAGTCGACAATGCCTTCGTTCAAACCCGTTTCCCTTTCATTCGCCGTCAGTTGCGCCTGCCTCATCGCCTCCGCCCAGGCCGCCGAACCGCTGAAGCAGCTCGGCAAGGGTGAAGGCCAGCTCGACATCATCGCCTGGCCCGGATACATCGAACGCGGCGAGTCGGACAAGAACTACGACTGGGTCACCCAGTTCGAGAAAGACAGCGGTTGCAAGGTCAATGTGAAAACCGCCGCCACCTCCGACGAGATGGTCAGCCTGATGGCCAAGGGCGGCTACGACCTGGTCACCGCCTCCGGCGACGCCTCCCTGCGCCTGGTGTTCGGCAAGCGCGTGCAGCCGATCAACACTGCGCTGATTCCCAACTGGAAGACCCTCGACCAGCGCCTTCAGGACGCGCCCTGGCACACGGTAGAAGGCGTGCACTACGGCACGCCGTACCAGTGGGGCCCGAACCTCCTGATGTACAACACCAAGTTGTTCAAGCAGGCGCCGGACAGCTGGGCCGTGGTCTTCGAGCCCCAGGACCTGGCCGATGGCAAGTCCAACAAGGGTCGCGTGCAGGCCTACGACGGTCCCATCTACATCGCCGACGCCGCGCTCTACCTGAAGTCCGCCAAGCCGGAACTGGGCATCCAGGACCCGTACCAGCTGACCGAAGCGCAGTACACCGCCGTGCTCGATCTGTTGCGCAAGCAGCACAGCCTGGTGCACCGCTACTGGCACGACGCGACCGTGCAGATGAGCGACTTCAAGAACGAAGGCGTGGCCGCCTCCAGCACCTGGGGCTACATGGCCAATACCCTGAAAGGCGAGAAGCAGCCCGTGGAAACGGTGTTCCCGAAAGAAGGGGTCACCGGCTGGGCCGACACCACCATGCTGCACGTCGACGCCAAGCACCCGAACTGCGCCTACAAGTGGATGGATTGGTCGTTGCAACCCAAGGTCCAGGGTGACCTGGCCGCCTGGTTCGGCTCACTGCCCGTGGTCGCCAAGGGCTGCACCAGCAGCGAACTCCTCGGCGCCAGCGGCTGCGCCACCAACGGTTATGACCAGTTCGACCAGATCGCCTTCTGGAAAACCCCGGAAGCCCAGGGTGGGAAGTTCGTGCCGTATAGCCGGTGGACGCAGGACTACATCGCGATCATGGGTGGAAGGTGATTCGCACTGGATTCTCCCGAGAGTCACCCCTCTCCCTGAAGGGAGAGGGGGCTTGTCCGAACTCACTTGAAACACCGAGAGGCTGACGCCCCCTCACCCCAACCCTCTCCCAGAGGGAGAGGGAGTCGCCACTACGGAGCCCGAGTATGACCACAGCCGTCCAGTTCACCGATGTCTGCCGCCACTACGGTGATGTGAAGGCGGTTGACCGGGTGTCCATCGAGATCCGCGACGGCGAGTTCTTCTCAATGCTCGGCCCTTCGGGTTCAGGCAAGACCACCTGCCTGCGCCTGATCGCCGGCTTCGAGCAGCCCACCTCGGGTTCCATCCGCATCCACGGTGAAGAGGCCGCCGGCCTGCCGCCCTACGAGCGCGATGTGAACACCGTGTTCCAGGACTACGCCCTGTTCCCCCACATGAACGTGCGCGACAACGTCGCCTACGGCCTCAAGGTGAAGGGCGTGGCGAAGGCCGAGCGCCTGGGCCGCGCCGAGGAAGCCCTCGGCATGGTCGCCCTGCCCGGCTACGGCGATCGCAAGCCGGCGCAGCTGTCCGGCGGCCAGCGTCAGCGCGTGGCCCTGGCCCGTGCGCTGATCAACCGTCCGCGCGTGCTGCTGCTCGACGAACCTCTGGGCGCGCTGGACCTCAAGCTGCGCGAGCAGATGCAGGTGGAGCTGAAGAAACTGCAGCGCCAGCTCGGCATCACCTTCATCTTCGTCACCCACGACCAAGGTGAAGCGCTGTCCATGTCCGACCGCGTGGCCGTGTTCAACAAGGGCCGTATCGAGCAGGTGGACAGCCCACAGAATCTCTATCGCAAACCAAGTACCCGCTTCGTCGCCGAGTTCGTCGGCACCGCCAACGTGCTCCACGGCGACCTCGCCCAGCGCCTCACCGGCACCGCCGGGGCATTCTCCCTGAGACCGGAGCATGTGCGCTTCGGCAACGCCAGCAATGGCGAGCTGCAAGTCAGCGGCACCGTGCATGACGTGCAGTACCTGGGTGCCAGCAGCCGCTACGAACTCAATCTGGACGGCGGTGGGCGACTGGCGGTGAGCCTGCCCAACGGCGAAGAAACGGATGTCGCACGCCCCCAACCCGGCCAACAGGTACAGGCCTGTTGGCCCCGCAGCGCGATGGTCGCGCTCAGCGAGTAGGCCATGAGCGCCGTCATCGAAAGCCATCAGAGCGGTCCGCTGCGTGGGCTCTCCAACCTGCTCTACCGCCGCTCGACGCTCTACCTGCTGCTGCTCCTGACCCCGCCCCTGCTCTGGTTCGGCGTGATCTACATCGGCTCGCTGTTCGCCCTGCTCTGGCAGAGCTTCTACACCTTCGACGACTTCACCATGGCGGTGACGCCGGACCTGACGCTGGCCAACTACGCCGCCCTGTTCAACCCGGCGAACTACGACATCATCCTGCGCACCTTGACCATGGCCATCGCCGTGAGTCTGGCCAGCGCGGTCCTGGCCTTCCCCATCGCCTACTACATGGCGCGCTTCGCCTCGCCGAAGGAGAAAGCCTTCTTCTATATCGCCGTGATGCTGCCGATGTGGGCCAGCTACATCGTCAAGGCGTATGCCTGGACGGTGATCCTGGCCAAGGGCGGCATCTTCTACTGGCTGATCCAGCAGCTGCATCTGGAGACCTTGCTGGGCAGCCTGCTCACCGTACCCGGCGTCGGTGGCAATACCCTGTCCACGTCGCACCTGGGGCGTTTCCTGGTATTCACCTACATCTGGCTGCCGTTCATGATCCTGCCGATCCAGGCCTCCCTGGAGCGCCTGCCCCCGTCGCTGCTGCAGGCTTCGGCGGACCTCGGCGCCAGGCCCCGGCAAACCTTCGCCCAGGTGATCCTGCCGCTCGCTTTTCCGGGTGTGGTAGCCGGCTCGATCTTCACCTTCAGCCTGACCCTGGGCGACTTCATCATCCCGCAACTGGTGGGCCCCAGCGGCCTGTTCATCGGCACCATGGTCTACGTGCAACAGGGCTCGGTGGGCAACATCCCGCTGGCGGCGGCCTTCACCCTGGTACCCATCGTGCTGATCGCCATCTACCTGTCCATCGCCAAGCGGCTGGGGGCCTTCGATGCACTCTGAGAAAGCGTCCTGGGGCCTGCGCCTGGCGGCCTGGGGCGGGCTGGTGTTCCTGCACTTCCCGATCCTGGTGATCCTGCTTTACGCGTTCAACACCGAGGAGTCGTCCTACAGCTTTCCGCTGCAGGGCTTCACCCTCGAATGGTTCAGCGTGGTGGCCAGCCGTGAGGATGTGCTGCAAGCCATCATCCTGTCCGTGAAAGTCGCCTGCCTGGCCACCGCCCTGGCCATGGTGCTTGGCACCCTCGCCGCTGCCGCGCTCTATCGCCGCGACTTCTTCGGCAAGGAGAGCATCACCCTGATGCTGATCCTGCCCATCGCCCTGCCCGGCATCATCACCGGCATCGCCCTGCTTTCCGCATTCAAGACCCTTGGCATCGAGCCGGGTATCTTCACCATCGTCGTCGGCCACGCCACCTTCTGCGTGGTGATCGTCTACAACAACGTGATCGCGCGGTTCCGTCGTACCTCGCACAGCCTGATCGAGGCGTCGATGGACCTGGGCGCCGACGGCTGGCAGACCTTCCGCTACATCATCCTGCCGAACATCGCCACCGCGCTGCTGGCCGGCGGCATGCTGGCCTTCGCCCTGTCTTTCGACGAAATCATCGTCACCACCTTCACCGCCGGCCACGAACAGACCCTGCCCCTCTGGCTGCTCAGCCAGCTCAGCCGCCCGCGCGACGTTCCGGTGACCAACGTGGTAGCGCTGCTGGTGATGCTCGCCACCATGCTGCCCATTCTCGGCGCCTACTACCTGACGCGCGGGACCGAGACGGTGGCTGGGGGTGGGAAGTAAGAGTTCCAGGCCTGCACCTTCTCCCTCGCTTTGCTCCCCTCTCCCGCTTGCGGGAGAGGGGCCGGGGGTGAGGGTGACGAGGCTGATCCAGACCATGCGGCTGCAAGCGACTCCGCAACCACCTCCCTAGCCCTCTCCCTCAAGGGAGAGGGGACGACTACGAGGACTCCACCATGCAAACCAAACTGCTGATCAACGGCCAGTTCTCCGCCGGCGAAGGCGAGGCCCTGGACGTCCTCAATCCCGCCACCGGCGCCGTGTTGGTAAAAATCCCCGAGGCCAGCGAAGCCCAGGTCGACGCCGCCGTCCGAGCAGCCGATGCGGCCTTCGAAGGTTGGGCGCGCACCTCGCCGCGCGACCGCGCCACCCTTTTGCTGAAGCTGGCGGACAAGATCGAGGGCCATGCCGAAGAGCTGGCAAAGCTGGAGTCGGACAACTGCGGCAAGCCCTACGCCGCTGCACTGAACGACGAGATTCCAGCCGTGGCCGATGTGTTCCGCTTCTTCGCCGGTGCCAGCCGCTGCCTGACCGGTTCGGCAGCGGGCGAATACCTGCCCGGCTTCACCTCCATGATCCGCCGCGACCCGATAGGGGTGATCGCCTCCATCGCGCCCTGGAACTACCCGCTGATGATGGCTGCCTGGAAGCTGGGCCCCGCACTGGCAGCCGGCAACACCGTGGTACTCAAGCCCTCGGAGCAGACCCCCCTCACCGCCCTGCGCCTGTCGGAATTCATCGCCGAACTGCTGCCACCGGGCGTGGTGAACATCGTCCTCGGCCGCGGCCCCAGCGTGGGCAGTCCACTGGTGTCGCACCCGTTGGTGCGCATGGTGTCGCTGACCGGCTCGGTGGGCACTGGCAAGGCCATCATCAAGAGCGCCGCCGACAGCGTGAAGCGCACCCACATGGAACTGGGCGGCAAGGCGCCGGTGATCATCTTCGATGACGCCGACCTGGCCGATGTGGTCGAGGGCATCCGTACCTTCGGTTTCTACAACGCGGGCCAGGACTGCACCGCGGCCTGCCGCATCTATGCCGGCAAGAAGATCTACGACAACTTCGTGGCTGACCTCGCCAGCGCGGTATCCAGCCTGAAAACCGGCCTGCAAACCGACCCGGCGACCGAACTCGGCCCGCTGATCACCCAGAGCCAGCGCGAACGCGTGGCCGGCTTCGTCGAACGCGCCAGCGCCCTGCCCCACATCCAGATCGCCACGGGCGGCAAGCCGGTGGCCGGTAGCGGCTTCTTCTACGAGCCCACGGTGGTGGCCCACGCAAAACAGGACGACGAGATCGTTCGGCGCGAGGTGTTCGGCCCGGTGGTGACGGTCACGCCCTTCAGCGACGTGGACGAGGCGGTGCGCTGGGCCAACGATTCCGATTACGGCCTGGCGTCATCGATCTGGACCCGCGACGTGGGCCGCGCCGCTGCGGTGGCATCGCGGTTGCAGTACGGCTGCACCTGGATCAACACCCACTTCATGCTCACCAACGAAATGCCCCACGGCGGCTTCAAGCAGTCCGGCTATGGCAAGGACCTGTCCATGTACGGCCTGGAGGACTACACCGTGGTGCGGCATGTGATGATCAAGCATTAGCGCAGGAGCGTTGTGGGGGCGAATTCATTCGCTAAGGGCAGCGCAGCTGCCCCCTAGGAATCTCGATGGCCGAACCTTCGGTCCGGTTAGCGAATGAATTCGCCCCCACAGAAAAGCCCGCGACTGGGCGTTAGCCAAACGCCAGATTCAACCAGCGGCGATAGAACCCTTCCGCCACCTGGTTCAGCGCCGCGACCTTGCTTGGCAGGGCTTCGAGCATGCGCGCCCGGGCTTGCTGGCTGGCCTGGGTTTCGTCGAGCAGGTGCGCCCAGTCGGTCAGCCAGCCCTTCACCAGGTCCTCGGTCATCTCCGGATGGCCCTGCAGGGCCAGGACCTTGTCGCCCCAGGAGAAGCCCTGGTTGGGGCACCAGGGGCTGTCCATCAACCATTGGGCGCCTTCCGGCAGGTCGAAGGTGTCGCTGTGCCACTGGTAGATCGAGAACTCCTGCGGCAGGTGGGCCATCCAGGGGCTGTCAGTGGCCAGGGCACGCTTTTCCAGCGGCTGCCAGCCGATCTCGGTGTAGGGCATGCGATGCACCGACGCGTCCAGTGCGCGGGCCAGCAACTGGCCGCCCAGGCAGTGGCCGATCATGGGCACATCGCGAGCGATGAAGTGCCGCAAGGCAGCGATCTCCGCCCCGATCCAGGGCAGCGGGTCGTTGACGCTCATGGGACCGCCCATGATGGCGACCGCCTTGGGTCGGTCGAGGTCGTGGCCTTCCAGTTCGCCCAGGTCCGTGCGCAATACGGTGAAGTCGCGTTGCTCACGGTCCAGGACAGTGGCCAGATGGCCGGGTGGGCAAAAATCCGCGTGGGTAAGAATCAGGATGTCGGTCATGGGGTCCCCTCCGTTGACGGAGTCTGAGGCAAAGGCCATGCCGGGGTCGAGTAAAGGAAGTCTATGTTTTTGCTGGGAATACCCGAGCCAGAGGGGGGAAGCAAAAGCAGCCGGGAAATTGTCCGGAATGCCCGGTTCGCGGCAGGCGGGCCGCCACGAACCGGGAGAGCTTCAAGGTCGGTTGACGTTGACTTCCTGAGTCACGCCCCAGCCATCGAGCACACCTCCGAGTGGGACCACCAGGGCCTCCAGGTCGTGCTCGAAATCACCGATTCCCGCGTGGGTCGCGTACATCACTTTGCTCACCTGCAAGTGCCAGGCGCCATCGGCGCGCACCGATACCTGAGCATTCAATGACTCACCACGGAAATTCCTCGCTGCCGTTCGCGCCCGGTCCTCATCGGGGAAAATGGCATAGAACTCGATTGGGTGAACACGAGCGAAATCGAATCCACCCTCTTTCATGCGGCGCAACAGACTGGTGCTGACATCATCGTGGAAGGCTGTGCTCATGAAACGACCTCCTCTTAGCGATGGATGAGTGTTCCGCTCTTACCGCTTATCTTCGAGAAGCCGCTGGAATGGGCTCCGCGACACCATGCGGTGCCGCCCCCGGGCTGGCCCTGCAGACACAGCGCCAAACCCTGACCGGGTCCCGCGCGGACCCAGCCACTGATTCACTCGTGGAGTGATCTTTCAGCTTTCATTTTGCAGGGTAGCGCCACCGCAGCGGGTCTGCCGGAAAGCTGGACAAATTGTCACAAAAGTGGCGACAGGCGGCGCTCACGCCTGATTCGCCAACAAATTGGCCATTTTTCAGCCAAGCGCCCCAGGGGTGGCGCTTGTAGGAGCGAGCTCTGCTCGCGAAATGTGGCGCTGGGGCTGTTCGCGAGCAAGTTCGCTCCTACGGGTTCATGCGCCGCTCAGCAGTTTCATGATCCCCCGGTTCACCCAGGCCGGTGAAACCTGCCCGGCACCGTACATCAGGCGGAACAGCCAGCTCACCGGCCGATGCACCGTCGCGCCATGCGCTTGCTGCCAGGCGGCCTGGGCGATGTCCTCGGCGTTCAGCTTCACCCCGAGACGACGCAGCACCGGCGGCTCGAAGCGCTGGCTGCTGACCATGGGCGTTCGCACGAACGGCGGCATCAGGTCGCCGACCCGGATGCCGTGGCGACGCCATTCGAGCTCCAGCGCTTCGGTGAAGCCGCGCACCGCGAACTTGGAGGCCGAGTAACTGGCCATGTGCGGCGTGCCGTACACGCCGGAGGCCGAGCCCATGCTGATCACCTGCGCGCCACGGGTTGCCTTGAGGTAGGGAAAGGCCGCATGGGTCACCTGCACCAGCCCCAGCACGTTGATGTTGAGGATGCGCGCATGCTCGGCCATGTCGATTTCCTCGAAGTTGCCGAAGCGCAATACGCCTGCGCAGTTGAACAGCAGGCGCAGCTGGCCGTCGTGACGCCCGCAGAAGTCCGCCAGGGCTGCCTCCACGGCGGCCAGGTCAGTCACGTCCAGCGTCCGGTTCCAGACGCCACCCAGTGCTGCCGCCTGGGTGGACAGTGCGTCGGCGTCGCGGTCGATCAACCCGACCTGCCAGCCGCGCTCGTGAAACAGGCGGGCGGTCGCCGCGCCGATACCCGAGGCGGCGCCAGTAATCAGGATGTTGTCCATCTCAGGCCTCCTCCTCCACATGCCGGCAGATGAAGTCGGCGGCGCTGGCCAGTGCCTGGTCGGCGGTACGCAGCACGCCGGTATGGGCCTGGAACACATGCCAGAGACCCGGATAGCGCTCCAGTCGCACCCAGCCACCGGCCGCACGGACCCGCTCGGCCAGGCGCAGGCTGTCGTCGCGCAGGACTTCGTCCTCGGCCACCTGCACCAGCATCGGCGACAGTCCGGAAAGATCGGCGAACAGCGGCGACAGGGCCGGATCACGTCGATCCAGCCCGGGCGGACAATAGAGGTCCATCGCCTGCTCCACCCAGGCCGGGTGGATCAGCGGGTCGCCCGCCGGCGGATTGTGCTGGGCCGTGCCGCTGAGGTCGGTGACCGGTGAGAAGCAGATCAACCCCGCCGGCCGGGGCAGGCCCTGACGACGAATCTCCAGTGCGGTGAGCAGGGTCAGGTTGCCGCCCGCCGAATCGCCGCCGATGACGATGCGAGAAGCGGGGTAGCCGGCATCCAGCAACTCACGGTAGGCGGTCACGGCGTCTTCCCTGGCGGCCGGGAAAGGGTGTTCCGGCGCCAGGCGGTAATCCTGGGCGCACACCGCCACTCCCGCGCGCCTGGCGAGGCTCGCGGTGATGGCCCGGTGCGTAGCCGGCGAGCCGGTGATGAACGCACCACCATGCAGGTAGAGCAGCACCACATGGCTGCCCCCCTGGGGCCGATGCCATTCGCAGGGTCGGCCGCCCAACTGCCCGGCCTCGCGCAACACGCCCCTTGGCGCCAGGGTGCTGGCAGTGAGCAACCGCAGTACCAGCCGCTGCATCTGGACGGGCAGCGGCGGCCGCATCAGGCCACGGAACAGCAGGCGCAGAGCGCCGCGCAGGGTCGCGCGCAGCAGCGGCTGGCCAGGTTCGGGGGCAGTGAATTCAACGGGTGCATTCATAGAGATCCAACTCCAGGCGACGGGTCTTTTGGCGGTAGCTGAAGGTGAAACCCGGCCAGTTGTTGGTGTTGCGGCCGTCAGCGGTCTTGTACCAACTGTTGCAGCCCTGCTCCCAGACGGTATGGCGCACGTCCTGTTGCAGGCGCTGGTTGAAATGGCGTTGCACCTCGGGCTTGAGGTCGAGGTAGCGCAGGTCGACCAGTGCCCGTATGCCGTCCAGCACGTAGGGGAACTGGCTTTCCAGCATGTAGATGATGGAGTTGTGGCCCAGGTTGGTATTGGGTCCGTAGAGGATGAAGAGGTTCGGGAAACCGCTGACGCTGACCCCGAGATAGGCCTCGGCACCCTGGCGCCACGCCTCGTTCAGGTCACGCCCGCCGAGCCCGCGAATGCTCATCGGCGCTAGGAAGTCGGTGGCGGTGAAGCCGGTGCCGAGGATGATGGCGTCCACCTCATGGCGCCGGCCATCGCTGCTCACCACGGCATCCGCCGTCACTTCGCGGATACCGCAGTCGACCACCTCCACGTTCGCCCGCGCCAGGGCCGGGTAGAAGTCGTTGGAAATCAGGATGCGCTTGCAGCCCAGCGGATAGTCCGGCACCAGCCGCTGGCGTAACGCCGGGTCGGCGATTCCCCGTGCCAGATGCTGGCGGAAGCGGAACTGCATCAGCTTCATCAACGGCGGGAACACCGAGAACGCCAGCACCCGCGATTCGTGCTGGATGTACTTGAGCATGCGGTCGAACTTCTGCAGCCCTGGCAGGCGTCGCATCAGCGCCACTTCCCAGGAGCGGTAGGCACGATCCGGCTTGGGAATGACGTAGGCCGCCGAGCGCTGGAACAGCGACAGCCGCGCCACCTTCGGAGCGATCTGCGGGACGAACTGGATGGCGCTGGCTCCCGTGCCGATCACCGCCACACGCTTACCTTCCAGCGCGTAGTCATGGTTCCAGCCGGCCGAATGGAACAGTTCTCCCTTGAAGCCATCCAGCCCGCTAATGCGCGGCCAGGCCGGGCGATTCAGCTGGCCACAGGCACTGACCAGCGCCCTGGCACGAAAGCTTTCGCCCTGCCGGGTCCGTACTTGCCAGGTGCCGCTGGGCTCATCGAACTCGGCGCCCTCCACTTCGCACTCGAAGCGGATGTGCCGGCGCAGGCCGTACTTGTCAGCGCAATGCTGTTGATAGGCGAAAATCTCCGCCTGAGGGGCGAACTTGCGCGACCAGTCGGTCTTGGGCTCAAAGGAAAAGGAATACAGGTGCGAAGGGACATCGCAGGCTGCGCCGGGGTAACTGTTGTCACGCCAGGTGCCGCCGACCTCGCTGCCCTTCTCCAGGATCAGGAAGTCGTCGATGCCGGCCTTCTGCAACTGGATGGCCAGGCCCAGGCCACCGAAACCGGCGCCGATGATCAGCACATGCAAGGGTGCCGACCGCTGGGAATTGTTGTGCATTGTTATCTCCCGTTCCGTGCCGGGAGATGCTAGTCCGCCTTTGCCCGGACGGGAATGACACTGCGAGCCGTGGAAGTGGGAAATTGGGACAGATGTACCATTGCCGACCGCGATCATTCGCTCGGCAATGGCTTTTCGGAAGGAAGAATTCCAGACCGGCTCAGCGACCGGCGCGCGACTCGCGGATGTAGAAGCGGGCCTTCTCGGCCTTGTTGGTGCAGCCCTCGAACGCCTCGAATTGCTGTTGGGTCTTGGCTGCGGTCAGCAGGCTCAGCGCCTTGGAGTAGCTCACGGTGCCGGAGAACCCTTCGGCTTTGGCCAGGTCCAGTTCCTGCCAGGCCGCATCGAGCTCCGATGCACAGCTGCTGCGGTGGACCGTATTGCCGGCGCAACCGACGAGCAACAGGGCAATCAAAGGTACGCTGATCCAAGCTTTCATGAACGAAACTCCAATGGTGAAGATCGACAAAGTCTAGTGTTTCGCCAGGCCGTTAGGTACCCGAAAGATTCAACTCCGTGGACGGCTAGGCAGGTAGCGACGGCCCTGCCACCCGCGTATTGTCGAAGCACTATTGTCGGGGGAATTGCGAATGAGCAAGCGCGTGGCATTGGTGCTGGGTTCGGGAGGTGCGCGCGGCTATGCGCACATCGGCGTGATCGAGGAAATCGAGGCACGCGGCTACGAGATCGCCTGCATCGCCGGCTGCTCCATGGGCGCCGTGGTCGGTGGCATATACGCCGCCGGCAAGCTGCACCACTACCGTGACTGGACCGAAAGCCTGGATTACCTGGATGTGCTGCGCCTGCTCGACGTGAGCTTTCGCCTGGGCGCCATTCGCGGCGAAAAGGTCTTCGGGCGCATTCGCGAGATCGTCGGCGAGATCAACATCGAAGACTTGTCGATTCCCTACACGGCAGTCGCCACCGACCTCACCAACCAGCAGGAAATCTGGTTCCAGGAAGGCTGCCTGCACCAGGCCATGCGCGCCTCGGCCGCCATCCCCAGCCTGTTCACCCCGGTGGTCCAGGGCAGCCGCATGCTGGTGGACGGCGGCCTGCTCAATCCGCTGCCGATCGTGCCGGTGGTGTCCAGCCACTGCGACCTGATCATCGCCGTCAACCTCAACGCCACCACCCAGCGCGAGTACCAACTGCCGGTGATCGAGCGACCCGACGCCATCAAGGGCCGCATCGACCTGCTGATGGAATCCCTCAGCTCGCGCCTGCCCTTCCGCAAGCGCGGCGGCGATCAGGAGCTGATGCTACTCGATCCGGAAAGCCTGCCCGGCGGCAATCCCTGGCTGGAAGATGCCGCGCCGCAAATGCAGCAACCGGCGGCCGCACCGGAAGTCGCAGGCGCCCCCAAGTCCGCCAGCGGCTCCCATGTGATCGCCAGCGTCGGTCCGGCGTCGCTGCTGGATCTGGTGAACCAGAGTTTCGAGGTGATGCAGACCTCGCTCGCGCAATACAAGATCGCCGGCTACCCGCCGGACATCCTGATCAACGTGCCCAAGCGCGTGTGCCGCTTCTTCGAGTTCTACAAGGCGCCGGAGCTGATCCAGCTGGGCCGGCAGATCGCCCGTGAAACACTGGAGCGGTACGAGCAGGGGAATTGAGGGGCGGCATAGACCTTGTGGGGGCGAATTCATTCGCTGAGGGCAGCGCAGCTGCCCCAAGAGGTTCAGAACGCCGAACCTTCGGTCCGGTTAGCGAATGAATTCGCCCCCACAGATTCTGTAGTCCGCCCTCAGAAAATCGACCAACCAATCCGCTCGGACAATTTTTCCAGCGCCGCCATGCCCACCAGGGAGTTGCCGGCTTCGTTCAGCTCCGGCGACCAGACGCAGACGGTGAAGCGCCCCGGCACCACCGCGACTATCCCGCCCCCTACCCCGCTCTTGCCCGGCAGGCCGACGCGGTAGGCGAAGTTGCCGGCTTCGTCGTAGAGGCCGCTGGTGGCCATGATGGCGTTCAACTGCTTGGTCTGGCGCGGGGTAAGCACCTCCTCGCCGCTGTGCGGACTGACGCCGTTGTTGGCGAGAAAGCTGAAAGCCAGGGCCAGGTCCGCGCAGCTCATGCGGATGGCGCAATGGTGGAAGTAGCTGTGCAGCACAGCTTCCACGTCGTTGTGGAAGTTGCCGAAGGATTGCATCAGATAAGCCATGGCGGCATTGCGTGCGCGATGCTGGTACTCGGAACGCGCCACCACTTCGTCCGACACCACGCGTGGGTTGCCGGACAGGCGCCGGACGAAATCGCGCATCGACAGCGACGGCGCGGCGAAGCGCGATTCGTTGATATCGCAGATCACCAGGGCGCCGGCGTTGATGAAGGGGTTGCGCGGAACGCCACGCTCGAACTCCAGCTGCACCAGGGAGTTGAACGGCTGACCAGAAGGCTCGTGCCCCAGTCGCTCCCAGATGCCCTCGCCGGAATGCTGGATCGCCTGCACCAGGCTGAAGACCTTGGAGATGCTCTGGATGGAGAAAGGCGTCAGGCCGTCGCCTGCGTAGAACAGCTCGCCATCGTTGCTGTAGACGGCGATGCCGAGCTGGTCCGCGCTGACACAGGAGAGCGCGGGGATGTAACTGGCGACCTTGCCCTGGCCGATCAGGGGGCGGACTTCGTCGAGGATTTCGTTCAACAGCTGCTGCATGCCGGTCCTTCCATTGTGGGAGCGTCAGCGCGCTCATGCAGCTCTGGACGCGTGCCGTGACCAGGACGGCACACGGGTGCTCAGGCTTCGCGCAAGCGATAGCCGACGCCGGCCTCGGTGACGATGAATCGCGGATTGGCCGGGTCGTCACCGAGCTTCTGCCGCAGATGCCCCACCACCACCCGCAGGTAATGGGTGTCCTCCACGTGGGTCGGGCCCCAGATGTCCTTGAGCAATTGCTGCTGGGTGACCACCCGGCCGAGGTGACGCGCCAGTTGCGCGAGCACCGCGTACTCCTTGCGGGTCAGCCCCACTTCCTCGCCGTCGAGGGTCACCCGGCGATAGGCGAAGTCGAGTCGCAACGGACCGCTGGCAACGCTGGCCTCCGGCTGTTCGCCCGGCCCGGCCTGGCGCAACAGCACGCGCACGCGGGCGAGGAACTCCTGGATACCAAAGGGCTTGGTCACGTAGTCATTGGCGCCACGGTCCAGGGCCAGCACCTTTTCGCCCTCGCTGGCGCGCACCGAAAGCACCAGTACCGGAACCTGGGACCATTCGCGCAGTTCACGCAGCACATCCTGGCCGTCCATGTCCGGCAGGCCGAGGTCGAGCACCACCATGTCGGGCCTGGCCAATGCCGCCTGCTCCAGCCCTTCGCGGCCATTGGCGCCCTCCAGCACCCGATAGCCCTGGGCGGTCAGGCTGATGCGCAGGAACTTGCGGATCTGTGCTTCGTCGTCGATGACCAGGATGGTCGGCTGGTTGGTACTCATTCGAGATTCATCGTTTCCATTGCCAATGCGGACTGCTTTTCTGTTGTGGGTACGACACACTCCGCGCCGTACTCATTCTTCCTCCAACTGCGGCTGCGGATGCAGCGGCAGGTGGAGGGTCAGGGTCGCGCCGCGGCCGTCCAGGCCATCGCCCACGGTCACACGGCCGCCGTGGGCGCCGACCATGCCCAGGCAGATCGCCAATCCCAGGCCGGTGCCCTGCCCGCCCCGATCACCTCGGGCAGCGGTATAGAACATATCGAAGATCCTGTCGCGCTCATCCGGTGGGATACCTGGCCCCTGGTCACTGACGGAGAAGCGCAGCTCGGCGTCGTCGGCCTCGACCGCGACTCGCAGTTGCCCCTGGCTGGGCGAGAAACGCGCAGCGTTCTCCAGCACGTTGACCAGCGCCTGCTCGATCAGAGCGGCGTGTACATAGAGCAGTGGCAACTGCTCCGGCACCCGGGTTTCCACCTGCAAGGGTGCCAGCACCGGGCGCAGGCGCTGCAGGGCGCTGGCGACGATGTCCACCGGCGCCACCCAGTCGCGGGCGAGCTTGAGACCGCCATGGCCGAGTCGAGTCATGTCCAGCAGGTTCTGGATGTAGCGATCGAGGCGCTCGGCTTCGTCGCGGGTGCCCTCCAGCAACTCCCGGCGATCCTCCAGGGGAATGGCTTCACCCAGGGCCAGCAGGCTGTCGATGGAGCCGCGCATGGCCGTGAGCGGCGTGCGCAGGTCGTGGGAAACCGATGCCAGCAAGGCGCTACGCAATTGTTCGGTTTCGCCGTGCAAGCGTGCGGCCTCAAGCTCTTCCGCCAACTGTGCACGCGCCATGGCCTGGGCCAGGGGCTGGCCAAGGGCGGCGATCAGCCGACGCCGGCCCGCCGGCAGTGGAGCTTCGTCGCGCGGACTGATGCCCAGCAGCACCAGCGGTCCTTCCTCGCCCGACAGAGGCAACCACCACCAGCGCCCACCGGGCAGGGTGTCGGTGCCGAGGCCTGCCGGTTGGTGGTGCTGCCAGGACCATTCGGCTGCAGCACGCTCCTGGTCGGCCAGCAGGCGCTGCACGCCGGCCTCCACTTTCCAGACACCATCCCGCCCCCGGGACAGCAGGCAGACCTCCACATCCGACCAGTCACCGAACTGCTGCAGGGCGACATTCAGCACCGCCTGGCGGTCGGTGGCGGCGGTGAGCTTGCGCGAAAGGTCGAGCAGCACGGTGGTCTCCGACTGCGTGTCGCGCAGGGCATCGAACTGGCGGCGCTGGCGCGAGGCCAGGTTGCCGGTGAGGCCGGCCATCAACAGGAAGAAGAGCAACGTCAGCACGTCTTCCTGGCGGGCGATGGTCAGCGAAAACGTCGGCGGGATGAACAGGAAGTCGTAGGCCAGGAACGACAACCCGGCGCAAAGCAGCGCCGGCCCCAGGCTGCTGCGCACCGCCACCAGCAATACCGCAGCGAGGAACACCAGGGAGATATTCGGTAGCTCCAGGCTATGGGACACCACCCAGGCCAATCCGCTGGCGGCCAGGGCGGCGAGTACCGCCAGACCGTAATCCAGCATGCGCGAAGGATGGCTGGCGCGTGGACTGGGCGGACGGCGGTCGGCCTCGGTGTCCAGCACGCTGACTTCCAGCCCCTCGGCAAGATTCAGCAGGCGCTCCGCGAGGCCGCGGCCGAGCAGGCGACGACGTAGGCGTCGACGGCTGCGCCCGACCAGCAACAGGCTGGCGCGGCGCTCGTCGGCATGCTGCACCAGCGCCTTGGCAACGGACTCGGCGCGCAGGGTCACCACTTCGCCACCCAGGCGTTCGGCCAGTTGCTGCGCACCCTGCAGGCGCGCGCGCACCTCTTCGGAGCGGGCGCCGCCGGTATCCACGTGCACCACCGACCAGGGCAGGTGACGCCGCTCGGCGACGCGGCTGGCATGACGCACCAGGCGCTCGGCCTGGTGGTCGCCATCGATGCCCACCAGCAACCGGCCGCGCACGGCGGGCGCTTCCAGGCCGCGCTGGCGGTAGCGCCGGTTGAGGTCGGCATCCACCCGCGCGGCGGCGGTCTGCATGGCCAGTTCGCGCAGCGCGGTGAGATTGGTCTGGGAGAAGAAGGCGTCGATGGCGGCACGGGCCTGCTCGGGCACGTAGACCTTGCCTTCGCGCAGACGCTCCAGCAGTTCGCGCGGCGGCAGGTCGACCAGGAGGATTTCGTCAGCCTCCTGCAGGACCCAGTCGGGCAAGGTCTCGCGGACCTGCACGCCAGTGATGTCATGCACCTGGTCGTTGAGGGCTTCCAGGTGCTGGACGTTGACCGTGGTGTAAACGTCTATGCCCGCGTCGAGCAGTTCCTGCACGTCCTGCCAGCGCTTGGCGTGACGGCTGCCAGGGGCGTTGGTATGGGCCAGTTCGTCCACCAGCACCAGTCGCGGCGGGTGAGCGAGGATGCCGTCGAGGTCCATCTCGGTGAGCGCCATGCCGCGGTAGTCGAAGTGCCGCAGCGGTTGTTGCGGCAGCCCGGCGAGCATGGCCTCGGTTTCCGCGCGGCCGTGGGTTTCCACCACGCCCGCGCGCAGGTCGACGCCCTGGCGCAGTTGCGCCTGGGCGGCCTGGAGCATGGCGTAGGTCTTGCCCACGCCGGGGGCGGCGCCGAGGAAAACCTTCAGGCGGCCACGCCCGTCGCGGGGGATGTCGGCCAGAAGCGCGTCGGCGCGCTGCGCATCACTCATCGGGTCATCTCATTCAACGCGGTGTTCAGGGCGAGCACGTTGACCACCTCGGGGCCCAACAGGGGCTGTTCGGTGTTCTGCTCCACCAGGCGCTCCAGGGTCTCGGCCGGCAGGCCACGTTCGGCTGCGATGCGCGGAATCTGGAAGCGCGCGGCATTCGGCGGAAGGTGCGGGTCCAGGCCGCTACCCGAGGTGGTCACCAGCGCCATGGGCACCTTGCCGTGACCCTCGGTGGCCAGGCGATGCGCGTCTTTATTGATGCGCTCGGCCAGGGCCGGATTGCTCGGTGCCAGGTTGCTGGCACCGCTGGCCACAGTGGCGAAGCCGGCGGCCGAGGGGCGCGACTGGAACCACTGCGGACCGTCAAAGTTCTGCGCCAGCAGGCTGCTACCGCGCACCTCGCCCTTGGCGTCCCGCACCAGGCTGCCGTTGGCCTGCTCGGGGAAGGCCAGTTGGGCGATGCCGGTGACGGTCAGCGGATAGGCGACGCCAGTGATCAGGGTCATCAGGGCCAGAAGGCTCAGGGCTGGGCGGAGTTGGCTAAGCATATTCAGTTCCTCTCGGGAAATCTAAGTTCGTGTGGCGCGATCGCCCCCTCCCCCGCGGGCGGGAGAGGGTTTCACTCACACCAGTCCCACTGCGTTGAGCAGGACGTCGATCACCTTGATGCCGATGAAGGGCGCGACAATGCCGCCCAGGCCGTAGATCAGCAGGTTGCGGCGCAGCAGGCTGGCGGCATCGCTGGCCTGCACCCGGACCCCACGCAGGGCCAGGGGAATGAGGCCGATGATGATCAGTGCGTTGAACACGATGGCCGAAAGGATCGCGCTCTGCGGGCTGGCCAGTTGCATCACGTTGAGCACGCCGAGCTGCGGGTAGATGCCGGCGAACAGTGCCGGAAGGATGGCGAAGTACTTGGCCACGTCGTTGGCCACCGAGAAGGTGGTCAGGGCACCACGGGTGACCAGCAGTTCCTTACCCACCTGCACCACGTCGAGCAGCTTGGTCGGGTCGGAATCCAGGTCCACCAGGTTGGCGGCCTCGCGGGCGGCCTGGGTGCCGTCGTTCATGGCCAGGCCAACGTCGGCCTGGGCCAGCGCCGGGGCGTCGTTGGCGCCGTCACCGCACATGGCGACCATCTTGCCCTCGCCCTGCTCCTGGCGAATCCGCGCCAGCTTCTTCTCCGGCGTGGCTTCGGCGATCACGTCGTCCACGCCGGCCTCGGCGGCGATGGCGGCGGCGGTCAGCGGGTTGTCGCCGGTTACCATCACGGTGCGGATACCCATCTGCCGCAGTTCGGCGAAGCGATCGCGGATGCCGGGCTTGACCACGTCCTTCAGGTGGATGGCGCCCAGCAGCTTGCCATCGGAGGCCACCAGCAACGGGGTGCCACCGCTCTGGGCGATCTTCTCGATCTCGCGGGCCAGCGGTACCGGAACCTCTGCACGGGTGATGTTGACCCAGTCGAGCACCGCGTCCACCGCACCCTTGCGGTAGCTGCGACCGGCCCAATCGGCACCGGAGAGCCGGGTTTCCGCAGTAAACGGGATGGCGGTGATCTCGTCGCGGGCGGGCTCCTTCATGGAGTGCAGTGCGCGCAGGTATTCGACGATGGACTTGCCCTCAGGCGTCTCGTCGGCCAGGGAAGCCAGCAGCGCGGCGTCGGAGAGCTCCTTGCCGGCCACGCCGGGCGCTTTGATCATCGCGCTGCAGCGGCGGTTGCCGAAGGTGATGGTGCCGGTCTTGTCCAGCAGCAGCACATGCACGTCACCGGCAGCCTCCACCGCACGACCGGACTTGGCGATCACATTCAGGCGTACCAGGCGGTCCATGCCGGCGATGCCGATGGCGGACAGCAGACCACCGATGGTGGTGGGGATCAGCGTCACCAGCAACGCCACCAGGTACACCAGCGGCAGGTCGCCACCGGCGAAGCGGGCGAAAGGCTGCAGGGTGGCCACCACCAGCAGGAAGATCAGGGTCAGACCGATCAGCAGGATGTCCAGCGCCACTTCGTTCGGGGTCTTCTGGCGCGTGGCGCCTTCCACCAGGGCGATCATCCGGTCCAGGGTGGATTCGCCCGGGTTGGCGGTGATCTTCACCAGCAGCCAGTCGGACACGATGCGGGTGTTGCCGGTGACGGCGGAACGGTCGCCACCGGATTCACGGATCACCGGCGCCGACTCACCCGTGATGGCCGCTTCGTTGACGGCGGCAATCCCTTCGATCACCTCACCGTCACCCGGAATCAGCTCACCCGCCTCGACCCGCACCACGTCGCCACGGCGCAGGGCGGCGGCGGGAACGGTTTCGAACTGCCCATTGGCCTTGCGGCGACGTGCCGTCAGGCCCTGGCTGCCGGCGCGCAGGCTGTCCGCGCGGGCCTTGCCACGGCCTTCGGCCAGGGCTTCGGCGAAGTTGGCGAAGAGCACGGTGAACCACAGCCAGAGGGCGATCTGCACGGCAAGTCCAGTGCTCACCGCCGGGTTGGGGATGAAGCAGAGGACGGTGGTCAGTACGGCCGTCAGTTCGACCACCAGTATCACCGGCGAACGCACCAGCTGGCGCGGATCGAGCTTGACGAAAGCCTGACGCAACGCCGGCTTCCACAGCGCGGCGAAGGAGGTCTTGGGATGCTGCTTGGCGCTGCTTTTAAGCGCCTGAATGGGGGCATTCATCATGGTTCTCCGTTAGAAGCCCTGGATCAGCGCAAGGTGTTCAGCGATCGGCCCGAGAGCCAGTGCTGGAAGGAAGGTCAGGCCACCCACCAACAGGATGGTCAGGGTCAGCAGGGTGACGAACAGCGGACCATGGGTGGGGAAGCTGTTGGCGCCGACGGGTGCGCGCTTCTTCATCGCCAGGCTGCCGGCGATGGCCAGTACCAGGAGGATGTAGCCGAAGCGGCCGAGGATCATCGCCAGCCCGATCAGTACGTTGTGGAACGGCGTGTTGGCGCCGAAGCCAGCAAAGGCCGAACCGTTGTTGGCGGTGCCCGAGGTGTAGGCGTAGAGGGCCTGGCTGAAGCCGTGGGCGCCAGGGTTGGTGATGGACGCCGCCGGGCCGTCGAGGCTGATGGCCAGGCCGCAGAACACCAGCACACCTACCGGCATCACCAGCAGGGTCGCCACCAGCAGGCGCACTTCGCGGGCTTCCAGCTTCTTGCCGAGGTATTCGGGCGTGCGGCCAATCATCAGGCCGGCGAGGAACACCGCGATCAGCACGAACAGCAGCATCCCGTAGAGCCCCGCACCGACGCCGCCGAAGACGATCTCGCCGAGCATCATGTTGAACATGGGGATCATCCCGCCCAGGGCACTGAAGCTGTCGTGCATGGCGTTCACCGAGCCGTTGGACGCGGCCGTGGTGGTCACCGCCCAGAGCGCCGAGGCGGTGATGCCGAAGCGGCTTTCCTTGCCTTCCAGGGAGCCGGTCTGCTCGATGGGCAATGCGGCCAGGGCCGGGTTCGGCTGGTACTCGCTGTAGAGGGTCACGCCGAGGCCGATGACGAACAGCACCAGCATGCAAGCCAGCAGTGCGCGGCTCTGGCGCAGGTCCTTGACGTAGTGGCCGAAGGTGAACACCAGGGCTGCCGGGATCAGGATGATCGAAGCCATCTCCAGCAGGTTGCTCCAGGCGGTGGGGTTCTCGAACGGGTGCGCCGAGTTGACACCGAAGAAGCCGCCGCCGTTGGTGCCGAGCTGCTTGATGGCGATCTGGCTCGCCGCTGGGCCGAGCGGGATGCTCTGGTCAGCGCCTTGCAGGGTCACCGCGTGGGCGTAGTCGAGGAAGGTCTGCGGAACGCCCTGCCAGACCAGGAACAGCGCCAGCACCAGGCACAGTGGCAGCAAGCCGTAGAGGGTGCCGCGGGTCAGGTCGACCCAGAAGTTGCCCAGCCGGTCGGTGCTACGGCGGCTGATGCCACGGGCGAACACCACCAGCACGCAGAGGCCCACGGCGGCGCTGACGAAGTTCTGCACGCCCAGGCCGACCATCTGGCTGAAGTAGCTCAGTGCCGCTTCTCCGCTATAGGCCTGCCAGTTGGTGTTGGTGACGAAGCTCACCGCCGTATTGAACGCCAGGCTCCATTCCAGGCCGGGCAGCTTCTGCGGATTCAGCGGCAGCGCGCCTTGCAGCATGAGGATGGCGAACAGCAGACCGAAACCCGCCAGGTTGAAGGCCAGCAGGGCCACGCAGTAGCCCTTCCAGTCCTGTTCACGTTCGGCATTGACGCCGGCGATGCGGTAGCAGAGACGCTCCACGGGCGCGAACACCGGGGTCAGGAAGGTGCGTTGTCCTTCCATCACCCGGTAATAGAAGCGCCCGAGGAAGGGGGCCGGCGCCAGCACCAGTGCGAAAAAGGCCAGGATGAGACCGATGTCCTGAAGTTGCATGTGGCCTCCTAGCCGCGCTCGGCGCGCAGCAGCGCCACCAGCAGATAGATGAAAAGTCCCATGGCCAGGACCAGGGACACCCCGTCGAGAATGCTCATTGCTTGTGCTCCTAGATGCGGTCTGTGCCGCCGTGGAGCCATTGTCGGAACGGAGGGCGTAAAGGAACGAGACTCGGAGGCGCCGAGGGGCATCAAGAATGCGTAAAGTTGAACACCGCGCGCGGGATGGCTGCGTACCTCATCCTGTAGGGGCGAATTCATTCGCCAAGAGTTTTAGCCCACGCGGACCTGTGGTGGTGGGCTGAAGCCCACCCTACGGGATCAGCTTGCGTGCCTGCGTCAGCCAGCCGATACAACCGGTTTCGCCAACTTGCACAGCAGTGAACCCATGATCACTTGACGGGCGCTGCGAATGTCGCCTCGAGCGCTTACAATCATGGCCTTCAGCCGCCACGCAACCCATTCGGATATGCCGCTCGATCCGCCCACGATGCTGACTCTTTCCATCGCCCTTGCGGCGGCGGCTGCCCTTTACCTGGCAGTCGAATGGCGCAGCATTCGTGAACCCTCGCTACTGTTCTGGAGCGCTGGCTTCGCCACCATCACCGTCGGCTCGACACTGGCCCTGCTGCGTGGCAACGGCCTGCTGTTCATCGGGATCTGGTTCGCCAACGGCCTGCTGGTGATCGCCCACTGGCTGTTCTTGCTGGGGGTCGCGCGCTTCACCGGGACACGGCTGTCGCGGGCCTGGTACCTGATCTTCGTCGCCTGGGCGGCCCTGTTGCTGCTGCCGGATGGACCGTTGTGGTCGAAGATCATGTTCCTGGCCAACTCGCTGCTGGTCGCCCTGCTGGCGCTCAGGGCCAGCGCCCTACTGCGTCCTCACGGCAAGTCGCTCAGCGTAGGCGCGGTGCAGCTGCGCTACGTCCTGCTGGCCCACGGTCTCTTCTACCTGGCCAAGTCCCTGACGGCGGTCGTTCCCGGCACGCTGGTGGATCTCGCGGCCTTCCGTGGCGAGATCATTCAGATTTCGCTGGTCGAAGGCGCAATGGCGATCATGCTCATCGCCCTGTCGATGACCGGAACCGAACGCCATCGACGGGAAAAACGCATAGCCCGGCTGGCCGCACGTGACCCGCTGACCGCCCTCTACAACCGCCGCGCCCTCGAAGCCCGCGCACCGCGCCTGCTGGAAGAGGTCTGCGGCACCCGGCCGGGGGCCTTGATGCTGATCGATATCGACAACTTCAAACTGGTCAACGATCTGCATGGCCATGGTGCAGGCGACCGTTTGCTGGTGGCGCTCAGCGAAATGATCCGCTCACTGCTGCCAGAGCGCGCGCTGGCGGCCCGGCTGGGTGGTGACGAGTTCGTCGTGCTGCTGAGCCACGCCTCACGTGAACACATCCTGGACCTGGGCACCCAACTGCGGGCGCAGTTCCATGCAATGGCATCCCGCACCTTCGACACGCCCGAGGCGGTCACCCTGAGCATCGGCGCCAGCCTCTTCGATCAGCCCCCGGCCAGCCTGGCGGCGCTGATCGAGCAAGGCGACGCCGCACTCTACGAATCCAAACGCGGCGGACGCGACAGCATTCGACTGGTGGATCGCTCCTCGACGGGCGTAGGAGCTGGCTTGCCAGCGAATGGCCACTCTTCGCTAGCAAGCTAGCTCCTACAGGGCTCCCGGACGGCTGGGCGGCACGACTCAGGCCCGTAGGAGCTGGCTTGCCAGCGAATGGCCCCTTTTTCGCTAGCAAGCTAGCTCCTACAAGGCTCCCGGACGGCTGGGCGGCGCGACTCAGGCCCGTAGGAGCTGGCTTGCCAGCGAATGGCCCCTTTTCGCTAGCAAGCTAGCTCCTACAGGGATGGGCGATTCTGGCAATACAAGGTTGCCCCGACGTCCCATGCCTCAGGATGGCCGGTTTTCCTTTTCCAGGTTGTCGGTGGAAACAACCACCTGCGGTTGTGATTCGCCGATCCAGTCGGAGATCAGGCTGTAGGCGACCGCCAGCAGTGTTGGGCCGAGGAACAGGCCCATGAAGCCGAATGCGAGGATGCCGCCGAATACGCCCAGCAGCACCACCACCAGCGGCAGGTTGCCGCCACGGCTGATGAGATAGGGCTTCAGCACGTTGTCCACGCCGCTGATGATGAACATGCCCCAGATGCCGAGGAACACCGCGTAACCATACTCACCATGCCAGGCCAGCCAGGCGGTGGCCGGCACCCACACCAGCGGTGGGCCCATGGGGATCAGACTGAGGGCGAAGGTGACGATGGCCAGCACCAGTGCACCGGGGACACCGGCGATCCAGAAGCCGATCAGCGCCAGCACAGCCTGGGCAGCGGCAGTGCCGATCACGCCGTTGACCACGCGTTGCACGGTACCGGCCACCAGCGCCAGGTAGTGTTCCGCACGATCACCGATGAGCCGTTCCAGGCCACGCTCGACGAACAGCGCCATGCGTGGGCCATCGCGGTAGAAGAAGAACACCAGCACCAGGCTCAGCACCAGTTCGACCATGCCGCCGCCGATCTGTGCACTGCGTGCAAGAATCCAGTTGCCGGCCTGTCCCATGTAGGGCCTGAGGCTGGCGAAGAATGCGGCGCCCTGGGCGTCGATGGAGTGCCAGGCGCGCACCAGGCGCTCCCCTATCAGTGGCACCTGGTGCAGCCATTCCGGAGGCGGCGGCAAGCCTTCCATCTGAACGTTTTTCACCAGTTCGGTGGCGTCGCGCACATGCTCGGCCAGGTTGCCCAGCAGCCACACCAGCGGCAGCGCCACCAATATCATCCAGCCGGCGGTGAGCAGCGCCGCAGCGGCGGATTCGCGTCCATTCAGCAAGTTGCTCAGCAAGCGCATCAGCGGCCAGCTGGCAAAGGCCAGCACGGCGGCCCAGAACAGCGCGGAGACAAAGGGCGCAAGCACCCAGAGGCTGGCACCGAGCAGGGCAAGCAGAAGGATCTGCACCAATAGGCGATCGTTGTTCAACATCCCTGAATCACTCCGGCGAAACAAAAAGAAAAGGCCGTGCCTGCCGTTACGCTTCTAACAGCCAGCAGGAACAAGCATAGAGACTGATACTCAGCGCAGAAGATTCAGATGCAGCCCGGGCTCCTTGCCCTCACCCAGCTCCAGGCGCGCGGCGCGCACGCCCTGCCCCACCAGCGCCTCGCGCCAGGCTTCGGCCCCCGCGCCGGCCAGGCTGATCCGCAGCGTGCTATCCAGGTTCAGGCAGCGCGAAAGCAGGGTCGCCCAGGCATCCGAGGGTTGCTCCGGCAGGCGGGCCAGGTGGAGCTCGCCGCTGCTCTTCAGCTCACGCATCAGGGTATCGGGGGTTGGCAGCAACTCGCCCAAGGGGGCGTTCGCGTCCAGTTGCTCGGCATGCAGATAGGCTCGACGGTTACCCCGGGTAATGCTGTAGAGGGCGAGCAGGCTGTCCTGGCGCGGTGCGGCCAGGCGCAACAGAAGGTAGGCCTGCTGCTCGTCGGGGCCGTACAGCTTGGAGTTGCCGAAGATGGCGTTGGCCCACAGGCTGCTGGAACCGCAATCGCGGCCCTGGCACCAGTAGAGCAGCTCGGCACCGTCTTCCAACAGGTCGCGGCGGGCGCGGTCGAAAGCGTCGAAGGAACTGTGATCGGTGGGCAAGCGGTAGGTCACGGAAGTCTGGCGACCCTCCGCATCGATCTTGCGCTCCATGCGCAACTGGTTGCTGATGCGGCGGATGGAGCTTTGCGGATAGACCCGTTCCTGGTCCGGGTTCTCGCGGAAATCGGTGATCTCGGCATGGGGGAAACGCGGCAATGCCGCCAGGTCATGGCTGTCAGGCAGGTCGGCTGCCTGCGCGGATGCTGCCAGCAGAAGGCCGGCAAGAAGGGTGAGGCGCATGCGCATCCTTATCGATATGTCCCGGAGTGAGCAGTCTGGACCAGCTTTCCGACCTTTTCCTGCTGCTCGCCACGGATCATGCCGCGCCTTGCTGTGGTTCCAGGCCGGTTGACCATCCCACTGCTCCCTGCTCAAAAGCGGCCAGCCTTCCCGCTTGGCCCGTGCAAGTCAAGGAATGGCGAAGAAGGGATTGAAACAGTCTGCTACGGCCTGGGCGCCGGCCTCGTCATCCAGGTGCAGGTGATGCTTGCCGGGAAGGCGATGCACCGCAAAGGGCAACTGATCCAGAAGGCTGGCGAACTTCGGTTCCACATGCAGCAGGCCTTCCTCGGCGAGCACCAGCATGGCCGGACACTTCACCGCCTGGGCGAAGGCCAGTGCGTGGGCTCGGGTCAGGCGCAGTGGAGACGGCAGGGTGAGGCGGTTGTCGGTGCGCCAGGTGTAGCCACCGGGTACCGGCATCAAACCCCGCTCAGCAAGCAGTTCGGCAGCCTCGCGGCTGACTCCGCCCGTGCCGCGCATGCGTGCCTCAACAGCACGATCGATGGCGGCGTAGACCGGCTTGCGTTTGCCCACCAGCGCCAGTTGCGCGCGCAGCGCCTCTCCCAGCTTGACCGGAGCCTGCTCGGCTTCGCCCGTGTACGGCATCAGGCCATCGATCAGGGCCAGGCGCTCGACCCGCTCGGGCATGGCCCCGGCCAACATCACCGAGACGATGGCGCCCATGGAGTGCCCGAGCAGCGAGAAGCGCTCCCACCCCAGTTGCTCGGCCACCAGCAACACATCGGCGGCGTAATCCCACAACAGATAGCTCGCCCCTGGCGCACGATGGGCCGACAGTCCGTGACCGGCGAAATCCAGCGCGACGATGCGCAGCCCCTGCAGCCGCGGCGCCAGCCGGGCGTAGGTGTTGGCATTGTCCAGCCAGCCATGCAGCGCGATCACTGGCTGGCCATCCTCCGGACCGTAGAGGTGCGCGGACAGTTCGATATGGGGCAGGTTGAGGCGGATTTCTTCGACCTGGGCAGTCATGCACTGGCCTCCTGGCGACGACCGTCCCAGCGGCCGAAAACGGATTTGAGCAGTTCAGCGGTTTCCTGTGGGCGCTCCAGCGGGAACATGTGCCCGCCGGGCAGCGACAGGTATTCGCCCTGCGGCACACGCTTCACCAGTCGTGCATGGTGCGGCATCACCACCTTGCTGTGCCGCCCACGGACCAACGCCACGGGCACCTGGAGCTGTTGCGGGCGACCGGGAGTGCGGTGGGGCACGCTGCGGTAGATGCTGATCTCGGTGGCGGCGTCGAACTTCAGCCGCAGCGACTCGCCCTGCCGCGCCAGACCGTGCTGGACGTAGGCATCCAGGCAATCCGGATCGAAGCGGCGGAACAGGGTCTTGCCGGCGAAGTAGTCGCGGGCCTCGCTGAAGTCACCGAACTCCTCGCGGCGACCGAGGGTGCGGCCCGCCGGCGTAATGCGGTCGATGAAGCCAAAGCGCTTGGCCGCGCGGATGACGATACGGTCGGCCAGGGTCAGCACGGGCGAGTCGAGCATCACCACGCCGCGATAGAGTTCCGGCCGGCGCAGGGCCGCGTGAAAGTGCAGCACACCGCCCAGGGAATGACCCAGGCCCCAGATCGGCTCGCCGCGCGCTTCCAGGTGGTGGATGAGTTCGTCCACCAGGTTTTCCCAGTTGTCGTTCACCGGGAAACGCGGGTCATGGCCGTGTTGTTCCAGGTGTTCGACCCGGAAATTCGGGGCCAGGGCGGCGAAGAGCTTGCCGTAGGTGGCCGAAGGAAAGCCGTTGGCATGGGCGAAGAAGATGGTCTGCATGGCATCCGGCTCGTCGGAGAATGCCGGGATTTTCCGGCAGCCCCGCTCGCACGGCAATGACTGTAACCGCCAGTGATGATGGCGCTATTGCCAAAGACCGGGTGGCGACAGCTGCCCATCACCGGCCCCGAGTCCGGTGGATCGATGAAGCGTGATCCACCCTACGCGGAGGCTGGGCCCTGTACGAGGAAAGTTCGCGAGCAGAGCTCGCTCCTACACTCGCTCGGGTGGCTCGGCGCCGAGGGGCACGATGGCCATGGTGAGGCGGGAAATGCAGCTGGGCTTGCCATCTTCGCCGGCAAGCCGAATATCCCAGACATGGGTGGTGCGGCCGAGGTGAACCGGCCGGGCGACTGCGGTGACGCGGCCGCTGCGCAGCCCACGCAGGTGGTTGGCGTTGACCTCCAGGCCGACGCAGTAGAAGCGGCTGCTGTCGATGCAGAGGAAGCTGGCCGTGGAGCCAAGGGTTTCCGCCAGCACTACTGACGCTCCGCCATGCAGGAGTCCATAAGGTTGGTGGGTGCGCTGATCGACCACCATGCTGGCGGTCAGGGATTCGTCGTCGAAGGACTCGAAACGGATGTCCAGGCCTTCGCCGATGGTGTTCGTCAGGGATTCGTTGAGGTGTGCAAGATCGGGGATTTGTCGCCACAGGCCCATCGGGTCGCTCCTTGTGGAAGGCCGGGAGGGGAATCCCGGCCAGGTTTGATCATTCGTGCCAGACCACCGCTTCCTGGCGTTCCAGCCATTCGGGGAAGCGCTTGCCATAAGCATCTTCAACGATGTTGCGCTTGATCTTCAGCGTCGGGGTCAGGAAACCGTTGTCCACTGCCCACACGTCCTTGACCAGCACCAACCCCTGCAGGCGCTCATGCTTGTCGAGGTCGCCGTTGACCTGTTCCAGCAGGCTGCGCAGGCTGAGTTCCAAGTCGGAACGGGCGCTGTTGGCCGCCTCCTGCCGTCCGACCTCGGACAGTACGCAAAGCGCCATGGGCTGGGGCAGGCCGTCGCCGACCACGCAGACCTGCTCGATACGCGGATGCACCGCCAGGCGATTCTCGATGGGGGCCGGCGCCACGTACTTGCCCTTGCTGGTCTTGAAGATTTCCTTGATGCGACCGGTCAGGCGCAGGTTGCCGTTGGCGTCTTGCTCGCCCTTGTCACCGGTGCGCAGGTAACCGTCCGCGGTGATGGTTTCGGCGGTTTTCGCCGGGTCCTTGTAATAGCCCTGCATGGTGGCGCCGCTGCGCACCTGCACTTCACCGTCCTCGTTGATGCGCACTTCCACGCCGGGGCTGTTGCGGCCGATCCAGCCAGGCATCACCTCGCCCTTGCGGCACAGGTGGGAGTAGCCGCAGTTCTCGGTCATGCCGTAGACCTCCAGCACTTCCAGGCCGAGGCGCTGGTACCAGTTCAGCAGCGCCCCGGGCACCGGTGCGGCGCCGCACAGGGCATTACGCACAGCATCCAGGCCGAGGCCGGCGAGCACCTTGCGTCCGACCATGCGGCCGATGACGGGCAGCCTGAGCAGGCGATCGAGTTTCTGCGCCGGCATTTTCGAATAGACGCCCATCTGGAACTTGGTCCAGATCCGTGGCACGCCGAAAATGGCGGTCGGCCGCGCGCGGCGCAGGTCCTCGAGGAAGGTTTCCAGGCTTTCGGCGAAGAACACCGTCTGCCCGGCGTAGAGCGAGCCCATCTCGACGAACATGCGCTCCGCCACATGACAGAGCGGCAGGTAGGACAGCAAGCGGTCTTCTTCGCCGGTCTCGAACATGTTCATTCCGTGGTTGGCGGCGAAGGCGAAGTTGCTGAAGTTGTGCATCACCCCCTTGGGCGTACCCGTGGTACCGGAGGTGTAGATGATGGTGGCGAGTTGGTCCGGCGCACCCTTGGGGCTGTCCTGGATCGGGTTGACGGCCTGCAGGTCGGTCCAGCTGAAATCGAAGGTGCCTTCAGGATGGATCGGCAGGGCGATGGTCGGGACACCCTCGGGCACACCGCCGGCCATGGCCGGCCAATCATCGAGCTTGCCAATGAAGGCCAGCGCCGATTCGGAGTGCTCCAGCACCTGGTGGACCGATTCGGCAGTGAGATTGGGGTAGAGGGGAACGGAAACGTGGCCAGCCATCCAGATGGCGTAGTCGGCGACGATCCAGTGGGCACAATTTTTGGAGATGATCGCGATTCGGCTGCCCTGGGGCAGGTCGCGTCCGCGAAGCCAACTGGCGGCCCGACGGGCTTGCTCACCCACTTCGGCCCAGGTCAGCTCTTCTATCTTGCCGCCACCCAGCGGCTGGACCAGATAGCGTTTGTTCGGGTGACGAGCTTCGCGTTCAAAAAACACTTCAAGCGGCAAACGGACTGCTTCAGCCACAGGGCCTCCTCCTTTGTTCTTTTTGTGGGGGACAACCAAGCACTTGCTTGGGCGAATATTCCACGCACCCGGAGGAGGCGCAAGTTAAGAAATGTTGCGAATCGTCAGTGACGGCGAACGTGGTGGATGCTGCGCAGGGACATCAGCCCGGGGATGAGGAGGTCACCTTCCAGCTCGGCCAGGGTGGCGGTTCCCATGGGCAAGGGTTCCTGGCGATGGCCGTGGATCAGGAGGCCCGCCAGGTCGCTGACAAAGGGGTTGTGGGTGACCAGCAGGAGGTCCTGTTCGCTGCGTTCGGCAAGGAAATTCAACGCCTCCCGCGGATCGCTCTCAGGCGTGCTCCAGGGCGCGGTGCCAACGGCACCGCGGAAGCCCAGCGCGTCACGAACCAGCTCCGCGGTTTGCTGGGCCCGCACATAGGGGCTAGCAAGAATCGCGCCCAGCGGCCGCCCGGCAAGCTGGGCGGCGCTGTGCAGCACGTCCTTGCGGCCGTGGCGGGTGAGTTCGCGCTCCGCATCGGTCCGGGCACGGGGCTCGGCCTCGCCGTGACGCAGTAGCCAGAGCCTCATAGCTTGGGCTCTTCGTCACGTACCGGATGGGCTGCAGGCGGTACCGCATGCGGCGCCTCGCCCTCGGGGGCACGGGCCTCGGGCCAGTCACCGAAGGGCCAGGGTTTTTCTTCGGTATTGAAGGTGCCGAAGCGGCCGATTTGCGCCACGTACTGGCTCAGGCTGTCGCCAAAGGACAGCAACCCTGCATTGGGCGCACCGTAGAAGGCACGGTAGCCGAGTTGCAGCAGGACCACGGCGCCCAGCACGATCTCGGCCAGTTGCCAGACGATAACGAAGATCAGCATCCACAGGACGCGCAGCAGGATGTGCTCACGCTGCAGGTCTTCGCGCTCTTCACTCATGGGGAATCTCCTTGTCCGAAAGGGTGATGGGTCCAGGCTAGAAGCCGGTGGTTGGGATGAAATCTACGTCCGTCTTGGGCTCGCCGCGCATCAGCAACTCGATCACCTGAGCCAGCGTACGCCCCTCGAAAAGAATGGCATGCAGGCCAGCGACCAGCGGCATGTAGACCTGCAGCTCTTCGGCACGGGTCTTGAGGACCTTGATCGTGTTGACGCCCTCGGCGACCTCACCCAGGCGTGCGACCGCGTCTTCCAGGGACAGGCCCTCGCCCAGGGCATAACCCACCTGGTAGTTGCGGCTCTTGGGCGATGAGCAGGTGACGATCAGGTCGCCGACGCCGGCAAGGCCGAGGAAGGTCATGGGATTGGCACCGAGCTTGACGGCGAAGCGGGTCATCTCCGCCAGGGCGCGGGTGATCAGCATGCTCTTGGTGTTCTCGCCCATGTCCAGGGCGGCGGCCATTCCAGCAATGATGGCGTAGACGTTCTTCAGGGCGCCGCCCAGCTCGACGCCGAAGCGATCCTGGCTGGCGTAGACGCGGAAGGTGCGGCCATGCAGCGCGGACTGCACGCGCTTGCAGAGTTCGGCGTCTTCACTGGCGACCACGGTGGCGGTGAGGGCATGGTCGGCGATTTCCTTGGCCAGGTTGGGGCCGGAAATCACACCGATGCGCGCGTCCGGGGCCACTTCCTCGAGAATCTGGCTCATCAGCTTGAAGCTCTGCGCTTCGATGCCCTTTGTGGTGCTCACCAGAAGCTTGCCCGAAAGCTGTCCCGCCACCGGCTCCAGCACCTTGCGCAAGGCGCTGGAGGGAAGCGCAACGAAGACCAGTTCGCAGTCGGCGAGGACAGCGGGCAGGTCGGTATCCGGCTCGACGCCGGGCAGGATCTTCACGCCCTTGAGATAGCGCGGGTTTTCGCGCAGGGTGCGGATCGCCTCAGCCTGCTCCGGGTCGCGCATCCAGTGGCGCACGCGCTGGCCATTCTCGGCCAGCAGATTGGCGATGGCGGTGCCGAAGCTGCCGCCGCCTAGCACCGCGACGGGTTGCTGTTCAGTCATAACGGGTCCATGTAGGCCATTGGAATGGCGAATTTGCGCATTATACGGAGGCGCCGCCGCCCAGCCAGCCTCTATCCAGAGCCATTGCGCTGGCAAAGCGACCTTCCTCGGTTAAGATGCCGCAGTTTTTTGGCGTCAAGAGTGCCCCATTCGTTCCCAGGCAATCTTCGGATATCGAAATTTCCCCCAGCATTGGGGCATATCGGGACTAGAGTTCCAGCATAGTTCCGCTTCACGGACGACCCCGCACCGAGGCAAAAGGAAGATGTGCCGACCCTCTCCCAGACTCCCGAACTCTCCTGCCGCCGAAGGAGCGTCGTGCCCATGACCTTGCGGCGACGCTGGGACATCCATACCCGCACCCAGTTGATCAGCCTCGGGCCGGCACTGCTGCTGACCCTGCTGCTCACCGGCTTCTTCACCTTCGCCCGCCTGCAGGACCTGCGCCAGGAGCTGAACCACACCGGCCAGCTGATCGCGAGCCAGCTCGCCCCGGCGGCGGAGTACGGTGTGGTCACCGGCAACCTCGAGGTGCTGGAAGGCCTGCTCCAGGCCAGTCTGAGCACGCCTCACGTGCGCTTCCTCGAAGTGCGCGACCGCGCCGACAACATCCTGGTCTATCTGGAACAGCAAGACAGCCTGGAAAAGACCGGTGCGCAGGTGGAAGTGTTCCACGCGCCCATCCTCCAGCAACAGATGCACCTTCAGGCCCGGCGCACGCTGGCCAGCGCCGACGGCCGCAGCAACGACAACAACTACCTGGGCCGTGTCGTCGTCGGCATGTCCAACGACGCCTTCAGCAGCCGTCAGCAGGAAATCCTCCTCAAGGCGACGGTGCTGGCCCTGATCGCCCTCCTGCTCACCTTCCTCCTCGCCCGTCGCCTGGCCACGCGCCTGTCGCAACCCATCAGCGCCATGGGTGAAGCGGTAAAGGCCATTCAGGAAGGCAACTACGCCGCCAGCCTTCCAGTGGTGGATGACAGCGAGTTGGGCGACCTCAGCCGGCATATCAACAACCTGGCCAGCGGCCTCGAAAAGGCCAGCCAGGAACAGCAACAGGCGATGGGTCAGCTGATCAAGGCCCATGAAGAAGCGGAAATGGCGAACCGTGCCAAGTCCGACTTCCTGGCAATGATGAGCCACGAACTGCGCACGCCCATGAATGGTGTGCTGGGCATGCTGCAGTTGCTGGAAACCACCGAGATGACCGAGGAACAGACCGAGTACGCGGCCTTGGCCACGGAGTCCACGGAGCACCTGCTGAAGGTGATCAACGACATCCTCGATTTCTCCCGCATCGAGCGCGGCGCCCTGGAACTGGAGCGCATCCCGTTCAACCTGCTGGACCTGGTCCTGGGATCGGTGCAGGTGTTCCAGCACAGCGCGCAGCAACGCGGGCTATCCCTTACGCTCGACACCCAGGACGGCCTGGAGCGGGTCGAAGCCCACGGCGACCCGACGCGGCTGCGGCAGATTCTCGTCAACCTGGTGGGTAATGCCCTCAAGTTCACGGAAGAAGGCGGCATCAAGGTGGAAACCCGCTGGCAAGCACTGGACAGCGAGGTGCTCTGGCTCACCTGCGCCGTCCATGACAGCGGTATCGGCATCCCGCCGGATCGCCTGGAACACATGTTCGACGCCTTCCAGCAAGCCGATCATTCGATCTCCCGCCGCTATGGCGGCACCGGGCTTGGCCTGCCCATCGCCCGCACCCTTGCCGAACGGATGGGCGGAACCCTGCGGGCCGAGAGCCACGAGGGTTCGGGGTCGACCTTCACCCTGGAAATACCCCTGCCCTTCCGGCCCCAGGGCGCGGAAGCACTGGTCAACCAGTCGCAGGAGCACGGCGACGGCACTGGCCAGCACGTTCTGCTGGTAGAGGACAACCCGGTGAACCAGACGGTGATCGAGGCCATGCTGCGCAGTCTCGGCTTTCAGGTCAGCCTGGTTGGCGATGGCGCCCAGGCAGTGCACCAGGCTTCGCGTCATCACTATTCGGCGATTCTCATGGACTGCCGCCTGCCGGTGCTCGACGGCTACGAAGCTACACGCCAGATTCGCCAGATGAATGGCGGCGCAACGCTGCCGATTATCGCCCTCACCGCCAACGCCCTGCAGGGCGACCGTGAAGCCTGCCTGGCGGCTGGCATGAACGACTACCTGGCCAAGCCCTTCAAGCGCGCCGATCTGCTGCGCGTGATGCAGCGCTGGCTGAGCAGGCCGTCGGACTGAAACGAATGGTGCCGTTTCCAGACATTCGTCGAGTGTTCCGGGATGTTAAAGTGCTCCACGATTTGCGAGCGGGATGTCCCTGGCACGCCCCCTGAGGCGAGCCTTTGTCACTCAGGTGCACGACTGTGCTCGCCACTCTGTGACTTTCACCGCAACGCAACAGTCTATGACTAGTCTGCCGACTGAGGCCCCGAAAAACGGCCACGGCAGACGGATGAATGCAAAGCCCTGTGCCAGACGGGGACCATTGAGGAGCTCGCATGACCAAACAAAACGCCTATACCCGGGAAGACCTGCTGCGCTGCAGTCGCGGCGAGCTGTTCGGCCCTGGTAATGCGCAACTGCCCGCCCCCAACATGCTGATGATCGATCGCATCGTGCATATCAGCGAAACCGGCGGGAAGTACGGCAAAGGCGAGATCGTCGCCGAGCTCGATATCAATCCTGACCTGTGGTTCTTCGCCTGCCACTTCGAAGGCGACCCGGTCATGCCCGGCTGCCTCGGCCTCGACGCCATGTGGCAGCTGGTCGGCTTCTACCTCGGCTGGCAAGGCAATCCCGGCCGTGGCCGCGCCCTGGGCTCCGGCGAAGTCAAGTTCTTCGGCCAGGTGCTGCCGACCGCGAAAAAGATCACCTACAACATTCACATCAAGCGCACTATTAATCGTTCGCTGATCCTCGGCATCGCCGATGGCACCGTGGCCGTCGACGGCCGCGAGATCTACAGCGCCGAAGGCCTGCGCGTAGGCCTGTTCACCTCTACCGACAGCTTCTGAAGGACATCCGCATGCGTCGCGTCGTGATCACTGGCCTGGGCATCGTCTCCTGCCTGGGCAATGACAAAGCCACCGTTTCCGCCAACCTGCGCGCCGGCAACGCCGGTATCCGCCACAACCCCTCCTATGCGGAGATGGGTCTGCGCAGCCAGGTGTCCGGTTCGGTCAACCTGAACCTGGAAGAGCTGATCGATCGCAAGCTCTTCCGTTTCATGGGCGATGCCGCTGCCTACGCCTACCTGGCGATGCAGCAGGCCATCGAAGACGCCGGCCTGACCGCCGAACAGATCTCCAACCCGCGCGTGGGCCTGATCGCCGGCTCCGGCGGCGCTTCCACCGTCAACCAGATGGAAGCCATCGACACCCTGCGCGAAAAAGGCGTCAAGCGCATTGGCCCATACCGTGTGACCCGCACCATGGGCAGCACCGTTTCCGCCTGCCTGGCCACCCCCTTCCAGATCAAGGGTGTGAACTTCTCCATCTCCTCGGCCTGCGCCACCAGCGCGCACTGCATCGGCCAGGCCATGGAGCAGATCCAGCTGGGCAAGCAGGACATGGTCTTCGCCGGCGGCGGTGAAGAAGAGCATTGGAGCCAGAGCTGCCTGTTCGACGCCATGGGCGCCCTGTCCACCCAGTACAACGAAACCCCTGAGCGCGCCTCCCGCGCGTACGACGCCAAGCGTGACGGTTTCGTCATCGCCGGCGGCGGTGGCATGGTGGTTGTCGAAGAGCTGGAACACGCCCTCAAGCGTGGCGCCAAGATCTACGCGGAAATCGTCGGCTACGGCGCGACCTCCGACGGCTACGACATGGTTGCCCCGAGTGGCGAAGGCGCCATCCGCTGCATGCAGCTGGCACTGTCCACCGTCGACACCCCGATCGACTACCTGAACACCCACGGCACTTCCACTCCAGTGGGCGACGTGGCGGAAATCCGTGGCGTACGCGCCGTGTTTGGCGACAAGGCCCCGGCCATCAGCTCCACCAAGAGCCTCTCCGGCCACTCGCTGGGTGCAGCCGGTGTGCAGGAAGCCATCTACTGCCTGCTGATGATGGAAGGCAAGTTCATGGCCGGCTCCGCCAACATCGACGAGCTCGACCCTGAAGTGGCCGACCTGCCGATCCTGCGCGAGACCCGCGAGAACGCCCAGATCGACACCGTCATGTCCAACAGCTTCGGCTTCGGCGGCACCAACGCCACCCTGGTACTGCGCCGCTTCAACGGCTGACGGTTCCTGTGGTAACGATAAGGCCCGTATCCCTGGATACGGGCCTTGTCGTTTCTGCCTGTCGATCACCTGAGAGAGGCTACTGAAGGGTAGGAGCGAGCTTGCTCGCGAACAGCTTTCCCACGTTCAAACAAAAAAGGGCGCCACAAGGCGCCCTTCTCTTTCCCCGGTGATCAGGCCGCTTCGCGACCGTCGCTCGCTTTGTCGCGGCTACCAACGCGTGGCAGCAACATGGGCACCTTCTGCCGGTAGTCTGCGTACTCGGGATGCTCGCGCAGCAGGTCGCGTTCTTCCAGCTGGATGGCGGCCAGGATGTAGATACTGGTCAGCACCGCGAACAGCAGGTGGGTGGCGGTCATGGTCGGCGTCGCCCAGAAGCACAGGAACCAGCCCAGGTACAGGGGATGCCGCACCAGCTTGTAGGCACCCGGCATCTTGAACTCCAGTGCCGTATAGGGTTTGCCCAGCAGGTTCAGCCACACCTGGCGCAGCCCGAACAGGTCGAAGTGGTTGATCAGCAACGTGGCGTAGAACACCAGCGCCCAGCCGAAACCGAACGTGGCACCCAGCACCAGGCGGCCGGAGCGGTTCTCGATGTTCCAGATCTCACCACCCAGGGGCTGCCAGTAGCTGTACAGCAGGATCAGCGCCAGGCTGGAAAACAGCACGTAGGTGCTGCGCTCGGCTGCAGGCGGGATCCACTGGGTCCACCACGCCTTGAAGGCTGGACGGGCCATCAGGCTGTGCTGGACGGCGAAGATGGCCAGCAGCAGCACGTCGACTCCGAGGGCGGCCCAGAACGGCAGGCGCGGTTCACCATCCAGGGTACGCGGCGCAAATGGCAGGTTGGCGACGAAGCCAATGGAGTAGACGAAGGTGGCGAAGAAGATCAGGTAACTGATCAGGCCGTAGAAGAAGATCGAAACGCGTTTGAAGTAGGTGAACATGATGCGCTCCTGCCTGGGGTTCTGGTCGGCGGCATCTCTCCGCCTTGGACACCAGATTGGCCCCGGCCTGTATCAGCCCTATGGCTGGCAGCGCTCAGTTTGTTTCCGCTTTGTATCCGCTCCGCGGGCCCTCCAGCCAGGCCTGCAACAGTTGATGCAGGCGTTGCTGGTTCAGGGGCTTGGTCAGCAGCGCCTTGACGCCCTGCTGCTGCACTTCACTCTCCAGCAGCGAGTCGCTGAAACCCGTGTAGAGCACAATGGGCAGGTCCGCGCGGGATGCCAGCAGACGCCTGGCGACCTGAAGGCCGGAAAGGCGCGGCATGCTCTGGTCGAGGATGACGAAATCCCAGGCGTAGGGATCGGCGCAGAGCAGCTGGCTGGCCTGCTCGGCGTCGCAGAAGATGCCGGGCTCCAGCCCCCATCCCTCCAGCAGCTCGCCCATGAACTCAGCTACGGTGGCGTCATCGTCCACCACCGCCACGCGTCCACTCAGGGCCGAGCGCAGCAGCGGGCGCTCGGCCGTCGGCGCACTCGTCGCTTCCGCAGCAGCCGCCGGCCCGTGGGCCGGCATCAGTACGCGGAAGGTGGCGCCTTGCCCCGGCGCGCTGTCCAGGTGGATATGGCCGCCGTACTCATGGACGATGCCATGCACCATGGACAAGCCCATGCCACTGCCCTGCCCACTCGCCTTGGTCGAGAAGAACGGCTCGAAAATCTGCGTGCGCAAGGTCGGGTCGATTCCCGGGCCGCTGTCGCTCACGGTCAACGCAACATAGGTGCCCTTGATTCGCTGCTGGCAGGACGCGCATACGCCCTCCAGCTCCTGCTGGCAAAGGCTCACCCGCAACTGGCCGACGCTGCCCATGGCATCGCGGGCGTTGATGCAGAGGTTCATCAGCACCTGCTCCAGTTGCACCGGGTCTGCCAGCACCTGCGGCAAGTCGTGGTCCAGCTGTACCTCCAGTTCGACGGTCGCCGGCAAGGTCGACTCCACCAGGCGGATGAAATCCCCCAGCAGCAGGTCCAGCGCCACCACCTGCGGTTTGCCACGGCTGCCGCGACTGAAGGTGAGCATCTGCTGGATCAGGTCGCGGGCCTTTTCCGCCGAGCGCTGCACCCGCGAGAGGTACTTGCCGAGTCGCTCGTCACCGCCCTGCTCCGCCAGCTCCTGGGCCATCACGGTGTAGCCGAGCATGCTGGTCAGCAAATTGTTGAAGTCGTGGGCAATGCCGCCCGTGAGGTGCCCGATGGCCTCCATGCGCTGGGCCTGGCGCAGCTGCTGTTCCAGGCGGGCGCGCTCTTCTTCGGCCTGAGTGCGCTCGGTGATGTCGCGCAGGTAGCAGATGAAGCGCGGTCCCTCGTCTCCCGGCACCTGGGTCAGGGCCAGTTCCGCGGCGAATTCACGACCATCGGCTCGCTGGGCCACCACTTCCATGCGCTTGCCGAGGAACGCACCGTGCCCGGTCTGTGCGTAGTGCTCCAGCGCGTGTTCGTAGGCGTCACGAAAGCGTGGCGGGATGATCAGTTTCAGCAGCGAGTGGCCCAGCGCCTGTTCGCGACTGATACCGAAGCACTGCTCGGCCGCCGGGTTGAAGGCCAGTACTCGGCCGGATTCGTCCATGCTGATGAAGCAGTCCAGGGCCGTATTGGTAATAGCGCGGTACTGCGTTTCACTGGCACGTAGCGCCTGTTCGGCCTCCTTGCGCTGGGTGATCTCGCGGGTGATACCGAGAATGCGGTCGATACCACCAATCGCCACGCGCTTGAGCAGCACTTCATCCCAGTGCAGGCTGCCGTCGCGATTGCGCCGGTGCCATTCGAAACGCTGCACCTGGCCGGCAGCGGCGCGCGACAGGAAGCCAGCCGCTTCCTTGCCGGTATAGGGCGAGTAGCCGGCACTGAACGCGTCGATCTCCAGCTTGAGCATTTCCTCGTAGCTATAGCCATAGGCAAGGCAGGCCTTGGGATTGACGTCGACCAGGGCCCCACTTTCGATGTCGTGGACGAAGATGGCATCTTCCGAGGTGTTGAAGATCGCCCGGTAACTGGCCTCGGCTTCCAGCCGCTCTATCTCCGCCGCAGCCCGGACCGAGAAGATGCGCAGCACGGACTCCACCTTGTCGCGGTCGCTCATCGGACCCAACCGGCCGGCGGCGATCAACCCCAAGGGCCGACCATCGCTGGCAAAAAGCGGGAAGCCGGCGTAACTGTCGACACCAAAGGACGCCAGGACCTCATCACCGGGGTACGAACTGCGCAGGTCGCGGGGCACGAAATGGAAACTGCGGCCGAACACCTCGGCGCAAGGTGTGCCTTTCAGGTCGTAGGTGGCGTTCTGGTGCAGCTTGCCCTCGTAGTAGAGCGCGAGGGTGGTGAGACGTTGCGGGCCCTCGTCGCTGATACGGCTGACGAAGGCGAAGTCGGCATTCAGCGAGCGCACCATGTAGCGCGCGATGGCTTCGAACACCTCGTTGCCGGTCGCGGCGGACACGCCCAGGGCGACGAAGCGCAGGACTTCTTCCAGGCTCTTGCGCGAACTGATGTCGGTGGAGATGCCGCAGACGGCGCTGACACGCCCTTCGCTATCGAACAACGGAAACTTGTTCGACAGGTAGGTGCGGATACCGCCGCCCATGGGCACCTGCTCCTCGAACTCCAGTTCATGTCCGAGCTGGATCACCCGCAGGTCATTGGCCCGCAGCACGTCGGCGATTTCCCGGGGGAAGAACTCGTGATCGGTATGCCCCAACACCCGCTCGGCGCGTACCTTGAACAGGCGCTCGAAAGCGCGGTTGACCAGCGCCAGGCGGCCGTCCAGGTCCTTCACGTAGATCACCGCACTGCTGTTATCGACGATCTGCCGCAGGCGATGCTCTTCGGCACTGATGGTGAAGTGGCGGGTCAATGGCTGGCTCACCGGCGGGCCCTCCGGGGGTAGCGGACTGCCTGAGTATAGAGACAGCCCGCCCCACTCCGGGAAGCGCCCGGCGCTATTGAAACAATTGAAACAATGACCTGATGTGGGGGGTGATTTAGTTCGGTCTGGACCGTAGGGTGCGCTGTGCGCACCGACTTCAGGTTCAGCTTCGACATCCCGTCAAACCGCCGGTGCGCACGGCGCACCCTACCGGATCCGCTTCATCCTGCTAGCCCGGGGATTCGAACCGTCACAGGCAGTGCCGGTGACTCATGACCGCGTTCAAATGAATGCCCCAGCAGCTTCTTGCGGTTCAGCCCGGCACGAACATGTAGCCGACGCCACGCACGGTGCGAATGATCTGCGGCTTGTCCGGGTCCGCTTCCAGCTTGCGGCGCAGGCGCGCTATGCGGATGTCGATGGAGCGGTCGAAGGGATTCCAGTCACGATGCTGCGTCAGGTTCAGCAACTGGTCGCGGGACAGCGGCCGGTTGGGGCGCTGGGCGAAGGCCTGGAGCAGGTCGAACTCCATGGCTGTCAGCGGGATCTCCTCGCCCGCCGCATCGAACAGCTGGCGACTCTGCAGGTCGAGACGGCAAAGGCCGAGCTGCAGGCAGGGATTGTCGCTTTCCGTGGCGGCCACGGCCGTTGGTGACGGGGCTCGGCGATAACGCCGCAGCACGGTCTTCAGTCGCGCCAGCAGCTCCCTGGGATCGAAGGGCTTGGCAATGTAATCGTCAGCCCCCACCTCCAGGCCGATGATGCGATCCAGCGGCGTGCCGGCGCCAGACACCATGATCACCGGCAAGTCGTGATGCTCGCGCAGGTAGCGCGCCAGGCTGAGGCCGTCCTCGCCCGGTAGCCCGACATCCAGCAGCACCAGGTCGGGCAACGCTTCGGCCAGCCGTGCCCGCATCTGGCGGCTATCGGCCACCGCGTGGACCTGGTAGCCCTGGCCGCCGAGGTAATCCAGCAATAACTCGCGGATCGCCTCGTCGTCGTCCACCACCAGGATGCTGATCTGTTCGGCCATGGGCCCGCGCCTCGCGCCTGCTTCAGACCCAGCGACTATAGCGCGCCATGGCGACGCGCGCGGAATCAGCGGACGGTGAAGTTCTGTTCGGCCAACAGGCGATCGCCCTGGAAGACCATGAAACGCCACTCACCCGGCACCACTTCGTAGTGCTCGGTGAACTCGAAGGCCATCACGTCGGTGGGAGCGCCAGGCGCCATCTTCTGCTCCACCACAAACTTGTCGTGGCGCTTGCCATCCGGGGTGACCACGCCTGGGGTGAGGTAGAGCAAGGTCAACGGCGCGTCTTTTTCCTGCTTGCCGAGCAAGGTGTAGCGCATGCCGAACTTGGTACCGAGCTTGGCTGGAATTTCGTCAGTCTGTTCGATGGTCTGGTTGCTGCGGGTCAGCACACGCTCGCCCGGCTGGTAATCCTGGTACTGGGATTCGAAGATGCCGTACTCCACCGGGCCATCCACTCGCACATCAGCCAGGGCAACGCCGGAAGCCAGGCCGAGGGCCACGAGTGCTGTCATTCGAAAGGGGATCATGTCGCGCTCCTTGTTTGCGGTGGCGCGAGGTTATGACGTGCCCATGACATCCTTGTGACAGAGTTACTGCGCGCCCTCTCGCTGGTGCTTGCGGGGCAGCACGGCAAGGAAGTTGTCCCGCGCCACCTTGCGCGCCACCGACGCTGGCAAGGCGTCGAGGAACGGATCGTAGGCCGTCAGGTAGTCACCCAGCCCGTCAAAGCGCCCCACCACATCCGAGCCCAGCATGAAGCGGTCCGGATACCGTTCCACCAGCTTCAGCCAACGGCGGTCCGGCTTGCCGTCGGCGTCCAGCAGATAGGGTTCGAGCACGCTCCATGACAGGTCGATAAAGAGGTTGGGATAGGCCTCGAGCATTCGCGTCAGCGTCGGCAGAAGGAAATCCATCTTCGTCTGGTGACGGTGGATTTCCATGCTGGCGCCGGCATGGGCCCAAATGAAGCGCACATGGGGATGGTTGCGCAGGGGCTCCTCCACTTCTTGCAAGTAGAGCGGATTGCGCTCGCGCTGGGAGGTGATGTTCGAGTGCAGCAGCACCGGCAGGTCGTACTCGGCCGCCAGGTGATAGACGCGGGTCATGGCCTCGTTGTTGGCCCGTGGTGTGTCGCCATCGATCAGGGCGGTGAGGTTGTCGTGACGGGTGAACACTTCCCCGATGCCCTGCCAGAGGTCGGGGTCCAGCTCGAGCATTCGGCGAATGTGCGCGTCGGAATTCTTGTCGTTGGGGTTGAAGCCGCTCAGGAATGGATGGAAGCGCTTGCGCTGCGCGGGCGGCAATTGCTTCACCGCAGCGGCCACCTGCACGTCGGTGGCGCTGTACCAGTAAGCGGCGGCATCGTCCCCGGCGTAGTAGCGCGGCCGCTTGGGCTCGTCCTCGTGCCATTTCTTGGCCACCGGAATGCCGGAAATCATCACATGGTCGATGTTTCCCTCGTCCATCGCCTTCAGCAGGGCCTTCATTCCATCGCTTTCCTGGAAGAAGTCCACGTAATGCAGATGGGCGTCGCTATAGCGGTACTCACTCGCTTCAGCCGTCAGGGTGGCCGCCAACAGCAGCGCGGCAAGACTGGTCCTCAGTCGATACAAGACAGTTCCTCCGGAAAAGCTGAGCGACTGTAGACCGAAATCCGCCGGCGTGCGTTCAACGCACGCGCCCTGCTGCTGGCCGTCGCCCTTTGCGTTAGCCTAGCCGGGACTCGATCCGCTCATTGGCCAGGAGGCCCTCCATGACAATCCGTCTCACCCGTGATTCCGCCAACGGTACCCGCCAGCGCATCGAACTGGACGGCAAGGCACCGCTGTTCACCGACCTGCCGACAGAGCTGGGTGGCGCAGGTGCAGACCCCGAGCCCCATGATTACTTCGATGCGGCCCTCGGCAGCTGCAAGGCGCTGACCGTCACCTATTACGCGCAGAAGAATGGCATCCCGCTGACGGGGGTGGACGTCGACGTAACCCGCGACGACAGCGAGGAACGCAAGGGGCATTACCGCCTGGACGTGAAGCTGACGCTGCGCGGTGCCCTCACCGATGAGCAGCGCGCCACCCTGCTGCGCATCGCCGACAAGTGTCCGGTACACAAGTTGATGACCCAGGTTGAAGTGAGCATCGAAACCCGCCTTGCCGAAGGCGACTTCAGTCAGTGACCCATGCAGGAATCCAGAGCATGAGCATCCTCACCATCCGGCCCCGCGCCGAAGAAGTCGCCGGGCAGCCGATCCTCCGCCCGCTGCCCTCGGCCCAGTGCCGTAGCGTCGGCCCCTTCGTGTTCTTCGATCACATGCTGGAGGCGGACTATCCGCCAGGAAACGGCATGGACGTGCGGCAGCATCCGCATATCGGCCTGTCCACCCTCACCTACCTGTTCGAAGGCGAGCTGCAACACAAGGACAGCCTGGGCTCGGACCAGTTGGTGAAGCCGGGCGATGTCAGCTGGATGACTGCCGGCCGTGGCGTTGCCCATGTCGAGCGCACGCCGGCGAACCTGCTGGCCAGCGGCTCGCGCGCCCACGGCCTGCAAGTCTGGCTGGCCCTGCCCAAGGCCTTTGAGGACTGCGAACCCAGCTACAGCCATCACCCGGCAGCCAGCCTGCCGGAGCAGGATGCACTCGGCGTACGCATCCGCCTGATCGCCGGAACCGGCTTCTGCCTGGAATCCCCCGTACCGGTGCTCTCCCCTACCCTCTACGCCGACCTGCAACTGGAAGCCGGCGCCACGCTGACCATCCCCTGCGAGCATCCCCAGCGCGCCCTGTACTTGCTGGATGGCGAAGCCTCGCTCGACGACGAGCCGCTGGAACCGCGCAGCCTGGTGGTTTTGCCCGAAGGCGTGGAGTTCGTGCTTTCAGCATGCAGCAGCTGCCAACTGGTGATGATCGGCGGTGCTCCGCTGGACGGCCCGCGACGGATGAACTGGAACTTCGTGTCCAGCAGCCCCGAATTGATCGAAAACGCGCGCAGCCGTTGGGCGGCAGGTGATTGGCCGACCGTGCCAGGCGAGACCAGCCGGATCGAGCTGCCGCGCTGAGTTGATTGCCGCCTCTGGCCCTTGTAGGAGCGAGCTTGCTCGCGAAGGATCGTGCTCCAACTTTTCGCGAGCAAGCTCGCTCCTACAGAAAGGCTGGCTTGATACGCTCCGAGCAGGACTGTGCGGAGGTAGGTCGAGAGTCACCCCTCTCCTCTTCAGGGAGAGGGGCCGGGGGAGAGGGCTGTCATCGACTGACACGGCGCCTTGCCATTTCGCGAATGAATTCGCTCCCACACTCAGGCGAAGACTTCATCCAGCAGGGCGTACATCGCGGCAAAAGCGCGCTTGGAGACCTTGGCGTTGTATTGCGCGGTGCCTGGATTGTTCGCGGCCGGGTCGGTGAACGAATGCACCGCCCCGCCATAGCTCAGCAACTGCCAATCCACGCCTGCCTCGCCCATCTCTTTGGCAAACGCCGGCAATTGTTCGCGGGGCACCAGCGGGTCCAGGGCGCCATCCAGCACCAGCACGGCTCCCTGGATATTGCGGGCGTCAGTGGGGTTGGGTGTATCCAGGGCGCCGTGGAATGAAACGGCAGCCTTGAGCGGGGCTCCGGCCCTGGCCAGCTCCAGCGCACAGGTGCCACCGAAGCAGAAACCGAAAGCCGCCAGGCACGCTGCCTCCATCGGCGCAACGTCCTGATCGCGCAAGGCGTCGAGGGCCACCAGCAGGCGACGGCGCAGCAGCGCGCGATCCTGTTTGAGCGGCAGCATGGCGGCGCTCGCCTCGGCCGCATTGCCCGGTCGCACGGTCGTGCCATAGAGGTCGACCAGCAGTACGCGATAACCCCGGCCGGCCACCTGGCCCGCCAGTTCGAGCGCGCCGTCACTGACCCCGAACCAGTTGGGCGCCATCAACAAGCCGGGACGCGGGGCCAAGTCGGCAGCATCGAACAGCAGGCGACCTTCGAATGCCAGGCCATCGACGGTATAGCCAACGGTCTGGGTCTGGAGTTGCGTCATGGATTACCTCGCTCCGGTGAAGACTTCATCGAACAGGTCGTTCATGGCCTGGTAGGCCCGCGCGGCGACCTTGGGATTGTATTCATTGCGCCCCGGCACGTTGGCCCCGCGCTCGGTGAACGAATGCACCGCGCCGCCGTAACTGACCAATTGCCAGTCGGCCTTGGACGCAGCCATTTCGGCGGTGAAGGCATCCACCTGGGCCTTGGGCACAGCCGGGTCGTCCGCACCATGCAGCACCAGCACCGGCGCGCGAATGTTGCGGGCATCAGCGGGATTGGGCGTATCGAGGTTGCCATGGAAGGACACGAACCCCTTCAGCGGCGCCCCTGAGCGCGCCAGCTCCAGCACGCTGCCGCCCCCGAAGCAGAAGCCGATTGCGCCGAGGCTGGCCAGGTCCAGCGGCACTTTCTCACCCTGCTTGCGGAGCACTTCCACGCCGGCGAGGGCACGCTTGCGCATCAGCGGACGGTCGCCTCGCACAGCGGTGGCGGCAGCCTTCGCCTCCTCCGGATTGCTCGGACGGAGGTCCTTGCCGTACATGTCGGCGATGAAGATCACGTAGCGCTCCCCCGCGATCTCCTTGGCCTGTTCAGCTGCGGCCGGGGTCACGCCGAGCCAGTTGGGCACCATCATCAGTCCGGGCCGCGGCGTCTTCACCGCATCGTCGTAGACCAACGTGCCCTCGAAGGGCTTGCCGTCGATCTCGTAGGGAACGGCCTGGGTGACCATGGCCGCCCAAGCGGGGCCGGTGAATGCAAACAGCAGCGAAGGCAGCAGCAAACGGTTCATGGAGCGCTCTCCTGTCCCGGGAATGACCAAGGTTAGACCGTCCGGCGGCGAAAACCGTCCTACTCCTTTTATTGCTTCGATTTTCAGCCCTGTAGGGGCGAATTCATTCGCCATGGGCGGCGCAGTTGCCCATGAACCGCATCGCCAGCGAATGGCCCCTTTCGCTAGCAAGCTAGCTCCTACAAGGCACCGACGGTCGGATTCGACCCCACGAAGAGCCTGCCAAGATCCACAACAAAGAAAAAGGCCCGCATCAGCGGGCCTTTCTTCGCACTTTTCGGCTATCAGGCGGAGAGCTCCACCAGCAGCTTGTTCAGGCGACGCACATAGGCGGCCGGGTCCTTCAGGCTGTCGCCTGCGGCCAGGGCAGCCTGGTCGAAGAGGATATGCGACAGCTCGCCGAAGCGGTCCTCGTCCTGCTCGCCGTCGAGTTTCTCGATCAGCGGATGGGCCGGATTGATCTCGAAGATCGGCTTGGAGTCCGGCACTTTCTGGCCGCTGGCTTCGAGGATCTGGCGCATTTGCAGGCCGAGGTCCTGTTCGCCGATGGCGAGGATCGCCGGAGAGTCGGTCAGGCGGTGCGACACGCGCACTTCCGAAACTTCCTCACCCAGGGCGGACTTGAGGCGTTCGATCAGTCCTTCCTTGGTCTTGGCAACTTCTTCCTGGGCCTTCTTGTCCTCTTCCGAGTCCAGCTGGCCGAGGTCGAGATTGCCGCGGGCGACATCGACGAAGCCCTTGCCATCGAAGTCGGAGAGGTAGCTCATCAGCCACTCGTCGATGCGGTCGGTGAGCAGCAGCACTTCGATGCCTTTCTTGCGGAAGACTTCCAGGTGCGGGCTGCTCTTCACCTGCGAATAGCTCTCGCCGGTGAGGTAGTAGATCTTGTCCTGGCCTTCTTTCATGCGACCGATGTAGTCGGCCAGGGAAACGCTTTGCTCGCCCGATTCGTCGCTGGTGGCCGCGAAGCGCAGCAGGCCGGCGATCTTCTCCTTGTTGGCGAAGTCCTCGGCCGGACCTTCCTTCAGCACCTGGCCGAAGTTCTTCCAGAAGCCCTTGTATTGCTCGGGCTCGTTCTTCGCCAGTTTCTCCAGCATGTCCAGAACGCGCTTGGTCAGCGCCGACTTCATGGACTCGATCACCGGACCGGACTGCAGGATTTCGCGGGAGACGTTCAGCGACAGGTCATTGGAGTCCACCACGCCCTTGATGAAGCGCAGGTAGAGCGGCAGGAACTGGTCAGCCTGGTCCATGATGAACACGCGCTGCACGTAGAGCTTCAGGCCGCGCGGTGCCTCACGGTGATAGAGGTCGAAGGGTGCACGGGCCGGGACGTAGAGCAGCGAGGTGTACTCCAGCTTGCCTTCGACCTTGTTGTGGCTCCAGGACAGCGGGTTCTCGAAGTCGTGGGCGACGTGCTTGTAGAACTCCTGGTACTCCTCGTCCTTCACCTCGGTGCGCGGACGGGTCCAGAGCGCACTGGCGCGGTTGACGGTTTCCCACTCCGGCTCGGCCGGTGCCTCTTCGCCGTGTTGCTCCTTCGGCAGCTCGATAGGCAGGGCGATGTGGTCCGAGTACTTCTTGATGACGTTGCGCAGGCGCCAGCCGTCGGCGAACTCTTCTTCGCCGCTCTTCAGGTGCAGGACGATGCGGGTACCGCGTTCGGCCTTGTCGATAGTGGCGATGTCGAACTCGCCCTCGCCTTGCGACGACCAGTGAACGCCCTCGGCGGCCGCCAGGCCGGCGCGGCGGGTGAACACATCGACCTTGTCGGCGACGATGAACGCGGAATAGAAGCCCACACCGAACTGGCCGATCAGGTGGGAATCCTTCTTCTGGTCGCCAGAGAGATTCTTCAGGAAGTCGGCGGTGCCGGACTTGGCGATGGTGCCCAGGTGCGCGATCACCTCGTCACGGCTCATGCCGATGCCGTTGTCCTCGAGGGTGACGGTGCGAGCATCCTTGTCGAAGCTGACACGGATCTTAAGCTCGGCGCCCCCTTCCAGCAGCGCAGGCGTTGCCAGCGCTTCGAAGCGCAGCTTGTCGGCGGCGTCGGAGGCGTTGGAAATCAGCTCGCGGAGGAAGATTTCCTTGTTGGAATACAGCGAATGGATCATCAGGTGAAGCAGCTGCTTCACCTCGGTCTGGAAGCCCAGGGTTTCTTTTTGAGTTTCCACACTCATGGTCGTCTGACTCCACGTGGATGGCTTGGGCCGCTTACAGCGGCGGATCACATCCAGATGGGGCCTTCGACAAGGATTTCAAGTGCTTAGCGAAAGCGGGAAGAACCTGGCTTTCACCAGGGCTCCCCGGCTTCAGGGTTCGAGCAGTTCGACGTCGGAAACCTCGTCGAGGTCGAAGCTGAAACTGGCGGCCCCTGCCCCACCGAGGTTGCGACGAATCAGAACACGGCCTTCACGATCCAACCCGGCGAAGCGGCCTTCGGCGGTGCTACCGCGTACCGTGTACACACGCATGCTGAGTTCCTGGTACTGCGCGGGATTGCTAAGCAGGCGCTGCAGGGAGAAGCGCAGGCGGCGATCTACCGCATGGGCGCTATCCGCTGGTGATACGGGCTCCTCTGCCTCGCTCGGCGCCGGGGCCACGCTGGAGACTGCCAACGGCGGGAAGCTGTCGCGACTTACGCGCCACCCCCGGCTCTCATTCTTTATCAACTGCAGCGGCAAACGCTGGGGCTGGCCGCCGATGCGGGCCTCGACCTCCACCTCCAGTTCGCGTGCCGGCAGGCTGACGGCCGGCAGCGGGGCCAGCTCGACATCACGGGTGGCAAAGCGGCGTTGCAGGTAGTCGCGGATGACATGGGCCAGCGTGTCACGGGAGTCGTAACGCGTGTCTACCTGGCCGTCACGGTAGCGCAGACGATCAGTGAAGACCTCCAGATGGCCGGATAGCGTGGTCGCGAACTTCGGTGGCAGTACCAGGTGGAAGTCGCCGGCCAGGCGATTCGGGGCGACCGGCTGAAGGTCCAGGTGCAGTGTGTAGCCACGGGGGATGCGCCGGGCTTCGGGCAGCTCCTGCTCCGGGAGCAGCCAGCTGATTTCGATTTCCGGTTTCGGGCCGGCATCCTCGGGCAATACATCCAGGCGCAGGGCTCCCTGCGGCTGACTGCCGACCCGGATGGTGAGCTCGCGACGGGCATAGAAGTCCTGGCCCTCGCGCAGGCTGAGAATGCCATCCACCAGTTCGGCTTGAAGCGGAGCGAAGCGCTGCCCGTTGAGTTCGCCATTGAGGCGGATGTCCAGTTCGGAAGCTGTCTGCTGCTCGTCGCCCAGCCAGCGCAGGCTCAGGATCGCCTGAAGGCGCTCCGGGTCCTGCGCGGCGAGCATGGTCAGGCCCACCACCAGCGGTATGAACCCCATGGCTCCAAAGGCCACGGCCTTGCGCGCGGTTCGCCAATGGTAGAGCACATAGGCCAGCGTCACCGGCGGCAGCAGGCTGCCGAAGCCCCAGAGCAGGCTGGTGCCGAACGCGCGCATCACCAGCCAGACGAGGCCGGTGACGATCAGCAGCAGGCCACCGAGTATGAGTAACGCAACCATCGGGCTTTCCTTGTGAGCGACCGGACGCGCCTGACGCGCCTCAGGATTCGTCGACCTTGAAGTGGGCGCGCGCGGTGGCGATGGGCTCGGTCTGGGTGGTCTGCCAGGCGGTAATGGCGACGTTGGCGACACGGCGGCCTTGTCGCCAGACCTGGCATTGGACGTAGGTGTCACGATAGTGCCCGGCGCGCAGGTAATCTATCGAGAAGTCGATGATTTTGGGCATATGTGGCGTGCCCATGAACATCAGCAAGTGGAGCATCGCCGCGTGCTCCATGAAGCCGGCGATCACGCCGCCGTGGATGGCTGGCAGGGTCGGATTGCCGATGTTGTCCTTGTTCGCCGGCAGGCGGAACACCATGTCATCCCCGAGGCGCAGGCATTCCATGCCGATCAGCTTGGCGTAGGGGATCAGGCAGACCAGCGAGTCGTAATCGTTCTTCTCGTGGGCTTCGCGCACCACGGCGCTGAGGTCGAGGCTCATGCCGCACCTCCCTGCTTCAGCTGCCCGGGCTTGCCCATGCGCATGAACGCGCCCACCACATGGGCGATGGGCTGTGCCGGGTCGTCCTGGTAGGCATAGCCACGGGTGAAGATGATATTGGGGGTAACCCGGTAGCACTCGGCAAAACCGAAGACATCCTGGTGTGGCTCGGCCGGGTGCATGTAGTCGATGCGCAGGTCCAGGGTCGGGCAGATCTCGAACTCCGGGAGCACGCAGACCGTGGAAATGCCGCAGGTGGTATCCATCAGAGTGGTAATGGCACCACCGTGGATCACACCGGTTTCCGGATTGCCGATGATCTGCGTGCTGTACGGCAGGCGCAGGGTCAGGCCTTGGGAAGTGGCGTCGTGCACGCTGAGGCCGAGCACCTGGCAATGACGCAGCACGGAAAGAAAGCGCTGCGCCCGTTCGATGAGGATGTTGTCCGTCATGACTGCAACCTTGGCGGAAGTTGGGCAAAGAGGCGAATCATACCCTGCCCCACCCGCTTGCGCCGTGGGAGACCGCGCAGTCATGCTTTTTGCAATTGGCGCGGAACTTAGAAACGGATCACAAACTCCAACGGCTATCGATGAGGAAAAGCCACACATGGAGGCTCAATGATGAAGAAAACCCTGTCTCTCGCCCTGCTCCTGGCCGCAAGCCTTGGTCTCGCCGCCTGCGACAAGAAGGAAGAGGCTCAGGCACCGGCTGCACCGGCTACCGAAACCCAGCCGAGCACCCCGGCCACCCCACCGACTCCGGCGCCGGAAACCGCCCCGGCACCGACCGAGCCCGCCCCGGCAGCGCCTGATACCGCGCCGTCCGAGGAGCAAAGCCAGTAAGCCTCCAGCTCGCTGGAACGACAAGGCCCGCATAATGCGGGCCTTGTTGTTTCCGGGTTAGTCAGAGTGCTGGGCTGAGCATCAATAGCAGGCAGCAGATCAGGCCGACGCCCCAGATCAGGCTGCGCAGGCTCGCTTTGTCATTCCAGTAGAGGAACAGATACAAGACCCGCGAAACGATGAAGATGATCGCCAGCAGGTCGACGAACCAGCCCTGGGTCTGTGTGGTATGCGCCATGAGCACGCCCGCGGCGAACAGCGGGAACATCTCGATGCTGTTCTGATGCGCCGCCACCGCTCGCGCGCCCACACCGGTCAGCCGTGCCTGTTGCGCGCGCGGGTGATGATTGTCATAGCCGCGCCCCTCCTCCCGCATGGCCTTGACCACTGGGATCTTGGCCAGATAGATGAGCAGAGCGGCAAAGAACAGGCACCAGAACGGAATACTCATTCGACTTTCTCCTTGGGCGCTTCCAGCGCCTGGGTCGGGGTGTAGACCATTACATCCAGCACATCGGAATGGAATTCGCGCCGATACAGCACCAGCACTACGCCGCTGGTGACGATCATGAAGAACCAGGGGTTGATGAACCAGGCCAGCATCGCCATGCCGAAGTAGTAGCTGCGCAGGCCGAAGTTGAACTGGTTGGCCGCCAGGGAGATCACCCGCGCCGTACGTTCGGCGAAGGCCTTGCGCTCCAGCTCACTGACGTGCCGCTCGCCGATCATCGGTGCCGAGCCCACCAGGATGGCGGCGAAGTTGTACTGGCGCATGCACCAGCTGAAGGTGAAGAAGGCATAGACGAAGACCACCGCCAGGGCCAGCAGCTTCAGCTCGGAGACGCCCGTACTGGCGGGCTGCACGAATGGCAGGTCCTCCAGCACCGATACCGCGCGGTCGGTGGAGCCGAGCACGGTGAGGATGCCGGCCAGGATGATCAGGGTGCTGGAGGCGAAGAACGAGGCGTTGCGCTCCAGGTTGCCGATCACGCTGGCGTCGGCGATGCGGTTGTCGCGCAGCAGCAGGCGGCGCATCCAGTCTTCGCGGTAGAGGTGCAGGACCGAGGCCAGGCAGGCGGTGTCCCTGCCCTTCCAGATGGCGTAGCGGGTGTAGCCCAACCAGCAGCCGATGAACCAGATGATTGCCAGCAGATGCGGCCAGTTGCGCAGAATGATCGACATGCAGATTCCTTGTAATAACGCCGCGGATTATAGCGGCAGGCACTTACCGGTGCTGTGTTCAGGCATTGACGTAGCCCGGATGAAATCCGGGAATCGCCACACATCCGTCCCCGGATTGCATCCGGGCTATGGCCCTGTAGGAGCGAATTCATTCGCGAAGAAATCTGCTCGACAGACCAATGAAAAAGGCCGCCCGAAGGCGGCCTTTTCTGGGGGAACTCCGGACTCAGGCAGCCACTTCCACCGGCTTGCCCAGGAGGCGGTCGTAGAGGCTGGCCAACGCCAGGGCAGCGACAGCAGGCAGCAGCCAGGCAAGGCCCTGCTCCGACAGTGGCAGATGGGAAAGCCACTGCGGCATCCAACCGGCCAGTTCGGCGCCCTTGAGCGCGTCAATCAGGCCGAACAGCAGCGATACCAACATCACCGGTGCCACCACGCGACCCGGCGAGTGCCACAGGCCCCAGCAGAAGCTGAGCGCTACGAGCACGATGCACGGCGGATAGATCGCGGTGAGCACCGGCACTGAAACCTGGATCAACTTGGTCAGGCCGAGGTTCGACACCAGCAGGCTGAAGACGGCCAGGATGATCACCAGGCTGCGGTAGGAAAGCGGCAGGAGCCGGCTGAAGTATTCCGCGCAAGCACAGGTCAGGCCGACAGCCGTTACCAGGCACGCCAGGGAAATCAGCAGCGCAAGGAAGGTGCTGCCGAGGTTGCCGAAGGTGTGTTGCACATACGCATGCAACACCGCTGCACCGTTGGCAGCCTCACCGGCGATGCCGTGGCTGTTGGCGCCCAGGCGGAACAGGCTGATGTAGACCAGCGCCAGGCCGACACCGGCGATCAGGCCGGCGATGACGGCATAACGGGTGATCAGGCGCGGCGATTCGACGCCACGGGAGCGAATGGCATTGACGATGACGATGCCGAACACCAGGGCACCCAGGGTATCCATGGTCAGGTAGCCATTGATGAAGCCTTGGGAGAACGGTGCGGCCTGGTAGGCCGGAGTGGCATCGCCGATTTCACCCATCGGCAGCATGAAGGCGGCAATACCGAGGATCGCCAGGGCGACGATCTTCATCGGCGCAAGCACGCGACCCACGGTGTCCAGCAGGCGACCCGGATAGAGGGAAACCGCAAGGACCACCAGGAAATACACCAGGCTGTAGGCGAACAGGGCCACCGGCGTTTCGCCAGTGAGGGGCGCCAGGCCCACTTCGAAGGAAACGGTCGCGGTACGGGGCGTCGCGAACAGCGGACCCACGGAGAGGTAGCAGACAGCCGCCAGCAGAACGCCGGCCGTCCTGCCGATGGGACTGCTGAGGGAATCCATGGCACCGCCGACCTTGGCCAGTGCGATCACGGTCACGACCGGAAGCCCGACCGCGGTGATCAGGAAGCCCAGAGCCGCCATCCAGACATGGGGTCCGGACTGCAAGCCGACGATGGGCGGGAAGATGATATTGCCGGCCCCGACGAACAGGGCAAATGTCATAAAGCCAAGCGCCAGGATGTCCTGGCCTTTCAAGGATTTCATTGGGGAATTACCACATCGCTGAAACAGGGTTTACCGAAGGGGTTTCCCGATTGGGTCGGGGGAAACGTCATCCATCCGTTTGGGATTGATCGCTAGTGCCCGACCTTCGCCCTTGTGGGGCATGGTGAGCGCGTGGTTGCAACCCTACCGATTTTACCGGGGGAAGCGCCTGACGTGGATCAGGCTGTCGGAGTAGCAACCGTTTCTGTCGCTTGCCCGACAGGCGGTTGCACATTTCACAGAAAAGGTTGCACCCAGAACGACAAAGGCCACCCGAAGGTGGCCTTTGTTGGGGGAATCAAGGCGCCTTAGGCGTTCTTGACTTCCCAGCCGGTCAGCTCGGCCAGGGCCTTGCCGATGTCGGCCAGGGAACGCACGGTTTTCACACCAGCGTCCTGCAGGGCGGCGAACTTCTCGTCTGCAGTGCCCTTGCCACCGGAGATGATGGCGCCTGCGTGGCCCATGCGCTTGCCGGGCGGTGCAGTCACACCAGCGATGTAGGACACCACCGGCTTGGTCACGTTGGCCTTGATGAAGGCAGCAGCTTCTTCTTCAGCGGAACCGCCGATTTCGCCGATCATGACGATGGCTTCGGTCTGCGGGTCTTCCTGGAACAGCTTCAGGATGTCGATGAAGTTGGAGCCCGGGATCGGGTCACCACCGATGCCCACGCAGGTGGACTGGCCGAAGCCGGCGTCGGTGGTCTGCTTCACGGCTTCATAGGTCAGGGTGCCGGAACGCGACACGATGCCTACCTTGCCCGGCAGGTGGATGTGACCCGGCATGATGCCGATCTTGCACTCGCCGGGAGTGATCACGCCCGGGCAGTTCGGGCCGATCAGGCGTACGCCCAGCTCGTCGCACTTGACCTTGGCGTCCAGCATGTCGAGGGTCGGGATGCCTTCGGTGATGCAAACGATCAGCTTGATGCCGCCGTAGGCCGCTTCCAGGATGGAGTCCTTGCAGAAGGGAGCCGGAACGTAGATGACCGAAGCTTCGGCGCCGGTCGCTTCAACGGCTTCCTTGACGGTGTTGAACACCGGCAGGCCCAGGTGGGTGGTGCCGCCCTTGCCGGGGGTCACGCCGCCAACCATCTTGGTGCCGTAGGCGATGGCTTGTTCGGAGTGGAAAGTACCCTGGCTACCGGTGAAGCCCTGGCAGATGACTTTGGTGTCTTTGTTGATCAGGACGCTCATTACTTGCCCTCCGCGGCCTTGACGACTTGCTGTGCAGCGTCGGTCAGGCTGGTCGCCGCGATGATGTTCAGACCGCTCTCGGCCAGCACCTTGGCGCCGAGGTCAGCGTTGTTGCCTTCCAGACGGACGACCACCGGGATCTTCACGCCAACTTCTTTCACCGCGCCGATGATGCCTTCGGCAATCATGTCGCAACGAACGATGCCGCCGAAGATGTTCACCAGTACGGCAGCGACGTTGCTGTCGGACAGGATGATCTTGAACGCTTCGGTCACGCGCTCCTTGGTTGCACCGCCGCCAACGTCGAGGAAGTTGGCCGGCTTGCCGCCGTGGAGGTTGACGATGTCCATGGTACCCATGGCCAGGCCGGCACCGTTGACCATGCAGCCAATGTTGCCTTCCAGGGCCACGTAGTTCAGTTCCCACTTCTGCGCATGGGCTTCACGAGCGTCGTCCTGGGACGGGTCGTGCATGGCGCGCAGCTTGGGCTGACGGTACATGGCGTTGCTGTCGATGTTGATCTTGGCGTCCAGGCAGTGCAGGTTGCCGTCTGCCTTGATGACCAGCGGGTTCACTTCCAGCAGAGCCAGGTCGTAGTCCTGGAACAGCTTGGCCAGGCCAACGAAGATGTGGGTGAACTGCTTGATCTGATCACCTTCCAGGCCCAGCTGGAAAGCCAGCTCGCGACCCTGGTACGGCTGAGCGCCGACCAGCGGATCGACGGTGGCCTTGAGGATCTTCTCGGGGGTCTCGTGAGCTACTTTCTCGATGTCCACGCCACCTTCGGTGGAAGCCATGAACACGATACGGCGGCTGGAACGATCTACCACGGCGCCCAGGTACAGTTCCTTGGCGATGTCGGTGCAGGATTCAACCAGGATTTTGCTGACCGGCTGACCATTGGCGTCAGTCTGATAGGTCACCAGGCGCTTGCCCAGCCAGTTGGCGGCGAAGGCCTTGGCATCTTCCTTGCTCTTGACCAGCTTCACGCCGCCCGCTTTACCGCGGCCGCCAGCGTGGACCTGAGCTTTGACAACCCATTCGCTGCCACCGATTTTTTCGCAGGCTGCTGCGGCTTCTTCCGGGGTGTCTACGGCAAAGCCCTTGGATACGGGCAGGCCGTATTCAGCGAACAGCTGCTTACCCTGATACTCGTGGAGATTCATGCTTGTCTACCGTCTTCGTTTAGGTATTGCGCATTCGGCGCTGCATTCGTGGTGCCGCGCCACCTGTGACTGCAGTTGAAGGCAGTCCGGCGGGCTTTCCGCGGTGAGCCCCAGAGGGCTCACGGCACGGGCAGTCCGCCGTGGTTCTTCTTTGCTCTTAGCGCTTCTTGCGGTTGGCGATGTGGATGGCGTGGCCATTCACAGCAAGGGCCGCTTCATGCAGCGCTTCGGACAGGGTCGGGTGCGAGAAGACCATCATGCCCAGGTCTTCGGCACTGGTGCCGAATTCCATGCCGATGGCACCCTGCTGGACCAGTTCGGCAGCGCTTGGGCCAATCACGTGAACGCCCAGCACGCGGTCGGTCTTGGCATCGGCGATGACCTTGACGAAACCGGCGGTGTCGTTGGCAGCCATGGCACGGCCGCTGGCGGCGAACGGGAAGGTGCCGACGTTGACTTCAACGCCTTCGGCCTTCAGGGTCTGCTCGGTCTTGCCGACCCACGCGATTTCCGGGTGGGTATAGATGACCGACGGAATCAGGTCGTAGTTCATCTGGGCTTTGTGGCCGGCGATGCGCTCGGCGACCATGATGCCCTCTTCCGAAGCCTTGTGGGCCAGCATCGCGCCACGTACCACGTCACCGATGGCGAACACGCCGGGAACGCTGGTCGCGCAATGGTCATCGACGAAGATGAAGCCGCGCTCGTCCAGGGTCACGCCGCTGTCGGCGGCCAGCAGGTCGGTAGTGACCGGGCGACGGCCCACGGCCACGATCAGCTTGTCGAAGGTTTCCTTCTGCTCGCCGTTGGCGTCGGTGAAGCTGACAGTAACCTGCTTCTTCTTCACTTCGGAGCCGGTCACGCGGGCGCCCAGACGAATCTTCAGACCCTGCTTGGTCAGGACCTTCATGGCTTCCTTGGAAACCTGCTCGTCGGCGGCCGGGAGGAACTTGTCCAGGGCTTCCAGTACGGTGACTTCCGCGCCCAGGCGGGCCCAGACGGAACCCAGCTCGAGGCCGATCACGCCAGCGCCGATAACGCCCAGCTTCTTCGGCACGGCCTGGAAGTCCAGGGCGCCGGTGGAGTCGACGATCACGTCCTGGTCAACCGGAGCCGGCGGGATGTCCACGGGCTTGGAGCCGGAAGCGAGGATCACATTCACAGCTTCGACGACTTGCACTTTGCCGTCGGAACCGGTGACTTCAACTTGCTTGTTGGCCAGCAGCTTGCCGTGGCCTTCCAGCAGGGTCACACCGTTGGCCTTGAACAGGGTGGCAACGCCGCCAGTCAGGTTCTTCACGATGGTGTTCTTGCGACCAACCATGGCAGGCACGTCGATGGTGACGCCCTTGGCTTCGATGCCATGGATTTTGAAGCCCTCGTGGGCCTCATGGTACTTGTAGGAGCTGTCCAGCAGCGCCTTCGACGGAATGCAGCCGACGTTCAGGCAGGTGCCGCCCAGAGCGGTCTTGCCTTCCTTGTCCTGGTACTTCTCGATGCAGGCGGTTTTCAGGCCGAGCTGAGCTGCCTTGATAGCGGCAACGTAGCCGCCGGGGCCCGCACCAATCACTACCACGTCGAATTTCTGGGTCATAACTCATTCCTTCTCGTATGAAACCGGACGGCCCCTGTAAGGGGGGCCGCCGTAAAGAGAGACCGCCGATCAGATGTCCAGCAGCAGACGAGCCGGGTCTTCCAGCAGGTTCTTGATGGTCACCAGGAAGCTCACAGCTTCCTTGCCATCGATCAGGCGGTGGTCGTAGGACAGAGCCAGGTACATCATCGGGCGGATAACGACCTGACCGTTGATGGCCATCGGGCGCTGGATGATGTTGTGCATGCCGAGAATGGCGGCCTGCGGCGGGTTGACGATCGGGGTCGACATCATCGAACCGAAGGTGCCGCCGTTGGTGATGGTGAAGGTGCCACCAGTCATCTCGTCGATGGACAGCTTGCCTTCACGGGCCTTCTTGCCGAAGGTCGCAATGCCGCTCTCGACTTCTGCCAGGCTCATCAGCTCAGCGTTGCGCAGAACCGGAACCACCAGACCACGGTCGCTGGAAACGGCTACGCCGATGTCCTGGTAGCCGTGGTACACGATGTCGTTGCCGTCGATGGAAGCGTTGACGGCCGGGAAGCGCTTCAGCGCCTCGACGGAAGCCTTGACGAAGAAGGACATGAAGCCCAGGCGTACGCCGTTGTGGGTCTTCTCGAACAGGTCCTTGTACTTCGAACGCAGCGCCATGACTTCAGTCATGTCGACTTCGTTGAAGGTGGTCAGCATGGCCATGGTGGACTGGGCTTCGACCAGACGCTCGGCAACCTTGGCACGCAGGCGGGTCATCGGTACGCGCTTCTCAACGCGATCGCCAGCGGCGAAGACCGGAGCCTCGGCAGCCGGGGCAGCGGGCTTGGCTGCCGGAGCAGCCGGAGCGGATTTCTTCGCTTCGACGGCGGCAACCACGTCTTCCTTGGTCACGCGACCGCCTTTGCCAGTGCCGGCGATGCTGTTCGGATCGATGCCGTTCTCTTCGGCCAGCTTGCGGGCGGCCGGGGAGAGGATGGCGTCGTCGCCAGCGGCAGCGGCCGGAGCGGCAGCCTGGGCAGCGGGAGCGGCGGCCGGGGCAGCAGCAGCCGGAGCAGCGGCAGCTGCGCCAGCATTCAGTTTGCCGAGCAGTTCGCCGCTGAGGACGGTGTCGCCCTCGTTCTTGACGATTTCAGCCAGGACGCCGTCGGCTTCCGCCAGGACTTCCATGACCACTTTGTCAGTTTCGATGTCGACGATCAGCTCATCGCGCTTGACCGCATCGCCCGGCTTCTTGTGCCAGGTAGCCACGGTGCCATCGGCAACCGATTCCGGGAAAGTGGGGGCTTTGATCTCGATAGCCATTATTCAGGGTTCCTATCTAATTCGGTTTCTTCTGCGCGAAGGCGTTAAACAGTAAAGGCGTCTTGCAGCAGTTTTTCCTGCTGCTCAGCGTGCATGGAGGCGTAGCCGCAAGCCGGAGCTGCAGAGCCTTCACGACCGGCGTACTCGAGGAACAGCCCTTTCTTGTGGGCGGCCGCGACGCGACGCATGTGGTGCTGGCTGCAGTACCAGGCGCCCTGGTTCATCGGCTCTTCCTGGCACCAGACGATGTGCTTGAGGTTCTTGTACGGAGCCAGAACCTCGGCCAGGTCGTCCTCGGGGAACGGATACAGCTGCTCGATACGCACGATGGCGATATCTTCGCGGCCTTCGGCACGACGCTTCTCCAGCAGGTCGTAGTAGACCTTGCCGCTGCACAGGATCATGCGGTCTACCTTCTTCGGCTCGATCGCATCGATCTCGCCAATGACGGTCTGGAAGGAACCTTCGGCGAGGTCTTCCAGGGTCGAGATGGCCAGCTTGTGACGCAGCAGCGACTTCGGAGTCAGGGCTACCAGCGGCTTGCGCAGCGGGCGGATCACCTGACGACGCAGCATGTGGTAGACCTGCGCCGGGGTGGTCGGTACGCAAACCTGGATGTTGTGCTCGGCGCACAGCTGCAGGTAGCGCTCCAGACGTGCGGAGGAGTGCTCCGGACCCTGGCCTTCGTAGCCATGCGGCAGCAGCATGGTCAGGCCGCACAGGCGACCCCACTTGTGCTCGCCACTGGTGATGAACTGGTCAACCACGACCTGGGCACCGTTGGCGAAGTCACCGAACTGGGCTTCCCAGATCACCAGCGCGTTCGGCGTGGTGGTGGAGTAGCCGTATTCGAATGCCAGCACGGCCTCTTCCGACAGGTAGGAGTCGTACAGATCGAACTTCGGCTGGTCGGCGAACAGGTGTTGCAGCGGCAGGTGGGTGCTGGCGTCCTTCTGGCTGTGCAGCGCCGCGTGGCGGTGCGAGAAGGTGCCACGGCCCACGTCCTGGCCGGTGATACGCACCGGGTGGCCTTCGAACAGCAAGGTGGCGTAGGCCATGGTCTCGGCGTAGCCCCAGTTGATCGGCATCGCACCGGCGCCCATCTTCTGGCGGTCTTCGAGGATCTTGGCGACCTGACGCTGAACCACGAAGCCTTCCGGGAATTCCAGCAGCTTGCTGGAGAGTTCCTGCAGGGTCTTCAGGTCGAAGCGGGTGTCGTGACGCGCGGTCCAGGCATGACCCAGGTACGGACGCCAATCAACGAAGAGCTCCTTGTTGGGCTCCTTGACCAGGCTCTTCACCACGTGCTGGCCGTTGTCCAGAGCGGTACGGTACTCGTCGACCTTGGCCTGGATGGCGGCGGTGTCGAGCACGCGGGACGAGCTCAGGGCGTCGGCATACAGCTCACGGGTGGTGCGCTGCTTGCTGATCTGCTGGTACATCAGCGGCTGGGTGCCGTTCGGCTCGTCGGCCTCGTTGTGACCGCGACGGCGGTAGCAGACCAGGTCGATGACCACGTCACGCTTGAACTGCATGCGGTAATCGACGGCCAGTTGGGTGACGAACAGTACGGCTTCCGGATCATCGCCGTTCACGTGCAGGATCGGCGCCTGGATCATCTTGGCGACGTCGGTGCAGTACTCGGTGGAGCGCGAGTCTTCCGGACGGCTGGTGGTGAAACCAACCTGGTTGTTGATCACGATGTGGATGGTGCCGCCCGTCTTGTAGCCACGGGTCTGCGACATCTGGAAGGTTTCCATGACCACGCCCTGGCCGGCGAATGCTGCGTCGCCGTGGAGGGAGATCGGCAGAACCTTGTCACCGGTCTTGTCCTGGCGACGATCCTGACGGGCACGTACGGAACCCTCGACCACCGGGGAAACGATCTCCAGGTGGGACGGGTTGAACGCCAGGGCCAGGTGGACTTCGCCGCCCGGGGTCATGACGTTGGAGGAGAAGCCCTGGTGGTACTTCACGTCACCGGAGGACAGGCCTTCGGTCTTCTTGCCTTCGAACTCGTCGAACAGGTCGCGCGGGTTCTTGCCGAAGGTGTTGACCAGAACGTTCAGACGGCCACGGTGGGCCATGCCGATGACGATTTCCTTCAGGCCGTAGGAACCAGAGCGCTGGATGATCTCGTCCAGCAGCGGGATCAGGCTTTCGCCGCCCTCCAGGCCGAAGCGCTTGGTGCCCGGGTACTTGGTGCCCAGGTACTTCTCCAGACCCTCGGCAGCGGTCAGGCGCTCGAGCAGGTGGCTCTGGACTTCAGGCGAGAACGCCGGACGGCCGCGCACGCTTTCCAGACGCTGCTGGAACCACTTGCGCTGCTCGGAATCGACGATGTGGGTGAACTCGGCACCGATGGTGCGGCAATACGTCTCGTTGAGGGTCTGCTGAATCTCACGCAGAGTAGCCTCTTCTTTGCCGATGTAGAGCTCACCAGTACGGAAGGTGGTATCGAGGTCGGCATCGGTCAGTCCGTAGTGACGGATCGACAGGTCAGCCGGAGCCGGACGCTGCCACAGACCAAGCGGATCGAGCTTGGATGCCTGGTGGCCGCGCATGCGGAATGCCTGGATCAAACGCAGGACTTCTACCTGCTTCTTCTCGTGCTCACTGCTTACAGCGCCAGCGGAAACCGGCTGAGCACGGCGCTGGTTCTTGGCGAGCAGGACGAAATGATCGCGGACGGTGGAGTGCGAAACGTCGGTGGCAAGATTGCCGTCGGTCGGCAGCTTCTGGAAGTAGGTGCGCCACTCTTCGGGCACAGCGTTGGGATCGTGCAGGTAGAGCTCATAGAGCTCCTCCACATATGCAGCGTTACCACCGGATAGGTGGGCACTGTTCCACATGCGCTGCATTTCGCTTTCTTGCATGCTTTGTCACCCTCGATAAGGGGACACCATCGGCATGGACACCACTAGGGCTTAAAAGTCCTGGCACAGCGACTTCGGTAAAGCCACCAAGGATCCCGCAGATAGTCCGGGCACCAGCCCGGTTGCCCCTGCTGGTCATCTATATATTTTTCAAATAAGGAGCACGGCTTTGTGGGCTGCGCTCCTGGTTTTACTGCGGCACCAGCCAGGCCGGCGCCGCAGGTGTTACGGGTACAGCAAACGAATCAGGTACCGCTTTGCAGCAGCATGTTGCGTACGTGACCGATTGCCCTGGTGGGGTTCAGACCCTTCGGGCAGACGCTCACGCAGTTCATGATGCTGCGGCAACGGAATACGCTGAACGGGTCGTCCAACGCAGCCAGTCGCTCTTCGGTCTTGTTGTCACGGCTGTCAGCCAGGAAGCGATAGGCTTGCAGCAGTGCGGCGGGACCGAGGAACTTGTCGGGGTTCCACCAGAAGGACGGGCAGGAGGTCGAGCAGCAAGCGCACAGGATGCACTCGTACAGACCGTCGAGCTTCTCGCGCTCTTCCGGGGATTGCAGACGTTCGATGGCCGGAGCCGGAGTATCGTTCTGCAGGAACGGTTTCACCTTCTCGTACTGCTTGTAGAAGATGCTCATATCGACGACCAGGTCACGGATGACCGGCAGGCCCGGCAGCGGGCGGATCACCAGCTTGCCGCCCTTCAGGCCAGCGGCGGACAGCGGCGTGATGCACGCCAGGCCGTTCTTGCCGTTGATGTTCATGCCGTCGGAGCCGCAGACGCCTTCACGGCAGGAGCGACGGTAGGAGAAACCCTCGTCCTGTTCCTTGATCAGCGCCAGTACGTCGAGGACCATCACGTCCTTGCCGTCGGTGTCGATCTGGAAATCCTGCATGGTCGGAGCGCTGTCGCTCTCCGGGTTGTAGCGATAAACGCTGACAGTAAGAGTCTTGGACATGTCGGCCACCCTTAATAAGTACGTACTTTGGGTTCGAACGCCGGAACGGTCTTCGGCGCGAAGTTGACGGCGCGCTTGGTAACGCGCTTATCACCCGGGAAGTACAGGGTGTGGCACAGCCAGTTATCGTCGTCGCGGTCTTCGAAGTCTTCGCGGGCATGGGCACCACGGGACTCTTTGCGGACTTCCGCGGCAATCGCGGTCGCTTCGGCGACTTCCAGCAGGTTCTGCAGCTCCAGCGCTTCGATACGCGCGGTATTGAAGGCCTGGGACTTGTCGTTGATCTTGACGTTGGCGATACGCTCACGCAGGTCAGCCAGCTGGGCAATGCCCTTCTGCATGTATTCGCCGGTACGGAATACACCGAAGTAGTTCTGCATGCAGCTTTGCAGCTCGCGTTTCAGCGGGGCAACTTCTTCGCCGCTGGTGCGCTCGTTGACGCCGGACAGACGCTTGAGGGACAGCTCGAGGTCGGTCTCGCTGGCGCCGCGCGCCTCGATACCTTCTTTGAGCGCCTTCTCCAGGTGCAGGCCAGCGGCACGACCGAACACAACCAGGTCGAGCAGGGAGTTGCCGCCCAGACGGTTGGCACCGTGTACCGATACGCAAGCCACTTCGCCCACTGCGAACAGGCCTTCGACGATGGTGTCGTTGCCGTTGGCGTCCTGGGTAATGGCCTGGCCGTGAATGTTGGTGGCAACGCCGCCCATCATGTAGTGGCAGGTCGGGATAACCGGGATCGGCGCGACGACCGGGTCAACGTGCGCGAAGGTCTTGGACAGTTCGCAGATGCCAGGCAGGCGGCTGTGCAGAACTTCCTCGCCCAGGTGGTCGAGCTTCAGCAGTACGTGGTCCTTGTTCGGGCCCACGCCGTTGCCGGCGATTACTTCCTTCACCATGGAACGGGCGACCACGTCGCGGCCGGCCAGGTCCTTGGCGTTCGGAGCGTAACGCTCCATGAAGCGCTCGCCATGGGCGTTGATCAGGTAACCACCCTCGCCGCGGCAACCTTCGGTCACCAGCACGCCGGCACCGGCGATACCGGTCGGGTGGAACTGCCACATTTCGATGTCCTGGACCGGCACACCAGCACGCAGGGCCATGCCCACGCCGTCACCGGTGTTGATCAGGGCGTTGGTGGTGGAGGCGTAGATACGACCAGCACCGCCAGTGGCCAGAACCACGGCCTTGGAACGGATGTAAACGGTTTCGCCGGTTTCGATGCAGATGGCGATGATGCCAACCACGGCGCCGTCCTGGTTCTTCACCAGGTCAACAGCGTACCACTCGTTGAGGAACGAGGTGCCGCTCTTCAGGTTCGCCTGGTACAGGGTGTGCAGCAGGGCGTGACCGGTACGGTCGGCCGCGGCGCAGGTACGGGCGGCCTGGCCACCCTTGCCGAAGTCCTTGGACTGGCCACCGAACGGACGCTGGTAGATGCGGCCTTGTTCGGTACGGGAGAACGGCAGGCCCATGTGTTCCAGCTCGAACACGGCTTCCGGACCTACGGAGCACATGTATTCGATAGCGTCCTGGTCACCGATGTAGTCGGAACCCTTGACGGTGTCGTACATGTGCCAGCGCCAATCGTCGTTCGGGTCTGCCGAAGCGATGGCGCAGGTGATGCCGCCTTGAGCGGATACGGTGTGGGAGCGGGTCGGGAAGACCTTGGTCACCACAGCGGTCTTGTGGCCACCCTGGGCCAGTTGCAGCGCAGCACGCATGCCGGCGCCGCCGCCACCTACGATGATGGCGTCGAAAGAAAGAGTACGAATGCTAGCCATGGATCACACACCCCAGAGAATCTGCACGCCCCAGACGAAGAACGCGAACATTGCCATGCCGCATACCGCCTGGAACAGGAAACGCACGACCGTCGCCGCCTTGCCCAGCGCCATCGGCGTCAGGTAATCGGTGGAGATGGTCCACATGCCGACCCAGGCGTGGACGCTCAGGGCGACCAGGGCGAGCAAGCTGAAGATGCGCATCGCGGTGTGGGAGAACAGACCATGCCACTCGGCGTAGGTCAGACCCGGATTGAACAGCAGGTAGCCCAGCAGGAACAGGAAATAAGCCGCGAGAACGACCGCAGAAACGCGCTGGGCCATCCAGTCATAAAGGCCCGAACGCGAGAAGTTCGTAACGTTGGTTACCATATCCACACCCCCAGCAGCACGATCAGCACCGCAGAAATCACGATGACGATTTTCGAGCCCAGCTTGCCGCCCTCGAGCGTCTCGCCGACGCCCGCATCCATTACCAGATGGCGCACACCGGCGACCAAGTGGTAAAGCAGTGCGGACAGGAGGCCCCAAACCACCAGCTTGGCCAGCGGACTGGTCAGGCACGCCTTGACCTGCTCGAAGCCTTCCTCGGAGCTCAGCGACTTGTCGAGTGCGAACAGCAGCACGGCAATGCCGAAGAAGAGGATGACGCCAGAGATACGATGCAGGATGGACGTGTAAGCAGTGACGGGGAGTTTGATGGTCCTGAGATCTAGGTTTACAGGTCGTTGGCTATTCACGGCTTTTTTTTCACACTGAGGCCCCTAACAAACAGGGCAAGTTGTCGGGAAGTGCACTGATCAGGTACCCCTCACCAAAGGGAGTGCCGACCACCAGAAATATGGGCGCAGGGCCCCTGGCGATCGGGCGCTGAGTATAGACAGTTAGCTGACTAATGACAATGCAAACGCCTGCCCCTAACGGCGGATTGCACTGCCTATATAAAAGGCGTAAATAGCGCCACCTTTTGCACCGAAAAACCCACGCAAACCCCAGTGGCGCATGGGTTTCTTCAAATTGACATTCGAATTTATACCTCTATAGTGTCCCGGGCCCTGCGTGGGGGGCTGTCTGATGATTTCAAGCATAACTAGGAGGCCGCTATGGCTGACAAAAAAGCGCAGTTGATCATCGAGGGCGCAGCCCCCGTAGAGCTGCCCGTTCTGTCCGGAACCATGGGACCCGATGTAGTCGATGTGCGGGGCCTGACCTCCACGGGCTGCTTCACCTTTGATCCTGGCTTTATGTCGACCGCCTCTTGCGAGTCGAAGATCACCTACATCGACGGCGACAAGGGCGTATTGCTGCACCGCGGCTATCCGATCGAGCAGCTGGCAGAGAAATCCGACTATCTGGAGACCTGCTACCTGCTGCTGAACGGCGAGCTGCCGAACGCGGAAGAGAAAGCCAAATTCGTTGGCACCATCAAGAACCACACCATGGTTCATGAGCAGCTGAAGAGCTTCTTCAACGGCTTCCGCCGCGACGCTCACCCGATGGCGATCATGTGTGGCGTGGTCGGTGCCCTCTCCGCCTTCTACCACGACTCCCTGGACATCAATAACCCGCAGCACCGCGAAGTTTCTGCGATGCGCCTGGTCGCCAAGATGCCGACCATTGCGGCGATGGCCTACAAGTACTCCATGGGCCAGCCCATGATGTACCCGCGTAACGACCTGAATTACGCGGAAAACTTCCTGCACATGATGTTCAACACCCCGGCCGAGATCAAACCGATCAGCCCGGTGCTGGCCCGCGCCATGGACCGCATCTTCATCCTGCATGCGGACCACGAACAGAACGCCTCCACTTCGACCGTTCGCCTGGCTGGCTCCTCTGGCGCCAACCCCTTCGCCTGTATCGCAGCTGGCATCGCGGCTCTCTGGGGCCCGGCTCACGGCGGCGCGAACGAAGCCGTGCTGAGCATGCTGGACGAGATCGGCGATGTGTCGAACATCGACAAGTTCATCGCCAAGGCGAAGGACAAGAACGATCCGTTCAAGCTGATGGGCTTCGGCCACCGCGTCTACAAGAACTTCGACCCGCGCGCCAAGGTCATGAAACAGACCTGCGACGAGGTTCTGGCCGAGCTGGGTATCAACGACCCGCAGCTGGAACTGGCGATGAAGCTCGACGAGATCGCGCGTAACGATCCTTACTTCAAGGAGCGCAACCTCTACCCGAACGTAGACTTCTACTCGGGCATCATCTTGAAGGCCATTGGCATTCCGACCAGCATGTTCACCGTGATCTTCGCCCTGGCTCGTACCGTCGGCTGGATCTCGCACTGGAAGGAAATGCTCTCCAGCCCGTACAAGATTGGCCGTCCGCGCCAGCTGTACACCGGCTACGAGCAGCGTGACTTCGTCTCGCTGGACGGCCGCAAGTAAGGCTGACCGCACAATGAAAAAGGCTGCCGATCGGCAGCCTTTTTTATTTCGACTTCGTCTAGCCTTTCAGCGTTTTTCCGCCCGCTGGCGCATCGCCTTGAGGGTATTGAACGGCGCATCGACCACAAAGCTGTTGGCCAACCAGGAAGGTACGCTGCCCCCCGGCTCGGTATGCACTTGATAGGTCACCTCCACCTCCCCCGCCGCTTTCGGCACCAGCTTCCAGAAGCCATCAACCTGGCTCACCCGTACATAGCCCTCTGTGTCAGGCAGGTACTTGGGCACCCCTTCCAGCAACCGCGTGACACTACCGTCCGCCCCCAGCTCCGAAGTGACGTGGATGACCGAATCCCGCGGAGTGACTGGCCAGGGCGTATTGAAGCGGGTGTAGGTCCAGCTCTGCGCACCGTCGCTCTTGAGCAACTTCTGCTCCTTGCACTCATGAATCCAGGCACAGGACCCGGAGACATCCTCCTGCAATGCACGCAAGGTGGCGATATCCGTCTTCATGATGGCGACACCGCGATAGGCCTTGTACTTGGAGCCAGGCACCTCGCTCAGAAAAACCTTGATGCCATCCTCGTCCTTGGCCAGTTTCCAGTCGCCGGCATGCGCGCCGGACACCGCGAGGAGTCCCAGGGCGCAGAACGCCACAGCCTTGAATCTCATGATCTCTCCTTGCCCAGGCCGGCGATGGACCGGCCGAATGATTAAGCGGCCGAGGTTGCCTGTTCCAGCCAACCGAGCAGGCGAATCGCCTCATCGCGACTATCACCGCAGACTTCCGGGTCCGCATCGAAGGCACCACAGACAGCAGGCCTGCGCGGGTCGCCGAACAACTGGCAGAGATTCTCTACGGACAGATGCAGGCAACGCTCACCCGCCGGCTTTCCAGAAGGCATGCCGGGTATCGGAGAGCTGATGGATGGGGCAATGCAGCAGGCACCGCAACCTGGGCGACAGAGCATGGCGAACGACCTCGGGTGACAGGAGTGCTCGGACGAAAGCGCATTCTACTTGGGCGCCGTCTGCGTGGACATTACCCCAATCACTGACGCCTGGTGCGCGCGCAGCTCTTGTGGACTTTCGCCCTTGTAGATACGCGCAGTCAGACGACCCTCATGTACTTCAAGCCCTATGCGGCGGGGATCTCGCAGGTCGAACACCTGATAGGCCGTAGATTGGCTATGGAAAGCCCGCATGCCGGAGGTCAGATAAAAGGCCTGGGTCGCAGCGATGCTTCGCCCCCCCTGCCCCGCAGCCGAAGCGTCGCCCAGCGCAACCATCACGCGTCGACCCGACATGTCGTATGCACCGGAAAGCTCGCCAAACCCGTAAACGCGTTCTCCTGCGTCCCGTCGCCAGCGGAGATAAATCCGGTCCAGTTCCGAATCACCCAGCGTCACAGTCAGCAGCACCCCCCGCTCGCCGTCGTCTTCGAAGGACAGGACATAACCACTCAGACGGCCGTCGGCACAGCGCAGATGCCCCTTCAACAGCAGCCTGGCCCCGAGGCGCTCGATCGATTCCAGGCTCTGGTCGCGACACAGCAGCTTGCGCTCCGAAAGCAGCGGCAACGGGTTGGGGCGCGCTACGCCCGCCGCAAGGAAGCCGCCCTCGGCTGACCAGAGGATTTTTTCCGGCCGGTTTTGCGCGTAGACGCCGAATGCCGTGCCCCGCCAGGAAAGCCGATAGCGCCCGAAATCGAAGTCACGCGCCACGGTGAAGGCCGGCGGCAGATGCAGCTCCGCGAAAACCGGCTGCGTGCGCCAAGCGTCGGCGCCACGCAGAAGTCCAATTGCCGCTGCAAGCAGCAACAGTGCGACAAATCCCAATCCACGCCAGTGCCCCATGGCCGGCCCCTTTCCTTGAAAATCAGCACCCATTAGGCTTGCAGGCCTCCAACGACACAGAGCCCAAGACCATGCCGGTATGGATGCAGACCGCAGCCCTGCTCACCCTGTCCAACGTCTTCATGACCTTCGCTTGGTACGGCCATTTGAAGACGCTCAATACCAAGCCCTGGATAATTGCAGCCCTGATCAGCTGGGGAATTGCGTTGTTCGAGTACCTGATCATGGTGCCGGCCAACCGCATCGGTTACACCGAACTCTCGGTCGGCCAGCTGAAGATCATGCAGGAAGTGATCACCCTGGCGATCTTCGTGCCATTCAGCGTGCTCTACATGCAGCAGCCGCTGAAGCTGGACTATCTGTGGGCGGGAGTGTGCCTACTAGGCGCCGTCTACTTCATTTTCCGCAGCTAGGCGCCCTGATCGTCGACCAGGCGTTTTTGGAAATCGGCTCGAAATGCTCATTGACGGTCGTCAACTCCGCTTTCTCCCCGATTTCCGCCTAGCCTGGCCTTAGCTCAGGACGCCTGCCTCACTCGCTATGCCGGCTTTTTCAGCCTCGCGATCAGGCTGGATGTATCCCAACGCCCGCCACCCATGGCCTGGACCTCGGCGTAGAACTGGTCGACCAATGCCGTAACCGGCAGCTGCGCGCCGTTATGCGCGGCTTCATCGAGGATGATGGACAGGTCCTTGCGCATCCAGTCCACGGCGAACCCGAAATCGAAATTGCCGTCCAGCATGGTCTGATGGCGGTGCTCCTGTTGCCAGGACTGCGCCGCTCCCTTGCTGATCACCTCCATGGCGCCCTGCGCGTCCAGCCCGGCGCACTGGGCGAAGTGCAGCGCCTCGGCGAGCCCTTGCAGCAGGCCGCCGACACAGATCTGGTTGACCATCTTGGTCAATTGCCCGCTGCCAACGGGGCCCATGCGTCGAATCATCTTGGCGTAGCTGTCGATCACCGGTTCGGCTCGGTCATAGAACGCCTGCTCACCACCCACCATCACCGACAACATGCCAGCTTCGGCACCGGCCTGACCGCCGGAAACCGGGGCATCGAGGAAGCCCAGCTCGCGCTCGGCAGCCAGGGTTGCCATTTCGCGCGCCACATCTGCCGACGCGGTGGTGTGGTCCACCAGGATCGAACCGGGTGCCATGCCTGCGAAAGCACCATCCGCACCGAGCAGGACAGCGCGCAGATCTTCGTCGTTACCGACGCAGACCATCACGAACTCCGCACCTTCTGCCGCCTCGCGCGGCGTGGCGAAGGCATCGCCGCCGAATTCATCGCACCACAGCTCGGTCCTGCCCGGCGAGCGATTGTAGACCCGCACCGAATGCCCTTCGCAGGCCAGGTGCCCGGCCATGTTGAAACCCATGACCCCCAAACCGATGAACGCTACTTCAGCCATTGTTCTTCTCCTTCGTCGACCTGCGGAAAAGCCTAACACGCAGTTTGCCGGCCCGCGAAAGCGCCACCATACTCGCTGCAGGCTGGCCCCGGCCGCCCCTTGCCAAGGAGAACCCCATGCCGCATTGGCTGGTAATCGATCTGGAAGCCACCACCGAAGAAGGTGGATGGCCCCTGGAAGAAATGGAAATCATCGAGATCGGTGCGACCGTCGTCCGCGCCGACGGGCACGAGGTCGACCATTTTCAGCGCTTCGTTCGACCGGCACGCCGCCCCTGCCTGACCGGCTTCTGCCGCCAGCTTACCCACATCAGCCAGGCCGACGTGGACGGCGCCGCCAGCCTGCCGCAGGTCTGGGAGACTTTCGAGCGCTGGCTCGGCCATCACCGCCCGCGCCTGGTGGGTTGGGTCAGCTGGGGCGACTATGATCGACACCAACTGGAGAAGGAATGGCAACTGCATGGACTGGACAGCCTGCTGGCCGCAGTACCCCACCTGAACCTGAAGCAGCGTTTTGCCGAAGTGCGCCAGCTCAAGCGCGTGGTGGGTCTGCACACGGCCCTGCAACTGGCTGGGCTGCACTTCCAGGGCCAGCAGCATCGCGCCCTCGAAGACGCCCGCAACACCGCGCGCCTGCTTCCGCTCGTGCTGCCTGCCTGAATGCACCCGACCTAGTGACGCTGAAACCCTCGTTGGGCATACTGTCGGGCCCTTTCAGACCCCATCCAGGAGCCCAGCATGTTCAAGGTCAACGAATACTTCGACGGCACCGTCAAATCCATCGCCTTCGGCATGACCGAAGGCCCGGCCACCATCGGTGTGATGGCCGCCGGCGAGTACGAGTTCGGCACCAGCCAGCTGGAAGTGATGCATGTCATCGCCGGCGCACTGACCGTGAAACTGCCGGGTAGCGACACCTGGGAAACCTTCGCTGCCGGCAGCCAGTTCACCGTACCGGCCAACAGCAAATTCCAGCTGAAAGTGGCCCAGGATACCGCCTACCTCTGCGAGTACCGCTAAGGCGAAGCCTCGCTCCCGAGGCTCGAAAGAAAAAACCGGCCAACTGGCCGGTTTTTTTATTCAAGGCAGCAGAACCTCATATCAGGTTCGGCTCCATCTCCAGCGCTACACCAAACCTGGTCGCCACATCCGCCTGGATGCGCTGAGCCAGTCCATGAAGCTGATGGCCGGTGGCGGCGCCGTAGTTCACCAGCACCAGCGCCTGAAGCCGGTGCACGCCGGCATCGCCTTCGCGGAACCCCTTCCAGCCAGCCCGTTCAATCAGCCAGCCAGCGGCCAGCTTCACCTGCCCATCGCCCTGCGGATAGGCCACAAGGTCCGGATATTCGCCCCGCAGGCGCTGGGCCAACTCGGTACTGACCAGCGGATTCTTGAAGAAGCTGCCGGCATTCCCCAGCACGGCGGGATCAGGCAGTTTCTCGCTGCGAATGGCGCAGATGGCGCGACTGACATCACTGGGGGACGGCGCGTTGATGCCTTCGTCTTGCAGGCGCTGACGCACCGGGCCGTAATCGAGATGCAGCAAGGGCGCGCGACTGAGCTTGAAACGGACACGCAGGATCAGCCAACGTCCCGCCTCGCGCTTGAACAGGCTGTCGCGATAGGCGAACTGACATTCATCCAGGCCGAACTCTCGCAACGCGCCGGTTTGCCGATCCAAGGCGGTCAGGCCCGCGAACACGTCTTTCAGCTCGACGCCATAGGCACCGATGTTCTGCATGGGAGCAGCGCCCACCGTGCCGGGAATCAGACTGAGATTTTCCAGCCCTCCCAGACCTTGTTCCAGGGTCCAGAGCACCAGCGGGTGCCAAGGCTCGCCCGCCTCGGCCTCCAGCAGCACCGTCGAGCCGTCATCGGCCAGGAGGCGAATGCCGCGACTGGCCATGCGCAGCACCAGCGCTTCCACATCACGAGTCAGCAACAGATTGCTGCCACCACCGATCACCAGCAGTGGCAGGCCGCGACGAGCGGCCAGATCGATGGCCTCACGCACTTCAGCATCATCGTGCGCCTCGACGAAGAGCCGGGCTTTCACATCGACGCCAAAGGTGTTGTAGGGCTTAAGGGACAGATTTTCGTGCAGGACCAGGCTCACAGGCGCCCCTTGATTTCAACGATCAGCGCCTCACAGGCCCGCTCTACCAGGTCAAGCACCTGCTCGAAGCCCTCTGCCCCTCCGTAGTAGGGGTCCGGCACCTCATCCAGTTCCAGCTGGTAGCGGCGCAGGAACAGGTCCAACTCGCTGGCGGAATCGCCGGGACGCAGGCGGCGCAGATTGGCGAGGTTGTTTTCGTCCATGGCCAGGATCAGGTCAAAGTCAGCGAAATCTCCCCGGGCGACCTGGCGTGCACGCTGCTGCGAAAGATCGTAGCCGCGGCGCTGTGCGGCAACGCGGGTACGAGCGTCCGGCGCCTTGCCCACATGCCAGTCGCCGGTGCCAGCGGAGTCCACCTGCACGCGCTCGGCGAGCCCGGCCTCACGCAGCTTGTGGCGCAGCACGCCTTCAGCGGTGGGCGATCGGCAGATATTACCGAGGCAGACGAAGAGAACGCGCATCAGGCCCCCAGCAAGCGCCGAACGCGCTCGAGGTCTTCTGGCGTGTCGACGCCGGCGGGAGGCGCTTCCAGGGCATCAGCGACGTGGATGCGCACGCCGTGCCAGAGCGCCCGCAGCTGCTCCAGGCACTCTGTGTTCTCGAGCCAGCACGGGCCCCAGGCGACGAAGTCATGGAGAAAGCCTGCGCGGTAGGCATAGATGCCGATATGGCGGCGATACGGCACCCCGGCCGGCAGCTGGTCGCGGCTGTCAGCGAAGGAATCACGGGCCCAGGGCAAAGGAGCGCGACTGAAAGTCAGCGCCAGGCCGTTGAGGTCGGCGGACACCTTCACGACATTGGGATTGAATAGCGCCTGCACATCCTGGATGGGCTCAGCCAGGGTTGCGATGCCGGCTTCCGCATGGGCGGCCAGGTTGGCAGCCACCTGGTCGATGATGGCCGGCGGAATCAACGGCTCGTCACCTTGCACGTTCACCACGATGGCATCGTTGGCCAGGCCAAGCTGGCTGGCCACTTCGGCCAGGCGATCCGTGCCGGAATTGTGATCCGCACGGGTCAGCAGTACATCAGCACCGAAAGCCTGGCAGGCTTCGACGATACGCGCGTCGTCAGTGGCTACCACCACACGCTGCGCCGCGCTGCGCCGGGCCTGCTCCCAGACGTGCTGGATCATCGGCTTGCCGGCGATGTCCTGCAGCGGTTTCCCAGGCAGGCGTGTCGAGGCGAAGCGCGCGGGAATGACGACAGTAAAGGCCTGGGTCATTTGTCCAGACGCTCATCGACATTGAGGGTACGGGCCTCGCCTTCCAGCATCACCGGGATGCCGTCGCGAACCGGGAAGGCCAGGGCGTCGGCCTTGCAGATGAGCTCGCTCTTGTCATCGGCCAGCTTCAGCGGGCCCTTGCACAGGGGGCAGGCGAGGATATCGAGGAGTTTCGGGTCCATGAGTGAATCCTTGAGACGGCAGCCCAAGGGCTACCTGGGTTAAAAGCGATTAGGCAGGAGGCGGGCCAATTGTTCGTCGAACCAGGCGACGAAAGCCTGCGAAGGCGCCGCATCGACCGCCAGATACCACCAGTCGGCGGCGGCGAAGGCCCGGCACTTCACCGCATCCTTCTCGGTCATCAGCAGCGGCAGCGATGGCGTGAAGGCCAGGGCTTGCGCGCTATAGACAGCATGATCAGCGAAGGGGTGCGGGATCGGGCGCCAGTTTAGCGCCTCCAGGGTCCTGAAGAAACGCTGCGGGTTGCCGATGCCGGCCACCGCATGCACGGCCTGTCCGGATGGGAAATGGTCCAGCCCGACGCGCTCGCCGGTCTTCAGATTGACCAGTTCGCTCGGCTGCAGTTTGAAGGCGAAGCCTTCGGCGGAATCGGCCTCGGCGCCATTGCGCAGTACCGCATCCACGGATTCCAGGCGCTCGGGCGGCTCACGCAGGGGGCCGGCGGGAAGGCAACGGCGGTTGCCGAGCCCACGGGCTGCGTCAATCAGCACCAGTTCCAGATCGCGCGCCAGGCGGTAGTGCTGAAGGCCATCGTCGCTGAGGATCAGGTCCAGGTCTTCTTGCTCCAGCAGCGCCTGCACAGCGCGGGAACGGTCCGGGTCGATCATCAGCGGCACGCCGCTGCGCTGGACGATCAGCAGCGGTTCGTCGCCGGCCAGATCGGCGCCCTGTCCCGCCTGCACCCGCCAGGGCAGCTGTGGGGGCTTGGCCCCATAGCCACGACTGACCACACCGACGCGCAATCCGCGCGCCCGGCAGTGCTCGATCAGCCAGAGGATCATCGGGGTCTTGCCGGTGCCGCCAACGGTGATGTTGCCGACGACGATCAACGGCACAGGCGGTCGGTAACTGCTGTCCTGCCCCGCCAGGTAGGCGGCACGCTTGCCGTTCGCCACCCGGCGATAAAGCCACTCCAGCGGGCTCAGCAGGCCAAGCGCCGGATGGCCCCGGTACCAGGCGTCCAGCAGGCGGTCGGAGAAGGCCATCAGGGCTTCTTGGCCGCGTCGGCCTCGATGGTGGTCATGCGCAACTGGCTGAAGCCCAGCTTGCCGGCGGCATCCATGGCAGTGACCACCGACTGGTGAGTGGTGCGTGCATCAGCGGTAATGACCAGCGGCAGGCTGTTGTCGCCTTCCGATTCACGCCCCAGTGCTGCGATCAGTGTCGCCAGGTCACTCTTCACGAGGTTCTGGCCATTGAGCGAATACTGGCCGTCCGCAGCGATGCTCAGCTCCAGTGTCTTCAGCTCGGTTTCCTGGGGCGGCGTTCCGCTCACGGCTTCGGGCAACTCGATCTTCAACTGGTTGGGTTTGCTGAAGGTGGTGGTCACCACGAAGAACAGCAACAACACGAAGATCACGTCGATCAACGAAGTGAGGTTGAGGAACACCTCTTCGCGGGCGACATTGCCCGCCCGGCGGCGGAACTTCACGCTTTGGCTTCCTCTGCGAAGTCGACTTCGCGATCGCCCTGGACCACTTCCACCAGCTTGATCGCTTCCTGCTCCATGGCCACAACCAGCTCGTCAACGCGACGCAGCAGGTAGCGGTGGAAGAACACCGCCGGAATGGCGACGATCAGGCCCGCGGCAGTGGTCACCAGCGCCTTGGCGATACCGCCGGCCAGCACGGGCGCATTGGCCATGCCGTTCTCCATGAAGCCGCCGAAAATGTCGATCATGCCGAACACGGTACCCAGCAGGCCGAGCAACGGCGCCATCGCGGCGATGGTGCCAAGGGCGTTGAGGTAGCGCTCCAGTTCATGGATGACCCGGCTTGCGGCTTCCTCGATGCACTCCTTCATGATCTCGCGGCCATGTTTGGAGTTGGCCAGGCCCGCGGCCAGCACTTCACCCAGCGGCGAAGAGGCGCGCAGCTCCTTGAGTTTCTGGCCGTTCAGCTGCTTGTCCTTGATCTGGCGCCATACCTGCCCCAGCAGATGCGGCGGCGACACGCGGCTGATACGCAGTGTCCACAGGCGTTCGGCAACGATCGCGGTGGCGGCAATGGAACACAGAATGATCGGCAGCATCATCCAGCCGCCGGCTTTGACCAACTCCCACACGGTAGGAAATCCCCTTCGGAAAAGTGGCGCCACTCTAGCATAGGGTCGGCCCCCCGCCGACCGTCGCTGTTCTCATTTTTCCCTCCAGAACACGGACTTTTCGCGCTCGCTTTCCGGCTCGACTCCAGCCCCCAGGCGCAGCAGCAGATGCCCCTGCTCGGCCGTGTCATGGATCTCGGCGGGCAGCGCCCGAATTCGCGAAACGACCAACGGATGGGGATGGCCGTAAGGATTCAGGTGGCCTCGGGAAATCAGCACTTTCTCAGGCGCCACGGCACGCAAGAAGGGGCCGCTGGAGGAGGTCCGACTGCCATGGTGGCCCGCCACCAGCCAGCGCGCTTCGAGTGGCTGGCCACTGGCGATCCAGGCGGCTTCACCCCGCGCGCCCAGGTCGCCACTCAGCAGGAGGCGCTCACCAGCAGCCTCGACCGCCAATACGCACGAGCCGTCATTGCTGTCGCCAGTCAGCGGTGACTGCCAGATACGGAAGTCCACGCCATCCCAGGACCACGCCTGGTCAGGCGGACAGGCTTCGGCGCCCAGCTCAGGCGGCAGCCGTTCCAGCTCGCCGGTCAGCACGCGTTCCACCGCCAACCCCCGGCTTACGGCCAGGGCTCCACCGGCGTGATCGGAGTCCGCGTGACTGATCAGCATCAGGTCCAGCCGCGACAGCCCCAGGCCACGCAACGTCGGGACTACCACGCGCCCGCCGATATCGAAGTCACCCCGGCGTGGTCCCGCGTCGTAGAGCAGCGCATGTCCACGGGTGCGCACCAGCACGGAGAGCCCCTGCCCGACATCCAGCACCCGGACCTCCGCCTGCCCCGGCGCCAGGGGCTCCTGCGGCGGGAACAACATGGGCACCAGCAGTGCCAGCCCTAGCGCACGCAGTGGCACGCCAGCAGGGGCAATCAGCAGCAGAACCCCCATTGTTCCCAAGAGCCAACCCCAGAGCGGGACCTGCGCGGGAATCCAGGCGGGTACCTGCGTCGCGGTCCACCCCAGTATCAGGAACAGCAGCTCCAGCGCACCGCCCGCCAACCAGAGCAGCGCTTCCCCCAGTGGGGGAATGCCCAGTAGCAAGGTGCCCAGCAATGCCAGCGGCAACACCACCAGGCTGATCCAGGGCACTGCCAGCAGGTTCGCCAGCGGGCCGCTGAGGCTGACGGGCAAGGCCAAGGCCAGCAACAACGGCGCCAACCCCAACCCCATGACCCACTGGGCCCGCCACCAGGTCGTCCACCAGCGCCATACCCCCAGGCGCCCGGCAAAGGCCAGCACCAGCAGGACTACAGCCCCGAAAGACAGCCAGAAGCCCGGCTGCAACACCACCAGCGGTTCCGCCAGCAGGACGACGCACAGAGCCGCCAGCAAAGGTGTGAGGACCCCCAGATGACGAAAACGCAAGCGCCAGAGCAGGACGACCGCAAGCATCACGCAGGCGCGCTGCACGGGCACATCGAACCCGGCCAGCACGCCATATCCGATTCCGCCGGCAAGGGCCATGGCGCACGCCGGGGGTAGCCAGGGCAACCACCGAGGCCAGAATCCGTTTCGAGCGAGCAGCACCACCAGGCCATAGAGCACGCCCGCGAACAGCGTGATGTGCTGACCGGAAATCACCATCAGGTGTGTGGTCCCCGTATCCTGCAGCAGGCGCCAGTCCCGGTCCTGCAAGCCGGAGCCATCGCCCAGCACAAGGGCTGCGAGCCCACCGGCCCGTCCCCAGGCATCCACCTGCAACACGCGCTGGCGCAGGGAGTCGCGCCAGGCGACAGTCCCGCTGGCCACCTCCAGGCGCTCCCCCGTTTTCACCGAACCGGTTGCGCCTATGCGCCGCGCCAGCAGCCAGGCTTCGTAATCGAAGGTCGCTGGATTCACCAGTCCCCGAGGACGCTTGAGACGAACAGCCAGCCGCCAGCGTTCGCCCGCGAGCACACGCGGACCACCGTGCCAGGAAAGACGCAGCCGGCGGGGCAATTGCGCCCGCGAAGACCAAGGGTCCTCCAGCTCGAAACGCACCACGCCATCGGCCGTACTAGGCAGGCCAACCACCTTCCCTTCCAGCCAGCGCACCTGGCCGTCCAAATGCGGCGCCAGGCGATCGTCCAGCGCCCACTGGGCACTCAGGCAGGCCCAGCCGAGGCCAAGGAGGACCAGCCCGCAGCGCCAGGCACGCGACGTCAGCAGCGCGAAGCCGAGAACCAGCTGGACCTGGAGCCACCAGACAGGCGGCAAGGCAGGCATCCAGCGTAATAGAAGGAGGCCGACGGCAAGCGTGGCCAATCCCGAAATCATGGGCATCCGATTCCCTTTCCCTGGGATGGAGATCGCGGCAACATCCCGTACCGCCCTGCGTCCTTCGATCCAACCGGCGCAGTTCCGTTTAAACTTGCCGACACAAACTGACCCGGCGATGTCATTTCCGGGTGTGCATAATACCCGGCGCTTCCGTCGGCCAGAGACCGCCCATGCCGCGTCGTATCTTCAAACGCTACATGCCGAATCCGGACACCATCAGGGAACACAAGTCCCTGCGTTTTCTCGGCACCCTGATTCATGATCCGAACCTCTGGCACCTCAATCGCCATTCGGTCGCCCGCGCCATGGCCATGGGCCTGTTCGCCGCGTTCATTCCCATTCCCATGCAGATGCTGCTGGCTGCCGGGCTGGCCATCATGGTCCGCGCGAACCTGCCGATTTCGGTCGGCCTCGTGTGGCTGACCAACCCCATCACCATGCCGCCGGTTTTCTACTGCACCTACAAGATGGGGGCGTGGATCATGCAGATTTCTCCGCGCGCCCTACCGGATGAACTGACCTGGGAATGGATCACGCAGGAGCTTTCCACGCTCTGGCAGCCGTTTCTCCTAGGATCGGTGGTGTGCGGCATCCTCCTCGGCGCTGCGGCGTACATGCTGACGATGCTTTATTGGCGCTGGTGGGTCGGGCACAGTTGGCGCAAGCGCCAGAAGGCCCGGCGGGAAAACAGCCGCTGAAATGAAAACGCCGCATTGAATGCGGCGTTTTTTATTGCAGGTACATCCCTTATTCGTAGCGCAAGGCCTCGGCGGGCTGGGTCTGGGCTGCGCGCCAAGCCGGATAGAGGGTTGCCAGGAAGCTCAGGACCAGGGCAGCGGTGCAGATCAGCGCGACATCTCCCAGTTGCAGCTCGGAGGGCAGATAACTGACGAAGTAGACGTCCGAGCTGAAAATCTGCCGGCCGCTGGCGCGCTCCAGCGCAGCGATCCACTGGCTGACGTTGAGCGCCGTGATGATACCCAGCACGGTGCCGATCAGCGTGCCGATAACACCGATCACACTGCCCTGAACCATGAACACCGCCATGATCTGCCGCGGCGTCGCACCCAGCGTGCGAAGGATGGCGATGTCCGCACGCTTGTCGGCGACCACCATGATCAGCGTGGCGATGATGTTGAATGCCGCCACGGCCACGATCAGCAGCAGGAGCAGACCGATCATGGTCTTTTCCATCTTCATGGCGCTGAACAGGCTGCCCTGCGTATGGGTCCAGTCGTCAGCGCGATAGCCCTGCCCCAGTTCGGCGGCGATCTGCTTCGACACCTCAGGCGCGAGGAACAGATCCTTCAGGGCGAGGCGCACGCTTTGCACCTGGCCTTCCGGCAGCCGCTGGATGGTGGAGGCATCAGCGATGTTGATCAGTGCCAGTGAGCTGTCCAGCTCGGCACCCACCTTGAACACGCCCACCACATTGAGGCGCTGCATGCGCGGCGTGATGCCGCCTGGCGCGCTGCTGACCTCGGGGACGATCAGGGTCAGCTTGTCGCCGACATTGAGACGGAAACGCCGCGCCGTGATTTCGCCGATGACGATGCCGGATTCACCCGGTTTCAGGGCATCGAGATCACCCTGCACCATGTGCTTGCCAATGATCGAAACCTTGGTCTCTTCCTGCGGGTCGACACCGTTGATCTGCACCGGCTGCATCATGCCTTTAAAGGAAAGCATGCCTTCCAGTTCGGCGAAGGGAACCGCGCCCACGACTTCCGGGTGCTTCATCGCGGCATCGGACACCCGGCGCCAATCCGCCAGGGGCTGATCGGCACTCAGAGTGGCGTGGGAAACCATGCCGAGGATGCGCGAGCGCATTTCCTTCTGGAAGCCGTTCATCACCGAGAGCACCACGATCATGGCCAGCACGCCCAGCGCCAGGCCGATCATCGAAGTCAGCGAGATGAAGGAAATGAAGTGGTTACGACGCTTGGCACGCGTATAGCGCGTACCGATGAAGATCGGGAGAGGTCTGAACATCTCAGGCAGCCACCAGTCGGCCTTCTTCGAGGCGCAGCACCCGGTCCATCTGGCGGGCCAGCTGCAGGTCATGGGTCACCACCAGGAAGGCGGTCTGCGAGGAGCGGCTCAGCTCCAGCATCAGCTCCTGGATGCCGTGCGCGGTGTGTTGGTCGAGGTTGCCGGTAGGCTCATCGAGCAACACCAGGCCCGGGTTGTTGACCAGGGCGCGAGCGATGGCCACGCGTTGACGCTCACCACCAGAAAGCTCAGCCGGCTTGTGCGACAGGCGATGCCCCAGCCCGACTCGCTCCAGCAGCGCCGTGGCGCGCTTGCGCGCCTCGGCGATTGCGGTGCGGCCAATCAGCAGCGGCATGCAGACGTTCTCCAGTGCGGTGAATTCCGGCAGCAGGTGGTGGAACTGGTAGACGAAGCCGAGCGCGCGATTTCGCAGCAGGCCGCGCGCGGTCTCACTGAGGGCGGACAGTTCCTCGCCCGCCAGCCAGACACTGCCCTTGCTCGGCGTATCCAGCCCGCCCAGCATGTTCAGCAGCGTGCTCTTGCCGGAGCCGGAGCTGCCCACGATGGCCACGCGCTCACCCGGATGCAGCTCCAGCTCGACGCCCGACAGTACCTCGACGGACTGCGGGCCCTCGTCGTAGCTCTTGCCCAGGTTGCGGCAACTCAGGACTGCCTTGTTACTCATAGCGCAAAGCCTCTGCTGGCTGGGTGCGCGAGGCACGCCAGGCGGGATAAAGGGTGGCGAGGAAGCTCAGGACCAGCGCGGCCGAGCAGACCAGCACCACGTCCTCGGCCATCAGCTGGGATGGCAGGTAATCGATGAAGTACACCTCGGCGCTGAGGAACTTGTGCCCCAGGAGGCGTTCCAGCAGGGAGATGGCGCCACTCACGTTGAGCGCGGCGAGGATGCCCAACACTCCGCCGATAAGGGTGCCGACAACCCCGATCACAGTGCCCTGGACCATGAAGATGCCCATGATCTGCCTGGGCGTGGCGCCCAATGTGCGGAGAATCGCGATGTCGCCACGCTTGTCGGTCACCACCATCACCAGGGTGGAAATGATATTGAAGGCGGCGACAGCGACGATCAGCAACAACAGCAAGCCGATCATGGCCTTCTCCATCTTGATCGCCTGGTAGAGGTTACCGTGCGTACGGGTCCAGTCGCGGGCGTAGAAGTCCTCGCCCTTCAGTTCGCCGGCGATCTGCCAGGCCACTTGTGGCGCCTGGAACAGGTCGTTGAGCTTCAGACGCAGACCCTGGACCTGGTCCGGCTGCCAACGCTTGAGACGCGCGACGTCGGACAGGTTGGCGATGGCCAGGAAACCATCCAGCTCGCCGGCACCCACATGGAAGATGCCGACCACGGTGAAGCGTTTCATCCGCGGGAAGACGCCCGCCGGCGTCACTGCGACCTCCGGAAGCACGAAGGTGACCTTGTCACCCATGCCGACGCCCAGCTTGCTGGCGGCACGATCACCGATGACGATGCCGAATTCGCCTGGCTTCAGAGCGCCGAGGCTACCTTCCCGGAAGAAGTCACCGATGATGGAAACCTTGGGCTCTTCCTGTGGGTCGACGGCGTTGACCAGCACCTTCTGCACCTTGCCGTCGGCAGTGAGCAGGCCCTGGACCTGGGTGTAAGGTGCAACGGCCTTCACTTCGGAATGCCGGGCCACGCCTTCGGCCAGCTTGCGCCAATCTTTGATCGGCACCGCGGATTCCACCGTGGCGTGGGGCACCATGCCCAGCACGCGGGTGCGCATCTCGTGGTCGAAGCCATTCATCACCGACAACACCAGGATCATCACCAGCACGCCGAGTGCCAAGCCGATCATCGAAGTCAGGGAAATGAAGGAGACGAAGTAGTTGCGGCGCTTGGCGCGCGTGTAGCGTGCGCCTATGTACAGGGACAGCGGTCTGAACATGGAAGTGGAGTTCGCTGGCGAAAGAAGGGACGTCCTTGTGGCGGGGCTTGGCGAGCAGCGTTTACACTCAAATTCTGTTCGTGGTCTGTCGCGGCGCTCCGAGCGACGCAAACGGACTTGCATAACGGAACAGCTCTTCGACCACCACCGCTGCCATGGGTTCGCCATGTCGACACGAGACGCGGATGACCGCCGCGAATACTACCGCATCGAAGATACGATCGCACTGGAATTTCGCCCGCTGAAACAGGGCGAAACAGCTGATGAAAGCGGCGCGGACAGTGGCTCCCAACTGTTCGGACTGCTTAGCGAATTGCATCTGATGGACTTCGAATCGCAGCACCTGCTGCGGCATATCCATGAGCGCGATAGAACCCTGGCGAACTACCTCAAGGTCATCAACAAGCGCATCGACCTGCTTGGCCAGGCGCTTGCGCAGAGCTTGCTGCGCGACATCGGCCCGGCACGCCAGATCACCCTGTCCGAAGGCGGCCTCGGCTTCACCAGCGACCAGCCCATCGAACTCGGCACCCACCTGGCGATCAAGATGGTGTTGATGCCGCAGGCGCTTGGCCTTTTGCTGAGCGCCATCGTCATCCACAGCCAGGTCCGCGATGACGGCCGGTTCGATATCGGCACGGAATTCGACGCCCTGACCGACGCCCAGCGCCAGCTGCTGGCGCGCCACATACTGCAGAAGCAGGCCCAGCAGCGACGCCAGGCCCGTGAACGCGCCTCTCCTTCCACCTGAGAAACCCGCATGAAGCGTCCCGGACTGCTGCTGACCTGCCTCCTCCTTGCACTGCCCGTAGGCGCGGAAACCATCGAGATTCCTGTCGGCGAGCAAGGCGACCTGGGTCTTCGGCTGCCCGTGCGCGGCGAAAGCCAACGCGCGGTACTGGAACGCTTCGGCCTTCCCGATAAAGAACATCCCGCAGTAGGCAAGCCACCGATCAGTCGCTGGGACTACCGGGAATTCTCGGTCTATTTCGAAAGCGGACAGGTCATCGACAGCGTTCGCCACCATCAACCCAGAGCACCAAGGGAATAAACGTGACCCTGATCTACGGCCATCGAGGCGCCAAGGGCGAATGCCCGGAAAATACCTTGGCCAGCTTCAAGCACTGTCTTTCACATGGCGTGAAGCGTTGCGAGCTGGACCTGCATCTCTCCCGTGACGGCGAGCTGATGGTAATCCACGACCCCAGCCTGAAGCGCACAACCGGCCGCAGGGGCAAGGTGGCGGAACACGACGCCGGGGAGTTGGAGGGATATGACGCCCGCCTGGGCGGACCCGGCTGGCACCAGCCCTGCCCCATCCCACGCCTGGCGAGCCTGTTCGAACACTGCGACTTCGATCACTGGCAACTCGAAGTGAAGAGCGCTTCGCGGGTTCGCGCAGCGCGGACCGTGCTGGCGATCCAGGAGCTGGCTGAACGCCACGGCCTGCTGGACAAGGTGACCGTCACCTCCAGTTCCCGTGAGGTCCTGCGTGCCCTCAACCGGCTGACACCGAATCTGTCGCGCGGGCTGGTGGCGGAGTACGCCTGGCTCGACCCGCTGAAAGTAGCCAAGCACCACGGCTGCAATCTGCTGGCCCTGAACTGGACGCTCTGTACCCCGGAGCGCCTGCTGAAAGCACAGAAGGAAGGCCTGCACGTTTCAGTCTGGACAGTAAACGAGCCAGCCCTGATGCGGCGTCTTGCCGACTTTGGCGTAGACAGCATCATCACCGACTTCCCCGGTCTGGCCAGCACCTCCATCGGGGGGCGGTGATTCCCGCCGCGACCTCATTCGCCACCATGAAAAAACCGGCCACAAGGGCCGGTTTTTTCTTTTAGGCGTCGCCTGATCAGAAGCTCTCCCGGTTCGGCCAGCGCCATAGGCGCGTGTCACCGAGAGGGTCCTCCCCGGCCGGTTCAGGCGCCCGGCCGGTGCCGCTCAAAAAAGCCGGTTGAGACCGTCGAACGCCGCCACGCGATAGGCTTCCGCCATGGTCGGGTAGTTGAAGGTGGTGTTGATGAAGTACTTGATCGAGTTCGCTTCACCCTTCTGGTTCATGATCGCCTGACCGATGTGGACGATCTCCGAGGCCTGGTAGCCGAAGCAGTGGACACCGAGAATTTCCAGGGTCTCGCGGTGGAACAGAATCTTCAGCATGCCCACCGGCTCATGGGAAATCTGCGCGCGCGCCATGCCCTTGAAGAAGGCCTTGCCCACTTCGTAGGGGATCTTCGCCTGGGTCAGCTCGCGCTCGTTCTTGCCGATGGAGCTGATCTCCGGAATGGTGTAGATGCCGGTCGGCACGTCATCGACGAAGCGCCAGCTGTCGTTCTCCACCGCACTACCCGCGGCCGAGCGACCCTGGTCGGCGGCGGCACTGGCCAGGCTTGGCCAGCCGATCACATCACCGGCCGCGAAGATGTTGCTGACTTCGGTGCGGTAGTACTGGTCGACGTTGATCTGGCCACGGCTGTTGACCTTGATGCCGATGTTCTCCAGACCCAGCTTGTCGGTATTGCCGGTACGGCCGTTGCACCACAGCAGGCAGTCGGCCTTGATCTTCTTGCCGGACTTGAGGTGCAGGATCACGCCGTTCTCCAGACCCTCGATGCGCTCGTACTCTTCGTTATGGCGAATCAGCACGTTGTTGTTGCGCAGGTGGTAGCTGAGGGCGTCGGAGATTTCGTCGTCGAGGAAGCTGAGCAGCTGGTCGCGGTTATCGATCAGGTCCACCAGCACGCCCAGGCCGCTGAAGATCGAGGCGTACTCGGAACCGATCACGCCAGCTCCGTAGATAATGATGCGGCGCGGCGTGTGGGTCAGGCTGAGGATGGTGTCGCTGTCGTAGATGCGCGGATGGTTGAAGTCGACGTCCGCGGGACGGTAGGGGCGCGAGCCGGTGGCGACGATGACCTGCTTGGCCACCAGTTTCTCCACCACGCCGCTGGCGCACACCACTTCCACGGTCTGCTCGTCATGGAAGCTGGCGGTACCGAAGAACACGTCGACACGGTTACGGGCATAGAAGCCGGTGCGCGACGCGACTTGCTTGGAAATTACCCGCTCGGCGCTCTTCAGCACGTCGGGGAAGGAGAACCAGCGCGGCTCGCCGATCTGACGGAACAGCGGGTTGGTGTTGTACTGCATGATCTGCCGAACGGAATGACGCAGTGCCTTGGACGGGATCGTCCCCAGGTGGGTGCAGTTGCCGCCGACCAGGGGACGGTTGTCTACCACCGCCACCTTGCGTCCGGCCTTGGCGGCGTTCATTGCCGCGCCCTCCCCCGCCGGGCCCGAACCCAGCACCACTACGTCGTAGTTGTAGACAGCCATGCTTACTCCTCATAACGGGCCGGGGCGCCCTCTGGCGCCCCCGGCAAGGTCCGCGGCAATCGACACCGCGGAAATCGGAACCTGTTTCGGCGATCCTGGACGGGACCTTGAACTGGCGTGCAGCTTAGTCCAGCCGCCTGGCGCTGCACATTAGCGCTTGGTCGCGTCGTAGGCGAGAGCTGAATCCACTACATCACACGCGCGGCACACTTCCGGGACTCAGTTGCCCTCTTGGCCGAACAGCTCGCGGAAGCGGCTACTGCCATGACTGCGAAAGCCCTGGTGTTCGCGGATCACGAAGAACGCGGCGATGCCATGGCGTTCAGCGTAGACCCGGCCCGCCTCCGGCCCCAGCACCAGCAGCAAGGTGGACAAACCGTCCGCCCTCAGCACCGACCCATCCACCACGGTTACCGCCGCGAGGTTGTGGCTGATCGGCGCTCCCGTGGCCGGATCGAGGGTGTGCGAGTAGCGCCTGCCGTCCTTCTCAAAATAGTTGCGATAGTCGCCCGATGTGGAAACGCCGAGTCCATCGAGCTGGATGATCTTCTGCGCCACCTGGCGATCATCTCGCGGCGCTTCGATAGCGATGCGCCAGGGCGAACCATCGGGCTTGCGCCCCACAGCCTTCAACTCACCGGTGATTTCCACCAGGGCACTGCCGACGCCCAGTTCACCGAGGCGCGTCACCACGCGATCAACCGCATAGCCAGCAGCGATGCTGTTGAAGTCCAGTTGCACCGGCGCGTCCTTGCACAGCTCCTGGCCACGAATCGACAGGTGCTGCTGGCCTATCTCGGCTTTCGCAGCGGCGATGGCTTCGGCGCTGGGCACCTGATCGCCGCGGGACTGCGGGCCGAAGCCCCAGAGATCGAGCAGCGGTTCCACCGTCATGTCGAAGGCGCCACCGCTGTCCTTCGACAGGTCGCTCGCGAATGACACCAGTTCCAACATCGGACCCGGCAGTGCCGTACAACTGCCCGCTGGCAAGGCATTGAAGCGCGCCACTTCGGAATCGGCGCGGTAGGTGGACATCTGGCTGTCGACTTCCGCCAGGATGCCTTCCACCTCGCGGCGGGCCTGCTCCACCGAGGGGCCGGACGCGCTGCGCACGTACTTGACGGAGTAGCTGCTGCCCATGGTAGGGCCGCCGAACTGCTCCAGGCGATCACCGCACCCGGCCAGCAGGAGGCTGGCCGAGAGCAGCACGATGAGCCTGGTCATCGAAATCAAGCGTCAGAGAGCGGTGACCCGCGAGGTAGAGCGCTTGAAGTAGTAGCAGACACCGATCAGTGCCAGCCAGAACGGAATGGCGTACACCGAAACGTTGATGCCCGGAATCATCAGCATCACACCGAGGATCAGCGCCACGAAGGCCAGGCACAGGTAGTTGCCTACCGGGTACCAGAGGGCCTTGAAGAACGGCTGGATACCCTGGGATTGCATGGACTTGCGGAACTTCAGGTGCGACAGGCTGATCATCGCCCAGTTGATCACCAGCGCCGCCACCACCAGGGCCATCAGCAGCTCCAGCGCTTTCTGCGGGGCCAGGTAGTTGACCACCACGCAGAGGAGCGTGATCAGGGCCGAAACACCGATGGCCAGAACCGGCACGCCGCGGTCGTCGACCTTCATCAGCGCTTTGGGCGCATCGCCTTGCTCGGCCAGGCCGTAGAGCATCCGGCTATTGCAGTACACACCACTGTTATAGACAGAGAGCGCCGCCGTCAGCACCACGAAATTGAGGATGTGCGCCGCGGTATCGCTGCCGATCAGCGAGAATATCTGCACGAAGGGGCTACCACTGTAGGGATCGCCAGCGGCGCCCAGGGTTTCCAGCAGCTTGTCCCACGGGTAGAGCATCAGCAGCACGCTGAGCGCGCCGATGTAGAAGATCAGGATGCGGTAGATCACCTGGTTGATGGCCTTGGGAATCACCTTCTTCGGCTCGCTGGCCTCGGCGGCGGTAATGCCTACCAGCTCCAGGCCGCCGAACGAGAACATGATGATGGCCAGCACCATCACCAGACCTTCGATGCCGTTGGGGAAGAAGCCGCCATGGCTCCAAAGGTTGTCCACCGCCGCCTGGGGCCCGCCCTCACCGCTGACCAGCAGGTAGATACCCAGGATGATCATGCCGATGATGGCGACGACCTTGATCAGCGCGAACCAGAACTCCGCTTCGCCGAATACCTTCACGTTGGCCAGGTTGATCAGGTTGATCAACACGAAGAACACTGCGGCCGACACCCAGGTCGGCACTTCCGGCCACCAGAACTGGATGTACTTGCCCACCGCGGTCAGCTCGGCCATGCCCACCAGGACGTACAGCACCCAGTAGTTCCAACCGGCGAGGAATCCCGCATAGCCACCCCAGTACTTGTGGGCGAAGTGGCTGAAGGAACCGGCGACCGGCTCCTCGACGATCATCTCGCCCAGTTGGCGCATGATCAGGAAAGCGAAGAACCCGGCAATGGCATAGCCGAGAATCATCGATGGCCCCGCCGACTTGAGCACCCCGGCCGAGCCCAGGAACAGGCCGGTACCGATGGCGCCGCCCAGCGCGATAAGCTGGATGTGGCGGTTTTTCAGGCCCCTTTTGAGTGGCCCTTGGTGAAGGTGATGTCCTTCCATCTGGGTAATCCCCAAGCGATTCTTGTTATCCGATTACAGACCCAATAAATGAAAAACGGGAGCCCGAGAGCTCCCGTTTTTCAATTTCATACGCTTAGCGCGGGAAAGACGGCGGGTTGACCCCTGCCATGTCTTCCATCACGCGAACCACCTGGCAGCTGTAACCGAATTCGTTGTCGTACCACACGTACAGGACAACGCGGTTGTCATTGCAGATGGTGGCCTCGGCGTCTACCACGCCGGCATGGCGGGAGCCGACGAAGTCGGTGGAGACCACTTCCTGGGAAGCGACGAAGTCGATCTGCTTCTGCAGGTCAGAGTGCATGGCCATCTGGCGCAGGTACTCGTTGATCTCTTCGCGGTTGGTGGCCTTTTCCAGGTTCAGGTTGAGGATGGCCATGGAGACGTTCGGCGTCGGAACGCGGATCGCGTTGCCGGTCAGCTTGCCCTTCAGAACCGGCAGAGCCTTGGCGGCGGCGGTAGCAGCGCCAGTCTCGGTGATCACCATGTTCAGCGGCGCGGCGCGGCCACGACGGCTGCCCTTGTGGAAGTTGTCGATCAGGTTCTGGTCGTTGGTGAACGAGTGAACGGTTTCGACGTGGCCGTTGACGATGCCGTACTGGTCGTTGACAGCCTTCAGCACCGGCACGATGGCGTTGGTGGTGCAGGAAGCGGCCGAAACGATCCGGTCGTCAGCGGTGATCTCGCCATGGTTGATGCCGTGAACGATGTTCTTCAGGGCACCCTTGCCAGGAGCGGTCAGGATCACGCGGTCGATGCCGGCGCACTTCAGGTGCTGGCCCAGGCCTTCGGCATCACGCCACTTGCCGGTGTTGTCGACCAGCAGGGCGTTCTTGATGCCGTACTGGGTGTAGTCGATCGACGCCGGGTCGTTGGAGTAGATCACCTGGATCAGGTTGCCGTTGGCGGTGATGGTGTTGTTGGCTTCATCGATGGTGATGGTGCCATCGAACGGGCCGTGCACGGAGTCGCGACGCAGCAGGCTGGCACGCTTGACCAGGTCGTTGTCGGCACCCTTGCGGACAACGATGGCGCGCAGGCGCAGGCCGTCGCCGCCACCGGTCTTCTCGATCAGGATGCGAGCCAGCAGACGACCGATACGACCGAAGCCGTACAGGACGACGTCAGTGCCTTCACGGGCGCCGCCGTTCTGCTTGCCAACCACGTCGGCCAGTTCGTCCTTGGTGAACTGCTCGATGCTGCGGCCGTTACCTTCAGCCTTGAACTTGGCAACCATCTTGCCCAGGTCCACGGAAGCGCTGCCGAGCTTGAGCTCGCTCATCGCCTTGAGGATCGGGAAGGTTTCGTGAACCGAAAGCTCGGCTTCATCCGCCAGGCGGTGGCGAGCAAAACGGTGAGCCTTGAGGATGGCGATCACGGAGCGGTTGATCAGGCCACGGCCATAGATCGAAGTCACAACATTGTTGTTGCGATACAGCTGGCCAATCATCGGAATCATGGCTTCCGCGAGGGCTTCACGATCGATCCATTCACCGAGACACTGGTCGGGCTTCTGAGTCACGGGCAGTACCTTCCACATGTAGGGGATGAAAAAAGGGGCTACATTATGACGGCGCACGCAGGCGCCGGCAATCAGCAGCGGGCTCAACACTGACATCCGCTAGTCGGGATAGTTACAATCCGCCGATCTTTTTCCGACCGGAGCCTCTTGCCCGTGTCCGTATTGCGCCTCCCACCCCTCCCCTCCGCCGCCGGCAAGCAGCATTGGGGCAACCTGCCCGGTGCCGCACTGAGCCTGGCCATCGCCGAAGCGGCCAGCGCCGGCAAGCGTTTCACCCTGCTGCTGACCGCTGACAGCCAGACGGCCGAGCGACTTGAGCAGGAACTGGGTTTCTTCGCCCCGGACCTTGACGTCCTGCATTTCCCCGATTGGGAAACCCTGCCCTACGACCTCTTTTCGCCGCACCAGGACATTATTTCCCAGCGCGTCGACACCCTTTATCGGCTGCCGGGGGTCAAGCGCGGCGTGCTGGTGGTCCCCATCACCACGGCCCTGCACCGCCTGGCGCCAACGCGTTTCCTGCTGGGCTCCAGCCTGGTGCTGGATGTCGGCCAGAAACTGGATGTGGAGCAGATGCGCCTGCGCCTGGAAGCAGCCGGTTATCGCTGCGTGGACACCGTCTACGAGCATGGCGAGTTCGCCGTGCGTGGCGCGCTGATCGACCTGTTCCCCATGGGCAGCGACCTGCCGTACCGCATCGATCTGTTCGATGACGAGATCGAAACCCTGCGAACCTTCGATCCGGAAACCCAGCGTTCGGTGGACAAGGTGGAGTCCATCCGCCTGCTGCCGGCACGCGAGTTCCCGCTGGACAAGAAGGCGGTCACCGATTTCCGCGGCCGCTTCCGCGAGCGTTTCGACGTCGACTTCCGCCGCTGCCCGATTTACCAGGACCTGACCAGCGGCATCACGCCGGCGGGTATCGAGTACTACCTGCCGCTGTTCTTCGAGGAGACCGCAACCCTCTTCGACTACCTGCCGACCGATACCCAGGTGTTCTCCCTGCCGGGCATCGAGCAGGCGGCCGAGCAGTTCTGGACCGACGTACGCAACCGTTACGAAGAACGCCGCGTCGACCCGGAACGCCCACTGGTGCCGCCTGCCGAAGTGTTCCTGCCGGTGGAAGACTGCTTCGCCCGCCTGAAGGGTTCGCCCCGTCTGATCCTCAGCCAGGAGGACGTCGAGCCCGGCGTCGGTCGCGAGCGCTTCTCCGCCCGCGCCCTGCCCGACCTGGCGATCCAGGCCAAGGCCAGCGAACCGCTGGCGGCCTTGCGCCGCTTCATCGAAGAGTTCCCCGGACGGGTGCTGTTCAGTGCCGAGTCCGCCGGACGCCGTGAAGTGCTGCTGGAAATGCTCGCACGCCTGAAGCTGCGTCCGCAGGAAGTCGAGGGTTGGCCGGATTTCGTCAGCAGTTCCGAACGCCTGGCCATCACCATCGCACCGCTGGATGAAGGCCTGCTGCTGGACGATCCCGGCCTTGCACTGATCGCCGAAAGCCCGCTGTTCGGCCAGCGCGTGATGCAGCGCCGCCGTCGCGAGCGCCGCGGCGATGCCGGCGACAACGTGATCAAGAACCTGGCGGAACTCCGAGAAGGCGCCCCCGTCGTGCATATCGATCACGGCGTGGGGCGCTATCTCGGGCTGATCACCTTGGAAATCGAAGGTCAGGCCGCCGAGTTCCTCGCCCTGCAATACGCCGAGGAAGCCAAGCTTTACGTCCCGGTAGCCAGCCTGCACCTGATCGCGCGCTACACCGGCAGCGACGATGCCCTGGCACCGCTGCATCGTCTCGGCTCCGAAGCCTGGCAGAAAGCCAAGCGCAAGGCCGCCGAGCAGGTCCGCGACGTTGCCGCCGAGCTGCTGGACATCTACGCCCGCCGCGCAGCACGCGAGGGTTATGCGTTCAAGGACCCGACGGTCGATTACGCCACCTTCTCAGCCGGCTTCCCCTTCGAGGAAACCCCGGACCAGCAGTCCGCCATCGAGGCCGTGCTGGCCGACATGCTCGCCCCGAAGCCGATGGACCGGCTGGTTTGCGGCGACGTCGGCTTCGGCAAGACCGAAGTGGCCATGCGCGCCGCCTTCGTCGCCGTACACAGTGGCAAACAGGTCGCGGTGCTCGTGCCCACAACCCTGCTCGCCCAGCAGCACTACAACAGCTTCCGCGACCGCTTCGCCGACTGGCCGGTGACCGTGGAAGTGATGAGCCGCTTCAAGTCCGCCAAGGAAGTGGAAGGCGCGGCGCAGCAGCTCTCCGAAGGCAAGATCGACATCATCATCGGCACCCACAAGCTGCTGCAGGACGACGTGCGCTTCAAGAACCTGGGACTGACGATCATCGATGAGGAACACCGCTTCGGCGTCCGCCAGAAAGAGCAGCTGAAGTCCCTGCGCAGCGAAGTCGACATCCTCACCCTCACCGCCACACCCATCCCGCGCACCCTGAATATGGCGGTGGCGGGCATGCGCGACCTGTCGATCATCGCCACGCCGCCGGCGCGTCGCCTGTCGGTGCGCACCTTCGTCATGGAGCGGCAGAACACCGCCATCAAGGAAGCCCTGCTCCGTGAGCTGCTGCGCGGTGGCCAGGTCTACTACCTGCACAACGAGGTGGCGACCATCGAGAAATGCGCCGCCGAACTGGCTGAACTGGTACCGGAGGCACGCATCGCCGTCGGCCACGGACAGATGCGCGAGCGCGAACTCGAACAGGTGATGAGCGACTTCTACCACAAGCGTTTCAACGTGCTGGTAGCCTCCACCATCATCGAAACCGGTATCGACGTGCCCAGCGCCAACACTATCGTCATCGAGCGCGCCGACAAGTTCGGCCTGGCCCAGCTGCACCAGTTGCGCGGCCGTGTTGGCCGTAGCCACCACCAGGCATACGCCTACCTGCTGACGCCACCCCGCAAACAGATGACGCCGGACGCCGAGAAGCGTCTTGAGGCCATCTCCAACGCCCAGGACCTGGGCGCCGGTTTCCTCCTCGCAACCCATGACCTGGAAATCCGCGGCGCAGGCGAACTGCTTGGCGACGGTCAGAGCGGTCAGATTCAGGCCGTCGGCTTCACCCTCTACATGGAAATGCTCGAACGCGCCGTGAAGGCGATACGCAAGGGTGAGCAGCCCAACCTGGAGCAGCCGCTGGGGGGTGGACCTGAAATCAACCTGCGCGTGCCGGCGCTGATTCCCGAGGATTACCTGCCGGACGTGCATGCCCGCCTGATTCTCTACAAGCGCATTGCCTCGGCAGCCGACGAAGACGGACTGAAGGAACTGCAGGTGGAGATGATCGACCGCTTCGGCCTGCTGCCCGAACCTACCAAGCACCTGGTGCGCATGACCCTGCTCAAGCTGCAGGCGGAAAAGCTCGGTATCAGGAAAGTCGATGCCGGTCCGCAAGGCGGCCGCATCGAGTTCGATGCAACCACCAGTGTCGATCCGCTCGTGCTGATCAAACTGATCCAGGGCCAGCCCAAGCGCTACAAGTTCGAAGGCGCCACCCTGTTCAAGTTCCAGGTGCCCATGGAGCGCCCGGAAGAACGTTTCAACACCCTTGAAGCCCTGTTCGAACGCCTGACCCCGCAGTAGTCTGCGGAATGATTGCCCCTATTAAGGAACAACCCATGCGTGCCATCCGTAACTTCGCCCTGTTGCTCGCCCTGCTGGCTCCGGCTGCCTTCGCCGACGGCCTCTACTCGGTGGAGATGATCATCTTCCGCCAGGCCGGCGACCCCATCCCCGCCAGCCAGCCGGCGCCGGACGACTGGGCGGCGGACAGCCAATCCATCGCCGGCAGCGAGCGCGGGACCGCACTGGATGGCGAAGCAGCCAAGCTCAACCCCAATGCGGGCTACGAGGTGCTGCTGCACAAGGCCTGGTCGCAGAACCTGTCGGCCATGGAAAACAAGGTTTCGGTCACGTCCGGCGAGCAGCAGTTGGGGCACTTCCCGGTCGAAGGCACCCTGGCGCTCACCCTCGATCGCAGCGTCGATGCCCAGGCGGACTTCTGGATCAACCAGTTCGACGGCAGTGGCCTCATCAGCAGCAGCGAGCGCCTGCGCCAGGGCACCCGCCTGAAGAATGGCGAGCTCACCTACCTCGACCACGGCAACCTGGGCATTCTGATTCGCATCAGCCCGCTCTAAGGCGCCATGAGTGCCCTGCTCGACCAACTGAGGCAACTGGATTGGCGCCTGGATTTCGATCCAGGCGCACTTTCCCGTGGCCTCAAATACTCCACGGAAGACCGCATCCGGTTGCTCAGCCTGAGCGACAAGGCCATCGAAACCAGCTGCGAAGGCTCCGAAGGCCACTTCTACACTCAGCGAATCCGCCTCGCCCCCAAAGGTCTGGGCGTGGTCGGCAATTGCAGTTGTCCGGTGAACTACAACTGCAAGCACTGCGTCGCCGCCATCATCGTTCTGCTGGCGCAGCCCGCCGATGGCTGGCAGCCACCGCCCCCGCCAGCCGAGCGCCTGGTGGATGACCTGCAACCCATTCCACACCTGATCCTCGGCAGTCACGCGCAGAGCCAGTACGACCTGCGCAGCGGGCGTATGGTCGGTAGCCAGCAGCATCGTGCCGGACTGGTGTTCGACTACGGCGGCGCCCATACCCACGGCAAGATGGCGAAACCGGAGCGATTGCATCACCGCAGCAATGGCGAACGACTGGCCATTGCGCGCCACCCGAAAGCCGAACAGACCCTGCGTGACACCTTGCGCCAGCACGGTTTCAAGGAAGCCTTGCGACAGAGCCTGGCGCTGCCCGCCAACAGCGCGGAGATGTTCGAACTTCCGAGTGACGAGCAATGGCTGCACTTCATGCGGGAGCAATTGCCGGCACTACGTGAGCAGGGCTGGCAAATCGATATTCGTCCGGGCTTCCAGTTCGATCTATCCCAGGTCGAAGGCTGGTACGCCGAAGTGGAAGAAGCGCCCGGCCGTGAATGGTTCGACCTGGAACTGGGCATCGTCGTCGAAGGCCGCCGCATCAGCCTGCTTCCGGTGCTGCTACGCCTGATCCAGCGCAACCCCGAACTGCTCGATCCGCAGAACCTGCAGCGCCGCAAAGACGACGAACAACTACGCCTGCAACTGGATGCCACCCGCGCGGCGGATGGGCGCCCCCTGCAGGTGATGCTGCCCTTTTCCCGCCTCAAGCCGGTGCTGACGACCTTGGGCGAGCTCTACCAGCGGGACCAGGACCCGGCCCAGAGCCTGCGCCTGGCACGCCCCGATGCAGCCCGCCTGAGTCAGCTCGAAGGGCTGGACCTGCATTGGCAAGGTGGTGAAGAACTGCGCGACCTTGCACGCAAGCTGCGTGACAGCAGCACGACTGCCAGCAGCCCGCCGAAGGGCCTCAATGCCGAGCTGCGCCATTACCAGCTGGAAGGCCTGGCCTGGCTGCAAACCCTGCGCGAAGTGGGAGCCGGCGGCATCCTCGGCGACGACATGGGCCTGGGCAAGACCCTGCAGACCCTCGCCCATCTGCTGCTGGAAAAAGAAGCCGGCCGACTCGACCGCCCGGCCCTGGTGGTCATGCCCACGAGCCTGATCCCCAACTGGCTGGACGAAGCGGCACGCTTCGCGCCGGACCTGCGCGTCCTCGCCTTGCATGGCCCGGGTCGGAAGAAGGCCTTCGCACGGATGGCCGAGCATGATCTGTTGCTGACCACCTACGCCCTGCTACCACGGGACCTGGAACAGTTCACCCAGTTGCCGCTGCACGCTCTGATCCTCGACGAAGCGCAGTACATCAAGAACCACGCCAGCAAGGCCGCCCAAGCCGCACGCCAGTTGGAAGCACGCCAACGCCTGTGCCTCACGGGAACGCCACTGGAGAATCACCTGGGCGAACTCTGGTCGCTGTTCCACTTCCTGATGCCCGGCTGGCTGGGTGACAGCCAGGGCTTCCTGCGCAATTACCGGACGCCCATCGAGAAGCACGGCGACGCCACCCGCCTGGCGCACCTCAATGCCCGCCTCAAGCCTTTCCTGTTGCGCCGCAGCAAGGAAGCGGTGGCCACCGAGCTACCCGCCAAAAGCGAAATCACCCAGTGGGTCGAGCTCAGCGACCGCCAACGCGACCTCTACGAAACCGTGCGCCTGGCCATGGACCACAAGGTCCGCGACGAGATCGATCGCAAAGGTCTGGCCCGCAGCCAGATCGTCATACTCGAAGCCCTGCTGAAGCTGCGCCAGGTGTGCTGCGACGCGCGCCTGATCGAGGAAAGCGGTTCACGCTCACGCGGCAGCAGCTCGGGCAAGCTCGACAGCCTGATGGAAATGCTCGAGGAGTTGATTGCCGAAGGCCGCAAGGTGCTGCTGTTCTCGCAGTTCACCAGCATGCTGTCGCTGATCGAGGACGAGCTGCACAAGCGCTCGATCGAGTACGTGCAGATCACCGGCGACACGCGCGACCGCAGGACACCGGTCCAGCGCTTCCAGAATGGCGAAGTCCCGCTGTTCCTGATCAGCCTGAAAGCAGGCGGCACCGGCCTGAACCTCACCGCCGCCGACACGGTGATCCACTACGATCCCTGGTGGAATCCGGCAGTGGAGCGCCAGGCGACCGACCGCGCCTATCGCATTGGCCAGGACAAGCCCGTGTTCGTCTATCGGATGATTTCGCGCGGAACGGTGGAAGAGAAGATCCAGCTGCTGCAGGCGCAGAAAGCCGCGCTCGCACGCGGGATTCTCGACGGCCGTGAAAAGGAAGGCTGGCGGTTGGCGGAAGAGGACATCGACGCCCTCTTCGCCCCCTTGCCCCGCTTCGCCTGAGCCGGGGCACCGCAGGCAGGCATCACATCGAGATGCCGACCTGCGGAAAGCGACGCATCAGGCTTTCAGCACATGGGCCAGGACACTGCGGACCTTGCCGATACCTTCGGCCAGTGCCGCTTCGATCTCGGCCATGGTGATGATGCCGTCGGACTTTCCGGCGGCAGGATTGACCACCAGCGACAGGCACGCATAAGGCAGGTTCAACTCGCGAGCGAGCGCCGCTTCAGGCATGCCGGTCATCCCGACGATGTCGCAGCCATCGCGTTCGAGACGGTTGATTTCGGCAACGGTTTCCAGGCGCGGCCCCTGGGTGCAGCCGTAAACACCGAAATCGCTGTGCGGGTAGTCACAGGCATTCAGTGCGGCAAGCAGCTGGCCACGTAGCGCTTCGTCGTACGGGTGGCTGAAATCGATGTGGGTGACGTGGTCCAGGTCGCCCTCGAAGAAAGTGCCGATGCGACCCTGGGTGTAGTCGATCACCTGATGCGGTACCACCAGATGGCCGCTCCCCATGGCTGGGTGAATGCCACCCACCGCGTTCACCGCGATCACCGCCTCGGCGCCGGCATGCTTGAGGGCCCAGAGGTTGGCCCGGTAGTTCACCTGATGCGGAGGAATGCGATGCGGATGGCCGTGGCGCGCGAGGAACAACACATCGTGCCCAGCGTACTCACCATGAACGATACCGGCCGAGGGCGAGCCGTAAGGCGTGTCAGGGTGAAGCAGCGCTTTCATGCTCAGGCCTTCGAGCTGGGTCAGGCCTGTACCACCGATGATGGCGTAGACGGTCATGTCGGTTCCTCAATCGATCAATTGGGCTTCACGCAAGGCAGCAGTCGCCTGCAACCAGCGGGGGTCCTGGCGGTACTCGGTGCCGGGGAACGCGCGGCGGCGCATACGCGCGAGGCTGGCGGGCGGAGTTGCGCCCAGGCGCTGCAAGCGCTCCAGGGCCAGCTCGGCAGCGGCGCGGTCATTGCACACCAACCCCATGTCGCAACCAGCGGTCAACGCGGCTTCGATACGCTCGGCGGCGTCGCCCACGACATGGGCACCGGCCATGGACAGGTCATCGCTGAAGATGACGCCGGAAAATTTCAGTTCGCCACGCAGAATGTCCTGCAACCAGCGCCGGGAAAAACCGGCCGGCTGGCTATCCACCTGCGGATAGATGACGTGGGCCGGCATCATGCCGTCGAGTTCGGCTGCCAGGCTTGCGAAGGGAATCAGGTCGCTCGTGCGGATCTGCTCCAGGCTGCGCTCGTCGGTGGGAATCGCAACATGGGAGTCGGCCTCGGCCCAGCCATGCCCCGGAAAATGCTTGCCGGTAGCAGCCATACCTGCCTGGCGCAGTCCACGAATGAACGCACCCGCCAGTCGCGCGGCACGCTGGGGATCACCTTCGAACGCGCGACTGCCCACCACGGCACTGCGCTGGTGGTCGAGATCGAGGACCGGGGCAAAGCTGATATCCAGCCCTACTGCCAGCACTTCGGTCGCCATCAACCAGCCGCACTGCTCGGCCAACTGCTCGGCGTTATCGTTGTCGGCCAGTGCCCGCATCGCGGGAAGGCGCAGGAAACCCTGTCGCAGGCGTTGTACGCGGCCGCCTTCCTGATCGACAGCCAGGATCAGGTCCGGACGAACGGCACGAATGGACGCACAAAGCTCACGCACCTGGCGCGGGCTTTCGATGTTGCGGGCAAAGATGATCAGGCCGGCAACTTCCGGCTGACGAAGGATCTGCCGATCCTCAGCGGTCAGCCAGGTGCCGCCGATATCCAGCATCAGGGAACCTTGCATTAAAAATCCTTAAGAGAGTTGCGTCGCTGCCCAATCCGGGCAAGGCGCTTCGTCAATGCGTACCGCACAGTGGACGGGTACTCGATCGAAGAGTTCCAGCACATCCGTATTGCGCAGACGAATGCACCCGTGAGAACGGGGAACGCCCATGGGCTCGGTGTCGGGCGTACCGTGCAGGTAGATATAGCGGCGGAAGCTGTCCACGCTGCCGAGGCGATTGCGGCCGGGCTCTCTTCCGCTGAGCCAGAGGATGCGGCTCAGGATCCAGTCCCTTCCCGGAAAGCGCTCGTGCAGCTCGGCGCTCCAGACCTCACCCGTCCAGCGCCGACCACGCAGCACCGCCCCCAGGGGCAAGGCGGCGCCAATCTTCGCGCGAACCTGGTGCAAGCCACGGGGCGTGCAATTGGAGCCGTTGGTTTCACCCGCACCGTTGAGCGCGGTGGAGACAGACATGCGCAGCACCAACCGCCCCTCGGCAAAGCCGTAGAGCTGTTGGTCAGCGATGGAAATATGCAGAAGATCGAGGTTTTGCATGGGCCGCAAGCTTAGCTGATCAGCCCGCTCGCGCCCATAGGGGATTAAGCCTTGGCGGGAGACGCCGGGGCCTTGTTGCGCGGTTTCAGCATGGCGCTCGCCAGCACCTCATCGGTCACGCCAGTCTCGGCACGCATGCCGGCTGCCAGGAATGGCACCATCAGGCGCATGACCTGCTCGATCGAGGTGTTCACGCCGAAGTCGTTCTCCGCCATCGCACGCAACGCCTTGATCCCGGACATGCTGAACGCCGCGGCGCCGAGCATGAAGTGCACCCGCCAGAACAGTTCCAGCGGTGGCACCCTTGGTGCGGATTCGTTCACCAGCAGCATGTATCGACGGAAGACCTTTCCGTAAACCTCTTCCAGATACTTGCGCAAATGCCCCTGGCTCTGACTGAATGCGAGACCGAGCAGACGCATGAAAATAGAAAGGTCGTTGCCACTACGAGGCTTTACCGCGAGGGCCTGCTCAACGAGCATTTCCAATAGCTCTTCGAGGCTGGCCTTGCTTTCGGCCTTGGACTGGCGTCGATCCAGTTCACGCTCCAGACTCTGGCAGAATGGACCAAGAAAGCGCGAGAAGACCGCCTGGATCAGCGCTTTCTTCGAGCCGAAGTGATAGTTCACCGCTGCCAGATTGACCCCAGCTTTGCTGGTGATAAGGCGCAACGAAGTCTCGGCGAAGCCCTTCTCCGCGAACAGCTGTTCCGCAGCATCCAGAATGCGTTCTACGGTTTCCGACTGGGCCATGGCTCCTCCGCCTGACAAACACTTGTTTGAAACATACGTTTCAGCCGGTCAGCTTGTCAAGCCGCGTTCACCACTATCTGACGCAACGGTCATTCTTGCCGCGCAGCCACGGCATGAAGCTTTGTCGCTCTCTCTGCGCCCGCCTTCTGCCCTCCCCCCAAAAAAGAAGCGTTGCCAAGGCCGAATCACTGTATATAATCCCAGCAACTGTATAAAAAAACAGAGCGCCTCCATGCTGAAACTGACGCCCCGCCAAGCCGAGATTCTCGCATTCATCAAGCGCTGCCTTGAAGACAATGGCTTCCCGCCTACTCGCGCGGAGATCGCCCAGGAACTTGGCTTCAAGTCACCCAACGCCGCTGAAGAGCACCTCAAGGCTCTGGCACGTAAAGGTGCGATCGAGATGACGCCGGGCGCTTCCCGGGGCATTCGCATCCCCGGCTTCGAACCCGGCAACAACGAAGAAGACGGCCTGCCGGTGATTGGCCGGGTCGCTGCAGGCGCGCCGATCCTCGCACAGCAGAACATCGAGGAATCTTGCCGCATCAACCCCGATTTCTTCCATCCCCGCGCCGACTACCTGCTGCGTGTTCGCGGCATGTCGATGAAAGACATCGGCATCTATGACGGAGACCTGCTCGCCGTCCATAGCACTCGCGAAGTCCGCAACGGCCAGGTGGTCGTAGCTCGACTGGGCGAAGAAGTCACGGTCAAACGTTTCAAGCGTGAAGGCGACAAGGTCTGGCTGATTGCCGAGAACCCGGAGTTCGCCCCAATCGAAGTCGACCTGGATGAACAGGATCTGGTGATCGAAGGTTTGAGTGTCGGCGTGATCCGCCGCTAAAGGAGGCGTTATGCAGTTCCCGCAGTCGCTTGGTCGGTCGCAGCTCCCCCTGTTCCACGACGCCATCCTGGCAAATCCCGTGGCGCCGTTGCTGACCGATGTGGTCGAAGAACCCAGCAAGGAAGAACCCGAAGCGTTCAGCGAATTGTCGCTACGCGGTGCAGCCGGGCATTGCCGCAGCCTGCTCGCGTCGATATTGAGGGAACTGAGCGAAGAGAAAGACGCGCGCTGGCTGACATTGATCGGCGCACCCGCGGGCCTGTCCCGTGACTGGCTGCGCGAGTCCGGCCTCAACCGCGAACGCATTCTGATTCTTCAACCACGGGGAGAACAAAGCGCTCTCGAGCTGGCTTGCGAAGCCCTGCGTCTGGGCCGCAGCCATACCGTTGTGAGCTGGCTTCAATTGGGGCAACGAGCCAAACGCCAACTGGCCCAAGCAGCACGCCAGGGAGACGCGCAAAGCCTGAACATACTTCTTGGCTAAAAAGTTACGGGGCGCCTGGCGATTGCTGCGCCCATCTGACACAAGACGGTAACCGGATCAGTGGAAGATCTGGCTCCAGAGATCAGTGCAGGACGCGCGGACCATCCTGATGGTCCATCTCACCTTCAGCCAGTCGACCCGCCATCTGAACACCCACATTCAGCATGGCCTTGGCGACTTCCAGGTGATGCCCCTGAAGGAAAGCCTTGGCATCAGCGGAGAAGTCCAGCGTCACCAACGCCTCCTCGTCCTCAGCCCGGCGCAGAATGATGCGGCCATCAGGCAGTTCGACTATTTCCAGAAAGGACGTAGGCATAATTTCATATCTCCACGAAAGGCGGCCATTGTAGCAGCCAGCCGCCAGCACGCCCTAGCCCGTCGATCAAATCAGCACTCGCTTAGTGTTTCTCGGAAGCGCAATGCAAGCGATTTCAGATTCTGCCGCCACGATTCCAACACTTCGCGCGACAGTGGCATCTCTTCCTCATCTACGCTGACCGCGGTGATCAACGGTAGAGTCGGGTCGATCTTGGCCTGCTTCGGCGCCTGCGGCGGCTGGAACAATGCGCGATAGGCCGAAAGCAGTTCAGCCAACCATGTTTCACGTTGCTGGGCCAACTCCACCAGCTCAGCCAACTCGGGGCTGGGTGCGGCAGCCAATACTTCCGGCGTCAGCAGCAACTCGACGCGCGGCGCGCCGGCCTCGGGAAGACGGTAGTAGCCGGCGATTTCATGACACAGGCCGAGCAGCGCGCCATAGAGATGGAACAACACCGCCTCGCGCTGGGACTGCACCAATGCCTGGGCATTCATCGCCCTGCTTTCTTCCACCTTGCCCCATGACTCCAGGGACAGGCCAGCGAAGAAGATTTTCTGATTGGTGCGGGTGTAAAGCTCATGGGCCATGACGGCGCCCTCCACAGGTGACCCGGGCAGTATAAGCGCGCCCGGAACCGGGCAGTATAAGCGCGCCCGGAACCGGGCGCGCTACGGTCGGTCAGCGCTTGTCCTCGACCTTCCACTTGCCGCCATCGAAGAAAGCGCGCCAGCCGGTGGGCTTGCCTTCGACCTCGGTCTGCACATATTGCTCCTTGGTCTTGCGACTGAAGCGGATCACCGCCGGGCGCCCTTCCGGGTCTTTCTTCGGCGCATCCAGCAGGTAGTGGTACTTGGCATCCAGCTCGTCCTTGTGGGGAATCAGCTCCTGCACCAAGGGTGCACGGGTTTCGCGATTCTTCGGGAACTGGCTGGCCGCCAGGAACAGGCCGGAAGCGCCATCACGCAGCACATAGATGTCGTCGACCTTCTCGCACTTCAGCTCGGGCATGCGGATCGGATCGATCTTCGGCGGCGCAGCCTCGCCGCTCTTCAGCAACTTGCGAGTGTTCTTGCAACTGGCGTTGGTGCAACCGAAGAACTTGCCGAACCGACCCGTCTTGAGCTGCATCTCACTACCGCATTTGTCGCATTCCAGGCTCGGACCTTCGTAGCCCTTGATGCGGTACTGGCCCTGCTCGATCTCGTAACCCGAGCAATCCGGGTTGTTGCCGCAGATGTGCAGTTTGCGGGTTTCATCCAGCAGATAGGCGTCCATCGCAGTCGCGCAGATCGGGCAGCGGTGCTTGCCACGCAACACACGGGATTCCGACTCACCTTCGTCGTCCGCGGCGATCTCGTCGCCCGGGACCAGGTTGATGGTGGCCTTGCAACGCTCTTTCGGCGGCAGGCTGTAGCCCGAGCACCCGAGGAACACGCCGGTCGAGGCGGTACGGATCATCATCGGACGACCGCACTCGCGGCAGGGAATATCGGTCAGCGTTGGCTGGTTGGCACGCATGCCCTTGTCGGCGCCTTCGGCCAGCTCCAACTTCTTCCTGAAGTCACCGTAGAACTCGTCCAGCAGGTGCTTCCAGTCGCGCTCGCCCTGGGCGACGTCGTCCAGGTGCTCTTCCATGCCGGCGGTGAAGCCATAGTCCATCAGGTTGGCGAAGCTTTCATTCAGGCGCTCGGTAACGATGTCGCCCATCTTCTCCGCGTAGAAACGACGGTTGTGCACCGTGACGTAGCCACGCTCCTGAATGGTGGAGATGATCGCCGCGTAAGTGGAGGGCCGGCCAATACCACGTTTTTCCAGCTCCTTGACCAGGCTGGCTTCGGAGTAGCGCGCCGGCGGCTTGGTGAAGTGCTGGCTGGGTTCGAGCTTGAGCAGCTCGAGCAGTTCGCCCTCGCTCATTTCCGGCAGGACATCGTCCTCGCCCGGCTTGCTCTGCTGCGGCAGGACGCGGGTGTAACCATCGAACTTGAGAATACGACCCTTAGCGCGCAGCTCGAACTTGCTGGCAGCGACGCTAACGCTGGTGGACAGGTACTCAGCCGGCGGCATCTGGCAAGCCACGAACTGGCGCCAGATCAGGTCGTACAGGCGCTCGGCATCACGCTCCATGCCAGACAGCTGGGTGGGACGCAGATTGACGTCGGACGGGCGAATGGCCTCGTGCGCTTCCTGGGCGCCTTCCTTGCTGGAGTAGACGTTCGGCTTGGACGGCAGGTACTTCTCGCCGAACTCACCCTCGATGAAGCCACGCACCATGGTAATGGCGTCAGCCGAGAGGTTGGTCGAGTCGGTACGCATATAAGTGATGTAGCCGGCCTCGTAGAGACGCTGGGCCATCATCATGGTCTTCTTCACCCCGAAGCCCAGGCGGTTGCTCGCGGCCTGCTGCAGGGTGGAGGTAATGAAGGGCGCGGACGGGCGACTGGAGGTCGGCTTGTCCTCGCGCTTGGCCACGGTGTAGCTGGAAGCCTTGAGCTTCTCCAGCGCCGCCATGGCCTGGGCTTCGTTCAGCGGCTTGAAGGCCTCGCCGTTCTCGCGCGCCACTTCGAAACGCACCTTGGCGCCCTTGGCGGTGCCAAGATCGGCATGAACTTCCCAGTATTCTTCCGGAACGAATGCGCGAATTTCGCGCTCGCGCTCCACAACCAGCTTCACCGCTACCGACTGCACACGACCGGCCGACAGGCCGCGGGCGATCTTCTGCCAAAGCAGCGGCGACACCATGTAGCCCACGACGCGGTCGAGGAAGCGGCGCGCCTGCTGCGCATTGACACGGTTGATGTCGAGGTCGCCAGGCTGGGAGAAGGCTTCCTGAATGGCCTTCTTGGTGATTTCGTTGAACACCACGCGCTTGTAGCGGCTGTCATCGCCGCCGATGGATTCCCGCAGGTGCCAGGCAATGGCCTCCCCTTCGCGGTCCAAGTCGGTTGCGAGATAGATGGTGTCGGCATCCTTGGCCAGGCGGCGCAGTTCGTCGATCACCTTTTCCTTGCCGGGCAGGATCTCGTACTTGGCCTTCCAGCCGTGCTCAGGATCCACCCCCATGCGTGCAACCAACTGACGCTTGGCCTTCTCCTTGGGGGACAGAGCCGGCGCTTCACCAGCGGTCTTGCCACGCTTGGCCGGCTCCTTGGCGGTACTGGCCGAACCGCTGGTGGGGAGGTCACGGATGTGGCCGATGCTCGACTTCACCACGTACTGGTTGCCCAGGTACTTGTTGATGGTCTTGGCCTTGGCCGGGGATTCCACGATGACCAGCGATTTGCCCATGGATCGGTGTGTTCCTGATTGAAGAATGTAAAAGGCGGGTGCCGCCTGTCGCGGCACCGCTATATATAGTGGCCAGCGCGACGCGGTCAAGCGCGCCCCGGCTGCCTCGATGCCCGTCAGGGCTGAGAAAAGAGATTCGGCTCCGCACTCACCAAGGCGAAGCGCGCAATCTGCTCGCCATCCACCTGGACCGTTTCGGTGAACATGCTGAGCGGTCGCACCCAAAGGCCGAATTCGCCGTAGAGGGCCTGGTACACCACCAGCTCCTCCTCCGTCTCGGAATGTCGCGCAACACCGACGACGCGGTACTGCTGACCCTTGTAGTGACGATAGAGACCCGGTTGCAGGCTCATGATTGCCTCACAGTGATGAATGCAGGCTATCCCGCAAAGGTTGCGCATGGTGCCGCGTGATGCGACTCGAAACCAGCCCTTGCATGAAAATTCCTGAGAAGTATCTCCACATAAAAGCAAAAACCGGGGCACTAGGCCCCGGTTTTCTCATCTTGCGTGCGCTCAGACGCGCTCAAAGATGGTGGTGATGCCCTGGCCAAGGCCCACGCACATGGTGGACACGCCCAGATTACCGCCGTTCTGTTTCATCACGTTCAGCAGGGTGCCGGAGATACGGGCACCGGAGCAGCCGAACGGGTGACCCAGGGCGATGGCGCCACCGTGCAGGTTGACCTTCTGCTCCATCTTGTCGAGGAGCTTGAGGTCCTTCAGCACCGGCAGGGCCTGGGCGGCGAAGGCTTCGTTGAGCTCGACGAAGTCGATGTCGTCCATAGTCAGGCCAGCGCGTTTCAGTGCTTTCTGGGTGGACGGCACAGGGCCGTAACCCATGATCGCCGGGTCAACACCGGCAACCGCCATGGCACGAACGACGGCCATCGGCTGGATACCCAGGTCCTGGGCACGCTGGGCGCTCATCACGATCATGCAGGAAGCGCCGTCGGTGATCTGCGAGGAAGTACCCGCAGTCACGGTGCCGCCTTTCGGGTTGAACGCCGGCTTCAGGCTGGCCAGGCTTTCCAGGGTGGTCTCCGGACGAATGGTTTCGTCGTAGTCGAACACCTTCAGGAAGCCATTCTCGTCGTAGCCCTGCATCGGGATGATTTCATCCTTGAACTTGCCTTCGACGGTGGCCTTGTGGGCCAGTTGGTGCGAACGCACACCGAACTGATCCTGGGCTTCGCGGCTGATGCCGTGCATCTTGCCGAGCATTTCAGCGGTCAGACCCATCATGCCCGAGGCTTTCGCGGCGTACAGGGACATGTGCGGGTTCGGATCGACGCCGTGCATCATGCCAACGTGGCCCATGTGCTCCACGCCACCGACCACGAAGACGTCGCCGTTACCGGTCTGGATGGCCTGCACGGCGGTGTGCAGGGCGCTCATGGAGGAACCGCACAGGCGGCTGACGGTCTGGCCAGCGCTGGTGTGAGGGATCTGGGTCATCAGCGACGCCATGCGTGCGATGTTCCAGCCCTGCTCCAGGGTCTGGTTCACGCAGCCCCAGATCACATCCTCGACTTCCGCCGGATCGACCTTGGTGTTGCGCTCCAGCAGCTTGCTGATCAGGTGCGCCGACATGTCCTCGGCGCGGGTATTGCGGTGCATGCCACCCTTGGAGCGACCCATCGGGGTGCGACCGAAGTCGACAATGACTGCATCTCTAGGATTCAGGCTCATATTCTTCACTCTCGCTCAATTAGCCGAAAAACTTCTGGCCGTTCTTGGCCATTTCGCGAAGCTTGGCGGTCGGGTGGTACAGCGCGCCCAGGTCGGCGTACTTGTCGGCCAGGGCCACGAACTCGGCCACACCGATGCTGTCGATGTAGCGCAGCGCACCACCACGGAAGGGCGGGAAGCCGATGCCGTAGATCAGGCCCATATCGGCCTCGGCAGCGGTCGATACGATGCCGTCTTCCAGGCAGCGCACGGTCTCCAGGCACAGCGGGATCATCATGAAGTTGATGATGTCCTCGTCGGTCAGCTCACGCTGCTCCTTGACGATCGACTTCAGCACTTCGTAGGCAACCGGGTCGGTGACCTTCTTCGGCTTGCCGCGCTTGTCGGTTTCGTAGGCGTAGAAGCCCTTGCCGTTCTTCTGACCCAGGCGGTTGGCGTCGTACATGACGTCAACGGCGGTCTTGCCTTCCACAGCCATACGATCCGGGAAGCCTTCAGCCATTACATCGCGGCCATGGTGGCCGGTGTCGATGCCGACCACGTCGGACAGGTACGCCGGGCCCATGGGCCAGCCGAACTTCTCCATGATCTTGTCGATGCGGACGAAGTCGACGCCGAACTCCAGCAACTTGGCGAAACCGCCGAAGTACGGGAACAGCACGCGGTTCACCAGGAAGCCGGGGCAGTCGTTGACCACGATCGGGTTCTTGCCCATTTTCTTGGCAAAGGCAACGGTGGTGGCGACAGCCACTTCGCTGGACTTCTCGCCACGGATCACTTCAACCAGCGGCATCATGTGCACCGGGTTGAAGAAGTGCATGCCGACGAAGTTCTCCGGACGCTTCAGGGCCTGGGCCAGGTAGCTGATGGAGATGGTGGAGGTGTTGGAAGCGATGATGGCGTCTTCGCGAACATGGCCTTCCACCTCGGCGAGCACAGCGTGCTTGACCTTCGGGTTCTCGACCACTGCTTCAACCACGATGTCGACGTTGCCGAAATCACCGTAGGACATGGTCGGGCGAATCGCGTTCAGCGCTTCAGCCATCTTCTCGGGCTTCATGCGGCCTTTCTCGACGCGCTTGCCGAGCAGCTTGGAAGCTTCGTTCAGACCCATCTGGATACCCTCTTCGCGGATATCCTTCATCAGGATCGGAGTGCCCTTGGAAGCGGACTGGTAGGCGATGCCGCCACCCATGATGCCGGCGCCGAGAACGGCAGCCAGTTTCACGTCTTTGGCAGCTTCGTCGTACTGCTTGCCCTTTTTCTTCAGCTCCTGATCGTTCAGGAACAGGCCGATCAGGCTGGTGGCGACCGAAGTCTTGGCCAGCTTCACGAAACCGGCGGCTTCCACTTCCAGAGCCTTGTCACGACCGAAGTTAGCGGCCTTCTGGATGGTCTTGATGGCTTCGACCGGAGCCGGGTAGTTCGGGCCGGCCTGACCAGCGACGAAGCCCTTGGCGGTTTCGAAGGCCATCATCTGTTCGATGGCATTGAGCTTCAGCTTCTCCAGCTTGGGCTGACGCTTGGCCTTGAAGTCCAGCTCGCCGGAAATGGCGCGCTTGACCAGGTCCAGGGCAGCGGCCGGCAGCAGCTCGGGAGTGACAACGGCGTCAACGGCGCCGACTTTCAGGGCGTCTTCGGCACGATTTTCCTTGCCGGAAGCGATCCACTCGATGGCGTTATCGGTACCGATGATGCGCGGCAGGCGCACGGTGCCGCCGAAGCCCGGGTAGATACCCAGCTTGACTTCCGGCAGACCGATCTTGGCGACAGTGCTCATCACGCGGTAGTCAGCTGCGAGGCACATTTCCAGGCCGCCACCCAGGGCGATGCCGTTGATAGCGACAACGGTGGGGACTTCGAGGTCTTCGAAGGCGCTGAAGATCTTGTTGGCTTCGAGGTTGCCCGCCACCAGCTCTTCATCAGGCAGCTGGAAGTTATCGACGAATTCAGTGATATCGGCGCCGACGATGAAGACGTCCTTGCCGCTGCTGACGATAACGCCCTTGACCGAAGCGTCGGCCTTGATGGCTGCAACTGCATCACGCAGTTCATTCAGGGTGAGGCGGTTGAACTTGTTGACGGACTCACCCTTGAGGTCGAACTTCAGTTCGACGATACCGCCCTCAAGAGCCTTAACCGTGATGGCTTTACCTTCGTAAATCATCAACTGATCTCCACGGTTTGGGAAACTGGACTGTACGCATCGGAGCCAACCGGCGGACTCGCTTCCCGGCGCTGCCGGAGCATAGTCCCGATCGATCCGGCACACCCACCGATGCGATATTCGGGCTGTATGGCTAGAAACGTCATACAAGACAAACGCTTGATTCATACGCCCGTTTGATTTGGGTGAGCGCAGATTCAGGGAAAAGTCAGCGCTTGTCAATCGCGCAGCGTGACCGGCCGGCCACGATAAAACGGCTCTGCCACCAGCCTCGCCGCAACGCGGGCTGCACGGTCGAGACAAATTCACACTTTTGATTGCATCTCATCACGCTCACCGCGCATTGGCGGAAAAGCCGCCGGGAGGCCGCTGGCAAATTGCCTGTCCCACGGGTACATTCGTGCCACTCGATCCGCGAGGATTCGAACGCCAAAACAACAACAATCAAGGCCAATGGCCCACGGAGTCGTGCCAATGACGAGCCGCCTGCTTGCCATTCTTCTGGGTACCCTGCTCACCCTTCCCGCTTTCGCCACTGCTCAGACTTCCTCGGCTGACAGCCTGCTCAAGCTCCATCAGATGCGCCTCGCCGCCCAGCGCAGCCTTGGCGACTTCTATATGTACAACGGCATGGAGGGCGATCAGCGCTACGCGCGCCTGATCGACGAGTCGGTGCAGAAGGCGGATGCGCGCCTGAAGGAACTGGGCGAAATGCCCGGGGAAGCGTCGAAAGCCCTGCACGCCCAGTTGACCCAGGAATGGCAGCACTACAACAGCGAGCTGACCCGCCTGGTCACCTCACTCAAGCAACAAGGCTATACCGACCTGCAACCGGTGGCTGACCTGACCGCGCGCAACAAGCGCCTGATGGACCTCTCCAACGAGCTCTACGCCAGGATCCAGCAGGAAGGTTCGACCCAGGTCCCGTCCCTGACGCAGCGCAGCCGCGACCAGAGCCTGCTGATGCAAACCATCGCGGTGGACTACGCCTCCCGTAGCGCATCCATTGGCGGCAGTTTCATCGGCAGCAACGGCGGCAAGGGCATTGATGAGCTGGCCGGCCAGTTCGCCAACCAGCTGACCAGCCTGGAACAGGCCCCTCAAAACACGCCGGAGATTCGCCAGGCGCTGGATGGCATCAGCACCAAATGGCGCTACATCGAAAAATCGCTGAAGAACTACAACGAAAACAGCGTGCCGTTCCTCATCAACAAGTACTCGGACCGCATAATCGACGGCCTCGAAGACGTATCTGCCCGCTACTCCGCCGCCCAGAGCTGAGACAGCAATCGGCGCGATGGCATTCGCCCTCGCGCCCTCCCCTCAGGCCAGCGCCTTCAGCGTGTCGGCAATGCGCTGCAGGTCCTCCGCGGTCCCCCGCTCCCCCCAGTAGAGGGCAATCATCTGCGAGCTCGCTTCGACCTTGTAGACATCCTTCGGCAAGCCAGCCAGATGCGCCAGCACCGCTGCATCCTCGCAGGGCTCGCGCCACTGGTTCAGCCAGCTGCCTGGCTCGTTCTGCCAATAGCACCAGGCCTCGCGCCCGCGCAGGCGCGGTCGATGGTACTGCGCGCAGGAATGGGGAGGCTCCTGGACCAGCCAGTGCGGCCAGTCCTGGCGCGACAGCTGCATGGCCAATCCCATTCGCCGCGCTTGCAGCCGCAGTTCCATACGACCTCGCTGCCCCTTGGACGGCACCAGCCAGACCAACGGACTGAGCATCGCCAGAAGCAGCAACAGGACGATCCAGAGGGTCATAACGGTTATCTCCGCGCAAAAGCCTGTGTTAAACGTTTCGGAAAGCCATACTTGTGATCATGCGCAACCTTAAGGAGGAGTCACCCATGACCTACCAGCACATTCTGGTCGCCGTAGACCTGACCGATGAATGCCATCCTGTGGTGCGTCGTGCCCAGGCGCTGGCCCAGGCCAGCAATGCCAAGCTGTCGCTGGTGCATATCGTCGAACCGATGGCCATGGCCTTCGGTGGCGACGTACCCATGGACCTGTCCATGCTCCAGCAGCAGCAGTTCGAACAGGCCCGGGAGCGCCTGCAGGGCTTCGCCGGCATTTACTCCGAACTGAGCGCCGACCAGCGCCATCTGGCGTACGGCCAGCCTCGCCAGGAAATTCACCGCCTTGCAGAGGAACAGGGCTGCGACCTGATCGTTGTCGGCAGCCACGGCCGCCATGGCCTTGCCCTGCTGCTCGGCTCCACCGCCAACGACGTGCTCCACGGCGCGCCCTGTGACGTGCTCGCGGTCCGCCTGAAGAAACCTGAGTAAACCGACGCGACTCCGCGGGCGAAGGCTTCAGTCGAAGCCCTCGCCCGCGCTCATCACTAGCGGTCGAATCTTCTGCAACTGGGTTTCCAGCGAATAGGTCATGCTGGATGCCATGGAGAAGAAGGTCAGGAAAGCCTTGAGGTTGGAGTCCCCTTCGCAGGTATCGTGGATACGCTGCCAGAAGGCCTGATTCACCAACTGCAATTGCTGGAACAGCCGCACCAGCCCTTTCAGCTCCCAGTCCGCATGACGCCCTTCCCGAAGGTTGAAATACTGCCGCGCGAGGTAGAGCGAAACCGCCCGCAGGATGAACTCCTGATTGCTGGCGAATGGCAGGTGTTGCTGCGCCATCGGCTTGAGCTTGCCCAGGACCGGGCAGGCGCTGGTAGCCATGATGACCCCCAGCAGGGCGCGCAGGCCCTCCTCCAACCCGACAACCTTGGCGTATTCACGATCCGGCGTACGCACCCAGACCTGCACCTTCTTGAAGGCCGGCAATCCCTGGAAGTCCTCGATCACCCGGTGCAGGTCCACCGCAGCCGGGCAATGACTGTGGATCTCGCGGCGTAGCGGGCAGTTGCTGCACTGCTGGTGTTCCAGACGCGTCCACTTAGGCGCGCCAACAGCGCGCTCCTGGTCGTACTCACGATCCAGCTCGATGCGATAGCTGAACTCATGTACGTCATCCAGGCTGATGCGGTATTCGATGGCCATGGGCTCTCCGGCTCACTTCCTCAACTGTCTTCCAGTTCCGCCCAGCGTTCGATCAGGCGGTCCAGTTCCTTCTGCAAGCCATCCAGCCGTTCCAGCACCACGCGAGTCTGCTCCGGCGGACGCTGATAGAAGGCCGGGTCGGAAATTTCTTCCTGTAGCTTCGCCTGCTCGGTTTCCAGGGCTTCGATCTGCCCCGGAATCGCTTCCAGTTCGCGTTGAAGCTTATAGCTCAGCTTCTGTTTCGGAGCTTCGGCTACCGCCGCCTTGGCCATCGACGCAGGCTCGGCAGCCTTAGGCGCCTCGGCCTTGGCCTCGCGACCTTCGCCAACGCCCAGCAGACGCGGCGAACCGCCCTGGCGCAGCCAGTCCTGATAACCGCCGACGTACTCGCGCACGCGGCCATTACCTTCGAACACCAGCGTGCTGGTGACCACGTTGTCGAGGAACGCCCGGTCGTGGCTGACCATCAGCACGGTGCCAGGGAAGTTCAGCAGCACCTCTTCGAGCAGTTCCAGGGTTTCCACGTCCAGGTCGTTGGTCGGTTCGTCCAGCACCAGCAGGTTGGCCGGCTTGCTGAACAACTTGGCGAGCAACAGTCGTGCCCGTTCACCACCGGACAACGCCTTCACCGGCGTGCGGGCGCGCTGCGGACTGAACAGGAAGTCACCCAGGTAGCTCAGCACGTGGCGGTTCTGGCCGTCGATGGAGATGAAATCGCGACCTTCGGAGATGTTATCGATTACGGTTTTTTCCAGATCCAACTGGTGACGCAGCTGGTCGAAATACGCCACTTCGAGGCGAGTACCGATCTCGATACTGCCACTGGTGGGCTGGAGATCACCCAGCAGCAGCTTGAGCAGTGTGGTCTTGCCAGTTCCGTTGGCGCCCAGCAGGCCGATACGGTCGGAGCGCTGCAGCACCAGGTTGAAATCGCGGATCAGCGGCTCGCCGCCCGGATGGGCGAAGCCGACATTCTCCGCCACCATCACCTGCTTGCCGGATTTCTCCGCTGCGTCCAACTGGATCGTCGCCTTGCCCTGCCGCTCACGACGCTCTGAACGTTCGACACGCATCGCCTTGAGCGCACGCACCCGGCCTTCGTTACGGGTACGACGGGCCTTGATGCCCTGGCGAATCCAGACTTCTTCCTGGGCCAGGCGTTTGTCGAACAGGGCATTGGCCACTTCTTCCGCCGCCAGCTGCTGTTCCTTGTGCACCAGGAAGCTGGCGTAGTCGCCGTTCCAGTCGATCAGGTGGCCACGGTCCAGTTCGAGGATGCGGGTGGCCAGGTTCTGCAGGAAGGAACGGTCGTGGGTGATGAACAGCACCGCGCCGTTGAAACCAAGCAGGGCTTCTTCCAGCCAGGCGATGGCGCCAATGTCCAGATGGTTGGTGGGCTCGTCGAGCAGCAGCAGGTCCGGCTCGGCCACCAGCGCCTGGGCCAGCAATACCCTGCGGCGCCAGCCACCGGAAAGTTCGGCCAGGGTCTTGTCCGCAGGCAACTGCAAGCGGCTCAGGGTACTGTCCACCAGCTGCTGCAAACGCCAGCCGTCGCGGGCCTCGAGTTCCTGCTGGACGTGGGCCAGCTTGGTCAGGTCGGCCTCGGACTGGATGTGCAGGCTGAGGTGATGATATTCGGCCAGCAGTGCACCAACGCCAGCCAGACCTTCGGCAACCACGTCGAACACGGTGCGGTCATCGGCAAGCGGCAGCTCCTGGGGCAATTCGCCGATCTTCAAGGCGGGTGCACGCCAGATCTCGCCGTCATCGGCGAACTGGTCGCCCTTGACCAGACGCAGCAGGCTGGACTTGCCGGTGCCGTTGCGGCCGATGATGCACACGCGCTCGCCACGGGCGATCTGCCAGGACACCTTATCCAGCAGCGGCATGGCGCCGTAGGCAAGAGATACGTCGGTGAACTTGAGCAGCGTCATGTGGGGCCTCCGGGATAAGGGCGCGCATTCTACCCGACTTGCCACACCGTCTCTCGGGCATTTTTTACCGCTGGTTTCCCCTGCTGGCGCAATGCTTTAACCGGCTCGTCGCAGAAGCTAAGCTAGGCGCTATTCGATGTCCCGAAACGGGGCATTCATAACGATATATCTGCCTCGGAAGTGTCATGCGCGGTCGTCTGCTCAGCCTGTTTTCCTGTTTGCTCCTGTCTACGGTCGGCCTGCAAGGCGCTCAGGCCGCCTCGGCGTCCCTCACACAACAACGACTGATGTACGACGAGGCCAAGCGCGCCCTGGCCAAGGGTGATTCTGGCCCCTACCAGCGTTATGCCAATGCGCTGCGCGATTACCCGCTGGAGCCGTACCTGGCCTATGACGAGCTGACCGCCCGTCTGAAATGGGCGAGCAACGACGAAATCGAGAAATTCCTCGCCGAACACGGCGACCTTCCCCAGGCTGGCTGGATGAAGCTGCGCTGGTTGCGCTGGCTGGCCGAGCGCGGCGAATGGCAGACCTTCATCAACTACTACGACCCCAAGCTCAACTTCACCGAACTGGACTGCCTGTTCGGCCAGTACCAGCTCAAGCACGGCATGAAGAAGGAAGGCTACGCCACCGCCAAGAAGCTCTGGCTGGTAGGCAAATCCCAACCCGAGGCGTGCGATGTGCTGTTCGGCATGTGGAGCGCCGAAGGACAACTGACCGAGGAGCTGCGCTGGAAGCGCGCCAAGCTGGCGGCTGAAGCGCGCAATTACGGCCTGGCCAACCACCTGGTGAAAACCATGCCGCGCCTGGGCACCCAGGGCAAGCTGATGGTAGAAGTGGCGCAGAAGCCGCAGATATTGAGCCAGACCGGGCGCTTCGTTCCCGCCGATCGCCACACGGCCGATGCGGCCGGCCTCGGCTTGCGCCGCCTGGCACGCCAGGACCCGGAGAAAGCGCTGAGCCTGCTGGAGGTCTATACGGCCCGCCTGCCTTTCTCCAAGGAGGAGAAGGTCGCCATCGCCCGCGAAATCGGCCTGACACTGGCCAAGCGTTTCGATTCGCGCGCCCTGAAGGTCATGGCCCAGTACGACCCCGAGCTGCGCGACAACACCGTCAGCGAATGGCGTGCGCGCCTGCTCCTGCGCCTGGGGCGCTGGGATGACGCCTACCAACTGACCCGGCAGATGCCCGAAGACCTGGCCAAGACCAACCGTTGGCGCTATTGGCAGGCCCGCACCCTGCAACTGGCGCAGCCCCAGAGCCAGCAACCGGTTCCGCTGTACCAGCCGGTGGCCCGCGAACGCGACTTCTACGGTTTCATGGCCGCCGACCGTATCCAGGCGCCCTATCAGTTGAACAACAAACCTCTGGCCATTGATCCGAAGGTCATGCAGAAAGTGCGCAACACCGCCGGCATCCGCCGTGCGCTGGAGTTCCATGATCGCGGCGAGATCGTCAACGGTCGCCGCGAGTGGTACCACGTCAGCCGTCTCTTCGACCGCGATGAGATGGTGGCCCAGGCCAAGATCGCCTACGACTTGCAATGGTACTTCCCGGCCATCCGCACCATCAGCCAGGCACAGTACTGGGATGACCTGGATATCCGTTTCCCGATGGCCCACCGCTCGGCTCTGACCCAGCAGGCGAAGATTCGTGGCCTGCATTCCAGCTGGGTATTCGCCATCACGCGCCAGGAAAGCGCCTTCATGGCCGACGCGCGCTCCGGTGTCGGCGCCATGGGCCTGATGCAGCTGATGCCCGGTACGGCCAAGGAAACCGCGCGCAAGTTCGGCATTCCTCTGGGCTCGCCGAAGCAGGCGTTCAACCCCGACGTCAACATCCAGCTCGGCGCCGCTTACCTGAGCCAGGTCCACGGCCAGTTCAACGGCAACCGCGTGCTCGCTTCGGCCGCTTACAACGCGGGCCCGGGTCGCGTGCGCCAGTGGCTGAAGGGTGCTGACCACCTGTCCTACGATGTCTGGGTGGAATCCATCCCCTTCGACGAAACCCGCCAGTACGTGCAGAACGTGCTGTCCTACTCGGTGATCTACGGGCACAAGCTGAACGCCCCGCAGCCCCTGGTGGACTGGCATGAGCGATACTTCGACGACCAGTGAAACAAAGAAAAAGGGCGCCACGCGGCGCCCTTTCTCATCGTAGGGTGGGCTTCAGCCCACCAACACACCCTGCACCGATCCGCTACTCCAGCACTTCGACTTCCATCCCCACTTCCAGCACGCCGGCGCTGCGGTTGATCAGGTTCTGCCCAAAGTAGACCTCGCCTTCCCGCTCGCGGTAGGTCTTGAGGGTGGTCAGCGGTTCACGGTCGGCACTGCGCTCTCCGGTCGCCGGATCGATGGTGGTGAGAATGCAGCGGCTACAACCCTTGGCGACACTGAATTCGATACCACCAATGCGGATACGCTTCCAGCCATCCTCGGCGTAGGCATCGCTGCCCTCCACCACCAGGTTCGGGCGAAAACGCAGCATCTCCAGAGGCCGTCCTACCCGTTCGCTCAGGTCCTCCAGCGACGCCTGGCCAATCAGCAACAGCGGGAAACCATCGGCGAAGCCCACCTTCTCTTCCGGCAACAGACTGCCGGGTATGTCCCGCGCCCGGTGCTCCGGCACATGGACCAGACGGCACGCCTTGCCAAGGAAATCGCTGAGCCATTGCGCCGCTTCGTCACCGGCATCGGGCACATGCATCGGCGCGCCCCAGACGAAGGTGCCGCGCAGATTGTTGTCCGGTTCTGGCAGCGGCACGTCAAGGGCAGGCTGCCCCTGTGTGCTCAGGGTCAGGCCGCCGGCATCGTTCCACCGCGCCGACAGCTGGGACATGTGAGGAAAGGCGCGCTGGGTCAGGAAACGGCCGTTTTCAGCGTCCACCAGCATCCAGCGGCGGTCACCTGCCAGGCCCAGGGCATCCAGCCGGGCGTGTTGCAGGGGTTCGCCAATGGCGGACTTCATGGGGTAACGATAAAGGGAGGAGAGACGCAACATGGCTGGCTTCCTGATCAGCGTTCGAGCGAAACCCACCTTATACGCAGCCGACCCCGCTCACCTCAAGCTCATTGATCGCGCTTGAGGCGGTCCATCACCACGTCCACCAGCCTGTCGGGCTGGAACTTGGAGAGGAAGTTATCGCAGCCGACCTTCTTCACCATGGCATCGTTGAAGCTGCCGGACAGCGACGTGTGCATCACCACGTAGAGGTCGCGCAGACGCGGGTCGTTGCGAATTTCGGTGGTCAGGCGGTAGCCGTCCATTTCCGGCATCTCCGCATCCGTGAAGATCATCAGCAGCTTCTCGGTCATGTTTTCGCCGCTGTCCGCCCAGGCCTTGAGCATCTTCAATGCCTTCAGCCCATCGCTGGCCATGTGCATGCGCATGCCGAGCTGCGAAAGGGTCTCCCGCAGTTGCGTCAGGGCAACGCTGGAGTCGTCCACCAGCAGCACCTCGCGCCCCACGGCCATCTGCAGCAATGGGTTGCCCAGACGATCGGCGGATACCCGAGTGCTCATCGGCACGATCTCCGCCAGTACCTTTTCCACGTCTATGACTTCGACGATCTGCTCGTCCACCTTGGTGATCGCCGTCAGGTAGTGTTGGCGGCCCGCGCCACCAGGCGGCGGCATGATGGACTCCCAGTTGAGATTGAGGATGCGATCCACGCCACCGACCAGGAATGCCTGCACCGAGCGGTTGTACTCGGTGACGATGATGGTGCTGCGCTCGTCCGGCACCAACGGACGCATGCCGATGGCCTGGGACAGGTCGATCACCGGCAGCGTCTGACCCCGCAGGTTGACCACACCGCACACGAAGGGATGGCGTTGCGGGATCAGCGTCATCTTGGGCAGCTGAAGAACTTCCTGCACCTTGAACACGTTGATGGCGAACAGCTGACGACCGCTGAGGCGGAACATCAGGATTTCCAGGCGGTTTTCACCCACCAGTTGGGTGCGTTGATCGACGGTGTCGAGAATGCCGGCCATGGAACTTCCTCTGCTGCGAATGCGATATGGGCAGGACTGCCATGGCAGCGTTTCGGCAAAGCGCCGCAAAACTGAAGACATGGCACCGAGCCATCATGCCGCAGCCAACCCCATGACGCCAGCGCGCCCGGGGCTCAGCCTGGCAGCAGCAGCGGAGAGTCTTCGGGCAGATGCAACCGCAGCGCCCCCACCCGTGCGGAGACGCGCAGGCGCGAGCTTTCCAGCGGTTCGCCATCGAGGTTCAGGTCCAGCCCTTCCGCAGCTTCCACTTCTACCCACGGCAGGCGCGCGCTCACGGAAACCGCCTCCAGACCGAGGATGCCGCCGGACAGCAGTGTCGTCAGGGTGCCCACCACATCCTGGGGAGCCGGGATGATGCAGAGGTCCAGCAGCCCATCGTTCAGCACCGCCTGCGGACACAGCGGATGGCCACCGCCGGCCTGGCGTCCATTGCCGATGCCGAGCGCCAGGAACTCGCCCTCCCAGAAGAAATCCGGACCGCGAAAACGGCCCATGGCCGAATGGACTTCGGCGAAATGGGTAAGGCCCGTGAGGAAATAGGCAGCCCCACCGAGCACTTTCTTCAGGTCTTCGGAGGTGTTGGCCGTGATCTTCGAACCGAATCCCCCCGTCACCATATTGAGGAATAGATGGCCGTCTGCATCGCCCAGGTCGATCGCTCGCGGCGCCACATCCAGCAGGGCCAATGCTTCGACGGGTTCGAGGGGTACTCCAGCGGCACGTGCGAAATCGTTGGCCGTGCCCAAGGGCAACAGCGCCAGGCTGGCATCTCTATCCGCCCGAACCATGGCTTCGGCCACCTCGCGCAAGGTGCCGTCACCGCCCCCGGCGATCAGCGTCCGATAGCCCGCTGCCAGCGCTTCCCCCACGAGTCGGCGCGCATCACCCGCTTCCCAGGTGACGCGCACCGCCAAGTCCCACCCGTCCGCCCGGCGTGCTTCGATCACCGTTCTAACGTCGTCGTTGGTTGCCTGTTTGCCGTGCAGGATCAGCAAGGCCTTGCGCTCGCCCATATCACCTCCATCGATCAGGAATGGCCGGAGTATAGGACCGCAAGACTTCGACAATGACGCCCGTGCCGATTGTTCCAACGCCAAACCAATCGACTATTTAGATATCAATTGCGGAAAAATTGCGCTTTTGCACAGTTATATGATGATTGATCATGCCACCCATTCCTCCGGAGAACTCCCTCCGCGAGCAGACTGGAGAACTGAACATGATCGAAGTACGCCCCTTCACTGAACTGGGTGGAGCCCACCACGGCTGGCTCAATGCCCGTCATCACTTTTCCTTCGCCAGCTATTACGACAGCCAGCGGATGAACTGGGGTCAACTGCGGGTATGGAACGACGACGAGATCGCGCCCCACAGTGGCTTCCCGCCGCATCCGCACCAGGACATGGAAATCATCACCTACGTCCGCGAGGGTGCCATCACCCATAAGGACAACCTCGGCAACCAGGGCCGCACCGAAGCCGGTGACGTGCAAGTGATGAGCGCCGGCACGGGTATCGCCCACAGCGAGTACAACCTGGAAGACGAAACCACCAAGATCTTCCAGATCTGGATCATGCCCACCGAGTACGGTGCTGCGCCGTCCTGGGGCGCCCGTCCCTTCCCCAAGGGAGAGCGTGCAGGCAGCTTCGTCACCCTGGCGAGCGGGATCGATGAAGGCACCGACGCCCTGCACATCCGCGCCAACGCGCGACTCGTCGCCGCGACCCTGAAGGCAGGACAAAGCGCCGAGTACCGCCTGGAGAAAGGCCGCAAGGCCTACCTGGTGGCAGCCAAGGGCAAATACGAGGTGAACGGCGTTGCTGCCGAGGCCCGCGACGGCGTGGCGGTGCACGATGTGGAAGTGCTCAGCTTCACCGCCAGCGAGGACAGCGAAATCGTCCTGGTGGATGTGGCCTGACCAGGCGCTTTCCCTTGTGGGAGCGAATTCATTCGCGAGTGGGCCGCAACGCCCTGCTTCATCGCGATTGAAATCGCTCCCACTGGGGATTCCCAAATGCAGTCTCCCGAACTACGCCGGGTAGCCGGTGATATCCCTGATCCTCCGGTACAACGGCCGCAACTGCTTGTACATCCCCTGGTAAACCTCCCGGTACAACCGGTCATAGGTCCGCTGTGCCTGCGGGTCCGGCTGGAACACCTGACCTACCCGCGTCATGGCGCCAATCGCCGTCGGAAAGTCCGGGTGCAAGCCCAGGCCCACCGCGCAGTCGATTGCCGCACCGAGCCCCGAAGTTTCGTAGACGTGCGGCCGCTCAGCCGGCAGGCCGAAGATATCGGCGGTCAGTTGCATGGCGGCATCGCTCTGGGAACCACCTCCGGATACCCGCAATCGCGTGATGTGAGTGCCGGAACGTTTCTCGATCTGCTCCTTGCCCTGGCGGAGGGCATACGCAAGACCTTCGAGAATGGCGCGATAGATATGCGCGCGGGTATGAACATCGCCGAAGCCGATGATCGATCCCTTCGCCTCCAGACCCGGCTCACGGATGCCCGGCGACCAATAGGGCTGCAGCATCAATCCCATGGACCCAGGCGGCACGCTGTTGACCAGCTCGTCGAACAGCGCCTCCGGCTCAACCCCCAGCTCCTTTGCCCGCTGCATTTCACGCAGGCCGAATTCCTGCTTGAACCAACTGACCATCCAGAAGCCCCGATAGATCATCACCTCAGTGTTGAAGTGATCGGGAATCGCCGCCGGATAGGGCGGAATCAGCGGGATAGTTTCCAGGTACTTGCGCCGCGTGGTGTTGATCGTCGCGGTCGTGCCGTAGGAGAGACAGGCCATGCTTGGCTCCACCCCGCCGGCACCAATCACTTCACAGGCCTTGTCGGCACCCGCGGCAATCAGCGGCAGACCTTCCGGGATTCCGGTATGTCGGCTGGCCTCGGCAGTGATGCTGCCCAAGCGCTCGCCGGGCTTGAAGAGTTCCGGCAACTGCTCGCGGCGCACCGGCATGGACTGCCATTTCCAGTCACGCGGCGCGGCCCACTGCAGGCGCTTGTAATCGAATGGCAGATAGGCGACCTGGCACGCCACGGAATCGACGAAGCGGCCACACAGCCGGTGACTGAGGAAGCCTGACAGCAGCAGAACCTTGTGCGTTCTGGACCAGAGCTCCGGCTGGTTCTGCGCCACCCAGTTGGCCTCCGCCTGGGCACGGAAATAGTCCACCGTGCCCTCCAGACCGATCGCCTTGAACAACCATCCCCAAGGGCCCTTGATCCGCCCCTCCACCTTGGCCTGGCGCTGGTCGAGCCAGAGAATGGCCGGGCGCAATGGCTTGCCCTGCTCATCGACATTGATGACCGTGCCGCGCTGGGTGGTCAGGGACACACCGCGAATCAGGCTGCGGTCGATGTCCACTGACGCCCACAACAGCCGGCAGGCTTCACCCAGGCTGTTCCAGTAGTAGTCAGGGTCCTGTTCGGCCCAGCCAGGCTGGCTGGAGTAATAGGCCTCCAGCGGCACCTTGCCCTTGCCCACCAGGTTGCCTTGCAGGTCGAACAGCAGGGCGCGAACGCTCTGGGTGCCGTTGTCGATGGCCAGCAGATAACTCTTTTCGCTCACGATGCGTCCTTGTTCTTGTTATTCCGGCAGGCTGTAGCAGTGTCGCCAGAGCGCCAGGTAGGCCGCCTCTTCCTCTGCCCAGCGGGAATCGCCCCAACCCAGCAGCGGCTGGCACAGCGAGCGAATGCGCGGCAGCTCCGCGCGGGCCCCTTCCGGCAGCAACAGACCGAGGCGCGTCCGACGCAGCAACAGATCATCCAGATGCAGGACCAATTCGCCCTCCGCCGCCCAGGCCAGTTCGGCCCAAAGCGTATTGCTGCTTCCGACGCGCCCGTTGCCGAGCTTCGCGGCCCAGCGCGCCACTTCGGCAGCACTTCGCCCATGCCGCCCCACCAGACGCAGACGCTGGGCGGGCGACAGGTTCGTCGCGTCCGGAGCTGCGCAAGGCCGAAACACCAGGTCATCGCCCTCCTCCACAGTCCGGTCGACGAAGCCTGCGCAGGCATGCAGCACCTCAAGGGCCAGCAGGCGGAAAGTGGTCAGCTTGCCTCCGGCCAGGGTGACGCAGCCGGGCTCCGTCCAGAGGACGTGCTCGCGCTTCTCATCCGAGGGTTTCAACCGCGCCTCACCATCGCTCACCACCGGCCGAACGCCCGCCCAGGTGGACAGCACATCGCAACGGCCAATCCGGGCTGCAGGGAACTGCAGGGCACAGGCTTCCAGCAGGTAGCTGACTTCCGCCTCAGTGATGCGCGCGTCCCGGTCCAGGTCGTCTCGGTGGTCAAGATCGGTGGTGCCTATCACGGTCGCCCCTTCCCAAGGGAAAACGAAGACCGGCCGACCGTCGGTGGGATGCATGAAGCTGATCGCGTGGGCCAGCGGCAGGCGCCAGGCCGGAAGCAGAAGATGACTGCCGCGCAGCGGGCGAATGTGCTCCGTGCCCTGTGCAGTGCGCAGACGATCAGCCCAGGCACCTGTGGCCTGGGCCACCGCACGGCTGCGAAAAGTGAAGCGCTGGCCAGTCTCCAGGTCCTCGGCTTCCAGGCCGGTCACCCTGCCCTGGTCCCGCCGCAAACTCACCACACGCACACCGTTCAGGGCCTCGCCACCTTCGGCGCGAGCCTCGCCCAGCACTCGCATCACCAGACGGGCATCGTCGGTAACGGCATCGAAAAAACGGGTGCCCCCCTGTAAGCCACCTTCGGCCAGGCCAGGCACCAGATAGCGCAGTTGCTGCAGCGGGTAGTAAAAGTGGTTGCGATGCCCGGCGAGCGCGTCGTACACCGCCAGCAGGCCGCCGAAGATTCGAGGCCCTGGAAAACCGCCGCGGTGCGGCATGACGAAGCTCAACGGCTCCACTAGCCCTGGCGCTTCGGCCAGCAGGCGCTGGCGTTCACGCACAGAGGCACGGGTAAGGCCGAACTGGCCCTTGGCGATGTAGCGCAAACCGCCGTGGACCATCTTCGAGGACCGGCTCGACGTTCCCCAGGCAAAGTCCCGCTGTTCCAGCAGCAGGCATTTCCAGCCACGCCTGGCCGCTTCCCGCAGGATGCCGGCACCACAGATGCCGCCGCCGACCACGATCAGGTCCCACTCGCGGTTGGCCAGTTCGGGCAAGGCAGCGGCGCGCCAACCGGCGTTCCAGGCACCCATGTTCAATCCTCGAGCAGAACGCCGGGAGCGAGACGCTCCTCGGGGTCGAAGTGCTGTGCCAGGCTCCGCAACGCAGACATGCCCAGAGGCCCTTTTTCCACCGGCAACCAGGGGGCGTGGTCGCGGCCAACGCCATGTTGATGGCTGATGGTGCCGCGATTCTGCGCGATCACTTCGCTGGCAACGCGTTTGAGTTTGCTCCAGCGCGCCAGGGCCTCGGCGTAACTCGCACCGGGACGATAGACGTAGGTGGTGTAGATGCTCGATCCCTCGCCATAGACATGGGACAGGTGCGTGAACACGTGGACGCGCTCGCCTTCATCCGCCAGGCCATTGCGCAGGCTTGCTTCGATTTTGCCGAGCAGGCTGTCGACATTGACCCAGTCGGTGGCGGTTTCCAGGGTGTCCACCACATAACCTGCGCTCCACAGCGCGTGGCGTAGGTAGGGGAAACGGAAGCGATTGTGCTCCCACTTCTTGCCCAGCAAGGTACCGGTGAAAACACCACCGAAGTCCTTCAGCAGGCGCTTGGCCTGCTTCAGCGACGCGGCGTTCTGCGTGCGGTTGCCCGTGACGCCGAAGGTCAACATGCATTTCCCCGCGCCAGCACCTCGCAGGGCCAGGTACTTCTCCAGCAGCGCAATCTGCCCCGGATGGCCGGCCAGGGCCAGCTGGGTTTCCGTTTCAATGGCGTTCGACAGGCGCAGCATAGACAGCGGCACCCGCGCCTGGGCAAGGCGGCGGATGCCTTGGAGCGCCTGGCTCCAGCTGGGCAGGAAAACCGCATAGAAGGCTTCCTGATCGGCCAGCGGGGTGACACGCACCCGCACTTCGGAAATCACCCCGAAGCGTCCTTCGGAGCCGAGCACCATTTCACGCAGGTCCGGACCCGCCGCCGACGCTGGGAAGGTCGGCAGTTCCATGGCACCGGCGAAGGTCTCCAGCGTACCGCCGGCAAACAGCTGTTCGATGCGTCCATAACGCAGGGACTGTTGGCCACTGGAGCGACTGGCCACCCAGCCGCCAAGGGTGGACAGCTCCCAGGACTGCGGGAAATGGCCAAGCGTATAACCACGCGCACGAAGCTGGCTTTCCACCTGAGGGCCGTTGGCACCAGGGCCGAAGGTTGCGATCTGGCTTTCTTCGTCCAGCTCCAGCAAGCGGTTCATGCGCGCCAGGGAAAGCGTCAGCACCGGCCGCTCGCTGGCCTGGGGGTTGATATGACCCGCTACCGACGTGCCGCCGCCATAGGGAATCAGTACCAGGTCGCGTTCAGCCGCCAGGGTCAACAGCTCGCGGATCTGCTCCGGGGTTTCCGGGAAGGCCACGCCATCGGGGAACAGGCCGAAATCGCCCTCGCGCATGGCCAGCCAGTCTGGCAGGCTCTGGCCTCGGGCGTGGCGCACGCGGGTCTCGGCATCCAGGCTGATCAGCGGATGCGCCGCCAGGCGCGAGGCCGGCACGCGCGCCAGTACCTGCTCAAGAGTCGCATCAGCCAGCGGCTGGCCCATGCTGATGCGTTCGGCCAGGAAGGCCGCTCCATTGGCCGGCAATTCCACCACCGTCGCCTCATCGCCCCAGCCGTTCCAGCGTCGCATGCCGTTCTCCTTGTTCGGGTTGTTTCGAAGGTCTTGGATGGCTGCATATACTAGCCAGCCGCCCAAAGGCGTCACTGTCGAATCGGGACAGTGGCCATCGCCAATCAGGACATAACAAGAAAACGCATGCACGCCCTCGGCTATACCTCCGTTCCCGCCCTTCTCAAGTACCTGCGCCATGCGGAACAGCTTGGCCTGGAACAGGCCTCCGTTCTCGCTGCGGCCGGGCTCAGCCCCGAAGACCTCGCGGACAACGGGCGACGCCTGCCCAGTGAAGTCCACGAGCGCCTGCTGGGCCATCTGATCCGCGAGTCCGGCGATCCGCTCTTCGGTCTGCATTCAGCGCGCTACGTGCAGCCCGGCTCCTGGAGTGTGCTGGGCTACATAACCATGAACTGCGCCACCCTCGGCGAAGCCATGAGTCGCATCGCGCCTTACGAAAAGCTGGTGGGTGACATGGGCGTGAGCCGCATCGAGGCCGAGGGCGACCTGGTGCGGATGATCTGGAGTTGCCGCCACCAGGACCCGGCCATCCGCCGCCACATGGTGGAAAACGTGCTGGCCTCCTGGCTGCTCTATGCCCGCTGGATCGCCGATATGCAGCGCTCACCGAGGGAGGTGTGGTTCGAACACGCCCAGCCAGAAGGCACCCGCCCCGAAGACTACGAAGCAGTGTTCGGCTGCCCGGTCCATTTCGAACAGCCCTGCAACGCCCTGCTGGTCCCCCTTGAGTACCTCGCCGTACCCCTGCGTCAGGCCGATGCCAACCTGCTGCGCACACTGGAGGAACATGCCCTGGCACTGATGGCTGGGCTGGATAACGACGAGCCGCTGCCGCAACGAGTGAAGAATGCGCTGCGACTGCTGCTCAAGGATGGCCTGCCGCGCAAGGAACGGGTGGCAGAGAAGTTCCATATGACGGTGCGCACCCTGCAGCGCCACCTTCAACAGGCCGGTACGAGCTACCAGCAGATTCTCGACGAACTGCGCCGCGAACTGGCGGAGCACTACCTGCTGCGCAGCGATCTGCCGATCCAGGACATCGCCTGTTACCTGGGCTTCACCGAATCGCGCTCTTTCCACCGCAGCTTCAAGGCCTGGACCGGGCAGACGCCGGGGGAGTATCGGGAGGCGAAGAGGCAGGGCTGAAGGCAGGAACAAATCTGTGGGGGCGATTTCAATCGCTAAGCAGGACGCAGTCCTGCCATATGGGCTTGCATGGGGCAGCTGTGCTGCCCTTAGCGAATAAATTCGCCCCCACAAGGAAAGGCAAAACCCACGCAACTGCTAGGCCTGCAACTCACTCAACGGAATGAAGCGCAAGGTATCGCCCTCGGCCAGGGTGGTACCTTCCAGCACCTCTACCAGTCCCTCGGCCCAGGCAGCACTGCGCAGCACACCGGAGCTCTGGTTCGGGTAGATCACCGCGCGGCCGTTCTCCAGTCGCGCACGCAGGTACTCGCGACGATTACCCGGCTTCTTCCAGGTGAAGCCAGCAGGCACCACGAACCCCAGCGGTTCCACCTCTTCGACGCCGAGACGACGCAGCAGGTAGGGCCGCGCCAGAAGGCCGAAGGTCACCAGGGTCGACGCCGGATTGCCCGGCAGGCCGATCACCGGCACCCCACGGAAATGCCCGAAGGTCAGGGGCTTGCCCGGCTTGATCGCCAGTTTCCACAGCGCCAGCTCGCCCGCTTCGCGCAGCGCTTCACCCAGGAAGTCCGCCTCGCCTACAGAAACCCCGCCGGTGGAAAGAATCAGGTCCACCTGGCCCAGTTCGGCCAGTGCCTTGCGGGTCAGCTCCAGATCGTCGGCGAGGATGCCGGCGTCCACCACCGAGCACCCCAGGCGCTTGAGCCAGGCGATCAGTAGGCTGCGGTTGCTGTTGTAGATCTGCCCCAGCCCCAGTGGCTGGCCGGGTGACACTAGCTCGTCACCAGTAGAGATCACCGCCACAACGGGACGACGGCGTACCAGTAGCTCCGCAGCACCAAGCGAGGCGCACAACCCCATTTCGATGGGACCAAGACGAGTGCCGGCTGGCAGCACGGTTTCGCCGGTGCGAGTTTCCTGGCCACGAGCGCGAACGTTCTGCCCGATCTTCAGCGGTTCGAGGAAACGCACCCGACCATCGGGAAGGACTTCGGCGTTCTCCTGCATCTCCACCAGGTCCGCCCCCTCGGGCAGCGGCGCACCGGTAAAAATACGCGCGCAAGTACCCGGCTCCAGCGGCTCCGGTGCGCTGCCGGCAAGAATGCGCTGGCTCACGGCCAGAGGCTGACCTTGCCAGTCGGCCAGGCGCAAGGCGTAACCGTCCATAGCGCTGTTGTCCCACGGCGGCAGGTCGAGGCCTGCCACCAGTGGTTGCGCCAGCACGCGGCCATCGGCATCGACCAGCGCGACCGTTTCACAGGCTTCGATCGGTGCGGCCTCCGCCAGGTCGAGCAGACGCCGCAGGGCGTCCTCCACCGGCATCAGGCCAGGATGGTCGCAACCACTCATCCGCGACTCTCGCAGGCATTGGCCTGGGTCAGATGCGGCACGAAATTGCAGGGGCGATGACGGTTGTCCAGTTGCTCGGCGAGGATGCCGTCCCAGGCGGTGCGGCAGGCATTGGTGGAACCCGGCAGGCAGCACACGAGGGTGCCGTTGGCCAGCCCGGCCAGGGCGCGGGACTGCATGGTAGAGGTGCCGATATCCGCCACGGAGATCTGCCGGAAGTACTCACCGAAACCATCCACCTGCTTGTCCAGCAGGCAGGCAACCGCTTCGGGAGTGCTGTCACGGCCAGTGAAGCCAGTGCCGCCGGTGATGAGCACCACCTGCACATGATCGTCGGCAATCCAGGTGGCGACCTGGGCGCGGATCTTGTACAGGTCGTCCTTCAGCAGCACGCGCGCGGCCAGGTTGTGTCCGGCGGCGGTCAGGCGATCGACGAAGAGCTGGCCGGAGGTGTCGGTCTCCAGGCTGCGGGTATCACTGACGGTTAGAACGGCGATATTGAGCGGCACGAACACCGCCTCGGCCTTGTGACTCATGGCAGGCTTCCAGTTGTAGGTGTGAATGCCCGGTGTTATATCACAGCGCCGTCCCGGAGACCTTTCCATGACCGACCAGCCCTTGCCGCCCTGTTCCGTACTGCTGCTTTCCGGCGGTCGCGGCCAGCGTCTGGGCGGCCGCGACAAAGGCCTGGTCGAATGGCGCGGTCGCCCCCTGATCGCGTGGCTGCACGAACGGGTCCGCCCACTCACCGACGACCTGATCATCTCCTGCAACCGCAACGGCGAGCAGTACGCGACCTGGGCCGACCAACTCGTGCAGGACGACAGCCCGGACTATCCGGGACCGTTGGCAGGCATCCGCGCAGGCCTCGCAGTGGCCCGCCATGAGCACGTACTGGTCCTGCCCTGCGACGCCCCGCAAGTGGACGACAGGCTGATCGCCAGCCTCCTCGCCGCCGCCTGCGAGCGTCCGGTCATGGTCCGTCAGGGTGAATTCTGGGAGCCGCTGTTCTGCGTCCTGCCCCGTGCCGTGCTGCCGATACTGGAAGCCGGATGGCAGGCCGGAGAGCGCAGCCCGCAGCGCATCCTCCGGAAACTGGACCCAGTCGCGGTGGTCTGCGCGGAAGGCGATCCGCGGCTCGCCAACCTGAATACGCCGGACCTGCTGGGCCGTTCGCATCCTGGGAACTGAGTCAGATTTCTGGAACTTTGCCCGGAAGTTCTTCGTCAGAAGCTCGGTAAACCAGCGTACTCATCAAGGAGATGACGATGAACCAGCGGATAGTCCCCGCTTTCCTGCTCGCAATGGGTCTCTTCACCCTGGCCGGCTGCTCTTCGCCGACCGTGATCACCCTCAACGACGGGCGTGAAATCCAGGCCGTGGACAAACCCGATTTCGACGATGACACGGGCTTCTACGAGTTCGAACAATTGGACGGCAAGCGTGCCAAGGTGAACAAGGATCAGGTCCGCACCATCAAAGAACTTTGATTCTCGCGGCCCGCTCGCACTCTTCCAGCGAGCCGGGCCTTCACCCTCCCCCAGCAATCCCGCGTCATTCTTCGCCTCCTCACCCCGCAATGCAGCGAAATTAAAAAAATTCTCGCTAACCCCTTGTAGGCCAAAAGTTTTTCTGTAGAATGCGCGCCACACAACGGAGCGTAGCGCAGCTTGGTAGCGCGTCTCGTTCGGGACGAGAAGGTCGCTGGTTCGAATCCAGTCGCTCCGACCAAATCCCGAAAAACCCGCCTAAATGGCGGGTTTTTTATTGCCTGCGATTTTTGTCAGCGGCATGCGATGAGGATTCCAGGCGTGGAAGCGGAACGATCTGCGTCGGTCCGCGTGGCGGGTACTACTGGGGAAGAGCTACGTCCGGAAATAGCGGTCAGGACAGGAAGGAAGCCACGGCGGCTGCATCGAAGGGCCAGCCCAGTTCACCGCCGGTATCGCAACGGCGCAGGACCGGAATGCGCAGGCCATAGACTTCGACCCACTCTTCGCGCTCGGCTATGTCCACCAACTCCACCAACAAGCCGCGTTCGACGAAGGGCATGAGCACGCCCTCGGCGACCTCGCAGAGGTGGCAGCCGAGGGTGCCGAAGAGTTGGCATTCAGGAAGCATGGGGACGCGCCTCGAAGATCAGCGAGGCGCGAAGTCTAGCACGCAGTCAGGCGTCGGTGGACCTGCCCTGCCCCTTGTCCAGCAAGGGCTGCAGGCCATCCAGCAGCCTATTGTTCAGCGCCTCGGCCTTGGCCAGTTGAGCCGGATCGAAGCGCTCGTCCAGGTCGAATCCACCCTTGAGCAGCTGCTTCAGCGTGTCACGGCCGTTGTCGACCAGCTCCCCGGCGCTGCGCAGTGCTTCCAGCAGGCTGTTGGCGTAATCCTTGAGATTGCCATTGACCGCACTGGCCGCCCGGCCGCCCTGCTGGGCGACTGCGCCATAAGCATCTGTGGCCTGCATGACCTTGGTCTGGGTGAGGTGCAGTGACATGGACGCCAGTTGCTCGCCATCCATGTCCAGCGCCATGGCACGGTCAAAGGCGCCGGACAGATCACCGGAGTAGAACTTGCTGGAGATGCCCTGGACCTGGCCAAGCAAGTCGCTCAGTGCAGCCTTTTCTTCGTCGTCCAGCTCGCCTTGCACCTCGATCTGCCAGGCGCCGATCTGCAGGCTGGAAGACTGGCTGCTGCCGACCAGCAGTGACGTCTTGCCATCGCTGGCCGCCGCCAGGCTGCTGCGGGAGTAGCTGGCCGATGCCTGGGCGATCGAGATGCGCAGTTTGTCACCGTCACGGGTCTTCACTTCCAGGTCGAAGGTATCCGCCTGGGCCTGGAATCGCTCGCTGTAGCCGGCAACGGCCACGGTGCCGCCGGGCTCGGTCGTTGTCACAGGTTGCAGGTAGGTGTTCTGCAACTGGCCCAGGCCGTCCTGAATGCGGTCGAAGGTGTCATCGATATCCTCGGCCACCTTCCCGCCGAGTACGCCCAGGCCATCGAGAATCTTGCGCGCGTCATCGAAGCCTTTCTGAATCCCGGCGCGGGCCTGATCGAGCAGCCCCTGCAATTTGGCTGGGTCGCCGCCGTTGGCCGATTCGCTGCGCAGGCGCTGGTCGATGAAACCGAGCACTCTTTCCGCGACCTTCTCGGGGGTGTACTTGGAGGCCTTGTCGCTCAGGGCGCCCGGTTCCAGCCCCAACTGCTGGCCGAGTCGACCAGCCAGGGTTTCCTGCGCATCCACCTGCTTTCGCGCCAGGGCAACGGGCAAACCGGAAACAGCGGAACGTTGGGTGGAGGAAGCGAAAGGGGCCAGGGCATTCATAGCGGGGAATCCGGAGTCGGCGGCGTCCCCTGTTTGGCGGCCGAGGACCGAAGAACTTGAGCAGCTGTCGACGAGCGGATTGCGTCAGATACCGGCGGCGCGCATCAGTTGATCAGCCGCCTCCTTGGCCTCCAGTGCCTGGTCGCTCGGTCCCTCGATGTGGGCCATGCTGATCGCCCCCTCCATCAGATACTGGAGTTGGCGAGCCAGGCGCTCGGGCTGGGCAACCTCCAGTCGTGCCAGCGCCTCGCGGAAGTAGCGCTGGGTTGCCAGCTTGTAGGACGCCGCGAGGCGATGCACCGGATGGTCGCGATCATGGAATTCGCCCGCAGCATTGATGAAGGCACAGCCGCAGAATGGCTCCTGCCTCAACCACTCGGCCAGACCATCGAAAACCCGCAGGATGGCTTCCCGCGGCGGCAAATGCTCGAACGCCAAGGCCATGCGCTCGGCTGCCGGCGCAAAGCGTGATTCCAGGGCGGCGATAATCAGCTCGTCCTTGGATTTGAAATGCTTGTAGAGGGTCATCTTGGCCACGCCGGACTCGGCCAAGATGCGGTCGATACCCGTGGCGTGGAAACCTTCGCGATAGAAAAGCGCGATGGCGGTGTTGACCAGTTGATCGCGTTTGCTCGATGCCATTGCTGTCTCCTGAACCGCCGCATTATGCGCACCCGGCCTGATCGACTCAAACCGCGCGGGACGCGAGCCCGGAATGTCGCGAGCTTTGCGCTTGAAATATACAGACAGGTCTGTCTACTATCCAGCGCATTCCAACCAACGCGAGGGACTCGCCATGCAACTCCACGACTTCTATCTCTCCGGCAACTGCTACAAGGTCCGTCTGCTTCTTGGCCTGATCGGTCAACCGGCCGAACTGGTGAACGTCGACCTGCCCCGCGGCGCGCAGAAGCGTCCGGAGTTCCTGGCGTTGAATCCGCGAGGCCAGGTCCCGGTGCTGGTGGACGATGGCCAGCCGCTGGTCGATTCCCAGGCGATACTCGTCTACCTCGCGCGACGCTATGCAGAACCACACTGGCATCCGCAGGACGCCTTTTCCCAGGGGCAGATCGCGGGTTGGCTGAGCCTCACCGCCAACGAAATCCATAACGGTGTGGCACGTGCGCGAGTCGGCCTGAAATTCGGCCGGCCGGTGGACCTGGAGGACGCCCAGGCACGTGGCCGGCAGGTTCTGGAACTGGTGAATGCCCACTTGGCCAATCGCTCCTGGCTGGTCGGCGAGCAGCCCACCATCGCCGACGTGGCGGTGTACCCCTATCTGGCGATGGCCGAAGAAGGTGGCCTGGAGCTTGCGCCCTATCCGCACCTGAACGACTGGATCGCACGGGTCCGCGCCCTGCCTGGCTACGTCGACCTGCCCCGGTTGTAAGGACCCGGACGCCAACCTGACCTTTCCATTCCACCCCGGGAGCCGCCGGGCAGTGATCTCAGAAGCTGCCCGCCTCTATCGCTTCCTGCCTCAAGGACACTGATCAAATGCGCCTGCGTTCGTACTGCCTGCTCTTTCTGCTCGGCACCTTCAGCGCCATCTCCCAGGCCGATGGCCTGCGTTTCGCCCTGGTGAAGACCTCGGAAACCGAAACCCTGGACGCCTTCACCGTGGCGGACGGCAAATGGACGGAAAAAGTGAAGGCGAACCACGTCGCGGTGCTGATCCAGCATCACGCCGCTACCCTGCTGTTCGACACTGGACTCGGCCGCCAGGTGGATAGCCAGTTCACCCGCGAGATGCCCTGGTGGGACAAGCCGCTGATGCAGTACGGCGCCGTGAGTCCGGCCCGCGATCAACTGGACCGTGATGGCGTCCGGGTGGACCGCATCATCCTCAGCCATGTCCACTGGGACCACGCCTCGGCCCTGGCGGACTTCCCCGAAGTGCCGGTCTGGGCGCCTTACGACGAAATCGAATTCACTGAAATCGCCACGCCGCCTGCGGTCCTGCCCAGCCAGTTCGCCCACAAGGTGAAATGGCACCCCTTCACCTTCCTGCCGGTTCCCTTCATGGGCTTCGAGGAAAGCCTCGACCTCTTTGGTGATCGCAGCCTGGTGCTGGTGCCGCTGAGTGGCCATACACCGGGTTCGGTGGGCCTGTTCGTGACCCTGGACGACGGACGGCGCTTCTTCTTCACCGGTGATACCAGCTGGCGCCTGGAAGGTTTTACCGGGCCGAAGGAGAAGTTCTGGGTCAGCCGCAGGATGGTCGACAACGATCGGGAAGCCACCCGCGCTCAACTGCAGAAGGTCCACGACCTGCTCCAGCAGGAACCCGGGCTCACCGTGGTTCCGGCCCACGATGCCAGCGTGCAGGACAAGCTCGGCTACTACCCGCAATGGGTGCAGTAGACGGCCGACCATCGTCTAACAGACAGGAAATGTAACGAAATGCTTTAGTCAAATTGTTGTAACAGGACGACCCGACCGACCTGCAATCCAACGAGGAGACAATAACAATGAGCAATACCTCGCTTGCACGAGCCGTGGCCCTGGCCGCGCTCGGCGCCAGTTTCACTCTGCCGGGCATCGCCCAGGCCGAGTTCATCAAGGACAGCAAGGCCAGCCTGGAGCTACGCAACTTCTACTTCAACCGCGACTTCCGCCAGGACAATGCTCCCCAGTCCAAGGCCGAAGAATGGGCCCAGGGCTTTCTCCTGCGCTATGAGTCCGGCTTTACCGAAGGCACTGTCGGCGTTGGCGTCGATGCCCTCGGCCTGCTCGGTGTCAAGCTCGATTCCAGCCCTGACCGCAGCAACACCGGCCTGCTCAAGCGCGACCGCGAAACCGGCCGCGCCCAGGACGATTACGGCGAACTCGGCCTGACTGCCAAGCTGCGCGCCTCCAAGAGCGTGCTGAGGGTCGGCACCCTGCTGCCCAAACTGCCAGTGGTCCAGTACAACGATTCGCGCCTGCTGCCGCAGACCTTCAAGGGCGGCCATCTGAACTCGCTGGAACTCGACGGCCTCACCTTCGATGGCGGCCAGCTCAAGCAGGTCAACCAGCGTGACTCCTCCGACTACGAGGACATGACCATCGCCAGCGGCGCTGCCCGCGCCATCACCTTCCGTACTGGCACCACCAGCGACGAGTTCAACTTTGGCGGCGCCACCTACAAATGGACCGACAGCCTCTCTACCGGCTACCACTACGGCGAACTCGACGAGTTCTACAAGCAGCACTACTTCACCGTCCTGCATGTACTGCCGCTGGGCGACAAGCAATCGCTGAAGAGCGACCTCCGCTTCGCCCGCTCCACCGATGAAGGCACCAGTAACGTCGACAACAAGGCCTTCGGCGCCATGTTCACCTATGCCCTCGGCGGCCACGCCTTTGGCCTCGGCTACCAGAGCATGAGCGGCGATACCGGCTTCGCCTACATCAACGGTACCGACCCCTTCCTGGTGAACTACGTACAGATCGGCGACTTCGCCAACAAGGACGAGAAGTCCTGGCAGGCCCGCTACGACTACAACTTCGCCAGCATCGGCATCCCCGGCCTTACCTTCATGACCCGCTACCTCTCCGGCGACAACATCGACCTGGGCGTGGGCCGCGAAGAAGGCAAGGAGTGGGAACGCAATATGGACATCGCCTATGTGTTCCAGGAAGGTGCGCTGAAGAACTTCGGCGTGAAGTGGCGCAACGCGACCGTGCGCTCCACCAACTTCGGCAGCGACATCGACGAGAACCGCCTGATCCTCAGCTACGTGCTACCGCTTTGGTAATACCGCTCGCAAGAAAAAGCCCGCCATTGGCGTAATGCTGTTCACATAAGAACGCCGCTAATCCCTCACCGGGTGAGCGGCGTTCTTGGTTTCTGCAGCGGGGAAACGCTGTAGGAGCCAGCTTGCTGGCGAATGGGCGATATCCCGGAAAGCTTCGCGAGCAAGCTCGCTCCTACAACAACCGCGGCACCTCGTTGGCGGGGCTAACTGAACAGCATTACGCCAATCGGCGGGCTTTTTCATGTGCTCACTGTAGGTTGGGCGGAGCGAAGCGAAGCCCAACGCTTCAGGCACAGACCGCGGACCTCAATCCTGCGAAGTCGCCCCGATCTTGTGGATCGACAGGTCCGCGCCGTAGTACTCCTCCTCCTGGCTCAGGCGAATACCCCAGGTCGCCTTGAGCAGGCCATAGACCACGAAGCCGCCTACCAGCGCCACCAGCACGCCGAGGCCGGTACCGATCAGTTGGCTCACGAGGCTGACGCCGCCCAGGCCGCCCAGCGCCTCCTGACCAAAGATGCCGCAGGCGATACCGCCCCAAACGCCGCAAAGCCCATGCAACGGCCAGACGCCGAGGACGTCATCGATCCTCCATTTGACCTGGGTAGCAGTGAACGCCCAGACGAACAGGCCCCCGGCGATGGCGCCGGTCACCAGCGCGCCAACCGGGTGCATCAGGTCGGAACCGGCACAGACCGCCACCAGCCCGGCGAGCGGTCCGTTGTGCAGGAAGCCGGGGTCATTGCGTCCTACCAGCAGCGCCGCGACGGTACCGCCGACCATGGCCATCAGGGAGTTCACTGCCACCAGGCCGCTGACACCCTGCAGGGTTTGCGCGCTCATCACGTTGAAACCGAACCAGCCCACGATGAGGATCCACGAGCCCAGCGCGAGGAAGGGGATATTCGAAGGTGCGAATGCCACCAGACGGCCCTCGCGATAGCGCCCGTTGCGGTGCCCCAGCAGCACCACGGCACCGAAGGCCAGCCAGCCGCCTACGGCATGCACCACCACCGATCCGGCGAAGTCATGGAAGCTGGCGCCAAAGCTGCTCTTCAGCCAGTCCTGCAGGCCGAAGTTGCCATTCCAGATCAAACCCTCGAAGAAGGGATAAATGAAGGCGACGATCAGCAACGTGGCACAGAGTTGCGGGCAGAAGCGCGCACGCTCGGCGATGCCGCCGGAGATGATGGCCGGAATCGCGGCGGCGAAGGTCAGCAGGAAGAAGAACTTCACCAGGGCATAGCCGTGGTCGGCGGCGAGCACGCTGGCCGGCTCCAGGAACGTTACGCCATAGGCGATCCAGTATCCGACGAAGAAATAGGCCAGGGTCGAAACGGCGAAATCGGACAGGATTTTCGACAGGGCGTTGACCTGGTTCTTCTGCCGCACCGTGCCGACCTCGAGGAAGGCGAAGCCCGCGTGCATGGCCAGCACCATCACGGCGCCCATGAGGATGAACAGGGTATTGGAGCCGTGGATGAGGGTCTCCACGGCGCTGTTGAGGTTTTCCATTGGCGAAGGCAACTCCGGCAGCGAGGAAAAAGCACCAAAGCAGTTCAAGTCAGGTTCCGCGCGCACCATCCTGAAGCCGCCCCGCACCGCAACGGATCGCAGCGATCCCCCGATTTGGTGCAGGCCAACTGGCGCAAGAAGTCCCTCGAACGGCATTTCTTTTTGATTTTCATAGCGTTGAACGTCGGATTGACGTGGCGGAAAGCCCTACAGGGCGCCCCGTACCAGCGCATTCCGCCGCAACCGCGCACCAGCCCGATGCAAGCGCTATACCAGAGGTGCAAGTGGAAATTCCCCGTGAACCTTGGCAGATGGCACCTACTCTTAGGCATTGAGTCCTACAAGGAGAATCGACATGCCCCGTAAGACCGCAGCAAGCGCCCAGGACGAACTGCTGGCCGACTTCCAGACGTTGGTCAGCGATACCGAGAAACTCCTCCAAGACACTGCCAGCCTGGCAGGCGAACAAGCCGATGAGCTTCGTCTGCAGATCCACGACAGCCTCAAGCGCGCCCGTGACACCCTTCGCGATACCGAGAAGAACCTGCGTGAACGCGGTGAGGCGGCTTTTCAGGCCACTGAGGACTACGTCCAGGAACATCCCTGGCAGAGCGTCGGCCTCGCCGCAGGCCTCGGCTTCCTGCTTGGCCTTCTGGCCGCGCGGCGTTGACCATGAGTGAGGAAAACCCTTCCGCCCAGGAGGCGGGACGCGGTCCGTCGCCCAAGCGTCTGAGCGCGTCGCTGCTCGGCTTGCTGCACGGTCACGTGGAACTGTTCGGCATCGAATTGCAGGAGCAGAAGGCCAACAGTCTCTATCTGTTGCTATTCGGCGGACTCACGCTGGTCTTTGCCCTGCTCCTGCTGATCTGTCTCTCCGCCCTGGTCCTGGTCATGTTCTGGGATACCTGGCGTTTCGAAGCGGTCGGTGGTCTCTGTCTGTTCTACCTGTTGGCGACCATCTATTGCGGCTTGCGCCTTCGCGCAGCGGTCGACGATGACGAGTCGCCGTTCAGCGCTACGCTCGAAGAACTGGCCCGAGACCGGGAGCGCCTATTGCCATGAGCTTGCCGGAACTGCCCCGCAAGGCGACCCGTCGTGACATGCGCAAGGCGTTGATACGCCTGCGCCTGGAGATGCAGCGCCAGGAATTGCGCCACGAAACCCTGCTGCTGACGCAACCGATACGCCAGGCGCGGGACTTCACCCGTCAGCTGGACATCCCGCACGCCCCGCTTTGGGGCATGGCGGCGGTGGCTGTCCTGGGATTCCTCGTCGCGCGCAAAGGCAGTCTGCGGCGCGGCCTGCGTCTGGGCGGGGCGCTTTACCCCTTGCTGCAAGCCCTGTTGAAGCACCCTCCACGAAGCGGGCCGGGGTGATTCGCCAGGAACAGGAAGGCAACTGGCCACATTCTTGCTACGGGTGAGCGGCCCGTCGCACTCGGGATGGGCAACGCCCTGCGCGATGCGCAATCCCCTGGCCGTCCACTAAGGAGTCAACGTGATCGATGGGCAACCGCTCGCCTGCTTCCAGCCCTTCATCGATACCGCTACGGGGCTGATCGCCGGTGTCGAAGCCCTAGGGCGGCTGCGCCAGCCGGACGGTAGCCTGCAATCGGTCGGCCCACTCTTCGTCGATAACAGAATCTCCCCGGCGGCCCTGCGCCGCCTCGACCGACAACTGCGGGAAGACGCCCTGCGGCGCCTGCATGACGCACCGCCGGACTGGTTCCTCAGCCTGAACATCTCCCCCCGCTGGATAAGCCGCCTGCGCCCCGGCCAACCCTTGCCCAGCCTCAAGCAACTGCAGCGGTACGGTATTCCGGCCGAACGCATCGTCTTCGAAATCACCGAGCTTGGCGGCGCCAGCCAGCGCCTGGCAGACGTCGTCGCACGTTACCGGGAGGCCGGTGCGCGAATCGCCATCGACGATTTCGGTGCCGGCTATTCCCAGCTCGACCGGGTGCTGGCCTTGCAACCGGACATCCTCAAGCTCGACATGCGCCTGTTCCAGGCCGCTGCCCGTGGCGGCCCCAGCGGCGAAGTGGTGAAAGCACTGGCGCAGATGGCCGAGAAGACCGGCTGCTGGATCATCGCCGAAGGGGTCGAAACCGAAGCCGAACTGGACTTCGCCCTGGAATGCGGCTCGCGCTACGTGCAGGGCTACCTGTTTGCCGCACCGCGCCTGGAGTTCTTCGAGCCCCAGGCGTTCGTCCAGCGTTTCGCCCTGCTCCGCGATCGCTACGTGCAAAGCAAATTGGCCGAACGTGCACGACTGATGACACTGCGCCGCGGCCTCAACCAGTTGATGGCGCGGCTACGTGAATGGGCCGAAAGCGGTGCGCCGGCATCGAGCCTGGCCAGCCCGGAGGATTACCCCTGGCTGCTGCGCATCTACCAGTGCGACCGCAACGGTACCCAGATCACGCCCAACCTCCATTGGCAGCCAGGCGGCTGGCAGGAAGATGCAAGCTATCGGGGGCACAACTGGTCCTGGCGGCCCTACTTCTATCAACTGCTGGCCGAAGGCTGGGAAGAGCGCCGCCTGACCCTGTCCACCACGTACCGCGATGCCACCACCAACCAGTACTGCCTGACGGCCGGGCAATTCATTGACAATGGTCGCCGGCTGCTGCTGGTGGACGTGGACGCGGCCGGCCTGGCAATGGACTGAGTCGCCGGCAACCGCTTGGGTTAGAGTAGGCTCTTCGGCCACTGAACGGCGAGGACAGGCCTTGGACTGGCAGACCCTGCTCACCCGCGAACGCCTCGGCAAACCGGTGCACAGCACCGATGAGCTGGGCCGCAGCCCCTTCCACAAAGATCACGATCGCATCGTCTTTTCGGGCGCCTTTCGCCGCCTCGGACGCAAGACCCAGGTGCATCCAGTCTCCAGCAACGACCACATCCATACGCGCCTGACCCACTCGCTGGAAGTGAGCTGCGTGGGACGGTCCCTGGGCATGCGCGTTGGCGAAACCTTGCGTGACGCGCTGCCGAACTGGTGCGAACCGTCGGACCTCGGCGTCATCGTCCAGTCGGCCTGCCTGGCCCATGACATCGGTAACCCTCCTTTTGGCCATTCCGGGGAAGACGCTATCCGCCACTGGTTCGAGCAGGCCGCGGCACGGGGCTGGCTGGACGCCATGAGTGAGGCCGAGCGAGCGGACTTCCTCAGCTTCGAAGGCAACGCCCAGGGCCTGCGTGTGCTGACCCAACTGGAATATCACCAGTTCGATGGCGGCATGCGCCTGACCTACGCCACCCTCGGCACCTACCTGAAGTACCCCTGGACCTCGCGCCATGCCGAGGCACTGGGCTACAAGAAGCACAAGTTCGGCTGCTACCAGAGCGAGTTGCCATTGCTGGAACAGATCGCGGCCAAACTGGAGTTGCCGCGTCTCGATCAACATCGCTGGGCGCGCCATCCACTGGTCTACCTGATGGAGGCTGCCGACGACATCTGCTATGGCCTGATCGATCTGGAAGACGGCCTGGAGATGGACCTGCTGGACTACGCGGAAGTCGAGTCCCTGCTGCTGGGGCTGGTGGGCGACGATCTGCCGGAGACCTACCGCCAGCTTGGCCCCAAGGATTCTCGCCGGCGCAAACTCGCCATCCTGCGCGGCAAGGCCATCGAGCACCTGACCAATGCCGCCGCCCGCGCCTTCGTCGACCAGCAGGACGCCCTGCTCGCCGGTACCTTGCAAGGCGACCTCGTGGAACACATGCACGGCGCGGCCAAGCGATGCGTGCTCCGCGCCAAGGCCATCGCTCGCGAGAAGATTTTCCAGGACAAGCGCAAGACGCTTCACGAAATCGGCGCCTATACCACCCTGGAAATCCTCCTGAACGCATTCTGCGGCGCTGCGTTGGAACAACATGGCGGGCGCACGCCGTCGTTCAAGAATCAGCGCATCCTCGACCTGCTCGGCAACAATGCGCCTGATCCTGCCTGGCCGCTGTATCAGTCCTTCATTCGGATGATCGATTTCATTGCCGGGATGACCGACAGCTACGCAACCGAAATGGCCCGCGAAATGACCGGCCGATCCAGCCCCACCTGATCCAGCGCCCTCAGGAGACGCTTGATGCGTACGTTGCTCAGACAAAGCCTGCACTGGCACGCGGGCGCACCCGCATGGGGACCCGCCCTGGTTGCCGGCCTGGGCTGTGGGTTGCCGCTGGTGCTGGGCCTGTTCACCAGCCACACCGGCTTTCTCTGGGCCGCCACCGGCGCCTTCCAGGCATCACTGGCCAATCCCCTGCACCGTCTGGGCATGCTGCGCATGACGCTGCTCACCGGATTGGGAGCGCTCGCTGCTGGGACGGGCTTCTGGGTGGCGAGTCATCCTTTGCTGAGCCTGTTCAGCTTCGCCCTGACGGGGCTCCTGCTCGCCGCTCTGCAACGATTCGGCAATGAACTGGGCAAGCTCGGTGCGGGTCTCGCGGTGTGCCTCTGTCTTGGCCAGGGCCAGGCGGGGCTCGGCAACCTGCACAATGGCATGGCAGTGGGAGCACTGTTCGCAATCGGCGGGCTGTGGGTGATGCTGCTGGCCTTCGCCCTGCGGGCCTATCACGGGCTGCGGTTCTGGCCCGCGCTTCCCGGCCCGGGCAACCTGGCCAAAGTGATGCGTCGTCTTGCGCAACGCGTTTCCCATCGCCTCTGGGTCATACACGCCCTGGCCTGCAGCCTTGCTGGGGCGCTCGCAGGTCTTGCGGTCAACCTGACGGGCATGCCCCGTGGATACTGGCTGACGTTGACGGTACTGACCACGATCCAGATGGACCTCAACAGCAGCCTGCAACGTGGCATCCAACGCTGCGTGGGAAGCCTCCTAGGCGCCTTGATCCTGATCGGGATGGGGAGCTGGTTGCAGAGCCCTGCCCTGCTGGTGGCCTGCCTACTGCCACTGATCGTTCTCAGCCGGGCCTTCATTGCCCAGCATTACGGGCTGTTCGTGGTACAGACCACCGTATGCTTCGTGCTGCTGGCCGAGAGCCTGTCCCGTGACTGGCATCTTCCGGAACTGCGCCTGTACAACTCGCTGCTGGGCGCCGGGCTCGCGATGCTTGTAGCCTTCTTCGCTTATCGTGCGCGACTGCGCTGGGGCACCGGCCCAACGCCCACAATGGAAATGGCACGTCAGACCGAGTAACCCCGGTCGTCAGTCCTGCAGCTGATGCGCCAATTCGACCTGCACGCTGCCCAGGCTTTTCCAGACTGCCCGCGCTCGTCGCATCAGCTCGGGGCTCTCGGCACCGTTGTCATGGGCTCGACCAAAGGCCATGCAATGGGCCAATAGTGGCTCGGCGCCGATCAACTCCATAGCACCCTTGATCCTGTGCACCAGGCGCTCCAGGTCATCCCAGCGCTCAGCCTCCAGAAGGATGCCCATCTCCTCGGCATCGGACTCGTTGGCGCGGTACAGCTCCTTCAGCAGCATGCGGATCACTTCCGGCGAGCCCCCAGCAGTGTGGTCCAGCAAGCTCAGGTCCAGGCGGATGGGCTGATCATCGCTGCAAGGCTCGACCCCGTCGGGCAGCAGACGCTGGAGATAGCGCTGCAGGCCTTCCAGGCCGATGGGCTTGAACAGGCAATCGTCCATGCCGGCTTCGCGGCAGCGCGCCAATTCTTCCGGTTGGGCATTGGCAGTGAGGCCGATGACCAGCGCTGGATGCATGCCTCGCGCGCGCTCCAGTTCGCGAACACGCCGCGTCAATTCATAGCCATCCATTACCGGCATGTTGCAGTCGGTGATCACGAGGTCGAAATCCGATGCACTCCAGATAGCCAGCGCCTTTTCACCATTCTCCGCCTGCTCGGCCAACTGCCCCAGCAGCTCCAGTTGCTGGACCAGCATCATTCGGTTGACCGGGTGATCGTCCACCACCAGCACACGAAAAGCCCCCGGCGGCAGTTCCCGAGCCTCATGCAGCTCCGCAACCGGCGGCAATGGTGCCAGCGCTGGCAGAGCGAGGCTCACGGAAACACGTGTACCCTCACCCAGCCGGCTATACAGCTCGATACTTCCCCCCATGAGTTTCACCAGCCGGCGGCAGATGCTCAGGCCCAGGCCCGTACCGCCTTGCCCCGCCCCCACGCCACCGGCGAGCTGGGTAAATGGCTGGAACAGGCGCTGCTGGTCCTCTTGGGAAATGCCGATTCCGCTGTCCTCCACTTTCACGGTCAGTTGCAGTTGCTCATGTCCTTTGCAGGAAGCCTGTAGACGCACGCGAACCGTGCCCTCATCGGTGAACTTGATGGCGTTGCTGATGAGGTTCGACAAGATCTGCTTGAAGCAGGAGCCGTCCACCATCACATCGTCCCGGGACTGGAGGTCCAACTCCAACACCAAGCGCAACCCTTTCTGCCGAGCCAGCCCCTCGAACACACGGACCACGGACTCGATCAGCGCGCGCGGTGACTCGCGACTTGGCTCCAGAGTCATGCGCCCGGACTCGATCTTGGCGATGTCGAGAATGTCGCCGATCAGCGCCAGCAGGGAATCCGCTGACTCCCGAGCGACAAGAATGGCTTCCCGATCGAGATGCTCGCGCTTCAGGGCAAGCTCGAGCATCCCGATGATGGCGTTCAGCGGCGTGCGGATTTCGTGGCTCATGGTGGCGAGGAAACGGCTCTTCGCGACGCTCGCGGACTCTGCCTGCTCCTTGGCGTGACGCAGTTCATCCATCAGTCGATTGCGTTCGGTGATATCCACCCAGCCACAGATCAGGCCGCGAATCCTTTTCAAGGCATCGCGATAGGGAATGGCCCAGTAGGAAACCTCCAGGGTGCTGCCGAGCAGATGCAACTGATGGTCGCTGAACAGCGCCTCGCCCCTCTCCAGCGCGAGCCGGCTCAATCCCTCCAACTCCTCCAGCTCTGCCACGGTGTTCGTCTTGAGACCGGGCACTTCGGTCAACCGCAGACCGATCAGCGCCGCGCGCGGTACACCAAGGGCCTCGATGAAGCTGCGGTTGCATGTGATGGTGCGACCGTCCAGCCCGCGCACGGACAACGGAAAGGGAATCCCATCGATCAGTGAACGCTTGAATGCCAGCTGGTCGTTCAGGCGGCGCTCCTCCCGTTCACGCCGCCGCACCTGCCGGCGCAAGTACAGCGCCCAGGACGCGAACACGATCGCCACCAGCAGGAAAGCGAAGCCGATCTGGTAAAGCCGCGACCGATACTCTATCCAGCTGCTCGGCTCTTCGGCCTTGGTGTACCAGCGGTTGATGATGCTCCCCAACTCATCCGGCGAGATGGACAACAATGCTTTTTCGAGGATGCTTTGCAGTTCGGGCGCACTGCGAGTTACGGAGAAGGCGAAGCGGCCCGGATCGCGGCCGATCGTGTCGGCGATGCGGAGTCGCCCGGGAAAGTAGCGATTGATCAGGAAGGTGGATGAAGCCATGGCATGCACCGCTGCGTCGGCCCTGCCCTCCGCGACGTTTGCAAGTCCCTGGACAGCGGTTTCGACCTCTCGCAGCTCCAGCCTGGGGTAACTCTCGCGAATGTATGGGATCAGCGAGTGACCGGCAGGAACAGCCAGGACACGGCCATCGAGTTCCCCAAGCGTTTGCGGAGCGCTATCCGAGGCCCGAACCACCAGAACACTGCTGGTGCTGTAGTAGGGTCGGGTGAACCCGAGGTACTGGCTACGTTCGGGAGTGGAGAACAGCGTGGCGGCCATGTCGACGCGACCCTCCCGCAGATCCGCGAGCATGTCCCTGGCGGTGGACCTGGCACTGACCTCGAACTCGAGGCCAGTCCTCTGGTGGATCAGCTCCAGGAGGTCCGACACGATTCCGCGGAAACGACCCTGCCTGTTGAAGAAGGTCAGCGGCTCGAACGTCTCGTCGACCACCAGCCGGGTGGGACCGTGCTGCTCCATCCAGTGCCGTTCGCGCTCGGTGAGTTGGGGCCGGAGATTGTCCAGGAACATGCCCGCACCACCGCCCCAGCGTTTCGCGACGCCCATCCGTGCGGCGTCCGGGATGGCTGCGATCGCACTGTCGATAATCCGCTGTAGTCGTTCGTTGCCCTCGGCAAGGGAGAAGCAGATGCCGACGCCATCAAAGCCGGCGAAGTTCGTCATGCGCAGGTTGATGAGGTAGCCCTGTTTGATCAGGTAGTCGGCAGCCACGGCGTCGCCGATGAAGACATCGCTCTGATCGAACGCGACCGACTGCAAGGCCCTTCGCACCGAGCTGTACTTGACCGGCTGCGCATCGGAGTAGAGCCGGCGGAGTAACTCCAGGCTCGGGCCACCCTCTGAATAGGCGAGGCGCAGCCCGCGAAGATTACCGCTCGCGGCACGACGGTCGTCTATGCGCGTCACCATCACCGGCTGATGATGCATGTAGGAGATGCTCTGGATCAGGCCGGGGCTGGCAGCGTCGCCTTCCATGCTGTTGCCCAGCAGGTCGATTGTCCCGTTGCGCAGCGCCTCTCGCGCAGAATCACGATCCGGAAAACGCAACACCTCGGCTTTGACCCCGAGGCCCTGGGCGATCAGCCGCAGGAAATCCGCAGTGACGCCTTCGTAGTCCTGGCCACTCGCCGTGATGTCGAAGGGCGGAAAGTCCGGCTCGTTGGTGCCGACCCGTAGTACGCGCTTTTCCTTCAACCAGCGCCGGTCCTCTTCTTCCATGGGCACTACCAGGCTGGTGGACTCGGACCGACCTAACAGTTCCAGGGAAAGGTTCCTGTCGTCGCCAAGGCTGTTCGAGGACAGGAGTGAGCCCCCGAGCAAGAGGCCTGCCAGCAGGTAGAGAGTGCGCATGAAGGTTTCAGATCAGGGTGTTGCGGGAAGCGAACTCCACCAGTTCGATCAACGTCCGGGCGTTGAGCTTGAGCAACAGGCGAGTCTTGTAGGTGCTGACGGTCTTGTTGCTGATGAACATCTCTTCGGCGATTTCCTTGTTGCTCAAACCATTGGCGAGGAACTTGAGCACCACGAGCTCCCGATCGGAAAGGCGGCCGATCATCTCGACTTCATCGGGCAAGCCGATCTGCCGCTTGCCCGACTTGATCACGTCGCTGGGGAAATAGCTGTATCCGGAGAGGACCGCCCGAACCGCGGCGGTGACTTCGGCGAGGTCGCCTTCCTTGCAGACGAAGCCGGCCGCACCGGCCTGCATGCAGCGCGTGGCGTAGTGATTGGGGTTCTGTCCGGTCAGCACCAGCACCCGCAGAGGCAGGTCCAGGGCATTGAGCCGGACGATGACGTCCAGGCCGCCAAGCTTGGGAATGCCGATATCGAGGATCACCATGTCCGGCTGATGCTCTCGTGCGAGCGCTATCGCATCGACACCGTTGTCGGTTTCCGCCACCACCGCATAGCCTTCGCGGTCCAGCAACAGCCTGACGGCAAGGCGAATCACCGGATGATCGTCGACGATAATGACCTTGTAGGCGGACTCGCTTCCAGGCTCGAGGAAATCATCCAGATTGACCAGTTTGCTCACAGCATCGCCCCCTTGGCACGGTTTAGTGGCTGCCAAGATAGAGAAGCGCGTTGCACTGTCGACCCCCGAACGGCACAAGTCGAGCGAATCAGGACGAGCCCTACCGAAGCTTGCGTCCCGTCCTACAGGCACGGGCTGATTTCAATAGGCAGGACGGCCCGCTTCCCGCACGGCGAGTACCAAATCCACGGTCCCGCGTGCACACGGGAGAGCCAGGCTTTCGCGTTTTCCCGGATTATTTCCTCCCGACCCTGACATATCCGTCCTTCATGGCAGATTGCACGACGCGCGCAACAAGCCTCATCTATGCTGCTGTAGGCCATCAGGGACAGGGCTCAAGGAGCTTCCGCAATGCCGCAAAAGTTCGCTGAGCGTCGCTTTCCGCTGCACGTCCACATCAGTGCGCTCTTCACCCTGCTGCTGCTTATCACCGGCATCGTCCTCGGCCTGTTCAATTACCGGCAGACCAGCCAGATCATCCTGTCCAGCAGCGACGAGCTTTTCGGCCGCATCAGCGCGGAGGTGGAAACCGACCTGCAGCACACCTACCAGCCGATCCACCATCTGCTCAACCTGCTGGCCCTGAGCGACACCGACCAGAACCTGGACAGTGCCGCTCGCGTGGACGCCTTGCTCAAACCCCTGACCCAGGCACTGAAGGACAACCCCAAGCTGGCATCGCTGTATCTCGGTTATGACGACGGCGACTTCTTCATGGTCCGACACCTGCGCAGCGAGGCGCTGAAGAAGGCATTCAAGGCACCGGCGACCGCGGCCTACCAGGTGTGGAGCATCGAGCGAGACAACCAGTCCTCGGCGCGATCGATGACCTTCTTCGTCGACGACCAACTCAACCAGATCGCCAACCGCGAGGAGCCCAACGAGCGCTACGATCCGCGCGGCAGGCCCTGGTACTACCGCGCCCTGGAGCAGGATGGTGCGATCACCACGACGCCCTATGTGTTCTTCTCCAGTGGCGCCGTCGGTACGACATTGGCCCGTCCCAGTGGCGGTGATGCGGTGATAGGTGCCGACCTGACCCTGGAAGACCTGTCCGCCACCCTGGCCAGCCATCGCGTCACTCCATCCACCGAGGTGGTGCTGTACCAACCCGACGGCCGCGCCGTGGCCTATCCCGATACCAGCAAACTGGTGAAGCGACTCAACGGCGCTCCCGAACTGGGTGAGGTGAAGGACTTCAGTCCCCCGCTCGCGGCACTGATCGGACTCGCGGGACAGGATGACCTGCGCACCAGCCTGGAGATCGACGACCGTCGCTGGGTCCTCGCCCGCCAGCACCTCAAGGAGGGAGGCCCGCAGGGCCTGCAGCTGGCGATCCTCTCTCCGGAGGACGAGCTCCTGGATGATGCCTACCGCATCCGCTGGCAAGGCGCGATGCTGACCCTGGCCATTCTGTTGCTGTGCATCCCGCTCGGCGTCCTGCTCTCGCGCGTCGTGGTCAAACCCCTGCGAGCCCTGGTGACCCAGGCAGAAGCCATCCGCAGTTTCAACTTCAGCCTGCCTGCCATGGGCCGTTCGCCGATCCTGGAAGTCGACCAGCTGGCGGTGGCCACGGCACGAATGAAGGAAACCATTTCCAGCTTCCTCGAGATCGCCTCCAGCCTTTCGGCGGAAACCCGCTTCGACAATCTGCTGCGCCGCGTCCTCGACGAAACCATCGACATCAGCGAAGCCTCTGGGGGTCTGCTCTACCTGATCGACAACCAGAAGGGTCGCCTGGAACCCCACGGACTGTTCCTCAACGATCAGGAGCAGGACCTGGACGCCCACGGCATTCGCGGCTTCGGCCTGGAGAGTCCCGCCCTGCCCCACTGGCTCGACCTCCCGTCCCACGGCGGCCCCAGCCAGGTATGCTCCTTCGGCTATGACCAGGCCGGGGCCTACCGCGACCTGCTGCAAACCCTGGAAAGCCCTCGCGTGCATCTAGTCAGCACCGGCCTGCACAACCGCCAGGGCGTCACCATCGGCGTACTGGTCCTGCTGCACCGCGACACCGGCAAGGAGTCGCGCCCCTCCATCCTCAAGCCCGAGCGCATTGCCTTCGTGGAAGCCATCTCCGGCGTCGCCGCACTGTGCATTGAAAGCCAGCGGCTGCTGGAGAAGCAGAAGCAACTGCTGGACGCCTTCATCCAGTTGATGGCCGGCGCCATCGACGCCAAGAGTCCCTACACCGGTGGTCACTGCCAGCGAGTGCCGGAAATCACCCTGATGCTGGCCCGCGCTGCCGCCGCCAGCAACGAGACAGCATTCCGCGGGTTCAACCCCACGGATGAGGAATGGGAGGCGCTGCATATTGCCGCCTGGCTGCATGACTGCGGAAAGGTCACGACCCCGGAATACGTCGTGGACAAGGCCACCAAGCTGGAAACCCTGAACGATCGCATCCATGAGATTCGCACCCGCTTCGAGGTGCTCAAGCGCGATGCCTGGGTGCGCTACTGGCAAGCAATTGCCGAGGGTGCCGAGGAGGCCGGGCAAGCGCGGCTGCGCGACGAGGAGCTGGCCAGGCTGGACGATGACTTCGCGTTCATCGCCCACTGCAACCTGGGCGGCGAAGCCATGGCGGATGCCGACCAGGCGCGCTTGAAGGACATTGCCGCACGCACCTGGACTCGCACCCTGGACAACCGTCTAGGCGTGTCCTGGGAAGAGGCCCAGCGCTTGGCCCGCACCCCGCCCCAGCCGCTCCCGGTGGAGGAAAATCTACTGGCCGATCGCCCCGACCACGTGGTCGAGCGCCCCGCCAGTGAACTGCTCCCTCCGGACAATCCCTGGGGCTTCAAGCTGCAGGTGCCGGCACACAAATTCAATCGCGGAGAGCTGCACAACCTTTCCGTCGGCCGTGGAACATTGACCGAGGAAGAGCGTTACATCATCAACCACCACATCGTGCAGACTATCCTGATGCTCAATCACCTGCCCTTCCCGGCTCATCTTGCAAACGTCGCGGAGATCGCCGGCGGGCACCACGAGAAGATGGATGGCACCGGCTATCCGAAGCGCCTGACTCGCGAAGAAATGAGCCTGCCCGCACGGATGATGGCCATCGCCGATATCTTCGAGGCGCTGACCGCCGTGGACCGCCCCTACAAGAAGGGCAAGACGCTTTCCGAAGCGCTGGGAATCATGACCGGCATGTGCCGCAACGCCCACATCGACCCTGACTTGTTCGGCCTGTTCATCCGCTCCGGGGTCTACCTGGATTACGCCCGGCGCTTCCTGAAGCCGGAGCAGATCGACCAGGTGGATGAGACGGCGGTGTTGGCGAAAGCGGGGTTGGCTTGAGCACGTCTGGCCAGGATGCGGGAGGGAATTGTGGGAGCGATTTCAATCGCGATGCGTGTTCGAAGGTGTTGGCCGCCGAAGGTGTAGGAGAATCCGACTTCAACGCAGCGCTAGCTTGCATAACAGCAAGACACAAAAAAGGGCGCCACCAGGCGCCCTTTTTCATCCTTCAACCCAATCAGGCGTTGACGGAATTTTCCGGGTACCACACGTCGATCAGCGGGCTGACGGTGGAGCCGGCCAGTTCGGCGTGGCCCTTCTTCAGCCAGGCTTCGACCAGGTCACGCTGCTCAGCGGTAACCGAACCACGCTTGCCAAGGCAAACGAAACCGTAGTCCTCGGAACCGATGAAGCCCAGGCCATTGCCTTCGACCGCTTCGTCGATGAAACGCTCGAAGAACGCCGAAACCGCTTCCAGATCCAGGCCCTCCTTGTAGTTGAAGGTGAGTTCGAAACCCAGTTCCGCGATTTGACTATTTAGCAACCTTTGTCATTATTTTTTCAACGCCCCTGGAATGGGCCATTCAGACCGCCACGGCAACTCAATAAAAATGACAATTATCAAAGACACCCGGGCCATCCGCTCTCATCCTCTCGCTGCAATCGACCCAGAAGTGGCGAATCTTATTAACCATGGGGCTTCGCTCCACCAACGATCCTTCGGCACGAGTCACCACAGCATCAGTGTTCCCCTGCAGCTGTTGGAGGCCTACTGCGACATTGCCGGCCTGCGAATCACCATGGAAACGCTCAGAAGCTCAGCCATTGAGGCAATCATGCAAGGGTTCTGCGCCGCGATGGCAGGCAATGCTCTATTGGAGCAATCGGGACCACGGAACGTCGGAATTTGCCGTCGTCTCTACCAGTCGCTCACCTCGGCACGAGCGCGAGTTTCTGGCGCTCACGCTTTAGCTTGGGACATCTCCCTGTTCAAACCAGACCCAGCCGTGTGCGCGAGGATTGCTTCGACTAGTGATGACAAACGTTGGTACTGGAAGGGCTGGGCAATCCAAAGCCCGCACAAACGTGGCGTGTACCTGCGGCTCGGCCAGCTCGTAGTCCCTTATGGAAGGAAATTTGTAGAGGCCATCTTCGCAGAGGTTGAAAAAGACTTCCGTGGCCGACCTGCCTCATTTCACAACGAATGGAATGACATGTTCGACTACCTCGGCGAGCACCAAACCAGGTGGCCACGGAGGACCTTTAATACCGAAGAAGGCGTGAAAAGCTTCATGCAAGCCTTCACGATTGCTCACTTCACCAAGGCAGAGAAGGCCCAGAAGGACGCAAAATCACAAATCAAAAGCTGGAACACGTTTGTAAGCACGGTTGAGGTATGCCTATGCAAAACAGGGGTATGGGCAAACCTCTCGAAGCCTATCAAGAAGCCACCATCGTCAACCAAACGTGGATCTGAAACCAAACTAAAAGAGTGCGAAGACGGGCTGCTTGTCCAAGAGAAACTACTTACGAGCATTCCCCTTCACGTAACCGACTCTGAAGCCGTTGAGGTCCTCTTCTTCCACATTAAGAACGACCTAGCCACGGTTCGTGGCTGGGCAGCCCATCAGGCTGCAGACCTTAAATCCCGACAAGCTCGTCGTGTCCTGCTAGCTCAGAAAGGCAATCCGATTATAGAGTGCAAAGGTTCAAGTACCGCGAAAAAATATACGCTGGCCGACGTCTGCGCGACACTGGAGGCCACCAGTTCCGAAGTGCCACCTGCGTTCCTCTGCAAAGTCCATTATTGGGTCACTGGCGAAAACTGCAGTGGCTCAGAACTTGCCAACTATTACGGATACCCCGTGACAGGAAGCCTGTTCCCGCTTCAGTGCTTATTGGTGCTTGAGCATCCTGAAATCACGACCGAATTTCTACGGAGTTTCGAGCTTTATAATGAGCAAGGTCAATTGACGGGATTTGACGAAGAGAAGCGTTTACTCACTGGATACAAAAACCGCAAAAGATCAGATATGCGGGAGCAGGTAATCAAACTCAATGACATTTCTTTCCAAACAGTTAAGGACATCATCGAAATAACTAGCGTATGCCGGAGAAAGCTTCGTGCCCAAGGAGATGACAGCTATCGCTACCTATTTATCACGTCAGGCACAGCCTTTGATCGAGTTCGGCGGGCCAATGTAACGTACTGGAACAAGCATAAATTTCTTGGAAATCCTAAGTTGCGCGAACAACTAATCGCACAATTTAGTCCCCACAGCGACCTGCCAGCAGACGAGTTGATCGAGTTCATCAAACGGGTGCGACTGACCAAGATACGGACATCTAGGGCAGTTGAAATATTTATTCAGACCAAAAGTAGCGAGGCCATGTCTAAGGCCCTCGGCCATGAGCGTTACTATCCAGATCTTCTCAGCCACTACCTTCCGGATGCGTTACTAGCATTTATCAAAGCTCGGTGGATCCGAATCTTTCAGAAAGCTCTTGTTTGTGAAGCGATGAAAGATAGCCCGAACCTCCTTCGGGCGACGCAATTCAATACCATGAATGAGTTAGATGACTTTCTGGCCAACCACCGAATCAAAGAGATTCCGTCCCAGGCCTCCGACCCTGAACGCACAGAACAATGGGAAAATACCGAGACCAGTGAGGCTGTACTCTCTATCGGCGTGCCGTTCCTGGCTTCTCTGCTCTCACTCGAAGTGGCAGTCACAGCCTCCACCGACCGGGCCCGCGTATGCGGAAAAGCAGAATACTGGGCGTCGTTTGCAGACAAAATCAAGACAGAAATCAAAAAAGGATCTAACCGTCTACTGAAAAAACACCTGAATGCTGCATTGAAGCTGATCGACGCAAAAAAAATGGAGAAATTGATCTATGTCCCTGCTCACTGGGCGTGAATCTAGCACGGGGTATGAATTCCTCGATGAGTTTGGGGTAACAGAACTATCGCCTCATACGTCAGCACCTTGGCTGCTCAGTGACTTCGATGAGACTCTTTGGTCAATTTATATTAACAAAAAGAAATTATACGAACTTGATTGGAGTGTACGTCTTGGGGATGGCAGCCTATTAACTGACGACAACAACGAGGTACTACTCCGGTCATTGAAGCACCTGCTCATCATTGGCACGACGGGAGTCAACGACGAGTTTGCCACACTCGCGCCAGCGTCCCTAAAAACGCGCCTTTCATTCATATTAAAAATCATTGACTATCTGTTAATCCATGCTCAAAGCCTTAGTCTTATCCAATTCGGCCTTGGCGCCTTGAACGCCGATGAATTGAAAGGAATTCTCAACCATTTGGCCTCCTCCCCACGGGCTGAAGAGTCCGTTTATGCATGGCATGAACGCGCATCCGCTTTCTGTAATGCCCAACTGAGCAATATAATCTACAGCGAGGCCGAGGATTTTTTTGCTAAGTATCCAAGTATGCTGGAGGTTAACGATGATGAATGTGAAGATCTTAAACTCAATATCACCGTAGCTGAGATCCCGATGATTCGTGCGGCGCTCATGAAAGCTAATTTGTACTACGGAACCCACTGCCAGGGCTTTAAGGTAAATACTAAATTACTTTCGGAAAGCGTCTATCCAGACACGATCTACGGGCGGCAGACGCCAAAATCGTCTCTCGAAGTACTAAGCTTCTATCCCAGCGAAACCAGGTATAAGCGCGAATATCCGAAAGTCAAAGTAACCACAGGTGAATCCGAACACCTTATAGACACCGCGTACTTTTACTATCGGTATGCACTCGTGAATAGCGCAGCGCTCAGCACATTGGGGTTGCCGGCTCCCTCAGATACTCACACCATCATAGAGTACATTCCAAAACTCAACGAGGCTTCCCGGTACAGAAGTGTGCCTGCGAGCAACCTGCTAAAGCTCTTCCGTTGCAGTATAGATTTTCATGTCGAACATGGAAGGAAGGTCCTAAACGGCTTCATCAGAGTAGCAGCGCATTGCCACAGACAGAATCTCGCAATGACCCGCCTACCCGAGGCGGACTTTTTGAGGATTATCGGCCCGGAACTTGTCAGCTTCGGCGTTAAAAAGTTAGGCCTTTCGAGTTACCGTAGTAATAAATCTCCTCGAAAAGGTGGCGCAAAGCAATACTTCCAGCACTTACGCGCCAACCATGGACTGCTTGAGTTGGTGAGTGTCTACCTGGGCAGTGTCCAGTTGGCCGTTGGGATGCTCATGGCGCGGCGCATTGACGAGTTGGTCACTCTAGACGCCTCGAGATGCTTGGACGAAAGCAAATCATGGCTTGTCTTCAACCTAGCGAAATCCACCCACAAAGCCTTGGGGATTCGGCAGCGTGAGTCTCGGCCTATCGATGCCATTGCCGTCGAAATGATTGAGGAACTGCGCCGCTTTCAAATGATACTTAAACGCCTTGGAGTTATAAGCGACCTGACCAACTTGTTCGCGACTCCATGGTTGCGGGGACTCAAAGGACTGCAGGACTGCACACTGCACCTGTACCATCGCAATCTGGACTTGGCCTGTGACTACTTCGAAAGCGATATTAACGCTGCTGGGGAGCGCTACTACGTACGCCAACACCAACTACGCCGCTTTTTCGCCATCATGTTCTTCTACACGAATAGCTTCGGCGAGTTGGATACCCTTCGCTGGATGCTTGGCCACCGCGACATCGAGCACGTTTGGCACTACCTGACTGAATGTCTGGAGCCCAAAGATATCAGGGGAGCGGGCGCCCGCTATTTCGCTGAACTTGCTAAACAGGAGCGGTTGGAAAACTATCAAAATTTGCAAGATTTGCTGTTTGCGGAATTCGGCACCTCTAAATTTTCATTGGTAGACGAGCAGAAAATCGAAGATTACCTTTCGGCGATGCTTGAAGAAGGTAAAGTCCGGATTGAGCCGCAATTCTTCAACGATGAAAACGGCAAATCCATGAAAGTCCTATTTATTGTCAGCTAAAACAATGAGCACATTGCCTAAGCGCGAGTTGATCGACCAATCTATTGGGAACATTTTTAAATTACTTTCAGACATAGCGTACTCCCCAGGGAGCTATGTCGAAAATAAACAGGTTTTTAACGCACTGAAGAGCCAGGGAAATCTCTGCGCCCTCGATCTGGATTTCACCGTACAGGATGAACAGCTAGCAATTCGACCAATAAGCCTTAACACTCTCAAGAAAAGGCTCTCCGACAATTCCTCTGATATAAATTTTCAGCACCTGGATAAGCTTCGAGTGCAAGCACAGGCGGCAATACGAAAATTTAGCGAAGATTTGACCACCCCTAAGAAGAAGACCCGTTCTGCATTGGAGGATCAGATTGAGGAACTTAAGAAATCTGTCGCCACACTCCATGCAGTTAACATGGTTCTAATACAGGCACTGGAGGTTAACCGAAGGGATCTAATCACAATATCCGATACCCCCAGCACAGGTCTTCGACAAAAAAGGATTAACGACGCGATCAATCGGATCATCAAGATTTTAAATTTGAATCCTGCACCTTTCGACGACATCACTATTCTGTCCATGAAAAAGCATTTGCAGTCGGTGCCCAATGAAAAATAGAATCGTTGAGTATCCTGAATCAGCTCAACTTTTTAAACCTATTCCTATATTAAGACTCTACGACTATTTAACGCAGGACACGCTCCGAACGCTTGACGGCAGCAACATGCCCTTCATGACATGGCCGGATGGATCACCATGCCTGCAAGCAAATGCCTACATGATTAGAATCCGTATGCAATCCGGCCGAGGCGGGAACGGCCCGTCAAGACTCGGAAGCAAAGGTGGTACATTTGGAGAGTACGCGGGTCAGATTAGCCATTTGATCAGGTTCTGCTACTACAACAAACTCAATTTCATTTCTCTTTCGGACGACGATTTTTGTGAGTTCATCGATGGGCTCCGCAAGGAGACCAAACTCAACAACCCAAGCCAACTCAAGAGAAATGAGCGCACAATTTCCAGCATTGGCAAAAGGTGCTTGAACTTTCTATCACACGTTGGAGAAATGAACCAGCTGCATAATTTCGTTGGCATTGGTGGAACCATTGCTATAAAAATGGTCGATTCAACTGCCTATCGAAACGGAAAATCCTTCAAACGCTCCAGCGTCCACCATAGATCTTTCAGGACGGCCAGCGCCAAAAAGACTCGCAAGCCTATTGGCGAGGCGAGCATTGAAAAGTTGCGCTATGCAGTTGATGAGATATCCAACTCAGAATTTCTATGCAATCGTCGGCACTTGATGATTTCCTTGTTTGAGGAACTTGGTGCGCGACGAGGCGAAATTCAGCCTATTACCGTTGCCCAGGTATTAGCCGCCAGCAAGAAAAAAAAACACATAATTACCATCACCACTTTAAAGCGAGGAGAGACTGGCCTGACGCGCGAGTTAGAGCTGAGCCCTCCCCTGATTGAGGATCTCTTGACATATATTCGCGGCGATCGCCGCGAAATCATGAAACGATTTAAGGGCATTCCAGATCACGGCTTCCTGTTTGTTACCGAGCGCGGCGGACGCCCTTTAGGGGCAGACACGCTGACGACCGAATTTTCAATAATCCGACGCGCAGCTGGCATTGAGGAACAAGCTTGTGCACACCTCTTTAGACACGCCTTTTGTACCAACATTGTCGCCAACCTCATTGCTGAAACACAGGCGCTAAGCACCGACTCATTCAGACAAACGCTGATGACCAATAAGATGCTGGCCGAGCGAGCGATGTCCATGAGCGGCCATGCAACGCTAGAAAGCTTGCTTGACTATGTAGACGCCGCTTTCAGGGTCAAATCCAAATTCGAGCAACTCATCCACAACGTCGAAATCGCCCGACGTTATGAAGTCTACGAGCGCCGAAGAAAACGCCTTCTTCAGGATTTCAAGGCCGGCAAAATCAGCAAAGAAAAATACATCGAGCGCGAGGAGTCCCTCACAGCGGCAATGGATAGTGACCTTAAGACTGTGTAAGGCCCTCTCAACGCGCCGTCAAACTGATGGCCAATTCAGCCTGGCAATCCCACGCAGAATGCCTTCATCGAGTCTTTCAACGGCGAGTACCAGGATGAATGCCTCAACGAGCCACGATTCTGTTCGCTGGCAAAATCCAGAATTCGCACCGCGGCGTAGCGACGGGATTACAACGAACACCGACCGCACCGCACGATTGGCGATCTCACTCCGGAGGAATTTGCTGCGGAATGGCGAGCCAGCCAAGAGAAGATAAAGTCACTGCTTGCCGGAAAGGTGGAAGAGCTTCCACAAGAAAGTCAGCCTTGGGCTTTCTTGAATTCCCGTAACGATTAGTTGGCCTGCAGTTCTGTCACCTGAGGCAGAAGAGTGGCTGGATCGCACGCCAGCACGCTGGCGATACGGTATAGCTTCTCGACGGTGATATTCACTTCACCACGCTCGATGCGTCCCATATAGCTGCGGTCAATGCTGCAGGCCAGTGCCAATGCGTCCTGGGAAATCCGGCAGGACTTTCTCTGCGTCCGAATGCGTGTCCCCAACGCTTTCGCCAACTGATCCATGACCGCCTCAACTCCACTTGAGGCGGCACTATCCTGCGTTTGCCGACGCACAAACCACGGACTATAATCCGCATTTTTACGCTACGACCCCGTGGGTGCCCGCATGAGATCTGCCTCGTTCATCTTCGATAGGCGGCTGTATCAGCTGCTTCAGGAGGAAGGGCGCACGCAATTCACGACTCGTGACCTGCGGGATGCCTATGCCAAGCGCTTGGAGGGCATGACCTTTCGTCTCGGCAATGTGCGCCGATATGTGTATAAGCAGATCCGCCGAATGCTGCGGGTAGGCTGGCTCGTGCTTGACGAAGAGCGCCGCACGCGCGGGCAGGTCTACCACCTGCAACCAATCCCGGCACATTTGCAACTCGAGCTAGTAGACAACGGGTTCGAGAATAGCCTCAGCGAACCAAGGCAGGCGCCGCCAGTGCTTGAGCCGCCTAGACCTTCATTCGACGCGGAGCAGCACCTGGAAACGCTCCTCAAGGAGATCCGGCTCGACTTCCTGTCCGCCATGGGCGAGGCGGAGCGATTCAAGCAGTTACTTGATGACATGCCGGATCTGCGGGAAAAGGTCGAAGGCGAGTATTTGGAAGCCATGGACCGCAGCTCGCGCCTCTTGGGACACCTCCGTGCCGTCGAGAAGACGCTCAAGACACTTACTACTTCGCGATGACGTCATCCCTGAGAAATTGGCAGCGTCGCTGTATTGAAACGGCGCTCGAGCACTTCATTTCCACGCCGCATTTCTTCTGCCAGGCAACACCGGGCGCCGGCAAAACTCGCATGGCAGCGGAGCTGGCCCGGCGCCTGCGGGAGCAAGGCTTGATCGATCTGGTGCTCTGCTTTGCTCCGTCGTGCCAGGTGGTGGACGGCTTTCGCTCGACCTTTTCATCGGTGCTTGGCGGACGCTTGGACGGCTTGCTTGGCGCTTTGGGTGGCGCGTACACCTACCAAGCCATGGAGTACCGAGACGAGGCATTCTGGCGCCTCCTCGACGACTACCGCGTATTTGTCGTCTTCGACGAAATCCACCATTGCGCCGGTCATGATCCGCTCCTGAGCAACGCCTGGGGACAGCAGATCCTGCAACGGATCCAGGATCGTGCCGCTTTCACCCTGGCCCTTTCCGGCACTCCATGGCGCTCGGACGACCGTGCTATTGCCCTCGCGCGATACTCCTCTCCCGAGGGGCACCTGATCTGTGACTATCGCTATGGCTTGAAGGAGGCCATTGCGGACGGGGTGTGCCGTTCGCCTCGCATCGTCCTCCTCGACAACCAGAAGGTGAAGCTTACGGAAGAGTTGGGGGCCGAGAGCCTCGCCAGGCACTTTCCCAGCATTGTCAAGCTATTGGAGGAATCCCCCGTCACCTATGAAGACCTGCTTCGCCATGACGAGGTGATCGATCAACTGCTCGGCCTGGGATGCGAAAGGTTGGATGAGCTTCGCCGAATCAAGCCGGATGCTGCTGGCCTGGTGGTCGCCACCGATATCGAGCATGCCCATCAGATTGCCCAGACCCTAAAATCCAGGGGAGAAAGTTGCCGGGTCGTAACCAACCGAACCCCGGATGCCCAGCAGGTGATCAATAACTTCAAGCACAGCGACTGCCGTTGGATCGTCGCCGTGGGAATGATCAGCGAAGGCACAGACATCCCCCGCTTGCAGGTGTGCTGCTACCTCAGCCGCATCCGAACCGAGCTGCACTACCGGCAAGTGTTGGGACGGGTGCTGCGGCGTATAGGCGAGCCCGATGACAAGGCCTGGCTATTCATGCTCGCGGAGCCCACGCTCCAGCGCTTTGCGGAGCGCATTGCAGATGATCTACCGGATGATCTGGCGGTGCTGAGTCAGGTTCATACGCCTACTTCTACACCCGGCATTACGTCTGGCGGGCTGGCTACCGCTAACTATGTCGATGGCAGCAGTGGTACTGAGAGTGGGCAGGGTCTTGGGACAGGTTCGGTAGGCATCTCCTCGTTGGGTGATTTCGCCGCTGAGCCAAGCTATCAAATCAGCTTCTCGCAGCACTACCGGCAGCTGTTGGTGGCTTGCTTTTGACGGCCGATTGGTAACGGAATCAAATTAAACGCAGAGGCCATCGAGCTTGCCAAGGACCAGGTCAGTGAGATGCTCACCCATGAGAAGGCTGGACAGAATCGGGCCAGAAAGAGAAGAACTTCTTCGAAACTCGCGTCATCGAGTACTAGACCTACGGCGCACTGAGCTGGGATCAAAGCTATCTCGCGTAGTTTTTCAACAAACGCTGGAACGTTTTCACGATTGTTGGAACGGATGCACCAAGCGGTGCACAGCCGCTGCCTGGGGAGGCAGCGGCGCTGGCCATCGAAGGGTGGCTTTAGCAACAGGGCAAGGCCATTAGCCCCAAAGGAACTGGGGTAGAAAGGAGTAATCGAAAGGGCCGGTGGGCAATGCTCACCGGCCCTTTTCCTTGGTAACGGGAAAGACCTTTAGCCGAAAAGCGGCCATTGAAACGGCTCGTTGTACCATCGTTGCGCTCAAAGCTCCGTAGAGGCTCAGCGCCCGAGATGTCGGAGCCAGAGAGTGCCCGTTTCTGACCGGTCCTCGCCGCTAGCGAAGGCAAGCTAACAGTCCAGAACGGCCGGTCATTTAGCTAAGCAAACTTTACCCTTGAGGTCGCCAACTCCCACAGGCTGCAGTGCCATCAAAGATGGCTCTGCACTTCCGTACGCCGTTGTGCTGCACTCAACGTATTGGCCAGCAAGCAAGCGATCGTCATCGGCCCCACTCCACCAGGCACAGGCGTGATCGCCCCGGCACGCTCAACTGCACTTTCGAAGTGAACGTCGCCCACCAGCTTGGTGGTTCCGTTCTCCTGCTTGATGCGGCTGATACCGACATCAATGACCGTGGCCCCAGGCTTTACCCAATCGCCAGGAATCATCTGGGGAACGCCGGTTGCCACGACCAGAATATCGGCCTGCCGGCACCTTGCCTCAAGATCCACGGTCTTGCTGTGAGCGATCGTCACGGTGCAACGTTCCTGCAGTAGCAGCCGTGCCATGGGCTTGCCAACGATGTTGGACGCGCCAATCACCAGCGCGTTCATGCCAACAAGAGTGGGATGCAGGTTCCTCAACAGGAACATCACTCCTGTCGGCGTGCATGGCACCAGGGCATCCAGCCCGGTTGCCAGACGACCGGCATTAGTGATGGTGAAACCATCGACATCCTTCGCCGGGTCTATGCGCTCGATGACCCGGGTGACATCGATACCCGCGGGCAGAGGCAGCTGCACCAGGATGCCGTCAACGCGGTCATCACGATTTAGGGTGTCGATCTGAGCAAGCAGACGCTCCTCCGGGGTGTCGGCAGGCAAGCGGTACTCGAACGAGTGCATACCTACCTCTTCCGTCTGCAGCACCTTGTTGCGTACATACACTTCGCTGGCGGGATCGGTCCCCACGAGGATGACTGCCAGGCCGGGCGCGCGGCCGTGTCGCTTCGCGAATGCGCTCACGTCCTGCGCAAGGCGTTCACGCAATTGTCGGGCTGCGGCTTTTCCGTCGATCAGGAATGCGGACATTGTTTCTCCGGGTCTTACAGATGGAGCAGGCGCTGAAAGCCAGGGCCCAGGGCGACTCAGCTGCGGCGGTTGTCAGTTTTGTACGGTGCGGGTTGGACAGTGGCGCGAATAGGTAGTTGCGGCTCACCCGGATTACCCCAAATGACCGTGACCTCGGTTCCGACTTCCGCGTTGGCCACGTCCAGGGTGCACAGCGAGAGCATCTCGCGGAAGAAGTAGCTGTAGCCGCGCGAGGTGGAAACGCCGACCTCACGACCATTCACCAGCACCTTGTCGGCGTACATGAAGCCGCGTTGATCCCGGGGCATTTCCATGAAGGCATAGTGCTCGCCCTTCTGGAACAGGGACGCGAACACCTTGAGCACATCGTCGGGATTCCACACCAAGGTGCGAATCACCCGCTGCGGGCTGGCCACTTCCTTTTCCAATGCCGCGCGGCCGATGAAGTCGTGATCGAACTTGATGTTGCGCCCCCAGCCCAGCTCCACGGGGCTGCGGTACCAAGCGCTGACATCATCAGCTTCGAAGCTGCCGGCGACGTTGAAGGTGGAGGCGAACGCCGGCAGGGCCGCTTCGAACTCAGCGCGATACTCAGCCATGTCCTCGCTGAAGATCGCAGGAAGGTAGTCGGTCACGATGGTGGGGAAGCAGGCTTCCAGGTGGTTGATGAAGGCAGCCCGACCACCCAGCTTGCGGATCCCGAACGCTTCGCCGGCCCGCACCACGGCCTCATACACTTCGGCAGCGTGTTCCGCAGGCCCTTGCAGCTCTACACCAGGCTCCCCGGACATGCCCTGTCGCAGCGCGTAGACCTCATGCCCAGCAATCTTCACCACGTGTGAGTGCATAAACTTGATGTCCGCCAGAGCCACGCCCGTCAGCTTCTCGATCAATGCAGCTGCGTTGGGCCCAGCGACCTGGAATTTGAACCCTTCGACGACCTCCGAGCTGACGTTGTAATCCCCCTTGCGCAGGTGGAAGTCCATGAGGAAGCCTCCTCGACCGAAGAGCATGAAGTCATCCTCTCCCCAGCGACTGAGGATGCCCTCATGGATCACCTTGCCATCGCTATTGCAGTGAGTGACGTGCTTGGACTGCATGATGTCGAACTTGGCGAAGCTGTTGATCGAGGTATCGGAGAAGAGCTTCAACACGTCCGGCCCGCGGTAACGACGCTGCCAAAGGAACGACCAGTCACCGATATAGCAGTTGTCCTTCCAGGACATGCTCTCGTCGAGCCAATCCGTGTATTCCGGCTGACCCCAACGAGACGTGAAATAGCCCTCGGGAGTCTTTCTGAAATTCTTGGGAAGCATGTCTTTACCTCGGTTACGTCTACGAATTGTTGTTATGTGTGGCTAGGCGTCAGCCTTCGAACACGATGGTCTTGCGGCCATTGGGAATGACGCGGTCCTCCAGATAGGCGCGCACTGCCCTGGCCAGCACTCGTCGCTCGATATCACGCCCCTTACGGACGAGATCTTCTGCATTGTCGCGATGGGAGATGCGCTCGACGTCTTGCTCGATGATCGGGCCTTCGTCCAGGTCGGAAGTGACGAAGTGAGAGGTCGCGCCAATCAGTTTCACGCCACGCTCATGGGCCTGGTGATAGGGACGTGCCCCTTTGAATCCCGGCAGGAAGCTGTGATGGATGTTGATGCAGCGCCCTTCCAGCTTGCGCGAGAGGTCATCGGAGAGGATTTGCATGTAGCGAGCGAGTACCACCAGATCGGTCTTGGTGGACTCGATCAAGGCAAACAACGCCTCTTCCTGCTTGGACTTGTTTTCCCGGGTCACTGGCAGGTAGTGAAACGCTATGCCCTGCAGATCGACTGCGGCGTATCGCTCCTGGGGATGGTTGGCGACAACGGCCGAAATCTCCATTGGCAGCTCGCCGATCCGGCTACGGTAAAGCAGGTCGCGCAGGCAATGGTCATAGCCGGACACGAGCAGCATCACGCGCTTGCGCTGGTCCTGCGGACGCAGCGACCACTCCATACCGTAAAAATGGGCGATATCGGCGAATCCGGACTTGATGTCCTCGATCTCGAGTACCAGCTCCGTCCCGTTGTCTATCGCGTCGAACACCACTCGCATGAAGAACTGCTGAGTATCCAGATCATCGAATTGCTGCGCATCGAGGATGTTGCATCCCTGGTCAAAGAGGTAGCTGGAAACATCCTTCACGATTCCGGCGGTATTGCGGCACGACAACAGCAGAATGAACTTTGGATTGGACACAGCGGTCTCCGAGCTTCGTTTTTATTGGAGTGGGCGTCAGCGCAGCCGCACTGACGCCTGAGTCACTATAAAAACTCAACTGATTGAGATCCACGCATGCCGTAGATGCACGACATGAACGCCGTGCATAACCCTGAAATGCTCCAGTCAGTTCTCACACTCATCCGCGGAGCGCTCAGTGCGTCGTAGCAACTGCACCAGCCACACTAAAAAGTGCGAGCGAGAGCGTGCTGTTCGAGACCCCACCGAATGTCGATCAGCACGCTCGCCGGGTAGGGCTCGAGTACAGCGCCTACCCGCCCTACTCTCCTGGTGGTAGTCACCCTAGGCACCACGTAGAGCGTGGAGACGTCCCAGCAGAGGGAAAACGAGGGTTACATAGCCACCAGCAGCTGTGTCAGTTGGTACCCATGCTGCTGTACAGCAGCACTAGGGCAACTGAGTCGCCAACAGCTCGAAGCTCATGCTGCTAAAAACACGGAGCGCATTCGATCTATCGACATTTTGCAGCTTGGCCCCCGCCACCTCGAATATGACCACCGGAGCTAGCAGGTCCATGCATCGTTCTGGAATGGATATGGCAACACGTTCGGGGTGGCGACCTGTGAATCCTCCACGTAATGCCGCGCTGCTTTCTCCTGTCTAGGTGGTCTACCTACCGGGTTCAGCGCTGCTAAATCCCATACGGTGTTTCAAGTAACGAAATTCTTGGAATACCCTAATGCACCACAATCACAAAAATACCCAATCCCATGCGCAGCATTCATAACGAAAAGAAGCTCGACCTAAACCTCCTACCGGTCTTCGATGCTCTGATTCGTGAGGGCAGCGTGACCCGGGCCGCTGACAGCCTGGATCTCTCGCAAAGCGCGGTCAGTCACGCGCTAAAACGATTGCGGGACTTCTTCAACGATCCGCTGTTCATCAAGGTCGGTGACGGCATGAGGCCGACGCCCAAGGCCGAGCAGTTAGCAGTCTCGATACTGGAGGTCATCAGCACGGTACGGAACTCGCTACTCACCCAAGCTCGCTTCGACCCGAGCACGGCAATCCGTACGTTCAAGTTCTGCATGACCGACATGGGCGAACTCGTGTTTCTGCCCAGGATGATCCAGGAGCTAAAGCGCAGAGCACCACACTGCACCATTCAAACGCTGCAGGTCAGGCCCGAAAACATAGCTGCGACGCTAGAGTCGGGCGAGGCTGACCTTGCGATGGGATCGCAGCTTGCCGTAAACGACGAACTCTTCCAGCAGAATCTGTTCTTCCATAAGTTTGTCACGATCGTCAGTAGAGAAAACAAACAGGTCGGGGACTCGATCAGCCTTGAGCAATTCACCCGCATGAAACACATCGTGATCAACCTGGGGGGCAAGACCACGCACTATGATCGAGCGCTGGACGAACACGGTATCAAGCGTGGCGTGTTCCTGCTGACCCCCCACTACCTGGTCATTCCCATGCTGATCAAGAATGATCCTGAGCTGATTGCGACCGTACCAGGAGAGATCGGCCGTATCTTTGATGAGTACGGCTGGGTTCGACGCCTGAAACCCCCAGTGGATCTCGCGCCATTCCCAATTTGTCAGTACTGGCACCCCCGCTTTCACCACGACGAAGCGAATCGCTGGCTCAGGCAGTTGATGAAGGAAATCTACGATGACTTCCTACCGGAATCTGGCACTGCCTGGTGAAGAAACCGGTGGAATGCAGGGGCCGAATGAAGAAGAGCAATCGAAAAAGTCGTTGAGGGATGCTCGCCGGTCCTACTTGCCTGCTGTCGCTGCGCACTAGGTCACCTCCATTCCGAGATGGCCAGTACTGCTATCGAAAGATAGGACCATTCTGACACGCAAATGGCGACGCTATGGCTGTCCTGCTCCAACCAGAGGCATAGCCATGAGAACAAAAATAATTTCCATCGGCCTCGCAGCTACCATCGCCATCCTGCTGATCGTCGCTGCCGCCCAAACCACCCCGCAACGCTACACCGCAGACATCCCTGAAGCTTGCATGCATTCCAGCGTCAATTGCACATTGCCGCCGGGCTTTCGAGGCTGGCCTTCGATTCCGTGAGCCAGCCGCGACCGTAGTAACGCATACGACCTCCACGAGGCGCGCGACGAAGCCACGGACTTAGCATGGACAGGTGTTGCCCCGGGCAGAGAATTGACTTCCCGGGGCATAAGGCATGGCCAAAAAGGTGGCTTCGCTTGCTCTGAAGGAATTGGGGGGGAAAGGAGCAAGAGAAAGCGCCGGCGGGCAGCGCTCACCGGCGCTTTTTCATTGGCGGGCAGTTCGGCCTCCGACCTCTACCTTGGCGGCTAGAGGTAGCGACAAGCGCTTGTACAGAACACCGAATGCATCCTGTACAAGAGACACTAGGCAACAAGACGATTACTGATGGTTCTCACGCCAGTTTTTAGGTAACGGCCCAAGCGTAGTGCCGCCATCTACCAAATACTCACCGCCAGTAATAAAGCCCGAATCCTGGTGCGCAATAAACAACACCATACGGCTGATTTCTTCCGGCTGTGCCGCCCGCGGGATAGCCTGAATAGAAAGCATTCCACTGAGATCATGTGGCGCAGTCATCGGCGTGTGAACTGCCCCAGGGAACACCGCATTCACTCGAATATTGTCGTGAGCGAGCTCCAACGCCGCCGCCTTAGTCAGACCACGCACGCCCCACTTGCTGGCGCAATAAGCAGACGCTAAAGGATATCCCTGGACGGCGGCAGTGGAACCAATATTGATGATACTGCCGCGACCCAGTTCCTTCATTCCAGCGATAACAGAGCAGATTCCAAGATATACGCCCGTAAGGTTGATATCGAGCGTCCGTTGAAAAATGTCCTTCTCGCGGCCATCAAGCGGGTCAAAGCCAATAATACCGGCGTTATTAACTAATACAGAGACCAGACCAAAGGTGCGAGCCTGCTCCAGGGCAGCATCCCAAGACTCTTCATCAGTTACATCCAGAGTAACGAACATCGCACGTTCGCCCAACTCGTCTGCAAGCGCCTGGCCTTTGTCCTTTGCGATATCGCCAATGACAACATTCGCGCCCAGACGATGGAACGCGCGCGCATGAGACTCCCCCATGCCGCTGGCTGCGCCGGTAATCAAGACAGTTTCATTCTCGAAGCTCATCATCTTATTTATTTCCTTTTATGAGACTGCTACTTAGAACGCATGTACATAAGCGTTTCAGCCAGGGATGGCCGACTTATCATGCCTATGCAGGCTAGACAAACATTCCAAGTAATTCTCCCTATCTGAGGATAGGGGATTAAGCACTCCCACGCGCTTATCTTGAGCCTATGCACATCCGGAGCTTTTCCTGCATCGAATCGGCTTCACTAGAAAATACCGATAGTGACATTGGCGGCGTAGGGACTAGGGCTTACATCACCGTCTCTTAGTGTCCAAACACCGTAAGAACACGCTGCTCATCGATTCAAATCTGTCCAAGTTAACTGCAATAACGCAAGTGTTACGCGCCGTGGCGGCAATCTCAGTTTTTTATGTTCGAAGCTTGTAACTGGATGATAGCCGTGAACCTTTTGTTCGACACTTCAATACAAGAAAGTTGAGGAAATACCATGAGCAAAGCAAATCCGCAGCCTCTATACCACGTAGCGCAAGTACCGGACGACCCTCGCACCACCTCTTACACACGCTTCTTCTTCGAGCTTGAGCCCACGGAATACACCAACTGGATCGATGAGTGCGAGTCTTGGAAGAAAACTTGCTTCATCGGCGACTGGTCCCCGCTAATGAAACTGAAAATTACTGGGCCGGACGCTCTGCCTTTCTTCTCCTCAATTTCCGTAAACAGCTTTGCAAAATTCGACATTGGTCAAGCCAAACATGCGGTTCTTTGTAATGTATCCGGCAAGATAATGGGAGATGGCGTCCTGATGCGCATCTCCGAAGAAAGTTTCATTTACACCAGTGGGCCCGGAGTCGCCTGGGCGATGTATCAATTTGCAAAGGGTAATTACAACGCCAAGGCCGAAGTCGTTACCGAAGACTATTTCGCATTCCAGGTCCAAGGCCCCAACTCCTTGCTTCTCCTGGAGGAGCTCACGGGCGAAAGCTTGCGCGACATCGGCTTCATGCGATTCCGCCAGTCAAGTATCAATGGCATGACCTTCAACGTGCTCCGCCAAGGCATGGCCGGTGAACTCGGATACGAACTTCACGGCGAGAGCCACAACGGTGTCGAAATCTACAACACGATTCTTAAGGTGGGAGAGCGATATGGCATCCGCCGTCTTGGCGGACGCAGCAAGATGGTGAATCACGTCGAAGCCTGCTTCCCCACACCGACCGTGGACTATTTACCGGCAATGTTCGGTGACGATCAACGCGACTTTCTCGGTGTGATCCTGCAGAGCATGCCTTACTTCATGGAGTGGCTTGCTGTCGCCGGTAGTGCTCAAAGCAGGGACTTCACAACTTATGCCCGCACGCCGTTCGAGCTCGGCTGGGGTAAGAACGTGAAGTTCGACCACGAATTCATCGGTCGCGCCGCTCTAGAAGAAGAAGCGGCCAATCCACGTCGGACAATGGTCACTCTCGTCTGGAATGGCGAAGATGTATCCGACGTTTCAGCCTCGTTTCTGAGCAAGGACGCAGAGCCATACACCTATATGGAAATGCCCCGAAACCTGCTGGGTTTGACATGGATGGACAAGGTGCTAGTGGATGGACACGAAATCGGCGTTTCAAGCTCGCGATGCTACAGCTACACCTTCCGCGAAATGCTGTCGTTGTGTGTTATCGACCAAGAGTACGCGACCCCAGGTACGGAGGTTGTAGTGGTTTGGGGCCATCCCGGCACCCGTCAGAAGCACATCCGCGCCCGCGTCGCGCCTGCCCCCTACAAGAAGGACAATCGTCGAATCGACGTCACCGGCCTTCCTTCAGCGCAAACCGTCTGAAATTAACGCCATTTATGCCGGGGTCTCCCCCGGCATTCATTCCTCGGCAGGTCTCGTACGCCGCTCGCCTCGAATCTTCCATCGTCAGCCAAGGCGCAAACAATTCATTCTGATAGTTCACAGATGAAACCTGCCGAACATTTGATAAATCCGAGAAGTTATTATTAAGAGCTCTCCAAGCTCAGTATCACAAGAGGACCATAACAAGATGACTACCACTCTCGGTGATGAACGATTATCTCAACTGACAAACTCAGTCATTGCACAGATGTCTACAACACCCTCCACACGCCTACGCACGTTGATGGAATGCGCAGTTCGACATTTGCATGCATTTGCCATTGAAGCAAACCTGACACCTGAAGAATGGTTGACTGGAATCGCATTTCTCACAGCGACCGGTCAAATGTGTAATAGCGATCGACAAGAGTTCATCCTCCTCTCGGATGCCCTCGGTCTGAGCACTATCGTTAATCTGCTTCAGGATGGGAGTGGGGTAAACCAAGCCACCGAAAGCAGTCTGCTCGGTCCGTTCTATCGGGAGAATGCACCGAACTACCAGGCCGGTGAATCAATGGCACGCCGCTGCAATGGCCCCCAGCTTCAGCTCTATGGCCGAATCCTGAATACAGATGGAAATCCGATCCCAAATGCCACAGTGCAGATCTGGCAGACCGATTCAGAAGGGGTTTATGACATTCAGCGCGGACAGGAAATGGATACGCGGGGCGTCTACAGCACTGACGAGAACGGTTGTTACCATGCCTTCACGGTCATGCCGAAAAGCTACCCGCTACCTGACGACGGGCCGGTAAGACGCATGCTAGATGCCCAAAGTCGCCATGGGTACCGACCAGCTCATATCCACTACCTGATCAGCGCCCCCGAGCACAAAGAGCTCGTAACCGCCCTCTACATAGCTGGGGATTGCTACATCGATGACGACGCAGTCTTCGGAGTGAGTTCAACCACGCTGATCGTGACCCCAACCCTGGACAACAACGCTCCCCACCCTGAAGTACCAGCTATCTCGTACGACTTCCACTTGGCCCCTGGCATGACGGCAAGCGGTAGAATTGGTGCAGACGTTGCCACATTGAGTTTCTAGTTCGCCTTGCAAGCCCGCACGATGGAGAAAGGGCACGGTCTTCATACTGGCCGTGTCCTTATCCTCTGTCTTTGACTCTTTCCCGATGCTCGTACAATGCCACCGGAAGGCTAAGGCAGATTCGCGGCTAGGAACTCCGCCCCCTGGAGCAAGGCAGCATCACCCTCCTCCAACTCTGACGCATGGTTGTGCCAGAGATGGAACATATTCGGCCACACGTCCAATCTCACCCGCACTCCCATCCCACCTGCGTGCCTTGCCAGCCTAAGCGAGTCATCGAGAAGCAATTCGTTTGAGCCCACCTGTATCATCATGGGGGGCAATCCGATCATGCTGTTCTGCAGCACTGACACTCTTGGATCTACCGCGGAAATCTCTCCCAAGTAAAGAGAGGCGCAGTTCGCCAGCCACTCTGGGGTAAGGCAAATGTCGCTAGCTGCTTTGGTCGTGAAGCTCTCGTGCTGCAAACTGAGGTCGACCCAAGGCGATATAAGAAGTGCCGCTGCGGGCAAAGGTAGACATTGGCACTTAGCATCTTCCAGCAACGAAAGAATCAGATTCGCCCCTGACGAATCTCCTGCGAACACTATTTCTTCCGCAGCAATACCATTGCCAAGAAGCGCATGGTAAGCAGCAAGAATGTCTTCGCGTGCAGACGGGAATGGGTGTTCGGGTGCCAAACGATAGTCAAGGATCAACGCCCGTGCACCCGCCTGCAGAGCCAGATTGCCGGCCAGCCCCACGAAGGCCTCGGCAGATCCCAACACAAACCCTCCACCATGCACGTATACGAGTGTCCTGGACCCGACGTAGTCCTCTGGGATGGCCCACATCGCACTTACACCGTTCAGGTTAACCCGCTCCACCTGCATATCTGCCGGGGGCTGCAACTGTTTACAACGGGTATCAAAACTGAACCGCGTCAACTCCAGAGAGCTGAAATTCCGCATATGGGTATCAGGAAAATGCTGAGCGAGTGCTGGAGGTCGAGGCTGGGTCATGGCGGCTAGTTGTGACTCAATTGATGGAGGTGCTGGAGAGAAACACTCGTAATAAGAGGTTCCGGCTCACAGAGAGATGCTGCAATCTGGAGAATAGGAAGGGACAGCCAACGCAGTACCTATCGCAAGATAGTAATGCGGAGCCAGAGGAGACTTTCATGGGAGTGGTGCGAAGGGCCAATGCAGGCGCGCGCTCTTAGACCTGGTCACACCGCTGTTTAGCTCATATCCCAGCTCTGAACCGTGGAGACTTTAACTACGCCCCACATGGTCCCCTGTATAAAAAAGAACCCACCGGAGTGGGTTCAAAGGGTGACACTTTTAGGAGCCAATCATACAGCTTCGCACTTTTCCTTAAGCCGAATGTCCGCCTCAACTTTCTCCTTAGCTACCTTGCTCGGTTTCAGGAGGAAAGCCGCTAGACTCGGAAGTAGGATCAATGCACCAAACATATTAACGAGGAACATAAACGCCAGCAACAAACCCATATCAGCTTGGAACTTAATTGGCGAGAACATCCACGTGGCCACGCCAGCAGCTAGCGTCATACCAGTCAGCAACACCACCCTGCCAACAAACATCAGTGAACGTGCATACGCTTCTTCTAAGCTATACCCCATCCTCAACCAGAGCAGCATTATGCTAAGAATATATAGTGCGTAGTCGATACCGATCCCCACGCCCAACGCAGTAACTGGCAATGTGGAAACCTTAAGCCCTACCCCTACGAGCACCATCAGAGCTTCAGCCAATATACTAGTCAGCGCAAGCGGCAATATCGCTACCAATACCGCCCGCCACGATTTGAACGTTATTAGGCTCAGAACTATAACCGCGACATACACCCCCAAAAGCATCAGGTAGTTATTTTTTTTAACCACCTGATTAGTGGCTGCCTCGATCCCAGCGTTACCTGCCGCCAGCAAAAACTTTACTTCCTTAGTGTTTGACTCTGCAGCGAAGCGCTCAACCACCTCTACAGCTTGCTGTAAAGTCTCAGCTTTGTGATCGCGCAGGTAAGCGTAGACCGTGAGCATGTTGCAATCACCATTGAACAACCCACGCGTGGCCTGAGTCATAACAGTGTTGAGCACTACCTGATTAGGGACGATCTCAGCCCATTTAAAGCTACCTTCATTGAAAGCCGCCCCCATCTGACGCACTAGGTCGGCAAATGAATTGGTAGCCTCTACTCCAGGAAGCTGCTGCAGGCGCCCCTGCAGATCGCGCACAGCAACCACCGTATCGTAATCAGCGCACTGTTCATCAGCAGTAGTCACCATGATTGCCATCACGTCACTACTGGTTGAGTAGTTTGTGGTGATGTACGCATTGTCCCGGTTGTATCGTGAGTCCGGATTGAGCTCCGGGGCGCCAGCATCAAGATCACCAATCTTCAGCTGTGAGGCCAATATGGCCCCCCCGATAGCCAGGCATGATGCAACGCAGATTGCACCAAATGCCCAACGGCGCTGAGTGAACCGGACAAGCAGTCCCCACGGCCCGCTATTGCCATTTAAAGCGCGTTCTTCGCTACGAAGGGCACGCTCAGCGGCATGACGGTTGACGCCCGTATAAGTGAGCAGAATCGGCAACAGGATCAAGTTGGTAAAGATAAGGATAGCGACGCCAAGGCTTGCGGCTAGTGCCAGCTCCCTGATTGCCTGAATATTGACCATAAACAGAACAGCAAAGCCTACGGCATCGCATACCAGGGCAGTAAATCCAGCCATGAACAGACGTCGGAATGTGTTACGCGCAGCGTCCACTTTTGATAGCCCGCGCCCGACATCCTGCATCACGCCGTTCATCTTCTGTGCGCCATGGCTCATGCCAATGGCAAAAATCAAGAACGGCACAAGGATCGAGTATGGATCAAGGTGGAAGCCCATAAGCGGCAGCATGCCGAGCAGCCACAGTACGGCCACAAGGGAGCACAGCACTACCAGCATCGTGCTGCGCAGGCAGCGGGTAAACCAGTACACCATGACAGTGGCAATGGCGATTGCCACACCGAAGAAGATCAGAATCTCTACCAAGCCATCGATCAAATCCCCCATTACCTTAGCGAATCCGATGATGTAAATGCCGACGTTATCGCTTTCGTACTTTGCCCGGATCACCTCCAACTGCTTGGATAGCTGTCCGTAGTCGAGGCTCTGGCCAACCTGGGCATCGTACTCAAGGAGGGGCACAATAATTGCGCTGGATTGAAAGTCACTGGCGACCAAACGACCGACTTCCCCGGACCGCATAATATTGAGTCGCAACTCTTCCAAGCTGGCCTTTGAACCATCATAGGCGTCCGGCATGACGGGCCCACCGTCAATACCCTGCTCGGTTACTGCAAGCCAGCGCGTGCTGCGCGTCCAGAGTGATTGCAAATACGGCCGTTCGACCCCTGGCAGCGCAAAAATCTCGTCGTTGACTTTGCGCAGAGTATCCAGGTAGTGGGGGTCCAAAATGCTCCCAGATTTATTTTCCACAACCACACGAAGAGTATTCCCCAACCCCTTCAAATCCTTTTCGTGGGTAAGATAGTTCTGGATATATGGATGATCATGGGGAATGACCGATTTATAACTAGCATTCAATCCAAGGTAGCGTGCCTGATACCCTAGAAACACCGTTATCAGCAGGCAAAGGAGAAGGATGACTCCGCGATTCTCAAACAACAGTCGCTCGAGGAACGAACTATCACCAACTTTAAACGAACTAGAGGATGCCCCGGTTTGGAATTGCATTTTACTTTGCCTCCAGCTGAACAATTTCTACACCAAGAGGTCCCACAACCAACAACTTCTCCCTTGAAAGTTGAAGGATGTCAGCGACAGGCTGATTGGACTGCGCAAGAGGAGAGAACTTTTCTCCCCCATCTCGGCTTACAATGATCTGGCCGTTATCGCTACCGAGAACTACCGCACCATCATCCAATATCTCACTGGCCTGCAATGAGGCAGAGACACCGCTTTCAATTCTGCTCCAGCTCTGCCCATGGTCACTTGAACGCACCAAGTTACCTCTGAGACCAAACGCTAGAACATCACTGTTCTTGGTAACCACAGCACCAAACAATGTGCCCTCGTAAGGTTGTTGAAGCGCCCGGAATCGTTTCCCATCTTCACTACTCAGCAGCAAGCCCTGCTCACCGGCCACGTACAGAGGCCCCTGGGACTGTGTAAGAGCGTAGAAATGAAGACTTCCCGGGTTAACTTGCGCACTGTTTTCGGAAGTCCATGAAAGCCCCCCATTTACGGTGCGGTACATTAATCCATAGGCACCAGCAACCAAGACCTCTCTTGCGCCGCGAATGCTTAACGATAGAAATGGCTTGTCAGGTCCGTCCGCAACAAGATTCTGGGCACTAGTCAGCGCATCCAATGGCTGATCTACGGAAGAAGCGGTGCCAGCAGTGCTGTGGTGGACGGCTTCCGCGAGTACCAACTGCGCCGCCTGGATTCCATCGAGCTGACGGCTCCAGGTCTCCCCACCGTCCTCTGTGTGCAAAACCACCCCCAGATGCCCAACGGCCCAACCGGAAGTATCATTTGCGAAGGCAACATCGGTCAGCAGGACGCTCGCTGGTACTTCACGAGCCTGTCTCCAGGTAGCTCCCTGATCATCGGAAAGAACGATCAAACCTTTCTCTCCAACGGCCACCAACCTATTGCCGGCCCGTGCCGCTGCCAACAAAAACCCTTTATCTGGATGCTTGATAGTGACCGCCGGTCGATCTAGGACCACGGGCCGAGTACGCTCACCTGCATGCGCATGACTAGTGCACCAGGTAATCGACAATAGCAAGGTCAGCAGCAAGGCCTTTTTATTTGCACGCATAGCTTTGTCCACGGGGCGATTAAACCCCTATTTGTTATTATCTTTACGAGCCCATTACTCAGCGAATGAACTAGCCACCTTCACGCGGATCCCGAAGAATCCTAGCGTCTAGGCTAAAATCTACACCGACCTGAAGATCGCATAACCTATCTTAAGATAGACGCTATTCAATCCCTAAAAACACACAACCACCGCAACTACCCACAATATAAAAAAGCCCTCGCAAAGCGAGGGCAAGACCAGCCTAAGCTGTAAACTAGAAGCTTGTGCTTAGCGTAAGCGCTACAAAGTCACGACCGACATAACGGTTATCATCATCATTACCAAAGAATTTGGTGTAGTTAATAGCCGCTTGCCAAGTTTGCTTATAGGTAGTAGCCAGACCGACGGTGACGTCCCCGCCTTGGTTTTCCCCATAGTTGCCGAATGCCCCCGAGGTCGGGGACCTACCTTTGAACACATAACCAATACCGATAGGCACGGACAGATCAAGACTTGGAGCAACTTGGTAGTAATCCAAGGTAACCACACCACGTGCACCATAGGCGAAGCTATTCAAAGTGGTATCGCGCTGATCGCCATTCCGAGTAACCTTCGCCAATTTATGACCAGCAATCTCACCAGCAAAAGTTATATTGTCCCAGAGCATGCCTGCATTGCCGACATAAATGGCGGAAACCTGAGCATTCACTGTATCCCCCAAGGAGTCCGGCTGAAGGACACTGGTCGATACGCGCAGCGGGATATTATGGCGGTAACTGAGCTCGGCACCCAAATTGAGATTATCAATACTGGAGTTAACGCTAACTCCATACAGTTCGATATTCTCTTTATACTCCAGATGATAAGTACCAACAGAACCTGTTGCCGGATCAAATCCACCAGACAACTCCGTCATCACACGGGGTTCTTTGTAGTTGTAGCGAATAGCGTATAGCCCTAGGTCAAAATTGTATTGAGCCGGCCGCCAGCGAAGTGATACCCCAAATTGAGGAGCATCCGCTTCATCATCCGAGCCCCGGTAAAGGAACGCACCGGGCCCCACGATGATACGTTCGCCACCTTCGTCCAGGACGTCCGTCGACGCAAAGAACGTACCTACAGGCGGGAGGCGCGACTTTTCCCATTCAAACTGATAGAAGGCCTCCACCGTCCACTCATCGCTCAGCAGCGCACTCGCAGACAACTGGTTTACCGGAAGGAACACTTCCTGAGCCTTGATGTTAGGTACGCTGAGGGCCTTGTAGACATCGACCGGCGCCATAGCGGATGCAATGCCGTTGTCCGTAAAGAACAAGCTTTCGCCCCAGAGCAACGTGTGCCGCCCCAAACGGAAACTCAAAGGCATTCCACCTGGCTCGAATTGCGCGCCGACAAAGGCATTCATCAACTCAAAGCTTTGTCCTGCCCAGCGCTTGGTAGCAGAAGTAAATTGATCATTTTCAACACTGAATGGGTTGAACGTTTGAGGGGAGTCGTTACTGTTGCTGGAATTATAGACATCGTCATACCAGCCAGCGCCGCTCAAGTTCAACGTAAAATTCTGGTATTTCAGGTTGAGCTCTGTGAGCAGGTCCACCCGGTTCATCACCAGATCGCCCTCATCAAAATTTCGCTCAATCTCATCAGAGTTCGGATCGTTCAGGTTATTGGAGTTCCCACTCCCAGTCCTGACACCAGCGGTATACTTAACTGTATTTGTCCAGTCTGCTGTAATCTCAGGACCCAGATCGAACGCCATGCCCTGACTCACCGCACTAAACCCTACGCCCGCAACAATTATTGCCCCACGCGAAGCAGCTTTGATCAGCTTCGCTTCGCTCCCACGAACGGCATTTTCAAGAAAATCAGCGCAGGCACTTTTGCAGACGCGATTTATTATCATTGTTTTGCCTCCACACTTACGCGAAAGAAAAGCAGCAGTTGCTTTCCCGATGTATTTAAACGTACCAACCCGAAGGCTGGTAAATTTAAGATAGAGGCATTCCACCAACTAAAAAACCTATCAAAAGATAGTAAACGCTCGATATCCCGTTGATATCCAAAAAACCCTGCATGCACTCAACGCATGAGCCCCAACTGTCGAGCTCGGCTGGCCGCCTGCGCACGGCGACGCGTTCCAATCTTGTCAAATACCTGTTGCAGGTACCACTTTACACAGCCCTCCGTGATACTCAGCGCTCTACCTATTTCTTTGTTTCGGAGGCCTTCATCAACCAGTTGAAGGATCTCAATTTCACGCCCATTCAAAGCTCCCAGCACGTTTTCAACCACTGCTGGCTCGGCCCTCTTTACAACGGAGTTTTTTGTATCACGGAATGAAATTAATACTTCCTCTATGAACTCCTCGGCGGACTTTCCTTCTTCTCCGCTTGCTGACTCTGCTCCCATTAGCAGACCACTGAGCCAAGCTCCCTCGTCCGAGAAGGTGCGAATGAAACGCCCCCGAGCCGCAAGCTCTAGAGAGCGCTTAAGGTTTCGCTGAGCCCCGCGCTCATCGCCAGTTAGGACTAGCAAATGAGTGTGAACCACGTCCCAACGGAGGAAGTTGCGGGTAGCGTCAGCTTTAGCCAAATAGCGCTGCCAATGCTTGGCCAGATCCATCGCTTCGTTGAGTCGGTTCTGCGCAATGGCCACACGTACGCTGCAAAGTGCTTTTACCTCATCCTTGGTGGTCACACCCAGCGACGGCTTCAAATGACTGAATTGTCCAATCAAACCGTGTTTCCGGCCCTGTCGAATCATTTCATTCACTTCACCCATGCGTAACAGGCAGCGCAGGCGTTCAGCCAGGGCTGAATAATGCAGACGGTCAAAACCATGCTTGGCAGCGGCCACCTCGGCTTTGTCGAGCAAATCGAATGCGGTTTCTGGGTCACCATCATTGAACGCGAGACGCGCTGCGGTGAGCCATCCTGCGATCGCTTGATCCACGAAGCCCTCGGCCTCCACGTGCGGCAAGTATATTTCCAGCAGCCGACGCGCCTGATCCAGTTCGTTGCGCTCGTAATGCACTTCGGCCAGCGGCAGAGCAAGGATGGTTGCATAGGGTGACCCTACACCAGCGATCGACTCTGCTGCAGCGAGCGCTTTAGTGAGCCCAGTGATAACTGCCTCGGTTTGTCCGCCCATAAATCGGGAAGGACCAATTACCGCCTCATGCACAATAATGGAGAGTTTGCTTTCACCCCGACTTAGGTATTCACGCGTCAGGTTACTCAACCTTTCAATCTCATCGAGCTTGAAGCGCTCCCTCTGTGCATACAGCAATGCGTTGTAGATGCTGCCGCGAATGATGGGATGCGCGTCACTGTATTTCTCAACAAGGCTACGAGCCTGCGTCTCCAACAGTGGCGTATCGTCAATCATCATTGAAAGCATCGCCTCTCGGTGAAGAAGCTCGCTCCGCATTACCTCAATAAAATCCGGCGAGTACTTTGCTACGTACTCCGGATCACTGAGACAGCGCCTAGCCTGGGCGAGCAACTCCTTGGCCGTCTCAAACTTCCATAGATGAAGCATGGACCAGGCTTGCGAGATCAGAATCCGGGGATAACGACTAATTAGTGCCGAAGGAAGTTGCTCAACCATTCGCCAAGCGATGTCATCGCTTCGCTCGAAGAAAGCCACATGGTTATCTTCAATAATACTCGCGGCCAGCTCTTGGTCTCCAGAGCTCAACGCATGATTGAACGCCTTGAAGAATTCCTCTTTGAGCACGTAGAAGTCGCTTGCCTCCCGGTGCAAATAGCTCAGCTTGGCCCCATCATTTTCCGCGAGGTACGTGAGGAGGAATTCACGAAACAGGGTATGCAACCGATAAGTCTGTGACTTGGGGTGATCAGTAAAAACAAACAGGTCTCTGGACTGGCACTCCTTAAGCAGGCTCAGACCGTCTATTCGCTTGCTGACTATGGCACAAGCTTCGGGCTCCAAACGCTCCAGAATGGCACACGACACCAGGAAATCCTGGAGATTGGATTCCAGGGACTCAAAAACCTCTTCGAAGAAGAACTCCTGAAAAAGCGCTCTCTCCTCAACGCTGGTGAGATTGCTGAGCTGACCACTGCCCGATCGGATCGCACGGCTTAGGAGGTTCAGACCACCAACCCATCCCTCAATACGCTGAACAGGAGTCGGCACCTCTGAAAACAAGGAGGACTCCAGCCCCTGACTCTCAAAATGACAGGCGATTTCGTCTTCATCGAAAGCCATATCGTGGACATCCAGGTCCAACAACTCTCCTCGCATGCGAAATCGAGCCAGCCGAAGCGATGGTTGACCGCGCCCAGAAAGCAGGAAATGGAGGTTGGCAGGCGCCCGTTCCAACAGCTCGTCAATTGCCTCAACGACTGCGCCCTCTACGCACTGCAGATCGTCGATAAAGACGTACAAGGGCGTCTTGATGTCCCTTAGCTGCATCGCGCTACGCAGACAGGAGCCAGGGACAGCATGCAACGATGTCAGGTCGGCCCGGCGACAAAACACATCGCGCAACGCAATGAGCATCTCAGCGGCGTCGGCATCATTGCGACACCCGATCCAGAAGCATGCCGCTCCCGACGCTTGCAGCTCGATGAAATACTGCGACAGTAATATGGATCGACCATATCCTGCGGGCGCACGTAGAGAGATCACCCTCAGGCCCTGAGCAGCTCGAAGCTGTTTCATCAACCGAGGACGTACGATCAGTCCTTGGGTGTTAAAGGCTGGACTCCTGGTGGCCGACAGCGGCGTGCGACTTTCAGGCTTAATCGCGACGACGGGGGCAACTGCATAGGTGTCACGGTACATCTCGAACCTCCGTCAGGGCGGTAGGTAGCCTCTTGTAGTAATTCTTCAGCTAGTGAGAGTTTCGCTCACTAGCTTCTTCTTATCAGGTCGGCGCGGGCGGCGAGGCCGCATCATTGAATACCGAACAGAAGGGGGCACAGGAGCAGCCTGCCCCCCTTCTTTTCGTCAGCGCTGCGCGCTCTGCACCAAGGATTCCGCAGAATAGAAGGAGCGTGGTCGAGCCTGTCGAGGGGTGTAATGGTCACTCCACTCACCGACTACATACGCATTCTGCTGGAAGTCGATGTTCTGGAAAGGCAGTGCCACGATACCCGGCAGATCACAGGAAATGCTCGAGTACATGATGCCGCCGCGCCAGTGCTTGCCTTGAGTGTCCCACAGGTCACTCAACACGATGTTCCACGTGTCTTCATCCAGGTACAGGGTACGGCTCGCCACGGCGTTCCGCACACCGCTTCGCACTTTGCCTTCTACCTGCCAGACGCGATGCAGCTCCCAACGGACATGGTCAGGGTTGAAGAAGCGCTCACCAATCGCCGCATCCTGGCCGGCCTTGAGCAGCTTGTTGGTGTTGTAGGGGATGTACATCTCCTTCGACCCAACCAGCTTCCACTCGTACTGCTCTGGCGAACCGAAGAAACCGTAGGCTTCGTCAAAGTTGGCAACGCCAGAGACGAAGAAGTTCGGAGTGTCAAATTGCACGTTCGGCAGCTTGCGTACGCGGCGCTGGCCTGGCATGTACTGCCAGGAGCCGAAGGGCACGTTCTGGTAATCCATCGGCAAGGTCCCGACTGTAGCCTCCCCTACTCGACGTGCGGGAGCCTTAATCTCTGCGCGGGAAAGCTGCCAATGCTTGCCGTCGAACTGCGCCTCGCCATTCTGGACGTAGTACGGGAAGACGCGACTGGCGTCTATCCGAGCGGTCAGCGACTTGGAACCATTGGTGTCGACGACTATGAGGTCCGCGAGGGTGTCCACCGCCTCACCTTTCCACGAAAGGTAGTGGTTCCACAGCGCTTCACCGCCGGTTTTGGCGATCGGGAATGGGACGCCGCCATAGGCACCGTGCACCGCTTTATCGCTATCGCTAATCGTAGCGTTGGTTGCGTTCTTTTTGGTGTCGTCATACACCCACTGCGGCGCAGTCGCGGTCCGGTGAGTCGGGTAAACGTCAAGGCGGTAATCAGGATTGTTCTTCAGCAGGGTTTGAACACTGAGAGACAGTCGCCCCTCGTACTCAGCCATGTTCTTCGACGTGATGGTCAGCGTTGGCTTTTCGTCTGCGAAAGGCTCCCATGCCAGACTTCCCTTCGGGAGATTTGCAGGACATTGCGAATTATCCCCGCTCCACGCAGGAATGGTTCCCTCCGCATTGCCCGCTTTGACAGCCCCCATCGGGGTGAGCGTCGTGCCCAGCTGCTGAGCCTCTTGCGAAGAAACGGCGGCAGCGGCCATACCGCAAGAAACCTGAGCAATAGCGAAGACCAACGAGAGCTGCCAACGCTTGTTTGAAAGCAGATTTTGCATGTAATCCTCCGACCTTTCGGTCTTTCTTATTTTCACGCCTTGAGGATGCTTGGTTGGGTGCCTTTCGCCGGCCCCCCAGAAAAGTTGAGCTTTCTGACGGACCAACCAGCTGGCATCGCTTCACCTATCCCTGCGGCCTCTCCTTCTGAGTGGTTCCGTCGGAGCCGAACCGGTGAGCAATCAAGCACGCGTCTGGACGGTACCCAAGGCACCTCATGCATCCACCTATCGATGGATAGGCCGAGCCACAATCGGGAAGGCAACAATCGGGGACTGAAATCGTCGCAGCTACCGCAAAGCGGCGAAGCGTGCAATGCCGCCGGCCTCGAACAGGCTGAAGCGCCAGACCGGGTCTGCCCTAGGCCTTAAATGGAAATTGCGCCACGCAACTCAGCCCCCTTCGTGCACGCAGACCGGGATACCCCCGGGGCTAGGTATACCCAGCGGCGTTAAAAGCTCCTGATGGGCAATGTCGCGCAGAAGCCACGACCGTTCGCACAGCGATGGTATGGGCCGGCTTTGGAGCGAGGCGATCCGACGCCAGAGCGGTCACCCTGTCCTTAATGGAGAGTTCATTGCTCAATCTGCCCTGCCCGCGATCACCTGACCGAGCGCCTCGCTCGCTCGTATTCCGGTGGTGTAGATCGCCCCATCTATCTGATGGGAAGTAGGAGCAGCGTCGTACACGGCGCCACCTAACCAGCAGCTTCCCCCCCAACAAACGGGGCGCCACCACAGCCGACGCCGACCACAATGAAACTGAGCCTCCCTCTCCTGCCCGGGACGAAACAGCAGTAGGCCCCGCCTGAACCGGCAGATATGGCGACATAACTAAGAGTGTGGCCTTCACGCTGCAGAGATCCTCGATATGCGGGAGAAGAAAGCCAACGCCGGAAAGCACTATCTTTCGGCAGGTGATCCGCCTGTTAGACAAGCAGAACCTGACCGCACAATAAATTGAGGTAAATCACTGCAGGAGATTAAATCGAATCATGTATTGCTTCACTCAATAAATTTACTGCGCTCCACCCACCACTAACTAGTGCCTTTTAACGGGCTTTGCATTCGACTCCAGGCCCATTAAAAGCTCTCTCTTAAAGCAGCCAGAAGGATAATAAGATGCTGCAACGCGCCATATTATTTCTCGCAGATCTAAACGTTGGCAAAAAAATGATGCTGGCCTTCGGCTTGGTCTCATTGCTTTCCATCGCGGCAATTGCCATGGCCTTAAAGACAGCCGATCTTCTACTGGATGGCAATAGACAGAGCCAAGCAATCGGTGAACTAAACCTGCTTCTGCAGGAAGCTCGTGGAGCCGAGAAAGACTTCTCTCTGACGGGCAAACAAGAGAACGCTGACCTCCTAGAGCTCAAGCTCTCCAAGCTAGACATTCGAGTCAACGAAATCCTGGAAGACAGAAGTACAGTTAACCATGAGCAATTGAAAAAAATTCGACTCAATGCTCGTGCCTATCGAGAGCAGTTTGACCATTTCCACGCAACTAAGACTCAATCAGACTTAGCGTTAGCCGAAATGCAGAAACAAGCCGACAACGCTCGAATTCAACTTGAGTTCGTAGAGCTAGACATGTTCAGTGCTTTACGGGAATCAGTGAACGGTCAAGGCGAACTAGATCCAAACACCCTAACGTTTGCAGAAAACTCTTCGACGCTATTGCGCCTGCTCCTGCAAATGCGGGGCTATGAATTTGGATATGTTCAGTGGGACGATAAGCAAGAACTCTCCGCTTGGAAGGAGATAATGAGCGATGCCGAGGCAGATGTGTCGCGGCTTCGGGGCCGGATTGGCGAGGACCACCAGGACATCCTCCAGGCAGCACAAGAAGCCCTTACCAATTACCACTCGGCCTTCAAGCGATACAGTGAAAGCCGCGCAGCCAACCAGCACAGCGCAATGCAAATGCAAGAGCTGGCCGACCGCGTATTGCAGGGCGCCAATGAGGCCTTGAATAGCCATCGAGACTGGCTGGAAAACTATGCTGACACCATTCTGCATCTGCTGGTTGTCAGCGCCGGCGTCATTCTCACGCTTGCACTGCTGGCAGGATGGGGGATCCGCCAATTGATCCTGCCACCTCTCCATCAGACGCTGGACCTCGCCAAACGCATAGCCGCTGGAGACCTCAGCCAGAACATCACAACAGAGCGGCGCGACGAACTCGGTCAGCTTTACCGAGCGATGGGGGGCATGACCTCCAACCTGCGCGAGCTCATACGTCGGATCCTGGATGGCGTGGATCAACTGCGTGGTGCAGCGGGTGCGTTACAGGAAGCCAGTCAACAAAGTAGCGACGGAGCGCTTGACCAGCAACGCCAGACAACGCTAGCGGCTAACGCCACGCGCCAGATGGCGACCTCTGCCGAGGCGGTCGCCAACTATGCAGAGAATGCTTCCGGAGCAGCCGCAGATGCAAACAAGCACGCCGAAGCGGGCGAGCATGTAGTGCGTAAAAGCGCGGAGCAAATCGGCCGCCTTGCCAACGACGTGAAGTCATCCACTGATGTAATTAGGGACCTTCACCAAAGCAGTGAGCGCATAGGTGGCGTGTTGGACGTCATCAAAATGGTGGCTGAGCAGACCAATCTGTTAGCACTCAATGCGGCGATTGAGGCGGCTCGTGCCGGCGAGCAGGGGCGTGGCTTCGCGGTAGTGGCCGACGAAGTCAGGGCCCTAGCACGGCGAACTCAAGAGTCGACACACGAGATCGAAGCTCTTGTCGCAGAGCTGCAAGGTATTTCCTTGCGTGCTCTACAGCAAATGACCGAGAGCTCCGAGCTAAGCAACCAGGCAGTGGCGTACGGTGAACAGGCACGGCAGTCACTCAACCGTATCACCTCGGCGGTAAGCAGCATCGAGCTACTTAACGGACAAATTGCCGCCGCTGCCGGAGAGCAGAGTACCGTTGCGGTGGAGATAAGCCTGAACGTCGAGAATGTTCGCAGTGTTGCTAACCAAGGCGCCGATGCCACCCAACGTGTCGCGCTAGCCAGCACTGAGCTGACTCGCTTGGGCACGGAGCTCCAACAATTGGTTCAGCAATTTCGGATTTAGCTTTCGCGGTCCGAGACAGGCCAGCAAACCGCCGGGCATCCATCTTCTACGGCCATCCAAAGATAGGATCATTTCGATCCTGAGGCAGCACACCCTTCTGCCATCTTGGACGAACAGGGCTCGCCACCAAGAGATTGGAGAGTTTGATCAACCGCGCCTCTGTAGTCAGGGCAACGACTATTGGTTGGGCGCGCTTCATCACATGGTGCCCACTCAGCCCCCAAACCAGTGGATATTGGAATGATTTTCACCGTCGCAAACATACAAGCAACGTCGGATATTCGGTTCGACGTCAACGAGCGAGAGCTGCAGATCGTCTACACAAATCCACATCCAGGCAATCAGCGGCGCACACTACAGGTTCGCTTTGGCCCTCAAGCCACCAGAGAACTGGTTGAAGCTGTTCGTGCCCTTGACGCACAGCTCGACTCGCCACTGGATAGAATTCTTTCTTCGGATTAGATCGCTAAACCCGCGGTTGACGACCGCACGAGACAGCAGCGCTTGAGCAATTGGGAAACCTGCTCACGGGGCTTTCGACTCGAAGGCACGATGTGGCCTCGACGTCTGCAACGCGGCCATGGGATGGCTAGCGCGGCAGCAATACGCTAGGGTTGAGCTACCCGCCAGGCCACCTTGCTGCTGCAGAATTACTTCGGCATATTCCGCTGAGGGTACCAATACCAATAAGAAGAGCTATGGCCATGATTCCTGCCTCTACTAAGGACCAAGGGCCGCACAACCGTGACGCCCTTGAACCGAACCAGATATATCTGATCGCATCCAGACTGCAGCCACCGGTTGACGCTCGCAACCTTGTAGCCCGAGCGAAGCTAAGCAGCTTGGTACTATCGGGTGCGCATAAGACGCTGACGCTTGTGAGTTCGCCGGCAGGCTACGGCAAAACCTGCTTGCTAGCCGAGCTCCAGCAGGAGCTGCAAAAGTCAGGGATGCAGACTGCTTGGCTCTCGATAACCCCACTAGACCAGAGCCTGCCCGTCTTCAGTGCCTATCTCCGAGCAGCCATCGAGCTGGCATCCAATGTCGATCAAATCCATGGCCCGATTAGTCGGGTTGGCTCCAACACACTAAGTGAAGCCTTCAATCGAACCATGGCCCTGATTGAGGCCAGCGAAGAATCCCCGCTGTACCTCTTTCTGGATGATGTTCACCATTTGGCAGGCACCGACTCGGTGCGTCTCCTCTCCATGCTCATCGACCACACTCCGCAAGGAGTACGATTTGTACTCTCCTTTCGTGGCGAGCCATGTCTGTCAGTCGCAAGACACCGAATGCATGGCAAAGTGACTGACTTTACCAGCCAGGACCTACGTTTCGAAGAAAACGAAACGACCGCTTTGCTGGCGGCAGACGCAGTGACAGCAATCACCCCCGAAGACATTCGGTCCTTGGTACAGCGCCTTGAAGGGTGGGCAGGAGGTCTGAAGCTGGCTGCGCTGCTACTTAAGCGCACTCCCGAGCTTATTCAAGACCTAAAGAACTTTAGCGGCGAACGGCGCCAATTTGCCGACTTCTTCCTTCAAGATGTCTTGGCAGATCAACCTAACGACGTTCAAGAGTTCCTTATTTTGACGTCGATACTTTCCACCTTGAATGCTTCCACCTGTAACTTCCTGACGAAACGCACTGACGGCCAGCAAAAACTTCTTCAGTGTCTTTCCCAAGGGCTTTTTCTACTCCCATTGGATGACGAAAATCGGGACTTCCGACTACATCCATTATTCTCTGAATTCCTCTATCGCACACTACTGGAGCGATATTCAGATCGGGTGTCAGAACTTCACATCAGCGCAAGTCGAGTTCTTGAAAACACTGGCAATTTTAACGAAGCATTTAGTCATGCGATCCAGGCGCAAGATGATCTGCGGGCCGCTGAGATAATGAACTCTCATTTGGAGGAAATTTTTGACGCCAAGGAAGAAGCCTTAGCACTGGTCAAGAAAATCCCTATGGATACTATGATGGAGTATCCAAAGATTGTCATGGCCCATGTATGGAAGCTTCTGACACTTTGGCAGTTCGAGACTTGCAAAAGGCTGCTCTCTACACTCCGACAGCGCTTGGACGAGAAAGAGAGAAAGAATGGTATTAATGAAGAGTCTCGCGAGCTACGCCTCATTTTCCAGCATCGCGAAATGATGCTATCACTACTCTCCGACAACCTGGAAAACGTTGAAGAAAGTGCACAGTATTTAATTGATAACTATCATGACGCACACCCTCTTCTTAAAGGCAGCCTTTATAGTTCACTGATGTACGCTCGGCGGGAGCGCTTCAAGTTCGATGATATGGAGCGTCTTAACTCTCTCGCCCTCGAGTATTTCAGCAACTTTGAACGCGGGCTTACCGATATATACCACCAAGCGATGATCGGTCCCTCCCGATTCGTAGCGGGTCAGACGCGTCGTGCTATCGATGAATTAAATGCGGCTTTACAACTGGCTGAAAAGATTGACGGGAAAGGCTCACCATTAGCCGCGCTGATTGCCATGCATCTCGCCAAAATCCACTACGAGTTGGACGATCTGGAACAATCACGCGAGCTGCTCTCCCAATACCTACCCTCTGCGAGCCAAAGGGGCTTTGTAGATCAGGCAATCGCTGGTTGGCTAACCGCCGCACGACTGGCGATGATTGATGGAAAGCCCACTAAAGCCTTTAGCCTACTCGATGAAGCTGACGCCTTTGCTGCGAAACACCAGTTTGATCGCTTGAAGTTCTTCAGTCTTGCTGAGCGCTTGAAGCTTCTGTTGCGTCGGGGTGAGATCGATGACGTAATTCGCCTCGGTAAGAAGCATGGCTTGCGCGGAGAGCCAGCCGCAACAGTAGCACCGCACGCAACCTCTAGGAGCCGCGACGAAGCCAGAGCCTTAGCATGGACACGTGTTGCCCAGGCAGAAGATCGAATTCCCGAGGCACTAGGCTTGGCCAAGCAGTGGCACCGCTACCTTAACGGCAGAGATGCCGTGAGGAGCTGCCTCCGTTGGGAGTTGGTGATAGCCCACTTGCTACTCCTCTCCGGAGACAAACGGGCCGCACAGCGCACACTGAGAGAGGCGTTATCAACAGCCGAACCTGGTGGCTTTATTCGCTTGTTCCTCGATGAAGGTGCCTGGCTCGAAGGCTTGCTTAAAGAACAACTGGAGAGCACTCCTACTAGCGAGAAAACAGGAGACGCATTTGCTCTGACAGTTCTTGAACACATGGGCGGCAGCTCGAGCCAAGCGGCGAAGCTCACGGAGGCCGAGGACGTTCCAGTTATCGGCGCCTTTAATACTAGGGAAATGGAAATCCTGTTAATGGTCTCTGCCGGCATGCTGAACCGCGAGATAGGCAACAGGCTTGGTATGACCGAGGGATCGGTGAAATGGTACCTGCAGCAGATCTATGACAAGCTCGGAATCCGGCGCCGCTCTCAAGCGGTGGAACGCGCCAGGCAGTTGGGGATCATTCAGTAGATCGAAGCCCGGCCAAGCGTCCGAACTACGAAGGCGTCAGAACGCACGAAACAGCCTCTCTGACGCCGATTAACCTATTTCCACCACCGCGGAACAGGATGCAGGTAACCAGCGTTTTTTGAACGCGGTGCCTGGTCCAACAATCTGCACCTGCAGCTCTGCTTCACAGGCAACGCACGCCTTTTTAGAACCGCGAGGGAGAACCCTCGCCCACCTCGAGTAGCAGGTTCCTCCTTTGCCGTCGCGGAACAGATGCGAGCGAAATGTCGGCTTGTCTGCCCCCGCCAAAAAGAGCACAGCGCATGCCCTGCACTCGGCGCGAGCCAGTGCAAGGCCTTTTGTTCGGCGTCAGAATGAGCGTGATGCTCGAGGAATACGAAGATGGCCGCTTTCGCGAAAGCTCGGCGTTCGGAGATAAAAGAAGCGCGGAAATCTCCAGCAAGATAACCGCGCAAAAGGGTGAACGACTAAGTCAGACCGCAGCGCCAACGATGATGTCGGACATGCGTTGGAATCGCTCGATGTTGACGGCCTGCGGCAGCACGCCCGCAGTGAGGCAAGAGAAGCTGATGTCGAGTTGAGGATCTATCCAGAACATCGTCGTGCCAGCCCCATAATTTCCGAAGGTCTCGCGAGACGTGAGCGTGCCAAATTGATGATGCACGAGCTTCTCGCCACGCACGCTAAAGCCTAGCCCGATGTAGGCTGGTGGCGGGTTATCCCAACCAGCGCGAAGGGCCACGCCACGGTAAAGCTCGTTGTAGAGATCGCCAGTCCAGTTTTGACGAGCGAGCTCTATCATCCGCGGTGAAAGAATACGGGCTCCATCCAACTCGCCGTTCAGCCTTAGCATCTCGGCAAAGCGCCACATATCCGATGCAGTCGAAACTGCACCAACATGGGGGGCTTCGTTCACCTCTTCCTCGAACAAGCTGTACTTCCCGGGCTGGGTACGTCCCAGGACAGCAATCGGAACCACACCGCGCATGTCCGGAACGACTTTTCGGGCACGGAGATCCGGCCGCACGCCCAGCCATGAATCGACCATGCCCAGCGGTGCAAACAAGTCTTCATGGAGAATGCTGCGGAAATCTCGACCTTTGGGGTCAGTTCGCCTCAGCATCTCGGCTATCAGTATCTGGTTGCATGCGGGGGCGTAGTCGCAGCGCAGACCTGGATCGATAACACCGTGTACGTTCTCACAGACTGCAGCCAGGAGCTCATCGAGGCGGTCCTGATACATATCGGGCTTCGGGGTCCATACCCCTGGCATACCGGTAGTGTGGGTCAGCAGGTGGAAAAGTGTGGTCTTTTCCCTGGGCGCCCCCATGAACTCGGGAATGATGTCTTTGACCTTGGTGGTCAGGGCAAATTGACCCAACTCCACAGCTCGCAGAGCGAGCACGTTGGTAAACGCCTTGGTCAGCGAGAAAATGCTGAACACCGAGCTCTTGCTCAGACTTCTGGTGTGATCAGCATCCTCAAAGCCTATGGCCTCATCCAGACCAACCACGCCTGCACGTGATACGCGAATCACGGCACCGTGGTAGAGACCCTTCTCAACATCGGCGCGAATGACCGATTTCACCAGGTCAAGGCGCTCTTCTGACCATTGGCTCTTTGAATTCGAGATGCTCATCAATATCTCCGCAGATTATGCAATGCGTACGATTCAGGCCGGATTCTTCTCTTTCCAATCGAGAGCCTTTTGCACAGCCGCATCGATCAATGCATGGCGATCGGAAATAAAGCCGAATAGTTCAGGGTGCGGGAAGATGAAAAGCTCACCCTCTTTGATCGCATGAACGACCTGCTTACCCGTGTATTCAGGCGTCAGCCATGGAATCTGGACATTGCCGAAATGCTCAGTTTCCTCAAGCATTACGTCATGGAGCTTGCCGTCATTCAGCTCATTCGGACGATTACGCGAACTCTTGCCAATATTGGTCCGCACCGGTCCAGGGCAAAGCACACTTACGCCTACATTGGAGCCTTCGAGCTCCTGGCTCAGCACCTCAGAAAGGGCATTCACACCAAACTTGGTGACGCAATAGGAACCAAGCTCCGGAGTAGTAGCAAGGCCAGACATCGACGACGTATTCACGATATGGCCGCCGTCGGCATTGCTTTTCAGAATTGGGAGAAACGCTTGGACGCCATGAATGACGCCCCAGAGATTCACATTAATAATCCAGCGCCAATCGGAGATGGACAAATCGGCGATCGCCCCCATGGGCCCGACACCAGCATTATTGCAAACAACATGGACTGTACCGAAGCGTTCGACCGTGGCGCGAGCCAATGCCTCGACGCTTTCGTAATTACTTACATCAGTGCGAATACCTACCGCACCGATTTCCGAGGCAGTGGCTTGAAGGGTTCCCTCTTCGATATCAGCAATGACGACCGTCATTCCCTCAGCTATGAGCTGTTCAGCGATGCCTCTGCCAATACCGGAGGCGCCACCGGTCACGACAGCAACCTTTCCTTTCAAGTTTTCAAGCTTACTCATACACACCTCTTCTTGTAATTTATTCGTCAAGTATCAGCGCTTGGCCAATTGAGGATTAGTCAGAATTACGTTCCGAACAAACTCGTCAACTGAACCATCGCCAACAAATCCCAGTTGAAGTGCACCTGGAGCTTTAAGCGGACACTGCTTAAAAAGCGCCTCAACTTGGGGGACAGACTCACAAGTGACAAGCTCATAGACCTGAGGACCGTAGTAGTCGGCAAGTGCAGAGACAAAGTCCTTCATCTGCAGATATAGCGCAGGCAGCGTCCAGTTTCGTCTAGCGGGTAAATCACCAGCAGCTACTTCCCCAGCATGAAGAAGATTCTCAACGCAGCGTTTCAAGGACATCACCCACGTTCCAGACTCCGGCGCCATCGGAAGGGTGAATGGGCTACCTGCAGCCACCGAAAAGAACACGTCGCTCAAAAAGGCGGAGAGCATGGTCACGGAACCTGCGGGTCGCGCAACAATCCCCGACAGTCGCAATGCCACACCATCAATAAAGCCCGCCCGCGTATAGTCATTGATGAGAAGCTCACCGATTAGTTTATGCGTGGCATAACTAATCCCTGGATTTGGAAGCGTCTCATCATCGACATGTGAACCCCAAGGCGGAGAAAACACTGCAACAGAGCTTGCATAAACAACCCGCGGGCAGTTCCCTTGAAGACGTAACCGTTCAAGAAGCTCTATCGTAGCGTCAAGATTGGTTGACTTTCCGAGCTCGAAATTATCGACCGATTGTCGACCCGCAACAGTCGCAAGATGAAAGATGCGGTCCGGCTTTCCGTCCAAGATACGAGTCAGAGTAACGCCATCGTCCAATCGACCTTCAATTTGATTGACACGTGCGTCAGATATAGCGTGATCAAAAGCAATATCTGTCAGTACGAACGTATCATCGGGGGCCGCGCGACTTAACAGCTCCCAAGCAAGGGCGCTGCCCACAAATCCAGCCGCCCCGGTAATTAGCGTATGCACCGCTACCTCCAGACTTCAGATTACAATCTAGGCGCTACGGGATGTAGGCAATAGTACGAACTTCAATACTCTCTCGTGCAGGTGCATCGGGGCTGGTGTGCGGATCGTTGAATGAACTATGGGCGGCCCACTGCACGGCTTCAGCATCAGAGTCGACCATCTTGAACATCAAAACTTCTTCTGGGGTCATGGCTGGATAGAAATACCAGCGTTGCTCATCGCTGTAGGAGATATTGAATCCAAACGCAGGACTAACACCCGATCGAGTTGCTAGCAGTTTGCAAAGGTGCTGGTCCTCTCGAGAAATGGTAGAACCGTCCACTACCGCCAGCGGGTTACGGTCAATAGTCTTGAGAGGCCGCCAAACGTTGATGATCATCCACCGACCGGAGAGATAACGAGCCTTGTGCTCCTCGGGCGCATAGAGTTGAGCAATTGCGTGCGCGGTAGGTATGTCATAGTCGACATGGGTGTTCATGGCTGGGGTACGGGCATTCGTCTGACCACCCTCCGTAGCACCACGGACTTGCTCACCAAAAACCTTCACATATTCAGCACCGGTTTTTTCTTTAATGAGCTCAGCAACCTCGGCAAAATACACCGAGCGGACCTGATCCACATCGAAGAAATTGGTTACCGAACTATCAATTCGCCCGAGGGTAAACGCATTCTCCTCAAGGGACGCGTTGATGTTTCTCGCGTTGTGGATCCTGACATCATGGGGAATCAACCTGATACTTGCGTTTGCCTTTACGGCATCATCCATCACAGAAAGTTTTTGTGTCGGGTCACCAAAATTCATGACCACATCAACATGATCAATATTAACACCAGCAATATTAGCCATTTTCAATGCCCTCCAAGTTTAAACAGCATGAAGCTTGAGCGGGACATTGACCCAGCCCTGAATATTATTATTGATCAAGCGAACAGGATTACCTGCCAACTCAATTCGCTTTACTTTCTGCAGAAGAACCCTGAAGAGGCATTCAAATTCGACGCGGGCGAGTAGCTGGCCGGCGCAGCTGTGCACACCGACACCGAATCCGAGGTGGGGTCCCCGGCGCCGCACATCAAACTTTCCTGGTTGATCCCAACGGCTTTCATCCCGTCCGGCTGCTTTGAGGAAAACGCCGACCACATCGCCTTGCTTCAGCGGCATTCCTTCAAGTTCGGTATCGGACATGACCAATCGCCCCAGCATCCTAGGTGGCGGGTCAAATCGCAGCGACTCTTCGAAGGCCGCCTTCACAAGACTGGGATCCTCGCGCAGGGCATCCCATTGCTCCGGATCCTGGCTTAGGGCGTGAAGGGTGTTACCGATACCAGTCATCGTGGTGTCGAATCCGGCCCCCAGCAGGGTGAGGACAAGCAAATCGGCCTCTTCCTTGTTGATGACACCATCTTTCTCAAGCTGGTAGATCTTGCTAGCCATTCCCCCCGACGACACAGTTTCACGAGTTGCATTCTTGTCCATCCACGCGAACGCGTCCTCGGCCTCGACGATGGATTTAGTAAGAATCTCGTTGCGGGGGCCAGCACCATTGAACGCAGCAAGACCAAACTTAAGAATCTTTTCGCGCCCTTCGGATGGTAGGCCAATAATGTCCGGGAAAATTTTAAGAATATAACTAGCTGCGAGATCCTGAACGCCGTCCACGACTTGCCGTCGCAACATTTCGTCGACTATTACTTCCGCTTGGCGAGTAAACTCCGATTCCAGTCCCTTGATTCCTTCAGGACCGAGGATTTTCATAATTGCGTCACGTGCGCGCTTATGCTCCGGCGGATCCTCAGTAACCAGGATCCGTGGGACCAGCGATTGGTCATCGACACCAAAGGGACGGCCGGTCGAAGAGAAGATCTTCCAGTTACTCAGGACTGCCTGGGCGGCCTTGTGGCTACCGACGAAGAAGCAGTCATGTTTATTAAGCCGAACAACAGGACCAATCTTACTTACATTAATCTCTTCAGAGTTACGAATCGACTCCTCAGTCCAGAGATCAATATCAGTAGACGGGATGGAATCCCTAAACAGGCCAGCCATAATTATCTCCTCTTATTTTTTTTGCAGATCCAGTAACTGGACCGCCTACTCAAAGACCGCGACTTAGCACTACATAGGTTCCGAAACTATCAACACCTAGAAGGACGAGCACCTATCTAAGGATAGAGACAACCAAACCTAGAAACTAATGCCTGGATAAACTCGACATAACAGCTAGGCAGTTCCATTTTCGAGATCCCCGTGATCCAGATTGGTCGTGGGCGGCACATGTAGGCAGACAATATCCGCGGACTCACACTCAAAAGCCGGAAAGCGACGTCGGACCAAGGGGTCATGACCGGGTATCAAATGATCTGGAGAGTCCGCCAGCCGAGAAATAAGCCTATAACCATCCAGCATGTCACCCACATTAAATACGATGGGGAACGGAGAGTCTTCGAGAATATTTGAATAAAAATGACTAGCATCCGAAGCCAGCACCACCCATCCGCGCGAGGTATGAACACGCACTACCTGTAGGCCAGCGGTATGTCCACCAACCTTGTATACCTCGACCCCAGGAACCAACTCATAATCGCCATCATGGAACACGACCCTATTTTGGTAGACACCCCGAATAAGGTTGACCACATCTTCAACGTTGTATGAATGACGCAGTGGTCGATGCAGCATGTAACGCCCAGTTGCGAAGCTCACTTCATCATCTTGAATATGAAATCTTGCCTTGGGCAGTAGATCAATATTCCCAGCATGGTCGTAGTGGAGATGCGTGATGATTACGTCGTGGAGCTCATCAGGATTAACTCCAAGGTTTCTCAAGGAGTCGATAGGGCAACGCAACAACGCACGACCTCGTTTATCTGCCGCCTGTTGATTGAAGCCAGTATCGACCAGAATTGAATCTACTTCCCCCTTGATTAACCAAACGAAGTAGTCCATTGGCATTGCATGATCGTGGTTGTGATGGCAGTCAATAAAATTCTCGTGACGACTGCGGTCCACGCGTGCGTAACGCACCGCAAAGACTTCATAAGTTGGAAGTAAACTCAATTCCGGCCTCCCGCTTTTCTATACCAACTCCAGTAAAAAAGCTCTTTCAGGAGCCTTGGACAGTTTCGGCCTTGCGCAAACGGTCAACAATCCAGCGAAACTGACCGAGAGCTTGATCCGAAGAAGTTGGCACCATATCGGCGTCCGGCTTGAGATTCAGAACGCGCTGCTGAGCCTCAATCATGACGCGATCCTCTTCAAAGGCCATCCTGGCAGCTTTGAACATCTCGTCAGCCATCTCGTCATTACCGCGGATCGAATCGGGCCCCCAAGAGAAGAAGTATCTGGAGGTAGTCTCGGTAATGGCGGTGACGCCTTGACACGTCAAGGATTCAAACAGCGGTTTGTCGGTAGGAGGTTGATCACCCAAAAGTGCGGCGGTACCTGGCGGATAGACAGCGTTGTGCATGATCATCACGCCAGGGACATAGAATGTGTAAGCATTCCACATATCAACAGTGTCACCTGTAACACCACTAATAGTCGGCGGCGCCGGCTGGCTTACCACCCAGCGCTCAACTCGAACAGCTCGTTCAAGCCGGGTTACTTTCGGACGTGTACGAGCCCAGTCGAGACTCGAACCGAAGCTATTCGGGTGCACATACGAAAGGTGCGAGAAGTCCAGCAAGTTGTCGTTGATGTACTGATAATGCGCGAGGTAGTCGATTTGGCCAGATCGGAATATCCATTTTGGATCGTCAAGCTTGGCCGAGAGCGGGATTAGCGAAGGATCAGCCGATTCAGGATCACCCATCCAGACCCAAACCCAACTATGCTGCTCTACAACAGGGAAGCTTCGTACACAGGCTTTCGCAGGAATCGTTTCTTGGCCCGGAACTTCAACGCACTTTCCATTCGGAGCGAACTTGAGGCCATGGTACATGCAGCGCAGTGCATCACCTTCAACCGAGCCCAGTGATAGCGGCGCGGCGCGGTGGCAGCAACGATCCTGAAGTGCGACAACATCCCCTTTGCTATCACGGTAGAGCACGATCGGTTCGTTAATGATGGTTCGACTTACAGGGGTATCACCAGGAACCTCGTAATCCCATGCTGCGATGTACCAACAGTTCTTCACGAACATACTGTTTTCCTCTTCTTATTCTGAAGTCTTGAGAAAGGCCCCTAAGGGTCGCACCCAGATGCGCGAAATGCCTTATCCACCTTTATTGTGTGGTAATCGTCTAACTCAAAAACCTATCTTTAGAAAGCCCGGCGTGACGTACTTGATCGCCAAGCTCGGGTCATGCCGAATGAGCGCGTGCACCACGCTTTGGCAATACGCGCCTCACCTGTATGATTAGCGCAGCATCGCCATATATTTTTAAAATAGCGACTCGGTCCCAGGCGCTGGTTTCCGCGGATTGACGAGGCTGACCGAACAGGACATAAATTCCATCGCCTGCATTTCCAGGTTTAAGCAGGACACTAACTACGATCGGGAAGAGTCAGCACGTCGACTGAATCTATTTACACATTACCCCTTGAACCATCGCAGCACAGCAAGTGACTAGGACTGCCTTGTAGTAAGAGACAGGGAGAGATCCGCCCGCGCGTAATTAGCCCAGAAATCCGCTCGCAACATAAAGCACGTAATAGCAAAGCAATTTATTTCGTTGTTGCTTCGTAGCTAGTCATCCGGCGCTCCACCAGGCAGGACGCAACGCCGAATAACTACACCTTTCTGCATTCCCTATCTTTTCTCTCCTATCGAAAGATAGAGATGGTGGTTGCCTGTCTTTTTCTGTGACAGGCCGCCACTAACCAGCCCTCTCGATGGTCACGCCTCCGTGACCGCTCACGATCCCACCGTTGTTGCGCAGATCCTCTGCTACATAGGATTGCCGCCAATCTTCACGGTACGGACGCCCAGCGAGATCAAAGGTGGAAAGCATCGCTTTGCGCTTGTATTCCGAATTTCCGAGCATCGCGAAGAAGCCTGCCTCGTCCGCCTGGCGCTTGGCCGGCTCGCGCTCCTGCATTCGGCGCTTCAGCTCAATGGCAGTAGGACTGGCGATCTCAACGAAGCAGCGGCGACGTTCGTATGCATACCAATCCAGCGCGTCGTCCGCAGCCTGGTTATTGAACTGAGCGGACAGGGATTTGATAAGCAACGACGCATCCTGTACCCCGGAAGTGAGTCCCAGGCCACCAATTGGGTTGGTCGCGTGAGCCGCATCACCGGCTAGCAGCACCCTTCCGCTTCGATAGGTTTCAGCTGAACGCTGATGCACCCGATAGGAGTTAGCCAGCACCAACTCGTATGGCTCACTGGGATCAGGCAGGATTCGCTTGAAGCGCTCAGTGATACGAGCAACACGCTGCTCTTCAGTCAGTTCCGTGCTTTCGCCGTAGGCAACACGCCACAAACCGTCATTATTGATCTTTGCGACAACGCGCCAATCATCGGGATCGGCCACCATGTTGTTGTCGGCATAGTCGAACTTCTCGAAGTCGTAGATGAGGTTCGTCGCCATGAAGACCTCATCCCAAGTGAAGCCCTCGAACTGAACCCCCATGGCCTTGCGGACAGCGGAACCGGCGCCGTCGCATCCGATCAGCCAATCAGCGTCCAGGAACTCTTCGCAACCATCGCGCTCCAGCTGCAATTGCACTTTGTCGTCGGATTGGGTGTATCCCTGGAAAGCTGTCGCCCACTGGATCGTCGCATTCGGCAGAGCTTTCAGCCGCTCAAGGAGCAAGTCCGCGAGCTCATCCTGGCCGAAATGAAGGATGTACGAGTAGGGGGTGATTCCCTCCAGATCGTGAAAATCAAGCCCACCCTTTTGCCCAGACAACAGGAAGTGTTGAGTGAATCGGTAGCCAAAGGCGCCAATGCGCTTCGCGTCTTCCAATACCCCGACGTCATCAAGAACCTTCAGCGTGGAGGGCAAATAGACCATTGCCCGTGGAGATCGAAGAACCCCCTCCCCTTTGTCGATTACGGTGACTTCGGCTCCGGCCTGCGCTAGCCCCAATGCAATCAACAATCCAGTAGGACCAGCACCAACCACGACGACCTTGTTACCGGCAGCCATCTCAACCTCCTGAGATCTTTTTGTTATTGCCCGCAGAGCCATGAAATACGGTCGTGTCGGGCGGGAGGTTGTCAGTTAGAAGCGCAAGAGAGAGCGTTACACCTATCAAAAGATAGCGAGGGGATCGGGACGGAGCCGAGCGCTTACAGCGGAAAGGGACATCTCATGGGAAGGCCGGTGCTCGGGCAACGCTAATGCGCGCTGGCCACTCCTTCCGCACCGGCCCGGCAAAGCTTTGGATCCTATAGCGAAGCGGCACGAACGCAAAATTGGATCCACTATACCCCTTAGCCCTGTATGACGCGCAGCCCTGGTCTTGACGACTGCTTGGTGGCAAATAGCTCTGCATAGCCCAAAGTAGCGTTGGCATGCTCCTTCATGATCCCCTCCGCCCTAGCGCCTGCACCATGGATCAACGCGTCGTACACGGCGTGATGCTGCATATGGGCAAAATTAAATCGGCGGTATTCCCGCGCCATGTCATTACGGTCCACAGCTAGCGCGGTGACGGACGCGAACGGAAGGTGGTTGTTGCGCATCAGGGCCATCTCGATGGCGGGATTCCCGCTGGCCTCAATGATCAGACTGTGGAAGCGCATATTCAGATCCTGATAAGCCTCCAGGTCATCGTCAGTGACGAATCCTTTCGCAAATAACAGATCCCCTTCTTCCAGGCATTGCTGAAGGCCCCGCAGGCACTCCTCGGACAAGCCTCGCTCAGCGGCCTGCCGGGCCGCCAAACCTTCCAGCACCCCCCTGACCTCAACCGCCCCCGCAATTTCCTCGGGACTAACGCCCCTGACCAGATAGCCCCGGGCACCGGCCCGGCTCAACAGGCCCTCCTGCTCCAGCGTGCGAAAAGCAATACGCACCGGCGTCCTTGAGACCCCAAGCGCCTCAGCAGTGGGTATTTCAGCCAGCCTTTCGCCAGCCGCGAGTTCGCCAGAAGCGATCATTTTTCGAAGGGTCACGAGGACATGCTGCCCGGGCTTGCTCATCTTCAACTCCCAAAAAAGGACTACGCACCTGCGTATTGGATTCAAAAATCCCGGTTGACATCTTACCTCGGCGTATGGGCAAACTAAATTGGATCCAATAACAACAATCCCGCCTGGGAGGAGTCAATCATGTTCCTGAAGAACGCCTGGTACGTTGCGTGCACACCCGATGAGATCGCCGACAAGCCACTGGGGCGGCAGATTTGTGGCGAGAAGATCGCCTTTTACCGTGGCGTCGAAGGAAAGGTCCATGCAGTAGAGGATTTCTGCCCTCACCGTGGCGCCCCGCTTTCGCTTGGTTTCGTAAGGGACGGACAGCTCGTTTGCGGTTATCACGGCCTGGTCATGGGCTGCGATGGAAAGACCGTCTCGATGCCCGGTCAACGAGTGCAAGGCTTCCCTTGCATCCGCTCCTTCCCGGTAGTCGAGCGGTACGGCTTCATCTGGATCTGGCCAGGCGACGCCGCCCTTGCCGATGCCAATGAGATCCACCACCTCGAATGGGCTGAAAGCCCCGACTGGGCTTACGGCGGTGGCCTTTACCACATCCAATGCGACTATCGACTGATGATCGACAACCTGATGGACCTGACGCACGAAACGTACGTGCACGCGTCAAGCATTGGCCAGAAGGAGATCGACGAAGCTCCGGTTGCCACTCATTCTGAAGGCGACACAGTCATCACCTCGCGGTTCATGAGCAACATCATGGCCCCGCCCTTCTGGCAGGCGGCGCTCCGCGGCAACAATCTTCCGGACGATCAGCTCGTTGACCGCTGGCAAATTTGCCGTTTCACCCCTCCCAGCCATGTGCTGATCGATGTTGGCGTGGCGCTGGCAGGCAATGGTGGAATCAATGCGCCCGCGAATCTCAAGGCCAATAGCATCGTGGTCGATTTCATTACACCGGAGACAGAAACGTCGATCTGGTACTTCTGGGGAATGGCCCGGAACTTCCAAGCCCAGGACCACGCACTCACGGAACGCATCCAGGAGGGCCAAGGGAAGATCTTCGCCGAAGACCTCGAGATACTTGAGCAACAGCAACGCAACCTGCTGGCCTACCCCGAACGCAAGCTGCTCAAGCTGAACATCGACGCAGGTGGCGTCCAATCCCGTCGCATCCTTGATCGACTCATCGCTCGTGAAAGCGCCACGGAGGTCATGTGATGGAAGTAGTCGTCACTGCAATCGCAGTCGAAGCGGAAGGTATCAAAAGCTTCGAATTCCGCAGGGCCGATGGTGCGCATTTACCTGCATTCAGCGCCGGATCTCACATCGACGTGCGCACCCCCGATGGTCACCAACGCCAGTACTCGCTCTGCAACTCCCAGGATGAGCGAGACCGCTATCTCGTCGGCGTGCTGAAGGAACCGAACTCACGGGGTGGCTCCAAGTCGATGCATGAGCAATTGGAGGTCGGCGCCCGGGTCGAAATTAGCGAGCCGAAGAACCTGTTTCCACTCCACAACGCGACCAAGCGGAGTCTGCTGTTCGCCGGCGGCATCGGCATAACCCCGATCCTCTGCATGGCGGAGCGCCTGGCAACAATTGGCGCCGACTTTGAGCTGCACTATTGCTCACGCTCTGACGACCGAGCGGCGTTTGTCGACCGCATCAAGTCATCGTCCTTTGCAAGTCGCGTGCATTTTCATTTCGACATCGGCCCCGAAGAGCAGAAGCTGCAGGCCAGCTTCGTCCTTGGCGAGCCAGGAGATGGCGTTCATCTATACGTCTGCGGCCCTGGCGGATTCATGGACTTCATTCTCAACACCGCGCGGGATAGCGGATGGAGCGAAGACCACCTCCATCGGGAATACTTTGCTGCCCAACCAGCGTCCGCGCCAGGTGCGGATCAGGCATTCGAAGTCCAGGTCAGCAGCACCGGTGAGGTGTATACCGTTCCGGCAGAAATGAATGTTGTCCAAGCCCTGGCAGAGCATGGAATCGATATCCCCTATTCTTGCGAACAAGGCATCTGCGGTACCTGCACTACGCGCGTACTAGGTGGCGAGCCGGATCATCGCGATATGTTCCTCTCCGCGGAGGAAAAGGCAGCGAACGACCAGTTCATGCCTTGCTGCTCTCGAGCCAAAAGCTCCCGCCTCATCCTAGATCTTTGATCCTCTCTGCCCATGCTCAAACCGGCTTCATTGGGTCGGTTTGAGCCCATCACCCCCCTCTCCGAGTAGTTAGCCGAGATCAGGCTATCCAAGGATAGGTGTCCTAACACACAGCACCCTTCATCGTGTATCTGCCAATAACAATAGTGCAGGAGTACTTCGATGAATTCGATGACGTGGGGCGATGCCCGTGTGGACCATTCCGGTTTCCAACGAGACGAGTACGTTGTCGAAGGAACTCGGACTATTGTCTACAGCGCTGGTCAGGGAGAACCCCTCGTGTTCTTTCATGGTGCCGGCACCTGGCACGGCATCGACTTTGCCCGCACATGGATCGATCGTTTTCGCGTCATCCTGCCCTATCACCCCGGTTTCGGTGAGTCAGACGATAGTGAGTCAGCCAGTAACTTCCAAGACTACATAGATCACTACCGAAACTTATTCTCCCTGATGAATCTAAGTCGATTTCATCTCGTCGGCTTTTCCCTCGGCGGCCGACTGGCCGCTGAGTACGCGGCCGAAAACACTGAGCAAATTACGAAACTGGCTCTAATTGCTCCAGCTGGTCTCGAAGTGGAAAACATCTCGCTTCCTGACCTTCGTGAAGTAAAGCCGGAAGAATTCCCTGCCTACATGGTGAACGATCTCTCCACGCTCAAGCGTTACCTTCCTGACGGCTTCGATCCGCAGTTCATGAAGATGAGAGAAAGAGAGACGTCGTCGACAATGCGACTGCTTTCGGATGGTTTCAACAACTTATCAATGCCTGAGGTACTCCAGAAGCTGAGCATGCCCTCCCTAATTGCATGGGGACAGGAAGATCGGCTTCTTCCAGCCCCCCTCGCTGTGCACTGGCAAAAATACGTACCTAATGCACAAATCCAATTCTTTGCAGATGCAGGGCATCTAGTTCTGGACGAGTCCGTCGTTGCCAGGGAAGCAGTTGCGAAGTTTCTTTCAGCCACACCGAACAAGAACGAGCAGTAAGCCTGCTTGCTAGGAGTACCCCATGTCTGCCGAATTTCTAGATCTGATAATTTCCGCCATTAGATCGGAAGCTAAAGACACTCTTTCGTTTGAACTTAAGTGCGCAGACGGAAAAGAACTGCCCGAATTCGCACCAGGTGCCCATCTCGAAGTTCACCTCCCTAATAGCCTGGTTCGTCACTATTCGTTGTTCAACGACTCGACTGAGCGCAAGCGATATCAAGTCGCGGTGAGCCTTTCCCCCGAGAGCCGGGGCGGCTCTAGCTTCCTTCACGGTGGCCTCAAGGTTGGGCAAACCCTGCGAGTCCGGCCTCCGCGCAACAATTTCCCGCTAGTCGCTGACGCTGAACACTACAACTTCATTGCCGGCGGGATCGGGATCACCCCGATGCTTTCCATGGTTCGCTGGTGTGAACGTCAAGGTAAGAGTTGGCACTTGCACTATCTCGCCCGCACGAAATTGAGAGCCGCATTTTACGAAGAGCTTCTGGGCTTCGACAGAGAGAAAGTCACATTCCATTTCTTGGACGACAGTAACGGAACCCAATTTGATGTCGAATCGGCAATCTCACAGATGCGCTCCGATAGCCACATCTATTGCTGCGGACCTATGCCGCTCATGCAACGCGTTGAGCAAGCCGCTTCAACTCGTCCTTCTGACCACGTTCACTTTGAATGGTTTAGTGCTCGACCAAAGGACGAATCAGAAGTCAACGACGGGTTCAAACTGATTATCAAGAGTACCGGACAGGAATACCTAATTCCCGCGGACAAAACCATTCTGGATGTCCTCGAAGAAAATGACTACATGATCCCTTACTCCTGCCGCGAAGGCATCTGCGGTAGTTGCGAGGCAACAGTTGTATGCGGAACACCGGACCATCGAGACACTGTGCTTTCGGACGAAGCAAAAGCAGCAGGAAAAACCATGCTGGTTTGCGTTTCGCGCTCTAAAACACCTGTTCTTGAACTGGATATCTAACAGCAGTAGTGCACAGCATCGTCGATGCATCCATGAAAGCGAAATAAAACTTCAAATCTATCTTTCGATAGATGACCTGCGCGGTCCTACAAGTATTTTTACTGATGTGCTGCAGCAATATTAATAAGAGGTCAGTGAGGAGATCCGATGCAACCATTTTCCTACAACGCACTTCCTGCGCGTGTGATATTTGGCTTCGATACGCTTCGCCAGGTTGCTGAAGAAGTTCAGCTACTTGGATGCAAACGCGCGCTTGTTCTATCAACGCCGCATCAAAAGGCAGAAGCGCAGCATTTATCGGATTCCCTCGGGGAGCTGTCAGTCGGTACGTTCACTGAGGCCACCATGCACACTCCCGTCGAAGTTACGGCGCGGGCGGTGGAGCACGTCAAGCGCCTAGACGCTGACTGCGTCATTGCTCTTGGGGGAGGATCGACAATCGGCCTTGGCAAAGCCATCGCACTTAACACCGACCTTCCCCAGATCGCCATTCCGACCACTTATGCCGGGTCGGAAGCCACCCCGATCCTCGGCCAGACCGAAAAGGGTATCAAGACCACACAGCGGACCCTAAAGGTCCTGCCGGAAGTCATCATCTATGACGTGGAGCTTACCCTTACCCTCCCGGCGCAGCTGACTGTCACGTCCGGTCTGAACGCAATTGCTCACGCTGTCGAGGCGCTGTATTCGAAAGATGCCAACCCACTGATTTCGATGCTTGCCGAGCAAGGCATTGCCGCAATTGCCCGCGCCATTCCTCGCATCCATGCCAACCCAAATGATCGCGAAGCACGCTCCGATGCCCTCTTTGGCGCTTGGGCGTGCGGTACCTGTTTAGGCGCGGTAGGCATGTCCCTGCACCACAAGCTGTGCCACACGCTCGGCGGCAGCTTCGATCTACCGCACGCGGAGACCCATACCGTGGTGCTTCCTCATGCGGTTGCCTACAACGCGTCGGCTGCTCCGGAAGCCATAGCGCGTGTTGCCCGAGCGCTCGGAGTCGATGACGCAGCCAAGGGGCTGTACGACTTGGCCACCAAGCACGGTGCTCCGAAAAGCCTCGCTGACATCGGCCTTCGTAGAGAAGACGTGGCGCGCGCGGCTGACATCGCCTGTGCCTCCCCTTACTGGAACCCCCGAACGATCGAACGAGCAAGCATCGGCGAGCTCCTCGAAAACGCTTTCCTCGGCATCCGTCCTAACTCCAACTAAAACGCGCCTGGAGAACCTCATGGAAATCAATCCGCATATCCTCCGCCATCACCACATTACCCTGAACGTCGGCGGTGCCCAGGAAGACTACGACTTCCACACCAAGGTGCTCGGACTGAAGAGCGTCAAAAAGACCGGTCTCTACGACGGAAACGAGCCGATTTACCATCTCTACTACGGGAACGACCTCGGCGAAGAAAGCACGCTGGTCACCTGCTTCCCGATGCGTCAGTCCGGTCGTAAGGCCCGCCGTGGCTCTGGCCAGGTCAAGACTCTCGCCCTTTCGGTACCAGTCTCCTCGCTTAGCTTCTGGGAGAAGCATCTTTCCAGTTTCGGGTTCAAGCCGGCCTTCATGGAACGATTTGGCGAGAAGCTCCTGCAGTTTGCCCATCCATGCGGCATCGTCTATGAGCTAGTTGGCATTGCTGACGACAACCGCAAGCCGTACTCCAATGGGGCTATCCCAAGCGAATTTGGTATTCGTGGAACCCACGGCATTACGGTCACGGTTCGCGATCTGGAGAACTCCTCCGAGTTCATGCACTACGGCTGGAGCGGGAAGCAGCGAGAAGTCGATGGTGCATTCACCCGCTTCGAGGTGGGCAATGGTGGTACCGGCACCATCATCGACTTCGAGCTCGCACCCAATCTGCCGCAGGGTTCCTGGGCCTATGGCGAGGGCACCGTTCACCATTGCGCCTTCGAAGTCTCCGACCTGGAGATCCAACGCAGCGTCAAGCTGCATCTCGAAGGCCTTGGTTATACCGACGTTTCCGACCGCAAAGATCGCGGCTACTTCGACTCGATCTACGTTCGCACGCCTGGTGGTGCCCTGTTCGAAGCCTCGGTGTCCAAGCCTCAGGGTTTCCTCGTCGACGAGTCGTACGAGAATCTCGGCGGAACAATCCAGATTCCGCCACAGCTGGGCGCCAATGCTCAGGAAATCGCGGCATACCTCGAACCACTCAAGTACTGAGGACAGAGGCATGTCTCCGACCCCACACCTGGACCAACCTGCTCACGAGTTCGGCCCGGCACCAGAAGCTACCGGCATGGCGGTAATTCTGATCCACGGCCGAACGCAAGGACCGCAGGACATGGTCGCGATTGCCGATCGCCTCAACGTGCAAGACGTTTCCTACGTAGCGCTGCAGGCGAGCGACAACAGCTGGTATCCCGACAAGTTCATGGCACCGCTGGAGAACAATCGGCCGCATCTCGACCACGCTCTCGCGCGCGTGGAAGTAGCAGTCGGACGCCTTGAAGATCGTGGCATTCCCCGATCCCGAATCGTCCTACTCGGTTTCTCCCAAGGCGCATGCTTGGCCTGCGAATTCGTTTACCGCAATCCAACTCGTTGGGGCGGATTGGTCGCCTACACCGGCGGACTGATTGGGCCGGAGCAAATGACCTGGTTACTTGATCGGAAGCTGCAGCGGACCCCTATCTTCCTGGGAAATGGAGATGCCGATCCGTGGGTTCCTCTAGCCAGGACCGACCAGACCGCAACCGTCTTTGGCCGCATGGGCGGCGACGTGGAGCTTGAGACTTATCCAGGGCGCGAACACGCCGTCTGTGACGACGAAATCGCCCACGGCCGAGCAATCATCCAGTTGCTCAAGCAATCCGTTTCAGCACAAGTAGACAGCAGAGGAAGTAACGAATGAGCTTACCAAGCATTGGCTTCATCGGCTTGGGGACCATGGGCGAACCAATGGCTACCAGGCTGGTAGAAGCAGGTTATTCGCTGACGGTTTTTGATCTCAACACTAGTTCGGTGAGCCGCCTCGTAGCGATGGGCGCAACCTCCGCCCACAGCCCGGCCGAAGTTGCAGCTCAAGCCGAAATCGTACTCGCCAGCTTGCCGACCCCCGACATCATGCTCAAGGTCGCTCTGGGTGAAAACGGCGTCTGCAACGGTGGCAAGGTCCGAGTGTTCATCGACCTGTCCACATCTGGCCCGCGGGCAGCCAAGCAGCTTGCCAGCGGACTGGCAGCACATGACATCACAGCGCTCGATTGTCCTGTGAGTGGCGGCGCGGCAGGAGCCCGCAAAGGGACGCTTGCCTTGATGGTGTCGGGTCCTGAGCGCGAGCAAGCGGAGACGACCCCGATCCTGAAAAACCTCGGGAAAGTCATTTCCTGCGGTAACGAACCAGGTCTGGGTCAGACGATGAAGTTAGTGAACAACCTGGTCTCGGTCACGGCTTTGGCAGTTTCCTGCGAAGCCTTGGTAATGGGCGTTAAAGCCGGGCTGGACGCAAAGGTCATGCTCGACGTCTTCAATGCTGGAAGTGGCCGTAACAGTGCAACCACCGACAAGCTCCCTCGAGCGATCCTCCCTCGCACGTTCGACTTCGGGTTCACCACCGGCCTGTCACTGAAGGACACCCGCATCTGCCTGGAAGAAGCCGAGGCCATGGGTGTGCCGATGCCCGTCGGGAGTGCCGTGCGGCAGGTTCTGAACATGACCCGCGCAACTTACGGCGAGGGAGCTGACTTCACTCGAATTGCCTGCCTCATCGAACAGTGGGCGGGCATCGAAATGCCTGCGATTCAAGTCCAAGACAACGCATAGGAATAGAGAATGAACCGAGAGCTTTTTGAAAAGGGCTTTGCCAATCGTAAAGCCGTACTGGGTGCAGAACACGTCGAGCGTTCTTACGCTGCAGCGGATAGCTTCAATAAGCCGATGCAGGAGCTGGTTACTGAGTACTGCTGGGGCGCGGTATGGGGTGATGAAACCCTCCCGTTCAAAACGCGGAGCATCATCAACCTTGCTGCACTGACAGCGATGAACCAACACCACGAACTGGGCGTCCACGTGAAAGGTGCCTTGACCAACGGTGTCACTCGGGAAGAAATCCGTGCTGTGCTAATGCAGGCTGCAATTTACTGCGGCGTGCCGGCTGCTCTTGCTGCTTTCCGAGTAGCCAGCGAGGCAATCAAGGCTTGGGATGCTGAACACGCCTGAGTCATCAAAGAACCCGCTCTGCAATGGAGCGGGTTCTGATCCAAACCTCGTGCATCAAAACGACAGTTGCGAGTTCAAGACCATGAGTCCTCATCAGTTGCGTGACGACTCTCCTTCCTAGCCTGTCACGCCCTACCCCTGGGGCAATCGTTCGATAGGTGTTCTGAGGCATTACCACTGCAATTGTTATACGAGCCCGAGTGCACGGTTCGTTGCTGTGCGGCACAAGCACGACCGCAACCAACAAAAAATCCAAGTAACGAGGAACATCTGGAATGATCAAGTCTCGCGCTGCGGTGGCCTTCGCCCCCAATCAGCCACTGCAGATCGTTGAAGTCGACGTAGCGCCGCCCAAGGCGGGCGAAGTCCTAGTGCGCATCGTGGCGACCGGCGTCTGCCACACCGACGCCTACACCCTGTCCGGTGCTGACTCCGAAGGCGTGTTCCCCTGCATCCTCGGTCACGAGGGTGGTGGCATCGTCGAGGCCGTAGGTGAGGGCGTCACCTCGCTGGCGGTGGGCGACCACGTGATCCCGCTCTATACGGCCGAGTGCCGTGAGTGCAAGTTCTGCAAATCCGGCAAGACCAACCTCTGCCAGAAAGTGCGCACTACCCAGGGCAAGGGCCTGATGCCCGACGGTACCAGCCGTTTCAGCTACAACGGCGAGCCGGTCTACCACTACATGGGCTGCTCGACTTTCTCCGAATACACCGTGCTGCCGGAAATCTCCCTGGCGAAGATTCCCAAGGACGCCCCGCTGGAGAAGGTCTGCCTGCTCGGCTGCGGAGTGACCACCGGCATCGGTGCCGTGCTCAACACCGCCAAGGTAGAAGAAGGCGCCACCGTAGCCATCTTCGGCCTGGGCGGTATCGGCCTGGCAGCGATCATCGGCGCCAAGATGGCGAAGGCCTCACGGATCATCGCCATCGACATCAACCCGGACAAATTCGAGGTGGCCCGCGAGCTGGGCGCTACCGATTTCGTCAATCCGAAGGAACACAGCAAGCCGATCCAGGACGTCATCGTCGAGCTCACCGACGGCGGCGTCGACTACAGCTTCGAGTGTGTCGGCAACGTCAACCTGATGCGCGCCGCGCTCGAGTGCTGCCACAAGGGTTGGGGCGAGTCCGTGATCATCGGCGTGGCGCCCTCCGGTGCCGAGATCAGCACCCGTCCGTTCCAACTGGTGACTGGCCGCGTCTGGCGCGGTTCGGCCTTCGGCGGCGTGAAGGGCCGCACCGAACTGTCGAGCTACGTGGACAAGGCACAGCAGGGCGAGATCCCTTTGGACACCTTCATCACCCACACCATGACCCTGGATGACATCAACAAGGCCTTCGACCTGATGCACGAAGGCAAGAGCATCCGAACGGTTATCCAGTTTCAAGACTGAGTCTAACGACCCAGTTATCCAAGGCCGAGAGCAATGCTCTCCAGCCATCTTTAGACCCACAAAGAGAAATCACAAGATGTCCATCTTCACGCACGTAACTGTTGGCACCAACGACCTGGCCAAAGCCCGTAGCTTCTACGACAACGTTTTGGGTGCGCTGGGTAATAAGCGCATTGCAGATCTTGGCGAAAATGGCTCCATCTGGGGCGTAGACGCTCCGTCCTTCTTCGTACTGAAACCTGCAAACGGCGAACCTGCCAGCGTAGGTAACGGTGTCACTGTTAGCTTCGAAGCACCCAATCGCGCCGCCATTGATGCTTTCCATGCCGCTGCCCTTGCTGCCGGCGGTAAAGACGAAGGTGCTCCCGGCCCGCGTGGTTGGGCTCCGAACGCATACGCCGCATATGCTCGCGACCTCGATGGGAACAAGCTGGCGGTTTACTGCTTTAAAGCTGAGTAAGCACATCAGGCGCCTAACCTAAGGCGCTATCGAAGGCGCACTGCCGTTGCATGCATGTGCGCCCTCCTCCGAAACCAATAATCACGAACTTTCAGTGGTTCCTCTGGAAACCACCGAATCCCGAAACACTCGCATGAGTGGAAGGAGTTGGCATGTCTGGTAATCGTGGTGTCGTTTATCTCGGTGCGGGCAAGGTCGAAGTGCAGAAGATCGACTACCCGAAAATGCAGGATCCCCGCGGCAAGAAGATCGAGCACGGGGTGATTCTGAAGGTGGTCTCCACCAACATCTGCGGCTCGGACCAGCACATGGTGCGCGGCCGTACCACCGCCCAGGTCGGCCTGGTGCTCGGCCACGAGATCACCGGTGAGGTGATCGAGAAAGGCAGTGACGTGGAAAGCCTGAAGATCGGCGACCTGGTTTCCGTGCCGTTCAACGTAGCTTGCGGCCGCTGCCGCTCCTGCAAGGAAATGCACACCGGTGTCTGCCTCACAGTCAACCCGGCCCGCGCCGGCGGTGCCTACGGCTATGTCGACATGGGCGACTGGACCGGCGGCCAGGCCGAGTACGTGCTGGTGCCCTACGCCGACTTCAACCTGCTCAAGCTGCCGGACCGCGACAAGGCCATGGAGAAGATCCGTGACCTGACCTGCCTCTCCGACATCCTGCCCACCGGCTACCACGGCGCGGTCACCGCCGGCGTCGGTCCGGGTAGCACCGTGTATGTCGCCGGTGCCGGTCCGGTGGGCCTGGCCGCCGCCGCCTCCGCGCGCCTGCTGGGTGCCGCCGTGGTCATCGTTGGTGATGTGAACCCGGTGCGTCTGGTGCATGCCAAAGCGCAGGGCTTCGAGATCGCCGACCTGTCCCAGGACACCCCGCTGCACGAGCAGATTGCCGCTCTGCTGGGCGAGCCGGAAGTGGATTGCGCCATCGACGCGGTGGGCTTCGAAGCGCGTGGCCATGGCCATTCCGGTGCCCAGCACGAGGCTCCAGCCACCGTGCTCAACTCGCTGATGCAGGTCACCCGTGTGGCCGGCAAGATCGGTATCCCCGGCCTCTACGTCACCGAGGACCCGGGCGCTACCGATGCCGCGGCGAAGATCGGCAGCCTGAGCATCCGCTTCGGCCTCGGCTGGGCGAAATCCCACAGTTTCCACACCGGCCAGACTCCGGTGATGAAGTACAACCGCGCGCTCATGCAGGCGATCATGTGGGACCGCATCAACATCGCTGAAGTGGTGGGTGTGCAGGTCATCAGCCTGGATGACGCACCGCGTGGCTACGGCGAGTTCGATGCCGGTGTGCCGAAGAAATTCGTCATCGACCCGCACAAGACCTTCAGCGCAGCCTGATTCGCTTCTACCGTCGACGCCGCGATTTGTGCCTGCGGCGTTAACCTTTAGGAGCCTTCGGGCTCCTCTTTTTTCCCGCAATCAAATTAACGAGTGAGCATCCGGTCCCCGCTGACTGCCCGTCCCTCTCACGACCACAGGGCACGCCCAATCGTTGGAGTAAGTAGGATTGAGCAGAATTAACGGCACACGGCCCACTCACTTGGGACACACAGCGAGCACATCCGTTTGAACCTTCAAGATGCCACCTTGGCCCTCTTCCTCACCGCTCACATCCATGGCACCAATGCAGCCATCAAGGCCACGGCCAAGCGCTGCGCCAATTGCCTTCCCCACAGTAAACGGGACTTGATGCTCTCTATCATTGACAGCACCGAGCCGCTCAAGCTGGTCAGGTACATTGCTGAAAACCTGGACTCTGTCGATATGGGGCAGATCGCGCCTTAAAGATCAGCGACAGTTGCCATTACCTGAATTGTGCCTACGGGGTAAGGAACGGAACTCTACCCCGCTCTCCGGTGCTAGAAATGGTATTTGTCGAACCGAGGTTTAAAGGGTTCTGCGCAAAGGTCTGCTGGAGCAATAGGATGCGCGGGTGCATTAAGCTGACGCACACCACCTCATCCACTACGGGTACCATCCCACCGCTGGGACTTGTTTAGGGGACGCATCCTACATAGAGCGCAATGCTCCCTTCCAGTCCATGGCGCTGCCCTCTTATCACCTGCCGATTAGGCGTAGTGTCCGCAAAATCACCAAAGCAGCATCATATAGCCACCACGGTGCAACTGTAGCGTCAGAAGACGTAGTGGGCACGGTCTGAATCAAAGTAAAGCGATTGCTCTCGCAGCTCACACGAAGACTTGAAGCGATCTACGAGTTGGCGAATACTGGATAGCTAACTGACACAAGGCATCGCAGTTTGACTTTATTGGACGCCACCATTGCCCTCTTGCTCGCCGCTCAGATTCACTGTTCGGATAAAGCAATCAAAGCTACGGCGAAACGCTGCGCTCAACGTCTTCCCCGCAGCAAACGGGACGTGATGTTCTCCATCATCGACAGCACCGAACCACTCAAGCTAGTCAGGTACATAGCTGAGAATTTGGACTGATGGCATCGAACATTGCGTTCCTTGCAAATTGACCAAGGGCAATGCCCAGCGCCAGAGTAATTTCACGCGCAACCGGTTAACTGCGGTGTCTATTTGCATCACGCTAAGGAGAATGCAATGAGCAAACTGGCCGAATTTAAACGCCTGGAGGCACAGCTCGCGGAACAACTTGCCGCGCTGAACAGCCTCAAGAACGACGCAGAACTCAAGCGCGAAATTGAGTTTGAAACCAAACTCAGAGCGCTTCTCGATGAATATGGCCTTGGGCTAAAGGCAGTAATCAACATCCTTGATCCAGGTCGCGCGAGCACTCCGCTGCCGGCTCGGAAAACTCAAAGGCGCGAGCGCACCGTCAAGGTCTACAAGAATCCGCACACCAATGAAGTGGTCGAGACGAAGGGCGGTAACAACAAGGTGCTGAACGCTTGGAAAGCCGAGTATGGCGCAGCGGCAGTGAAATCTTGGCTTCAGTGAAGCCTTGCTGCTTTAGGTCGGTGACATCCGACCTAAAGCAGCCAAACCGGTTTACTAGCGCCGCAAACCTCCAGAAATCGTGATCATTCTTGGAGCGCTGTCGCCCCACTCTTGGCCGTCCGTGTAGGAGCATGTGGAAGGAGAACCTCACATGCCAACACAAGGCGCTGCGCATACGAGAAAGCTGCTTCGCGCACCCGGGCCTCAGAGAAGTAGAAAATCCAGACAACAGCCATGACCAAGGCCACCCCAATGGTGACAGCCTCCCCCGCCCCAAGTAGTGCCTCTGGATGTGCGACAGCATCTAGCCGCTGCGCCCAGGAGCTGAGCCCTAGTCGCAGCATCACCCAAGCGACAACCCCCAGGCACATCAGCAGTCCTAGCCAACGCACACCAAAGCCATTTCGACGATAGCCGTAAGTCACGTTGGCTCGAAACAGTAAGTCGAACTTCTTCTTATCTCTCGTCGCCTCCCGAAGCCAGTTGCCTGCTGCCGCATAGACTGCGTCTGCAGCCCCTGGATCCGCGCCCTCGATCTCCCTTGACGGGAACACCACCTTTAGCTTCCTCGCCAAGAAATCGTGATAGCGTCGTTTGGACACCGAATCCAAGACGTCGTCGTGGTGACGGAGAACCTGGACACTGGGCACGCCCCCCCACCGCAACCAGAGGCCCTTCTCCTTGCCCTTGCCCAGGCTGCGAGCAATGTCCGATAGGAGATACAACCCACCCACGGCGCCCGCCAACCACCACAAGCCCTTCAGTTGGAGCATCTGATTACCGTACAGCGCGATGGCCATGACCGCGAATGGCAGGAGGCACAGCAAGGCGGGATAGAGACGTGCCTGGCGCTCATAAGGGTCAAGCAGGAGCGTAGCCTTAGCCAGCCCACTACCCATTAGCTGCAGGCTGTTCATTTCTCGACCTCATGGTGGAAGGGAACATATTCCAGAGCTCCATACCCATCTCGCTTTGGCATGTTTCGTTGATGCCGGATAGATTGGCCTTTGGTTTGTGCAACCCTGAAGCCACGCCGAATGAAGGCGTTAGTCACCACGCGCTTGGGATGAGTTGGCGCCTTCGCCGAAGCGGACGCAAAGGCTACTCGCCGGGGTACGACGGAGTCGTCTGGCGACGGCTCACCCACGACCAAATTCAGTGCTTCCGTGGACACGTTGTGGCGCCCGCCATGGTGGGGAATTTGCACAAAGTCGACGGCAGACGGGAGATGAATACCCTGACCGATCGCGAAATCGGCTGAGGCCTTGAGCGATTCCACGCCAGCATCACCGGTCAGCAGATAGCCGCGACCATCGTAACTGCCAAACACAACCACACTACTTTCATTTTCAGCGCTGGTGGTCACCGCTTCTGGCAGATACTCCAAATCCCAAGCACTGGCAACGAACTGAACAGCTTTGCGCCCGAAATCCTTGAAAGCCTCCACCACGCTTTCTACTTTCAACTCAGGAGACTTTTCGAACGCAGGAATAAGCTCATGGACATATCGATCTCGCGTCGGCGACAGCACCTGGAAGATGCCTATCCGGCTACCCGCGAAGGGCTCCCGAACCGGAATGCCCCGCTCAACAGCAGCCTGTTCCAGGCGATAGGCAGCGCTCATTTTGCGCTGTAGGCGCTCCGCCAGGCTATTGTCAGTAATACGTCCGTCATGGAAGTAATGCCGAATCTCGCTGCTGTACTGCCATGGGCGATGCATCCACACCTCCCCCACCGAAAGTGTCTCCACGAGATGCGTCAGGCCCCCGGCATGGTCGTTGTCCGGATGAGAATTGACCAAGTAGTCCACATGGTGTGTCCCGAAATGCTTTTGGATATGGTCGACCAACGCCACACCATATTCTTGGGTGCCTCCGTCGTAGACCATTACTCGGAAGCCATCACCTTCCCTCCAACGAATCGCGATGGCGTCACCGCTGTGCTCCCCATTCCCCACCGGTAAAAAATCGATTTCGATACCCGCTGTCATTCCATTGCCCTCGAACCCTGGTTTTGAATGGCCCAGTTAAAGGCAGTGCAGCACCCTTCAATGGACCAGTGATGGCGTAATAGTGGCGATCACTAGGAATTTCAAGGGGAGGGGTGTCAACGAGATAAGGTCGAAGCTGCACATGAGGACTGAAGGTGACGCTGAAAATAGCCAGGGCAGTGAAACGCTCGCGCCGAACATCTCGCCGATGCTTGTGCCGCCTTTGTCGCACCGTAAGCCGGGGTACCGGCACGTGAAGGAGGTTCAGCCATCGGCATACGTCGAACTAGCGATGAAATCCCTCTGCGCCCCCAGCCGGTGCTCAAACCTCCTCAATACGAACTAGCACAATCTGCTGGTGCTCGGCAGGCGGGGCATCGGATTCAGTGATGTTCAAGCGCCTCATCAAATAGTAGAGCTGAGCCCGTCGGGTTCGAATTCTCGCCTCACCTTCCACCATGTTGTAGTCGCGAGAAATAGCCGACTTCTTCGCCTCGGAATAGCTTGGATTGGGCCCGATAACCACATTGACAAAGGAGTTCCACTCAATGTCCTCAGGGACGGGATCCGCGGGTTTTGAAGACGTACCCACCGAGAATATCCGGCCGAGGACAAAATCTTTATGTTGTTGAGAGGAATAGCAGTACGCCCGCAAATGCCAACGATAGCCATCCTGGGCAAACGCTAATGGAAAAACCAAGCGATCAGTTGGCTCGGGATTACTCATGGACTGGTAGCCAATGACGATAGCCATTTGCTTCTGAATTGCTCGAAGCAGAGGAATGAAGTTTTGCGGATCAATCTTTCGGCTGGGGTACGGAAAGAAATCTACCGGCGGTGCCCAGCCCACGAAGCTGTCGCTATGGGCGACGGTCCCCGTATTACGCCACAACAGTTCGCTTAGGTACTGCCCACAATCCTCCTTAACGAGTAAAGGCTGGAAGCCCTCTGTAGCGACATAGGTCTTCTGCACCCGATCGTAGTGCATGTTCGCCGGAGCCAGTTCCTGGTATTTCGAAAAATCCAGAGAGGCTTGAGGCACAGAGATTTTGAAGAAACCGGTCAGGTCGGCGCGGTTCACTCGCCCTTCCCAGAGGAGACGAAAGTCGATGAACTCCAGCCGCCGCTCTTGACCCCAACGCCCTTGGCGAGACGAAATTTCACTCATGTCATTGATTTTCCTAGGCTTTTAATGGGGATAAAAAATATACGGACAAAAAGTAGACCGAAATAAAAACTATACGTATCCTAGCCGTCAGACCTGAAGCTAGCAATCGCTCCATAAGGGGGACACCATGGCCGCGAAAATCACGTTCTTTCCCGTAGACAACGGTGATATGACCTTGGTGCGCCTGGCGGACACGCGAGTGACCACCCTGCTCATCGACATCCACATCCGCGTCGCCGCCGACGATCCTGCGGATCCTACTCCCGATGTCGCCAGCGAGCTGCGTAAGCGGCTCCAGTTTGATCGAGAGGGTCGCCCTTTCGTGGACGCCTTCCTGCTCAGCCATCCGGACAAGGATCACTGCAGCGGCCTGCGAAAACACTTCTGGCTGGGGGATCCAGACGAGTACCCCGATGATGAGCTCCCGCTAACGGAGAAACGCATTCTAATCAGAGAGCTTTGGTCCTCTCCGATGGTGTTCAGACGCCGCTCGAAAAATCACACACTCTGCGAAGACGCCCAGGCCTTCAACGCCGAAGCGCGCCGGCGCGTGAAGTACTGGCGCACCTATCATTCCGCCGGAGATGGAAACCGTATTCTGATCATGGGCGAGGATGAAAACGGTAAGACCGATGACCTGACTCCGATCGTGGTTAAAGCAGGTGAAACCTTCTCGACGATCAATGGCGACTCGTCGAGCTCGATGTATTTCTCAGCGCGTCTGCTAGCACCGGCGCCCAAGCAAGCAGATGAGAAACTTGAAGAAACCCTATCGAAGAATCACTCCAGCGTGATTCTCAATTTGGAAATTTTCCCGACGATTCTGGCCACCAAACGCACGCGTTTTCTGACCGGCGGCGACGCTGAAGTCGCGATTTGGCAACGACTGTGGGACAAGTACCAGAACACCCCGGACGTCTTGGCGTACGACCTGCTTCAAGCGCCCCACCACTGTTCCTGGCACTCGCTGTCCTACGATAGCTGGTCAACCTACAAGGAAGAGGCAGAGGTCTGTGAAGAGGCGCGAAATGCGCTGAGCCAAGCTCGCGAAGGCGCAACTATTGTCGCCAGCAGTAAGCAGATTCTGGACGATGACAAAGATCCACCGTGCATTCGCGCCAAACGTGAATACCAGTCGATCGTCAGGCCTGTGGATGGAACCTTCCTCTGCACGGGAGACGGAAAGCGCCCAGAACTTCTCGAACTAGAAGTGCAATCCGGCGGCAGCCTGGTTCGAATTGCCGCTGGCGTTATCGCTGCAACCGGAAGTGCAGTTGCTGCCGCGGCGCCTCGCGCGGGACGCCCATGAGCGAACTCTTCGAATGGGGAAGCACTCTGAGCGGCGGGGAGGCAGAGTTGTGCTACCCGATGACAGTTTCTCTCCTGCGCGCCTGTGAGCTTAATCCGTACATCGACGTCATCGAGCTTCGTTGGGACGACGAAGGCGGTCGACGAACTGAGCTCATTGTGGTTGATGCGAGTGACGCGACGGTGGCACGTGATAACCCGGCGGGAATTCGTCGTACTGAGCGACTGGCAATCGCAGTCAACCCTGACCTTCGCGTACCCGTGACCGTCCGCACATTGCGCAAGGACTTCCCCGCGCTTTCGCATCAGCACCCTACGCCTACCGACTCGCCGCGCATCCTGTGCTTGTACAACGTGGCCTGGAGCAGTGTCGAGCGTGCTTGGACTCCGGAACGCTTCCTGGATCGTATGTTCTGGTGGCTCAGGCAATCTGCAACACAGAACCTGCACCGCGACGACCAGCCCCTCGAACAGCTTTTCTATATGAGCCCGTACCAGCTGATCCTACCGGCTAACCATCTGGAGTTCGCAAAGGGGGACAACAACTACTTGGGCCTTCAGAGGGTGCCCTCCCCTCCCTCTGCACCGATTACGCTTCGGGCTCAGCCCGCAACTGCCGATGAGCTAGCTCAGCAGGGCCTGAAGGGCCTGCGTGTGCTCCCCTTGATGGTGGAAGGGGTCGGTTCATCTGAAGTTGTAGCGTTCCCAACCGATCTGGGGCAGCTTCAAGAACGTCTGATAGCCTGGGAAAGCAATCTCTGCGTGCCCTTGGCCGAAGCCATCGGGCAGGCGATTCCAAGTGAGGGATTATCAGCCAAGAATCAGCGGGAGGATGAAGCGTTTCTGATCCTGGTTTGGGTCCCTCGCATCCGCAATGGCGAAGTCGAACGCCACGATATTCTCTGCTACGCGGTCCCCGCCTCATTGTTCGAGCTCGCCACGGCATTCGAGATCATCGGCCAAGCCGACGACCACGGCCGCTACTTCCGCACCCAACTTATCGGTCACACTCCTGGCGCGCCGGAGACTGACGCTTGGCGTTCGATTCCGGTCTTGCCGGTCGAAGTACGCGTGGCCATGGACAAAGAGCGTGCACGCCGCCTCTCGGCCATCGATAGTACTGCCGCGAGCTTCAACGGCGTTTTGGCCGGCGTCGGCTCACTCGGAGGATTGCTCGCCAACCTCTGGCAGCGGGAAGCCTGGGGCGACTGGACTTATGTGGATCCAGACCAGTTACTACCCCACAACTTGCCGCGCCACGTTGCCTTCGATTTTGGGCTGGGCCAGGCGAAAGTCAGTGTTATGCGGTCCCTCGCCCAGCACGTCTATCCCGATCAGCCGGTACCCAATGCTATCGCGACCAGTATTACTGAGCGTAGCGATACAGTCCTGGCCGCACTTGCCGCCGCCGACCTACTGGTGGATGTCACCACAACCCTGGATACCCCCCGGGAAATCGCTCTGCGCGACGAAGCGCCAAGAACCGCCAACCTGTTCATTACACCTTCGGGCAATGGCTGCGTCCTCCTCCTTGAAGACACAGAACGCACCACGCGAGTCTCCGCCATGGAGGGCCAATACTATCGAGCCATCCTCCGCAATGACTGGGGAGCCGGCCATCTGAAGGACCACGCTGGAGATATGTGGGTCGGCGGCGGCTGCCGAGACATTTCCGTCCAACTCCCCTTTGACCGCATCCACCTGCACGCGGGAATACTCTCCCGCCAGCTACGGAAATCCGTGTTGCAGGATGAGGCTCGTGCTTGCGTCTGGTCAGTCGATGAGGAATCGGAAGGGGTGACCTGCCATGAGATCGCATTAGCGCCCGTACGATCGACGACCCAGGCCGGTTGGTCCGTCATTTATGACGAGGCGATCATCCAGCAGCTTAAGCACATCCGCGAACTCGCCCTGCCCAATGAAACGGGTGGGATTGTCTTGGGCGTCACTGATTTTGCTAGCCGAACCATTGTCCTGGTCGAGGTATTGGGTCCACCTGCAGATAGCCAAGCCAGTCCATCCCACTTTGTCAGAGGCAAAGCGGGGCAGGAAGAGGCACTTCAGGAGGTTCATCGTCTTACTGCAGGCCTGGTGGATTACGTGGGCGAATGGCATTCCCATCCACGGGGATGTCCAGCGACGGCCAGTGCCGATGATCGTCGGCTGCTTGAAACAATGTCCGACTTGCTATCGAGCGAGGGGCTTCCGGTGGTCATGCTGATCGTGGCCGATCATGAGGTGTCGATCCATGTCCGCTGACCCTCACGTCGCGGTGCCGTGGCAGCAGCGGCGTCCAATCAATCGTCGCACCTGAATAGCACGACTCGAGCCGTCTCTTGCTCAAGGTCACACGAAGAGTTCATCGACCATGATTTTTATAATCGTTCTCTACTTGCTTGCGCTGCTGGTAGGAGCCACCTATTCAATCGGTGCGATGGCACTCGGTTGGCTAACGCAGCCATATGAAGTGCTCCGCATCCCCTTGATGTGCGGGGCCATTGCCTGCGTCGGGGGATGCCTTTACTGCGTCAGAGCGGTGTACTTAAACAAATGCGTGTACAAACGTTGGGATCCAGACTGGTATGCCTGGTATTTCCTCAGACCGATTGCCAGCACAATATCTGGGGCAATTAGCTATCTATTCCTGAAAGCAGGCCTACTTGTGCTCGAGTCGAGCGCCAACGCAGGGGCAAGCGAAATTGGCTTCTTTGCACTTGCCTTCATAGCTGGTTTAAACGTCGACAAATTCGTCGCCAAGATCGAAGAAGTCGCCAAGGCCGTATGGGGCATAGAGAAAACCAGATCTGCTGAATCCATCCCTGGCCGGAGCAGCGGGCTCGAACAATGAAGCAGACCCCATATCGCTCAGTTGATAGTCCAGTCACGACCACAGCGAACTATCTATCAGCTGAACGTGTGGGCAACAGTTATGGTTGGGCTTGATGGCCCGTAGGCGATTTTCTGAACGACCGGAGCTCACCAGGCTTAGGAGTAGTGCTGGACACGGTCACATGGGCACACCATCCAAGGTGGAAATGATTGCGCTGGGCGGCTGAGACTCTCTAATTCCCCCCTCCGCAGCGAATGCCTACTAGCAATGCGACATCAAAGACCCCATATTGATCGCGCGGTGATTGGTGCTAGTGGAGGGCGCCAGCGATGGACATCGACATCAAGCGGCGAACCCAGGAGCTCATTCACGCCCGCCAGCAGAACCCAGCCTGGCAGCTACTGGCAGCCCGTCGCGCTCCCCTCGTCCTCAGCTGCCTGCAGAATCTTTTCGAAAAAAACCGAGACGGAATCGCTTTCGAAGATGCGCTGACTGGCTTGGCCGAACTCCTCGAACTACACGCCAATAACGACGCCTTCAATGACGATGGCGAAGATTTCAACGCCTCAGCGCGCAAAGAACTTCGCAGTTGGATCAAGCGGGGCTTGGTAGTCGAGCGGGACGGCCAGCTGTACGCCACCGACGCGCTGGAAGCGGCAATGCGCTTCACCGCGAGCTTGGGCGCGCGAATCATGACCTCGACTGCCTCGCGCTTATCTATGGTGCAGCGCGAAATCGAAAGCTTGCAGTCCAGCCTCAACCCGGACCCTCGCAGCCGCGCGGACCACATCAAGCGAAAGATCACCGAGCTCGAAGCAGAGCTGGAAGCCGTCAATGCTGGACACGTTCCTGTTCTGCCCCCCGTAGAAGCCACCGAACGCATTCGGGAAATCTATGGCCTGGCAACTAGCCTGCGGGCTGACTTCCGGCGCGTCGAAGACTCGTACCGAGAGGCTGACCGGCGACTGCGGCAGTCCATCGTCAGCGAGAGGAATAACCGCGGCGATATCGTCGACAAGATGCTGAACAGCCACGACGACCTGCTGGAAACACCCGAGGGCCGAGTCTTTCACAGCTTCCAGCTGCAGCTCTCGCGTTCGGCGGAGTTGCAGAACATGAAGATGCAACTGCGCGCCATCGCCACCCACCCCGTGACCTCGACCGCACTGAACCGTCAGCAGCAAACCGAGTTGCGCTGGCTGATTCTTCGATTGGTGGAAGAGTCCGCAGGGGTCATTCGCGCCCGGGCCCGCAGCGAGCGAGACGTGAAGGGCTTCCTCAAAACAGGGCTGGCCGCCGAACACCATCGCGTGGGCGAGTTGATCAACGACATCCTCCAGCAGGCGTTGGATTTGGATTGGAGCAGCGCAGACACTCGCCGCACACCCGCCCCTATTCCGCCCGTTGCGGTGGCCTTCCCCAACCTGCCGCTGATTGAGCGACTACGATTCAAGGCCCTGGCCGGGAACGAGGAGCAGTCACTCGAGCTAGCCCCGGCTGCACTGGACCTGACAGATCTCGATGAGGACTTCTGGGACGCTCTGGATGGCCTGGACAGACAGGCACTAGTCACCCAGACACTCGAGGTGCTGGAGACCAGCGGCCGTCCCATGAGTATCGCGGAGCTCGCAGTTCAGCTCCCCCCGACACATGACCTCGAGACTCTCGCGTTGTGGCTCAGCATGGCCCGGGAAGTCGACGTCCCCATTCTCGACGACCGGGAGCAGGTCGATGTCGTTGCCCGTGAGGGTGTCGGTTTACGTTTCGAAGTTCCTCGAGTGCAGTTAGAAGCCGCACCGCTACGGCAAATGGATTGGGAGGTGTGAGATGGGAAACGTCTTCGATGAGTTAGCGGCCCGCAGGGAGCCTGAGGATGCTGATGAGCAGGAAGGCGGCGTGGTCGCGGAAGTACCCTCCCACACCGCGGCAAACCCTGAAGACCAGGCGAGCTACACGCCTGTTCAGTTAAGAGAGTGCAGTCAGGAACTGCTGCGAGTCGGCCTGCTCGAGGCTTCAGCCAAACCCAATTTATATCGGATTGCCCTTACCCAAACTGGCGCGATCAACACCATCTTCGAACCCTTCGATCTGGCGCTTCGCATTGACGAGATTCGGGGCCTCGCCTATCTCATCGTGTCTCAACGAATCTTTGCCGACGACGAGGATGAATGGTCCCATCCCTTGGTCCGTAAACAGCGACTCACTCTGGAGCAATCGCTGTTGCTGGCCCTCCTTCGTCAGCACTATGTCGTATACGAGCAAGAGGCTGGCATCGGCGGCGGAGACGCTAAAGTCGCACTTGAGGAGTTGCTGCCGCAGCTGCAGCTCTTTCTCGGAGCCCTAGGCAGTGACCAACGGGAGCAGACTCGCCTGCGTAACCTCCTGGAGCAGCTCAGAGCCCATGGCGTGGTTTCAGAGGTCAACCAGCACGACCAAGTCTCGATCAGGCCGATCATTGCCCATCTTGCCAACCCCGAGAATCTGGTGAGCCTCCTTCAGGCGCTCAAAGCCAAGTCCCGATCCGCCCAGGAAGCCGGCGCGACGAAGCCCGAAGAAGCCGAGGAGGTGAACCGTGACGATGCCTGAAGCAACAAACCTGGTGCTCAGGGATCTGATCCCCGACACGCCCTATCTTCTGACTGGAATCGACCTGTTCAACTGGGGCTCCTTCGGCAATCGGCATACCGCGGAGATTGATTTGCGGGGCACCGCGATCATCGGCCAGACCGGTAGCGGCAAGACAACGTTGATAGACGCCTTCATGACCCTGATCACTGCTCAACCGCGCTACAACCTGGCGTCGACTGGTGGGCACGAAAGCGATCGGGACCTCGTGTCCTACGTTCGAGGGGTCTCCGGGGCTGGACGCAGTGGCGACATGGACCACATTGCCCGTCCGCAGAAAACCGTCACCGGCATTGCCGCGCGCTTTAGGAATGAACAAGACACCTTGTGCATCGGTGCCCTGTTCGCATTCGATGGAAGCAGCTCATCCCCTTCCGACCTGGATCGGATATGGCTCTTTTCCCGGGTGCCGGGAATGGGGTTGGATGATTGGCTTGAGCATCATCATGTCGGCGGCAATCGTGCGCTGAAAAGCCTGGCAAAGGAGACCCCGGGGCTGTTCGTCAACGAGAGCAAAGTCCACTATCTGGCTCAGCTGAGGCGCTTCTTCGATGTTGGCGAGAATGCGTTCACCCTGCTCAACCGGGCAGCGGGGCTCAAGCAGTTGAACAGTATCGACGATCTCTTCCGCGAACTGGTGCTCGACGACCACTCTGCGTTCCAACGTGCGGCTGAGGTAGCTTCGGAGTTCGACAACCTCACCGCCATCCACCAAGAGCTGGAGGTCGCACGCAAGCAGCGAGACTCGCTGCTTCCAATCGCACCTGCATGGCAATCACACAACGACCTTTTGGAACGGAAAAACCAGTGTGCCGAGTTGTTGAGGATCGCCCCCATCTGGTTTGCGACGAAGGCATACCAACTCTGGGGAACGCGACTGCAGAGCCTCAATGAGGAGCTACGGAAGAACCAGGACCGTCGGGATGAGCTGGAGCCTCAAAGGAATGCCCAGGCAGCGCTCGAACAGACCCTGCGAGATACCTATTTGCAGAGCGGCGGCTCCAGCATCGAAGCCCTAAGAGAAGAGATCAATTGGCAGCGAGGCCGATGTCGAAATCTGGAGGGCGCCGCTGATGAGTACCGGCGTGTTGCTCGGAAGCTGGAGCTAGATGAAACGATTTCAAGGGAATCCTTTCACGCGAACAAGCTGAAAATCGACTCGCTCGCGCCGCAGCTCGAATCGGACCTGAAAGCACTGGAACAAGCTGCTTGGGATCAAGGTGTTCTACTGCAGGCACAAAGCAAAGCTCTCGAGGACCTAGAAAGGGAGCTACACGATGCCAAGTCCCGACCCAATTCGAATATCCCCTCTGAACCCAATCAGTTTCGAACGGCACTGGCCGAGTACCTTGGCCTGGACAACACGGCCCTACCGTTCCTGGCCGAGTTGGTGGAAGTCAAAAGCGAGGAAGCACAATGGCGAGGTGCAATAGAACGCGCGATTGGCGCCCATCGCTTACGCATTCTGGTACCGAGTGAATCGCTCAAGTCCGCTCTGAGATGGGTAAACGGTAGGCACAACGACTTCCATGTCCGCCTGCTGGATGCTCGGGAGCCCAAGCAACCTGCAGTCTTCTTTGAGGATGGCTTTACTCGCAAACTGACTTTCAAACCGAAGTCCCCCTACCTAGCCGCCGTGAAGAAGTTCCTGAGCGGCATCGATCGCCACTGCGTCGGATCCGCCGAAGCGCTCGAGGGCACTGAGCATGGCATGACCGCTCAGGGCCTCATGTCGGGGAAAGCAGGCCTGTATGACAAGCAGGACAATATCCGCTTGGAAAAGGGCTGGCTTACCGGCTTCGACAACTCGGATCAGCTCCGAGAACTGGCCCTGCGCTTGATCGAGGCGCGCGAACTCGCCAAGGAGCTGAAAGAGGCCTGCGAAGCAGCCCAAGCCAAAGCGAATCTCGCCAGACAGAAGCACGGCCTACTCGAGCCGTTTGTGCTGCTGCGCTACGACGATATCGACCTGCCAGGTGCAGAACAGGCACTGCAGTCACTACAAGAACGCCTGAAACTGTTAGAGGCCCCCGACTCAGATACCGCCCAAGCCAAGGAGCGATGGTCGGAGGTTAAATCGCAGCTTACAAAGCTCGATGAAGCCCTCAATGACCTAAAGATCAATCAAGGGGTACTCGCGCAGGATGTCGGCGCCTGCACGGAAAACCAGTCCCATGCATACAGGCGCACCGGGGCTGGGCTTTCAGACGCGCACGTATCGCTTTCCGAGGAGCATTTCCACCTACCGACCGATTGCGAGGCAAAGTCCGTATCGGATCACGAACAGTCCGCGTTGCGCGGGTTAGTAGCCCAACAAGACAAACTGAGCGAGAAAATTCTGGAAAGCTCCAAGACTCTTGTCCGCCTCATGGAAAACGCAAAGAAGGAAGACCAGGGCCCACTCGTCGATGTACGCACCGAACTGGAGGATGTGCCCAGCTACCTCGAGCGGCTGAGGATACTGATTGAAGAAGCTTTGCCGGAAAAGCAGCAGCGCTTCCTGGACTATCTGAATCAGTCCTCGGACCAGGGCGTCACGCAACTTCTCCGTGGCGTCGACAATCAAGTGTCCATTATCGAGGAACGCATTGGCGAGCTAAATGACACGATGCGCCGTGTCGATTTCCAACCTGGCCGATATCTTCGATTGGAGCCCAAGCAAGTCGTTCACGACCTGCTCAAAGCACTGCATGCTGCTCAACGCGTACTGCTCACAGCAGCGTTGAAGGACGACCAAGGCGAGAGCCACTTCCGCGCCTTGGCTCACATCATCAACATGCTCCGCGATGCCAGCGAGCGTAAGGCCACACTAGGAGCCAAGGCGCTACTGGACCCGCGTTATCGGCTGCATTTCTCCGTCTCGGTGATTGAGCGCGAGACAGGAGCGACCATCGAAACGCGTACCGGTTCGCAGGGCGGAAGCGGCGGCGAAAAGGAAATCATCGCCAGCTACATCCTTACAGCATCGCTCAGCTACGCCCTGTGCCCAGATGGAAGCAGCAAACCTCTTTTCGGGACGATCATTCTCGATGAGGCCTTCTCCAAGAGCTCCCAAGCCGTGGCTGGCCGCATCATTTCTGCCCTCAGGGAGTTCGGTTTGCATCCCCTCTTTGTCACCCCCAACAAGGAAATGCGACTGCTGCGGGCCCATACCCGCTCGGCGATCCTGATTCATCGCAAGGGGCAGCAATCGACCATGACTTCGCTGTCTTGGGAGGAGCTGGAAGCCGCAAAGCCAAGGGAATCTGACCAGCAATGAAATCGCCTAGCGATTGGTCCCGAAAGCTTGCGAAACAATGGCAGCAGGCCGAGTTGCGGGAGGCGCGCCTGCTGCACCCGGGAAGCTGGCCATTGGAGCTGAGGATTGGAAAACCCAGCACAGAGGTCTTTACCCAGGAGTCCGAGCGCGTTCGGCAGCATGTTCAGGCCTGGCGACAGGTCACCATTGGCTATGTGGATTTTCGTCCTGAATCCTATCGTGCCGGCAGTGAGTCGATTTCCATGCCGCACACCTGGAAACTGAGAACACCTTCGGAGTGGGTACAAGCTACTCAGGATGCAGTCATTCAGTCGGAATTTCAGCGCCTAGCACAATTGGTGAAGGCCGTCCCGGATCCCCAGTTCCGAGCGTTAATGGTACGCCAGCGGCGTCTGGTGCTGGATCGCCCACCGGAAGAGGTTATCCGCTGCGCCGAAGTGGCGATGCTTCTGGAGCAAGGTTGCGCGGCAGGACGTCCGCTGCGGGCCCTAGCGACAGGCAACATCGACAGCAAGTTCTTCGAGCGTAACCGGTCCCTAGTCACACAGTTCCTTAATCTTCGTTTCGACGGTCTGACCTCCTCGATGGGGCTTGAGCGATTTCTTGGCGCCGAGGAATTCACCGATCACTGGCTCCTGTTGGTCCCCTTGGCCGCTGGACTTCTACCCTTCGATCAACAAAGGGCCCCTGTTCAGTCACTTACGTCGATGCCCGCATCGGTCAGCCACATCGTCGTGGTAGAAAACGAACGCTGCATCCACCAACTCCCGCCACTTCCTGGAACTGTTGCCATCCTGGGAGCAGGGCTGAATCTGGAGTGGATGAAAGGCGATTGGCTGGGCAGACGGCGAGTAGCCTACTGGGGAGACATGGATACGTGGGGCCTTGCAATGTTGGCCAAGGCCCGCATATATCAGCCAGAGCTGGAATCAGTCCTCATGTCAGTCGAGCATTTCGAACATCACCAAGCGTCACTTGCCGTCATTGAGCCCTCGACGGCCGGAGCCACGCCACCTCCGGAACTCAGCGAGGACGAGAAAGCTCTCTACAAACATTTGCTGGAGGTAACACGAGGGCGCCTTGAGCAAGAGTTTCTACCCGTGGAACTGGTCTCCAGCGAATTGCGTGACTGGCATAGGAGTGAGTAGCACATCCTAGGACGGTGAAATGCATGTAGCTATTCAGCTGCGTGGGCCACCCAGGTAGCGAGATCGCTTGCCCAATCCCGAAGGTGGCCTGATACATAGTGACGATACCGGGCACGTGTGCTTCTCGTATACAGTGCGGCAAAGAACCGAGCAGCACCAATACGGTCGCGGCGATGCACTCGGCCAAGAAAATTAGGCGCACCCACGGACCTTAGCTGTTGGAAGGAGCGACTACGGCACCGTACTGAGCCCCCCTCCATGTCCAGCCTGAGCTGCTCGAGCTGCCTGATCGATCGCCCAATCCCGCAACTGGCCGGGGACATAGAGACGATAGCGAGCGCGTGTCCCACCGGTGTAGAGGGCGGCAAATAGGCGCGCCGCACCCACTCGATCTCCCTGACGCACGCGGCCAAGCAGATCAGGCGCCAGCATTACGGAGTCGACTTCCATATTCTTGGCATGGCTGACCATCCCCAACAAATACCGCGCGGAATCGGGCGCCACTTGCGTGAGCAGCAACTGGTCGAAGTCGGTTGTCGAATAGCCTTTGGCCAACATGCGATCTATGCGGGTGAAGGAGGGATCATCATTCCCCATCGCCTTACGCAGATCGTCCCACGTTCGGTACCTAAAGAGTGCCCCGTAGCGAGGGCGAAGGCCCTCGTGATAGAGGCGGATGCAATCCGAGACAAACCCGCGGAAGCTTTCTTGAGCCCCAGGCAATAGCGCGAACGGAGCATTCTTCGCACTCAGGCGCTGCGCCCACTCAAAGATTCCCCATTCAGAGCCCACCAGGATTGTCGACGGCTCCGGCGGAACATCCAGCCGATCATAAAAGACCGTGCGGGTGTCGCGCTGCCGATTCCCCTCCAAGGGATGGACATGGACCAGGGGATTTTGGCTGAGCAAGGCATTGATGGCCGATTCAACCTGACGCCCGGCCCGAACACTCTGAAAGACCTCGCGCTTGCGAATGTTCTCGCCACGGCTGGGCACAATGCCGTCCAGTCGCTGACACGCATCCCCGAGCGTAATCACAGGAATGTCGCAACGCCGCAGAAACTGTTCGAGGGGCGCGGGAATCTCATGCGCCTCGTCGATGATGATGTGCGTAAATCCCGGTGGGACGCACGCCTCCTCAGACAAGGAAAGCTGTTTGAGGCGGTGGTAAATGAACACGGGCAGCTTTTGACGAGTAGAGCGTGGCTCGCGGACCTCGTCCCAAAGCCGGTTCGCGTATTCCACTAGGACATGCTGATCCACGTCCGACAGTTTTTCTCCGGTCCTGGGTAGATGTCGGGTCGAGATGTGCAAATCAGGCGAGTGGCAGTACCGCGAGACTGTGCCGAACGCAACCGAAGCCACCTGCCGTGCCGACATTCCCGCCACCGGTAGGATACTCAGATCCTGCACGAGAAGATCTTCGTCTACCTTCGCCTTGGTGGTCGTTCCCCATTTGAGCCTATTCGGGCACGTGCTGTCATGCAGCAGTACCTCCAGTGCAAACTCGCCAAACGTTTTGACCTGGTCGTCTTTCTTCCCGACCCGCTTCATCACGGCATTACGCTGGTGCTTTGTCAGAGCCAGAATCAGCGGTCGGTGCTCTGCCAGAAGGTCCACCATGCGCTCGATCAGGTGGGTCTTGCCGGTACCCGCCAGCGCCTGCAGATGGAGATTCTCGTGCAGTTCGTTTGCAAAGAAGCGGAAGCTCCTCGCCTGCTGATCCGTCAGAAGGAAAGTCTTCCCTGCGGGGGTGGAGAACTGCTCCGTATAAGGATTTATGGCAGCCGAATGCCGAGAGGAGAAATCGAAATCCCATTTGCCGTCAGCGAGTAGGAATTTGCGCTGCGCCACTGAGTCCGGGTCGAGGAGCCGTAGCCCCCAGGACGGCAATTGTTCGAGGGCAGAGGCGAAGGCAGCCACCTGGAATCGCGGAACCATTGCAGCACCAAAGGTGCCCTTGCCGCCCAGAGAATCCATCTCAGCCGCCGACGTAATCAGATCGCTTAACAAGCGCTCACCGTGGACCGCAACCGATCCCTTCGTCGCCAGCATCGGCAGCTTCTGGATTAGCGTCACAGCAGCCACTTCCGCAGCGGGCCAGGCAGGAAAGCAGTCCGCGGCAACAAAGGTTCCGTTCACCAGTCCGTCTGATTGCTCCTCAGTTAGGGGCAGAAACAAGCTAGCAGCATCATCAGGCATTAGGCGCTCCAAACGTGAAGCATGAGGTCTTGAAGAAAGGCGAGCAGATCACGAGGAGGCCGGGTCCCTGCCCCGCCAAGACTCGACCCGCTCGGGTGAGGCTACGTAAGCTATCAAAGCCACCCGTCAGTTTCACAGAGCCCCCCTGCCTGACCTTGCTCGACGCCACGGTGGCGCGCTTCACTGTGCCCTCCCCGAACTGGAGGAGGTGACCAAACGCTTTGGGTGGGATTTCAGAATTTGACTGGAGCGCCTTGCGCTGACGCACCATGGTTATGCCACACTTAGAAAGGTGTCAGGTCTAACGCCTTTGCACAGCGCGAAAACTCTCAACAGGGTTCGATCTGAGCTAGTCTGCACACGAGCAACCAGCAGCATATTGCAGGCCAGCAGTTGTGGAGCCCGCCCAGAAGCAGTAAACGACTGAGGCTTGTCGGAGGTACGGCAATGGGTGGACAAATGCGAGAGATGCTGATTGACTCACCCATCGGGACCTCTATAATCCCGAGAATTTTTCTAAGGCGTCCCCGTGACGCCTTTAGCATGCCCGAATCACGCACCAAGACGTGTCCAAAGGGCCACAGCGCAGAGACAGGAAAAGGAGTTGACTGCGATGACGACTGATCGTCTGTTTGACAAGATTCGCAATCGAGTTGGCGAGACACGAGAGCAGCGTGAACGTGCGACCCGTGCCCGCATGAATGCTCTCAATGAGAAGCTGGAGCGTCAGCTTGCCTCTCAAGCCATGACTGCGGAAGTGCTGGCCAAAGCCTGCAGCCTCTAACTTCTTCTGTTCCACGAAGAGCAGCCTCACCGGCTGCTTTTTTTTGCGCGATCATAATGACTCCATACCTCGTTTCCGGTTTTCAGAAAGCCACCCTCAGTGCCTTGATCCGCGAGTGCTTCGGCTACGACTTTGCTGACATCTTCCTAAAGGGTCAGGTCACCTACCTATTTAACTACCTCAAAGAGCGCGATTGCGTCTCTATGCTTTTGGAACCCGAGTACATTGATCGCGAGTTCCTGGAGGACTACTCCCGGTATTACGTGAAGCGTTTCGGCAACGACAGCTATGAATGCGGACGCATTCACTTCTTCAGCCGAAGCATCGACCACAAGCACCTAGATCTTCTCCTGCAAGGAAAGGTCGCTGGTGACCTGACCATTGAGGATCTCCAGAAACACTATCTGGGCTTCATGGTGGTAAAGCCGTTGAGCCGCACCTTCGTGGGCAAGACTTGCCTGCAGCTGACTGGCGACAAAGGCGTGGGGGACGGGACCAAGAAGAAGATCGCCAAGCGCTACGACGTGAACCTCTTCGGCATCAAACTGCATGTCGATTCGATCGCCTTTCAGGAACAAGACAAGGTTGTGGCTGCGTGTGCTACCACCGCCATCTGGACTGCGCTGCATGCGCTCCCTTGGAGAGATGTCAAACACATCCCGTCCTGCAGTGAGATCACCATCAATGCCTTGAATTTTGTCGAGGGTTCGAACAATGGCTTCCCCAACAAGGAGCTGACGAACAAGCAGATTCAGCGTTCCCTGGACGTAGAGGGTCTTCGTTATCATTCGACGCTGCTTCTGAACGAAAGCCGTGAATGGTTCCGAGCCTGTGCCACCTCCTACATCGATAGCGATCTTCCCCTAGTTCTGGTTGGTGAGGTGTACTCCATCAATCGAAAAAGCGCGACGGAGGAAGAGGAGTCAAGTGAAGAGGTGATCGCCCTCACGAAGGAGGGCGGTCACGCTGTGACTGTGCTCGGGTACGATTTCAGGGTCGGCTCGAACCTGCTCTACATCCACGACGATCGTCTTGGGCCCTATGCGCGTGTGGAACTGGTGGAACTGGCGAGCTACCGGATGCCAGGGGAGCCAGCCGAGCTGAAAAATCGTTGGGGATTAGCGTTCCGCCAAACGGCTGACTTCGGCGAGACATGGTTGCCAGAGTACGAAATCCTCATTCCAGACGCTTGCATCGTGCCTGCAGAGAAGAAGGCCCGTTTGTCCTTCCAATATGCCCACGGCACAGCCCAAGCTATCACTGATCAGATCCGCCTCTGGACGGATCCTCTACTGGACTCTAAGGAGAACCAGCTCCAACCGGGTCCTGTGAGATTCAACATCAAGCTCTCCTCAATTTCTGAAGTCAGAGAGCACGTGCGCCAGCACACACTGGGGTACTTGGGCGGCGAGACTCTCCAAGTTGAGGTCGATGAATGGGTTACATTTACTGAAACGGACCTTGAGAGGTGGCACGAGGATCGCATCCGCATTTTGACCAGCCCAATGGCCAGGCTTCAGTGGGAAATAGATTTTTTCTGGGGCAATAAGGAGATCTTCAAGGTTCTTCTGGACGCGACAGACATTCCTCTAGGCAAGGCAGTCTCTGGTGTGTATGCAAGCGACCCTCTGTACTCTGAGCTGTTCTTCGGACTGTTCCGCAAAGCAGAGATTCCTGAACGAGAAACCGACAACGCGCATTTCTACGGATCATTCCTGAAGGCACTTGAGCAGCGCGACCTCGACTATGAAAGCCATCTGAACAAAGCATACGGGGCACTAAGAGCACCGCTCCGCCTGGAGGAGAGCGAAGTCTCCGACTCTGGCAAGGGCCTAAACCCAACACTTGAGCACTACTTCGACCCCCAGGAAAAAGAACTGGCAAAAATCTACCCTGAGATTGTCAACGATCCAGTCATGCGGAATCTGATCTGGGCTATTGGTCGCGACGGCAGCTTGTTTGTGGCAGAAGATCTCGCCAAACCGAAGCTGGGCCATCCCAGTATGACGGGACTGCAGGCGGCCCGCATCGCAGGCGAAATGTGGTGGACGGAAGTAGATGGGAAGCCCATCTGGCACGTCAACCACTCGTCAGGTCGGTACAGCCGAGACTACGTTACCCCCGACAAATACCTCGCAAACGCTGTAAGAAAAATTGCATCGTTCTTCGAGGATAAAATCGATTTTGTAGCCAAAGGCCTTAGTCGCCCTCCCTTGGTGGAAGCAAGGATGAATAGAGAGAAGGAAGAAGCGGAGAAGCGTGAGTTGGTTCAGGCGTAATCACTTTGGCAGGCCGTAGCGCGCCTGCCGAGCCCTATATCCCACTACTGCACATACGAACGCCACCGTCGCTCACCAACTCGGTTGTGTGGGCGAGAGTGTCCGTCCGGTGCTTAATGTAGCTGCCATTCCATTTCCTCGAGCAGCTGCTGATGCTGGTGTTTCTCGATTTTGTTTTGGATCCTCTCCGTGCTGGAACGCGAAATTACAATCACATAAGTGCAGCCCCCGAAGGGAGATCAGGTGGCCGAGCTGCCGCCGTCATTGAAAAAATCATCGCGAGCCACGCGCCCGAAATTCTCGAGGTCCTTGTCGCCATCCTCAAACATCGTGTTCACCATACGTTCGCGTCTCAAGTATGCAAGCGTCTGGAAGAAACAGGGTTCGCACAGATGGACCTCATAGCGTTCACCATCATGGGCTGAGCCATAGCCCCAACTGGCGCGAAGCGTGCCAAATTGCAATCCATATCCTTCAACTCGCGTGCTGGCGCCACAAACATCGCACAGGACATCACTGACCGATTCGACCCGTTCCATCGCAGTGATCTTCATCGAGAACCTCCCACCAGGGTACATGTAGGCCTTCGTTTATCTAGCACACGATACTCCTGTAGGAATTTTGCTCGGTGGGGTGAAGTGCTCCCCCCGAATACGGCCCTTCGGTGCATCGGACCCGCAGCCGAGCTTAGGCTCACCACACAACTACGCTCCGTCTGCGAGAACAATCTGCCACGGACGCCTCATCAGCTCCTGGCAGGCTATTGCCCCGCCGCCGAAGCAATACCCGACTGGTTGATTGAATGTCACCGGAGTCGCGTAGCCCAGGGCCTGTCCCCGTTCGTTCCAAAGGCCACCGCCACCTGCCCGCAGCAACGCGTGACCCGCCACCACATCGTGGGGCGACACCGCGTACAGCGACACCGCCGCGATCCCGTCTCCCGCTGCCACCCGGGCAAGCCGATAGGCAATGCTCGGCATGGGGTGGAAGGTGGCGGGCGCACAGAGCTCGGCGTTCTCGTTGGGCCAGGCACGCGCGGCGAGACTGACGAAGACTTGGGCACCTTCCGCCAGTCCGCCTGATGCGACATTCGGCGCAATCAACGCGCCATTACGGAGCAAGTGCCGCATCCCCTCGACCCATGCCATGCAGTCGGCGCCGTGCGCCGTCAGCGGCGCATAGACGACGCCCAGCACCGGCACACACTCTCGTAGCAAGCCTACGGAAATCGCCGAGCCCAGGTTCCCTTGCAGGAAGTCGCGGGTGCCATCATTGGGATCCACGACCCAGCAATAGTGGTGCCCCGTCAGCTGCACACCGGTTTCCTCACCGACAAAGTCGCAGGGGAGCAGCGTCTTCAATCCCTGGCGCAGCATGACCTCGACCTCGCCATCAATTTCGGCCTTGTCTCCAGCACCTCTAGGACCACCGGGTCGCACCACCTCAGCAGCGATCAGGCATCCCGCTTCCCGTACCAGCGCGATCACCGCATCGAGCAGCGCTCGATCGACGCCCTCGCGAGCTAACGCCTCCGGTGACAACGGGACAGGTCGTTTACGCATGCCGGAACCCTCGAAGGCGGCTAGCAAAGGGGCTAGCTGGCAGTCACGCCGGGTCGTTAACGGCGACCCTAAAACTTAGGGTCAGTGATAGACCCCATACTCGATGCGCTCAAGAAAGGTCTCGAGCACTTCCAGGTCCTCTGCGTTGGCGAGCATGTCGATTGGACGCCGCCGCTCGAGCCCCAACGCGGGCGCCTCCATCCACCGCTCGGCGGCCTCTCGACTGCCGAAAACTTGCGTGGCGCGCTTCATTACTTCGGCATACCGCACAGCAAAACTCTCAGTCATGGTGGTCGCTCCTCTCCGGGCTATGCAGGCGCCCGGTCCCAGTTAGCCAAGCCTAAACTCCCTGCCCTCTTACGCCGATGCGCTGATGGGTGCTTGGGTAAGTCCAAGCAGGTCGGCTACCCTCCTGCCGGCAGGCTCGCTCGCGCGTTCCCCACCTGCCCCCTCATCCACCGGGCAAATCGGCCCCAACAACCGACAAGGGGCCCTTCACTGCGAGCGGCGCAGTTCGCCAAACGGCATCTCCGGCTCAACATAGCGCAAGGCGGCCTTAGCATCGCGCCAGCCGACGTAACTCATCAGCGCCTTGGCGCTCCACTGGTTGCGACTGGCCCACGTGGCAAAGCCACGGCGCAACGAGTGACTACTGAAGCGCTCGCCCTGCAAGCCACTGCGGACCATCGCCCGACGGAGGATGCGCGAGATGCTGTAGGCGTGTAGTCCGGCCTCCGCCAGGTTGCCCCAACGGTCCACCGCACGAAACACCGGGCCTTGGCGCAACCCGGATACCGCGAGCCAATCAAGATAGGCTTCCACCGGACACAGACGTTTTAACGCCGGCACGGTGAACGACCGTCCAGTGTTGTCGCGGTCGCCCTTGCTGCTGGGCAAGAACAAGTCCATCCCCTCCCCTGGCCGCACCTCGACAAACTCCACGCGCAGCCGGCACAGGTCATCGCTGCGAAACGCCCGCCAGAACCCGAGCAGGATCAGGGCGCGATCGCGGCGGCAGCTCAACAGCGCATGGTGGTCGACTTGTTCCTGCGCCACCAGCCAGTCGATGCAGCGGGTCAACTCGGTCAACTGCAAAGGCTCTGCCTGCCGCTCGAGCCGCGGGTGCAGAGCCTGGATGCCGCGCAGCACCTCCCGCACCTGCGGTGCCTTGGTCGGATCGACAAAGCCCTGACTGAGGTGCCACTTGGCCAGGGCCGCGAGGTTCGCGCGCAGGGTCGAACTGGCCAGGGTCTCAGCGTAATCCGCCAGGTAGCGCACCACCGCCTCGCTGCTGGCGGGCAGAAAACCGCCCCAGGTTTCCTCGAAATGCGCGAGCGCCTGCTGATAGCGGCGCTCGGTGCTCGCGCGCCGCGCGGCCTGCCGGTAGCGCTCCACTTTCTCCGTCACCGCCTCACCCTCCTGCGTACTGGAAAAACTGCCTTCATCGCTCTCCACCTCCGCTGAGGTTTGAGAATGCCCCATTCACAAGCGTCAGTTCGTCCGGCCAAATCCCCTAAATTCGAGTGCTGGTACAGCTGTACTTCCATACTCCATGTCACACCACGCAATCGTCGGAGTGACAGCGCCATGGCGCGTAGCGGCATCAACAAGGCGTTAGTGCAGAAGGCCCGGGAAGCACTCCTGGCACGCGGGGTGCGTCCCAGCATTGACGCCGTGCGTATCGAACTGGGGAATACGGGGTCGAAAAGCACCATTCAACGCTACCTCAAGGAACTCGATACGCTTCCTGTAACCAACGGTCCCGGCTTGAGCGAAGAGATCACCAGCTTCATCTCCGGTCTCTCAGACCGACTCCGTCAGGCGGCCGAAACCTCCGTCGCGGCGGAGCGAGAAGCGGTCGCTCGCCAACAGCAGGAATACCGCAGCCATCGGCAGTTCAGTGCCGAGCGGATCGAGCAGTTGCGAGCGGACAACAACCAGTTGCGGCTCCAACTCGACAGTCTGAACCACGACTGCGGCCTCCTGCGCAGCCAGCTCCATAGCAATGAAGTAGATCGCACGCGATTGCTGGAAGCCCAAGCAGGTTTGCAGCAGCTTCTGGACGAACGCGCCGCTCAATTGCGCTCGCTGGAAGACAAACATCAGCATGCGCGTGATGCCCTGGCCCATTTTCGGGAGGCCAGCCAGGTGCAGCGCGAGCAAGAGCTGCAGCGTCATGACAGGCAGACTCAACACCTACAAGCTGAAATCCGGACACTTCAGCACACCCTGTCAACTCGATTAGACGAGCTCGCGACGCTGAATCGGGATAACGAGCGGCTACTGGCTGCTAGCACCGAGCAGGTCAAGCAACAGCGCCTTCTGACCCAGGAACTACAAAAACAACGTGCGACAATCAACACCCTGCAACAAGACTTGATCAACCGGCAGACTGAAAGAGCGGCTTTGGAGGAGCGTCTCCTGCAAAAGCAATCCGAGTTAGCACTAATGCAGCAACACGGAGAGCAACAACGTGTACAACTAGTCCAGTTACAAAAGCACGTTCTGAAGCACTCCATTGCGGCGGATAACCCGGCAATCGAAGCCTCTTCAAAATCAACCAAGAGCAGCACCATGGATAGCGGGTGATGCAGGCAACCTCGCAACCATAGTTACCAATGAGTAGCCGCCCTAGACGACTAATATTGAGCTTTCCACAACGCGAAAGTGCTCCAACCTCCAGCGAAGTGACTTTATCTCTTTCTGCCACGCTTCCAGAGCGCATACATGACGACGGATTCGCGCCGCTATCCAATCAGGTTTCTTATGTAGCAGCAGATCGGGAAGCTCTTTGAAGTCATGCGGATGGTTAATCAGCATTGCCATAAATATCGATAGATCCCGCCCTTTATCGTCGAACCACCCTCTACCTGTCAACTCGCCAATGAGTTCTCGGTACTCATTCACACCAGCATGAAAATATTCAAATGAATGCGGCCAGTCCGAATGATTCTTTAGTTCGTAGAGATCTTGCCGCCAAATAAGCGAATCGACTATCTGATAGAGTTCGCCAGCAATATACGACAACGGAGAGGTAACACAGAGCACCTGCAGATACTTAGTAAACAAGAGACTAGCACGCACTCGACTTGCAGTATACCTAGCCGACTTGGTACGAATTATTAGAAAAAGAATACTCAAATAGTTCAACGACACACACCTGGACAACCAGTCAATCCCCTTAGATGTGGCAAGATCCAACTGAAGTTCCTCACCAAGCTCACTAGAGAGCGCTCCCCAAGATTCCCCACCCCGAGCGTTGGCGCACAGAGTCGGCCAAAGAATGTTACTCAACACCTCACGAAGAAGCGGGTAACGGACGGTTAACTCGGCTTGCAAGTGTTCGGAGAGGACTCGTCCTTTGAAAAACAGCCTCCAGTTTTTTTCACTTGGTTCACAGTAGCCCTGCCCACACTGGTGCTCATACCAGCGAGCCAAGGCAGCTCCGCTGTGGTCGACTCCAGCCTGCTCCGCCAAGGTATGGACTAACAGTTTGCCCAGTGTCTGCCGGATCGGCGGATCAAGTTCACGAGGCGTGTAGTAAGGCGCGGTGTACACGGTATGTCCCCCCGGTGCAAAGGATGTAATTCCGTACGTAAGGTTTTAGTACCGTTTGCTGTACACGGTGAGGTCGCCGACGCATGCGCAAACTTTTTACCCCGAGATAGAGCGATTTCAAGCCCGTAGCAGGGGCTAGCGGGAGTATGACCAGGGGGGGATGCTAGTAGTACGCGGACATCGCTCCGCGGTCCGCAAAGCCGCTTCAGCGGTGATTCTCAGAAAAGGTGACAAATATCTGGGGCCTGCAGAGAGACCCCGCACATAAACCATCTGGATGGCGTAACTCTAGCCAAACACAACCGGTAGATTCGATTCGGAAGGGTGGGTCGCTATGATCTCAATACCGGATGAACTGAAAAGCACACTCTCTTTGTTGCCAGGTCCCAAACTCCGCCGGGGTAAGTACGGCAAGCACGTCACCTTTATTCCTTCACGCAAGAACGGTGGAAACGTCGCCTGTGAGTCGCTTCTCGAAGCCGCGTTTTGCTTGGAGCTTGAGCGCCTCCCGATTATTACCGCCTATCACTCGCAGCCATTTACTCTAGCACTGACCTCCAGCCGGCAACGCTACACACCAGATTTCGTAGCACGGCTTCGTGACAAACGCCTGATCGTTTATGAAATAAAAACTAACTCAGCGCTCAGCGACGCCCCAACGCGCGACCGGCTGAGCTACTTTAAGACCCTCTTTGCCCAATGTGGTTATCCATTGGAGTGCATTGGTGACAGCCAATTTTGGCACCCTGTCAGAACACCTAACTTGCACTTCCTCTATCACAAAAGTTTTGGATCTGATCGGAAATCGGCTTCCCACGTTTCCTCACTCCTTTACGGGTCGCCACACGGAAAATTGACTGTCCAGGAACTCCTCGACAACCACGCACCTCCCCAAGACATTGCTTTTGCAGTGTTCTATGGGCTGGTCGTAGCCGACCTTCAGCGCCCTTTTGGCATCCAGACACAGCTTCAGTGCAGAGGCGACAATGCATAGTGAGAGCGGAGGCGAAAGCAATAGCGACCGCACCAACAGCTTGGAACTCAACGTTGGCGAACGCTACCAGTACCGTATGCAGTTGTTTGAGATCATCGCCATTACCGGAAAACACATTCAACTCAGAAGCGTCCAGCAACGGAGAAATATTTGCTTCCAAAGCTACGACACACTGGCTTTAGCACACCGGAGAGGATACTTCTTCAAAGTACAAGAAGCGCCCTTATTGGCAGAAGCCAACAAGATCATAGCCGGACTTACAGAAAAAATCAGAGCGCGACTAAATAGACGCTTGGCCTATGTCCGCGGAATTTTGGAAAAACTAACTGGATCTCTACCGAAAGCACGAACCCAAGAACTTGCCTTGGAAATCTGTGCTCAAATCGGTGATACACATCCCCCAAGTTACACCTGCATATACAATTGGATGACAGCCTACCTTCGCTCCGGAGAGAATCCAATAGCGCTGATATCATTGCGGGCGAAGAAAAAGACGTACAGGGTACAAAAACAGCCAGAAGAAATTCAAGACCTCATAAACTACAACATTGAATTACTGTACCACTCCGAGACGCCTGCAACTATCGGCGCAGTAGTTGAAGCGATAACATTCAGTATAGAGGACCTTAACAGTAAACGATCAAGCGCTGACCAGTTAAGGGTACCTAGCGAATCTACGCTTCGCCGAATTATACGTGAACTCGACAAGTACGAAACAGAGTTTTATCAACTTGGTCGTCGCACCGCAATTAAAAACCAAAGTTGGAGTAAGATAATTCGCAGACTGCGCCACTTACTGGAGCGCGTAGAGTGCGACACCCAGGTTCTGGATATTATTGTCGTCAATGCTTATGGGGAAGTCTTGGGAAGGCCTTATTTAACAGTTGCCCTTGACGTCCGTTCGCGCCGCATCATTGGCTGGGACATTTCCCTGAACCCTCCTAGTATCGAGAAAACGATACGCGCAATCAAAATGTCACTTTCTAGTGAGCACGAACGCAATGGCTTGGCTTTGCTCTATGTCACTGACAATGGTCCTGAGTTTGTTGCTAAAAAACTTCGTGATTGCCTGACCTTACTGGGGGCCGAAATCAGGTTCTGCGAACCGGGAGAGCCTAACCAGAAGCCATTCGTCGAGCGGTGGTTTAAGACACTTACGACTGGACTTATCCATCACATGAAGGGAACTACATTCTCTAATATTCAAGAAAGGGGCGAGTATGATTCGGAAGCAGAGGCCATCTTCACCTTGGAACAACTTCGCGCGGCCTTCCAAGACTGGCTTGACTCTGTCTACCACAGTGACTTTCATCGTGGCCTGGGCACATCGCCTGATATATTTTGGGAAGCCCATACCGATCCCGCTTTCCCTGCAAAAAGATACTCTAACAAAGATTTAAAAATGCTTTTTCTTAGTAAAAAAGTCGCCACTCCGGTTAATGGCCGCATAGGTTTTGAGAATTTGCAATGGACTGGTCCTGCCGTAGCTTATCTCAGCACATTGAATAGCAAAAAAGACAAACTTACACTTTACTATGACACTAGTGAACTTGGAACCGCCTGGGTGTGCCACCCCGATGCCCCGGACGATATATATAGCATAGATGCTGTAGACCCTGACTACCAGACCGGTTTAACCATGCACATGCACCACTTGGTTATGGCAGAACTCAAAGAGAAGGAACGGACATTTGATTTTAGAGAAGCGAGAGACAATCGTGTACGAATCAATCTCAGGCTAGCTAACTCAAAAGGAAAGCGTGCCCGAAAGAAACACGCACGTCCAGAAGAATACAATTCATCCAACTCTATCGCTCTCACCTCAGATAATGGATCGGCCAATAAATCAAAAGGCCACTCCAAAATCGATCCCCAGAAACACTTAACCAACAGCCAGGTTCCCGCTGTCGCTCAAGTCATGGAGGTGCACATTGACCATAGACATAGATGAGATAGATAGGAAAGTTGGATTATTTGAGAAGAAGGTTGTCTTCTATCCCAGCTTTCGAACAGCTTACGCGATCCTCGAAAAATCGGTGGAATGTACCCGGCGCCGAGGCACTCCTTCATCCGCCATCCTAATCGGCCCGTCAGGAAGCGGAAAATCAACTCTGCGCGAATTATTTTGCGAGCTATATTCAAAGTCTAAATTAGAAGTGGATCCCGACGGACTATATCAGACACTTCCGGCTCTCCAATGTGAGGTCCCGGCTGAAGCAACCATAAAGTCGTTCGCGAAAGAATTGCTGCTTGGTTTGAATTGTTCTGACCTTCGAGGAGACACCGTAGACTTGGAGTTTCGCATCCTTGAGCTCCTGAAAACCCGCCGAACAGCGTTCATTATTATTGATGAATTTCATTTACTAGCAAGACCAGAGACTATTAAAACAGCTAGCCATGTGACCGACTGGCTTCTCAGCCTGCTCAACAGATCCAAAATCCCCATAATAGTAGTGGGGAAGCCTAACTGTAAGGATGTAATTTACAGAAAGCCTGAACTTGCAAGGCGTTACCCATTCGTCGCAGAACTCCAACATCTAAGCTTTGACGAAAATAAAAGCTCTGAATACATAATGACGCTACAGTGTTTGGATCAGGAACTTTACAGCATAGGAGATTTAAGAAAAGGAATCCACTTGACTGACCCAACTATTTCTACGCGCCTCTTTGTAGCAACACAAGGAAATCTTGAGTATTTGAGACTTATACTTTCAAATGCCTTTCAAATATGCCTAGAGCGTGGAGACCGAGCACTTTGCCTTTCTGACTTTATCGATACTTGCGCATTTCTTGATTTAGACCACAGCCTATCAAATGATGATAACCCTTTTGAAGTTAGCCTTACAAAATGTTATTCCATTATTCAAGACAATCTTAAATGAAAGATTTTGCCTTTATTCCACTTCCGTTGCCGGAGGAAAGCCCAACTAGCTTACTGAAGCGTGCGGCAATCAGAAACGGCTATCGCTCCATCGATGAATTTCTTTCATTCTATTTCCAAGATTTGCCTGTCCGAGGCAATTTACTTAGGCAAGACACTATCGTAACTGAACGCCTAACTTATCAAGCAGGAGAGTATGGCGAACTGTTAAAAACCGGCTTCTATAGAGCCACTCACAAGGTCCTAACAAATTCTAATCTACTAATAAATAATATCGAAGTTAAAAAGCGCCTGATCCGATTTAAGGGAGCCGCCATATGTAGCGAATGCTGCGAGGAAGGCTGGGAAAAAAACACAAAAGATTTTTCACTCGCTGAGAATTGCCCTTATCACTCGCGAAAATACCTATTCTCTTGTTCGAAATGCCAACGCAATTTCACATGGCGCAATCAAATAACAACCGAGTGCAAATGCGGCGAACAAATCAAATCGCCTCAATGTTCCGAAGCGGAAGTTCGACCGGAAAAACAACTACTTCGATTGCTAAGAAGCAACTCCCAACACGCGTTTGATCTGTTTTCATCCACACTTCAGAGCCTTGGACTAGGAAGCAAAAATAGTAACCCGTTCATAAACAGAAGCATATTTTCCACCGCATTAGCCATAGCTCTGGAGGATATGGACATGATCATTCCTGGTCTTCAGAGGCTATTCAGTAATGAAAGCATCATTGACGAGCGCTTCCTCTCCACTAAGCTAAGCCACCTCACTCCGCCACATATAAAGTCATTCATATTAAACAAACCACCTAGCGCGAGACCAGCCAACCAACATGCTTCAGACCCAACATTCTCGTTAACTACACAACAACTTCTCGCCTATTTAGGTATAAACAACAAACAATGGAATACTATTCGTACTCACAAGCTATTCCCAAAAAAAGAAAAGCGATGCTGCACCTACAGCCAACAAGAAGCAGCAGCAATTAATCAGATTATTGAATTAATCGCCAAGCAGCGCGAATCTGCTCGACTGAAGAAAGAAACAAGTATCATCAATCTATCCACCGCCGCTCAACATCTCAAAGTAGACCGACATGTGTTCAGAGAATTGGTAAAATCCGGTTTGCTTGGCAAGAAAATTAGGCAAATTGACGGTTTTTACGCGGTTTCAGCATCTGCCATTGAAAGCTTTAGCTGCAAATACGTCTGCATTCAAACAATTGCTAAAGAAGCATGCTGTTCTCTTAACACTGTTAGAAAAGCAATTAAACAACTCGCCACTCCCACAATTTCGCTGGCGCCCAACTCAAAATTCACCACCGTAATACCTAAAGAGTCCGCCCAACAAGTCATAACCGCAATCCAAGCCCTCCTCCCATCATATAAGCGCGGAGTTCGACATAAGCTTTCCGCTAAGCTCCAAGTCATAGAGAGCGACAAAACAACAAACCATTATAGTACGACTGAAGCCAGCAAATTGCTTGATATTGACAGAACAACAATCAGACAACTAGTAAGAAATGGCATACTAAATGCTACTTATAGAACTAAGTTTTCGGAGTACCTGATTCCCAAAGATGAAATAGAGAATTTCAATAAGAAATATATGAACGCATCCGAGGTATCTGAAACCCTGCTTCTGCCCCGCAAAAAGACCACAGATATTTTGGCTGCCCACGGGATCACGCCGGTAATTGCCAGATCAGCGGGCAGTTGCGACATAACACTATTTCACAGAAGCGACATACCCATAGAATTAATTAAAGAAACAGAAACCAATACCCAGATTCTCTACAAAGAGCACTCAAGCAACAGACTGATAAAGCTTTCCGAGGCAAGCTCCTTGACAGGAATTACAATTAAAAGCTTGTCTATGATTACGAAAGCCATCGTCCTACCCTTTCGCCCGTTGCACTATCAATCAATAAAAAAACTCTCCTCTATCGAATTTAAAATGGTGCTGGACTACTACAAAAGCACAACTCCAGTATCGGAAATACTGGATAAGTATGGAATACCTCCTCAATCTTTCACCCAGCTTTTTATTCTAAGCAAATATGTTAAGCCTATCAGAATAAATGGAAACTGGTATCTAGATGCTAAAGATAAAGAGAATGTTATTAAGGTCCTAGAAGAATTTTGCACATGCACTCAAGCGGATTTTATGCTGGGTGCCCCTCCAAGATACACAAGAAACCTGATCATAGGCGGAAGGATTCAGCCTGCAACTCCTCCCCGCGGGATTCCAATACATCCCACTCTAATAGAGAGAAATCTGGTAACACACTTTAAAGACAATATTATTAATGAATAAATCTGAAATAAGCGAAATAATTAATTAGAACATCAATACCGATCCAAAACGTACATATTCCACGCGCCATTTCTGGCTACCTCCCCCGTCGCGAACAACCGCTCGACACTATTGCGCTCTATCAGGACCCGACACAATTATAAGCTTTGATCCCAATCCTCCTGGAAATCTCTGCTTAGTCGCCCCTGATTCAGCTCTAGCTGACAGCGAATTAGGCTCTTTCACTTTTCCTGACAGCTAAATTCAGCCTTGGCTGAAAACCTCGCTCCTAACTCATTGATTTTAATAGCTGTGATTTCACACGCATCTAACAAACTATGTCTCGCGTAGTTTTTCAACAAACACTGAAACTTTTTCACTGAATGTTGAAACGAATGCACCGAGACGGTGCATAGCCGCTGCCAGGGGAGGCAGCGGCGACAGCCATCCAAGGCTGGCTTTCGCTGTTAGGTCGAGACCATTGGCCCCGAAGGAATAGAGGGCAGCAAAGAGTAAACAACAGGGCCGGCGAGCATTGCTCGCTGGCCCTTTTTACTGGCGGGACAGTTCCGGCTTGGGGGAAAAGCAGCCGTCACCTTCCCGTGTAACTTACAACCTCAGTTTGATTCCGCCTGGCTATCACAAGCCAGGATCATCGATGTACCAGGGGGTACGCCGAATTGGACAAACAACGAAAGACCAAGCCCCCAAATGGGCGGTACGACACCAACGACGAAACGAAACGAATCGTCTGGACTCAGGCTGCCGGTCACTGCGAGCTATGCGGCACCGATCTCACATTCGACTACCGCGCAGGCAAGCCAATGAAGTGGGGCGAGGTAGCCCACATCCTACCGGCCAGCCCCCAAGGTCCGCGGGGGCGTAAGGACCATGACGAAGCAAAGGCGCAGGGGCTCACCAACGACAGCGCCAACCTCATGCTCCTCTGCCCAAGCTGTCACAAGAAGATTGATCGTGACGCGGATGGCTACCCGGAAAATGACTTGAGTGGCCTGCATCAAGCCTACCTCGAACGTATCCGCCTCTTGCTTCAGTCCAGGTCTTTGCGGATGCAATGAAAGCTGATGACGAGCGGCGGCCGATCGATACGTAGCAGGGGCTACATACGGGTCTAAGCTGAGTGTATTCCCTTAGGGTCAATCTCTAATGGCTACCCCTAGCAAAGACACTCGCGCAGATGGTGCCTCAGTGGCAGCGGAGGCAGGCTGCAGTCTTCGGGAGTTGGAGCGACTTAACCGAACGCTCGAGACCCTTAGTGCAGGCAATCGTATGCTTCTGCGCTGCTCAAATGAGCAAGAACTACTGAGCGGCATGTGCCGCGTAATAGTAGGAAAAGGCTATTATCGCTATGCCGGTGTTTGGAGTGCGCTAAACGACGATGGCTATCCCCTAGTTCATATGGCGTATGCACTCAGCTCTTCACATAGCCTTCAGGAGGCTGAATTTTTTAAAAGCATTTCGCTTTCGTGGGCAAATCCAGAAAGGGGAGGAGCCGCAGCTATCGCTGTCATTACAGGTAAAGCCTGTGTCGGCCGCAATCTTCTTACCGACCCTGACCACGCTAAATGGCGCGAAGACATGGTTCGTCTTGGTTATGGATCGGTTACTGCCTTTCCATTGCGGGTAGATTCAGTTGTCGTAGGATCTCTGTGCATCACTGCTACCGAACCTGAAGTATTTGATGAGTCTGAAGTTTCTTTGTTAGGCGAGTTGGCTGATGATCTGGCGTTCGGGATAGAAAATTTGCGCATACGTGCAAAGCATCAAGCTGCAGAAAAAAAAATTCATCAAATGGCTTACTACGACTCACTTACCGGACTACCTAATCGAGAGATGTTTTATGAAAAAATCAAGTCAGCCATTATAGAGTTCAGAGAGAAAAATCGCCCGCTCGCAGTATTGCTTCTAAAGGCCAAAAATTACCACGAAATCAAGGACACCTTTGGACACATACAGGGAGACAAGTTACTACAGGAGATTGCCAACCAGCTCTGCGCGACAATACTCTCGAGTGGATTTGTTTCTCGCGTAGGCGAGGCCGAATTTGCTATTCTTTATCCTCATGCGGACGCAGAATGCGCTATTCAAATGGCGCAAAAGCTTAATGCATTATTTCATTGTGCGCCTGACTCTTCTGGGCTAACCCACTATACAAGGGTGACGATAGGAATTGCGTTGTTCCCCGGCCATGGTGTTGAGCCGGATGCATTATTTAGGCATGCACGAGCTGCTATGTCCGAGGCGAGGCGCACAGGACGCGACTATGTGGTATTCGCGCATAGCCTTGATGAGGCATGCACCAACCGGTTATTACTGACGTCGGACTTGCGTGAAGCGATCAAGCTTGGCCAGCTAATACTCTATTGCCAGCCTAAATTCAGTTTAGCTTGCTCGTATCTATGTGGAGCTGAGGCACTAGTGCGTTGGCGGCATCCGGTTCGGGGCATGGTGCCTCCCAGCGAGTTTGTGACACTTGCTGAATTCACCGGACTGATTACTACACTCACCTTTTGGGTTCTCGAAGCTGCATTTAGACAATGCTTTGCATGGAATGAGTCAGGTTTAAACATTCCGCTTTCCATAAATCTTTCGGCGCAAGACTTATGCGACACCAGGCTAGTCACCAAGATCGAAGGTTTGATGGCGACTTGGGGGGCGAAATCGAATTGGATACAGTTTGAGGTTACTGAAAGTGCGCTCATGGAGGACCCAGCTAATGCGCTAGAAACACTGCGGAAATTGAAAGGAACAGGGGCTCAGATTGCTGTCGATGATTTTGGAATTGGCTATTCCAGCTTGAGCTACCTACAAAATCTGCCGATAGATGCAATTAAGATAGATCAGTCTTTCGTTAAGCAAATGGCCGAGCACCCGAAGGCGGCTGCTATTGTTCACTCTACGATTGAGTTAGCGCACAGATTGAATTTAGAGGTAATTGCTGAGGGCGTTGAAAACCAAGAGGCTTGGGAGCGTCTCGTGAAGATGGGATGCGATGTAGTTCAAGGTTACTACATAGGAGCGCCAATGCCTGCGGAAGCTTTCGGAGATTGGCTGGAGCACTCTAAATGGAAGTAATTTGAGAAGTGATAATCCAGTCGCTTGAAAACGGGACGTTACCCCCCTTAAACCGAAGAATCGGAAGAAGTGGTAATTGGCTCGAAAGCAAAGCTTATCTCTGTAAAATGGATTATTTTTATATAAATATATTGCCCACCATTCGAGCGGCAGTAAGTAGCTCCTAACTCTCAGCACATCAAATCGAAAAGCCCCCTGGGCGAAGCCTCAGGGGGCACGATTAGATTAGATTGCTAGCGCTAGATTCAGCGATTAGGAAGCGCAATCTTGGGAGCGACCTCTTTAGCGATCAACTCTAGCGACTGAAACCAGGGCGCCGGATCATCATAGTAATCATGCGCTTCTACCTGTAGCGTTCCCCAACCACCTGTTGCTTCAAACAGCGCATTGATCTTCTCCTTCACGGTATCGGGCGAACCGACCAGGAAGACGTGATCCACCAAGAATTCAAGATCAGCATTAGCCGGATCGATACCTGCATCCTTGGCATACCCATCCATCATGCCGAAACGACGCCAGATGGGGATCAGGTAGTGCTGGAAGCAGTAGCCGATCGGTCCTTCCATCACCAAACGCTTGGCTTCCTTGTCGGTTTCAGCACAAAACACAGTGTGGGATACCGCATGACGCGAACGGTCCGGGGTATGGCCCGCTTTAATGGCCGCTTCGGAATAGACTTCCCAGTGTCTCTTCAGTGCATCAAGACCAGAAAAGATCGAAACCGGCTTGAAGTTGCGCTCACCGGCCAGACGCATGGACGGCGAGTTGTAGCTGAAACCGGTTACCGCGATCTCAGGTGCCTTTCCCCCCCAAGGACTGAAATCCGCCAGCTTATGCTGTTCATCACCCTCGGCACCTTCAAGCTCTTCCGGATACCCCGCATCCCAATACTTACCTTCATAGAAGAACGGCTCACGCTTCCAGATCTTCTCCATGATGAACAGTGACTCTCGCACCATGTCGTTCAGGTCCTTGGTTTCGTCTCCACCGCTAGCCGTGTTGGACTGGCCGGCGTTGCGAATTCCGTGCATGTAGGAGGCTTGCGGATAGGCGCCAGCACCAATACCGAGGAAGTAACGGCCTTCCAGAATGCGTGACAACCAGCCGATCATGGTCGCTAGTTTTGCTGGATGCTGATGCGGCAGCAGGTGGGCCATAGGCCCGAACTTAATGTTCTTGGTTTGCAAGGCTGCAGCGGCGATTAAAAGTTCAGGGTTGGGGATGTTCTCCCATATTTGCGAGGCGTGCTCGGAGATCATCATTGAATCGATACCGACGCTGTCCGCCTGCACGGCACTCTGGATGCCCCAATCAAAGGTCTGCTTGGCTGTCCGGCCAGGACGCATGTAGGGATGAAAGATCAAACCAGTTTCCATTGCCATAATTGTTGTCTCCTCTAGATGGGTAATAGGCAAGGGAGGCATTAGCCTGTGTCTGCGGGCAGGTGCCAGCAGAGGCGACTATAACGGCGTTATACTGATCAGTCAACCATCGCGTTGATTGCTTTTTAATGCTTGTCACCCCAACATTCGCTAAGCTGGATCCCTGGCGTTCCTAGATCGTTCCTGATGCCGAATACCACACGAGCGGGAGCGAGGAGGAAGAGCCCTAACGATACCTTTTGCCCACCAGGATTAACCCAAATCGGCTCAGGGATTTATTGAATTTTATGCACAGGTTAATCAGATGAAATCGATGGTTTCTCCCAGCATTAAGGATCGCCTCAGTGACACCCTCGAAGTGAAGAAGCGCTTGCTGCAGGTAGCTCGGCACCTACTGAGTACAGAGGGACGCGAGGGGGCAAGCTCTCGCGCAATCTGCGCCCTGGCAGGGGTCGGCGCACCAACGATCTATCATTACTTCGGCGATCTGACAGGGCTGCACCGGGCTGCCATTGATGAAACCTATGTGCAAGTAGCCGAAGCCTATCAACAGGGAGCGAAGGAGCGCGGCCCCCAGCAGGGGTTGAGAAACGGCTGGGGCGCTTTTAATCACTTTGCTCATCAAGAGCCACTTATGTGCAGGATAGTTATCCAACAGATCCTAGCCGGCGAGCCTCCGGCTACCGTTGCGGAAACGCTGCGGACGGTAGAGAACGACCTATCGCGGCTATATGAAGAAGGTGTCCTGAATTGCCCCGCTCATGAAGCAGTTCAATTATTATGGATAGGCACACTGGGAACAGCCTGCTTTACATCAATCAAAAAAAATGAAGAGCATGAAAGTTACCCAGCATTACAAGAGAAAATGGTGGATTTAGTCCTTAACGCGTTGTTTTTAAATAAGATCCAATAACTTTAAATGGACCCCTGGAACATCTGGATAGTTCTTACTTTTGATTGCACTCGCACACTTTCATCATGGATTAAGCGCTTACATAGCACGACCAGTAACTCCAATTGTATTAAAACTGGTCGATACCAGGATCTTGCCGTCGCGAACGGCATGGCGGCAGTGGCTCGAACTCACGCCTGAGCTTGGGCTTGCCCCGCCCCCATCCCGCTAACTTCAGCACGGCCTCAAAAGTCGTGGAGTGACTGGCGATCCCGATAGCCGCCTGGAAAAGCTCCATTGGCTCAGCCTGACAGGAAAGCTTGTGTGACAGGGCCAGTTGAAGGAGAAGTGGGTGTTTCTCCGCGGAAATTGTCGACGGTCGTCCAGCCTTGGTCATCGGCTCGCCCCGGGTAGGAGCCAATGGATTACTTGATTTTGTCTGCACCCTCTTAAGGAGTGTCTGGCACAGCATTCCGGTTTCAAGATGCGCTTCACGCCGACCAGCGCAGCCTGGTTGTCTTTTATTGCGCAGCGGCAACTAGCGGTCGCCCTTGACCACTAGGTGCGCCGGCTTGTCATGGCACAGGGCATTGGCCTGATCAACGCGGATCCGGTCGAGCACCTCACGGCCATGGCGGGCGAAGACATGAACAGGTCGCATACCACCTCCGCGCGTGGGCAATGCCATTTCACTTCCATATCGAAGGCGGTGTTCATGTCCATAGCCACTGACGCGAACCGTTAGCACCACTCGCCGAGCAGTTCGAAGAACAGCAAGATCGCCTACAGCTGTTGCCGCGGAGTAGCGATGGCCCTTGTACAACGCAAATGCGAAGAAATGGCCCCATCGACTGCCTGCTTCGCCCCACATCCGGCACCGACAATGATCGGAGTTCACTTCCCTTCGACACGCGCCACCTGTCAACACCACCGTTGACCGGAAAGGAACGTCGATGCTAGGGTGCTCGACGAAGGCTCCACACGCGGCCGTCGTCGCAAAGCTCTTCAACGGAATGGTAAGCGAACCTGCCCGAGCAATTTGATCCAGCTCTCCGGCAGTACCTTAAAATCTCGCTAAAGGCACTATTCCTGGAACCAACGCGTTAATTGGCGTTGGTCGGATTCGAATGCAGACAATCAAATAACAACAAGGGTCGCATCGCCTTGAATCACGAACAGGTTTCAATAGAAACACACGATGGCAAGTGCCAGGCGCACATCTTCAAGCCAGAGGGTCAGGGCCCATGGCCCGCCGTGATTTTTTGCATGGATGGCTTTGGCATCCGTCCCACATTGTTCCAAATGGCTAGGCAGCTCGCACAAGGCGGCTATGTCGTATTACTACCTGACCTGTTCTATCGAGCTGGCCGCTATGGGCCATTGGCGCCTGCAGAGATTTTCAGAAGCCTCGATGTCATGGGCGCAATCGGCCACCTACTCGCCTCAACGGACAATCACAAGGCGGCACAAGATACGCAGGCATTCATAGACTACTTGGACACCCGCACCGATGTTGCTAGTCCCAATATTGGGACAACCGGATATTGCATGGGTGGTGGCATTTCTCTCTCCATTGCAGGCACATATCCGGATCGAATTTTGGCTGCTGCGAGCTTCCATGGAGGCAATCTTGCTACGGATGCTGAAACCAGCCCTCATTTACTGGCGCCATCAATCAAGGCGCGAGTCTATGTCGCCAGTGCCGATAGAGACGACTACTACTCACCACAAATGGCGAGGCGTCTGGAGAAAGCGCTGTTAGATGCGGGCGTCGATCACCGATGTGAAACCTATGCAGGGGCACTACACGGCTTCGCCGTACCTGACTTTCAAGAATTCAACAAAGAAGCTGCCGCGCGCCATTGGCGTGAGCTTTTTGGCTTGCTTGACACGACACTGATTTTTTAAAAGATACAATTTAGTCATTTTTATTTAGCAGACACAAGACGACCACCCTTAATTGCAACGGGCGCTCACATGCTGACATCGAAAAGCCGCAGAGCTACAACTGAATGCCTTATGCATCTAATTGATGCGTTGGAAGGACACTCCAAACCCAACGCACCAGAAGAGAATTTAACTGCGCCCCCCCTAGTTAAGCGTGCTTACCGCGCATTGCGCGAACATGTGCAAGCGCAAGATCATAAGCAGCAACAACAGACTGCCCTCGCCAGCCAGATAGTTTCGTTAACTCAGCAGCGAACCACTACCACGAACGAAAAACTTCATGTCGATCAACGCATTGAACTAATTAGCCTAGCCAGCAACGAAGGACTTTGGGATCTTCCGGTGAAAAATGGAGACCCCGTAAATCCAAATAACTCCCTTTGGTGCTCAACACGGTTTCGCTCATTACTTGGACTGGATGACGAAAATGATCTATCCGTGCAACTAGGAACTTGGATTCAGCGCATACATCCTGCCGACCTGAAACCTACAACGGATGCATTGAGCAAATATCTAAAAGAAGGCCGAGACGACGTTACTTTTCGCACTGAATACCGACTACGTAATGCCGCAGGCGATTATGTCAACGTTGAAGTAAACGCAAGGGCCTGGCGTGACGCGAAAGATGTACTGATACGCATGGCCGGCACTATACGTGACGTACAAGTACAGCGCGATCGGGATTACGAACTGGAGCGGACGCTTGAGCGATTCGAGATTGCCAGGGAGATAATCAGCGACGGTCTCTGGGATATGGAGGTGATAGGCGGCAACCCACTGAATCCTCACAATCCCCTATGGTGGTCGCAACAATTCCTTCAAATGCTTGGTTTCGAAGATCCAGATGAATTTCCCAATGTTCTCGAAAGCTGGGTTTCTCGCATCCATCCAGACGACAGACAAAATGTGTCCGATTTGTTTGGCGCACACATAAACGACAGCAGCGGTGGCACCCCGTTTGAGGCGACCTACCGAATAAAATTGAAAAGCGGCGAATATCGCTGGTTCAGCTCCCGGTGCAAGACACTACGAAGCACTGACGGAAAGCCACTCCGGATAGCAGGCGCGTTGGTAGACATGCACTCCCAGTACCAAGAGGAACAATTGCGTGAGGAGCGGGAGCTGCAGGGTAAACTCATAGAACGAAATCTAAGTAAGCTTACCGAGATTGTCGGTGCCATCCAAGCCATCGCTAGCCGCACAAATCTACTCGCCCTCAATGCGGCAATTGAGGCCGCACGTGCTGGTGAGGCTGGACGAGGATTTGCAGTAGTTGCCGATGAAGTCCGCAAACTTGCCACACGAACAAGCGAGGCCACTCAACAGGCGGCTGAAATGCTTGCCACGCAGAATAACAATTAAAACACCTCTTACGGGCAACACATTCCGAAGCAGTAAGAATTGTACTAAAAGGCAACCCAAGCATCACAGCAACACTAGCGGCTTTATTAGCGCAAAAAAACGCACCCTATACAACAAATCATCTAGACAAACTACATATGTCGCAAAATTATCAGACGAAAGTGCACGCCCTCCGCTCCAACACCCAAAAACAGCAGCACTTGGCTGCGCAATCTCAAAACTCACTCTTCACATCGACTGCGGCCTTCAATCTAAGCGCATCACATGCTTAGGGATAGCATCGAACCACCAAACCGGCATTTTTAGATAGGGTATTTTTTAATGCACATCGCACAGGTTTTTTTGCTTATTTCATCCTAAATGCCTGCATCCCTATACTCGATTCAACTAGCTCGCCAATGAATGACGTACCGGCCACGCAAAACAACAAGAGAACCAGCCATGAGCGACGTAGCTCTTAATCGTGCCCAAAGTAATCCAATGCAATACCGCGGCGATGGCCTTCCCAGCATGGAGGGTACGACTATTGGATGGCACGAATTCCTTCTTTACGGCACCGATGCTGCCCTATTCCTCAAAAAACTCACCATTCCTTTGCAAGGCACCTTGGCTGCCTTCGCCGCCTATGCAGATGAGATCATCGGTCGTCTGATAGGCACGGTCTCCTCCATTCACGAGCAACAACTGCTGACTTTTGGTTGTAAGTTTCCATACCTGTCCAGGATCACTCTGCGCCTTTTAGGCTTGCTTCACCGAGAAAACTTCGTCACGTCTCCGTACCTTGGAAAGCTCAATCACTATAGCCTTCGCTCACAAGTACTGCCGATCGCCGAATCTCATCGCCATATCGATATCGACAACTTACCTGTCTACTCGGTTTCACCGCCCCCTTTTACCTAGCCCCTTCTCTACCAAGTACACGAAGTCAAACCTGACTGTAAGAGTGATCAATCAACCTCTTTATAAACCACCCACAGGAAAATATACATGGGCGCTTCAACTCCTAAAGTAAAGCTCTTAATCAACGGCGAATTTGTCGAATCGAAAACCACCCAGTGGCGTGACGTAGTCAACCCAGCCACCCAGGAAGTCCTGGCCCGCGTGCCCTTCGCCACCCAGGACGAGATGAACGCCGCCGTCGCCGCCGCCCAGGACGCCTTCAAGACCTGGCGCAAGACCCCGATCGGCGCCCGCGCTCGCATCTTCCTCAAGTACCAGCAGCTGATCCGCGAGAACATCAAGGAGCTGGCCGCCCTACTCACCGCCGAACAGGGCAAGACCCTGCCGGACGCCGAGGGCGACGTCTTTCGTGGCCTGGAGGTGGTAGAACACGCCGCCAACATCGGCACCCTGCAGATGGGCGAACTGGCCAACAACGTCGCCAACGGCGTGGACACCTACACCCTGCTGCAACCGATCGGCGTGTGCGCCGGCATCACCCCGTTCAACTTCCCGGCGATGATCCCACTGTGGATGTTCCCCATGGCCATCGCCTGCGGTAACACCTTCGTCCTCAAGCCCTCCGAGCAGGACCCGCTGGTGACCATGCGCCTGGTCGAGCTGGCGCTGGAAGCCGGCATCCCGAAAGGCGTGCTGAACGTGATCCACGGCGGCGTCGATGCGGTAAACCTGATCTGCGACCACCCGGACATTAAGGCCGTGTCCTTCGTCGGCTCCACCAAGGTGGGCACCCACGTCTACAACCGCGCCACCCTGAACGGCAAGCGCGCGCAATGCATGATGGGCGCCAAGAACCACGCCATCGTCCTGCCCGACGCGAACAAGCAGCAGACCCTGAACAACCTGCTGGGTGCCTCCTTCGGCGCCGCCGGCCAGCGCTGCATGGCCCTGCCGGTCGTAATCCTGGTAGGCGAGGCGCAGACCTGGCTGCCGGACCTGGTGGAAAAGGCCACGACCCTCAAGGTCAATGCCGGCGTCGAGCCGGGTACCGATATCGGCCCGGTGGTGTCCTGCGCGGCGTTGGACCGCATCAGCGGCCTGATTGCCACCGGCATCGAGGAAGGCGCCAAGCTGGTCCTGGACGGCCGCAACCCGAGCGTACCCGGTTATCTGGAAGGCAACTTCGTCGGCCCGACCATCTTCTCCGGCGTTACCCCGTCGATGACCATCTACCGCGAGGAGATCTTCGGGCCGGTGCTCTGCGTGGTGAACGCCGCCTCCCTGGACGAGGCCATCTCCTTCATCAATGCCAACCCGAACGGCAACGGCACCGCGCTCTTCACCCGCTCCGGCGCCGCCGCACGCCACTTCCAGGAAGAGATCGACGTTGGTCAGGTCGGCATCAACGTACCGATTCCGGTGCCGGTCCCGCTGTTCTCCTTCAGCGGCTCCCGCGCCTCCAAGCTCGGCGACCTCGGCCCCTACGGCAAGCAAGTGGTGCTGTTCTACACCCAGACCAAGACCATCACCCAGCGCTGGTTCGACGAGAGCGATGTCGGCGGCGCAGTGAACACAACCATTACCCTCAAGTGAGGCTTCAGGGGCGGGCTATGAACCGCCCCTGATTAAGGAGACCTCTAAATGGCATTCGAATCTCTACTTGTTGAAGTCCATGGCCGCGTTGGCCTGATTACATTAAACCGACCCAAAGCGCTCAATGCGTTAAACGTCAATCTGATAGACGAAATCAACCGGGCACTAGACGGCCTGGATCGCGATCCCAACGTCGGTTGCATGGTGATTACCGGTTCTTCCAAGGCCTTCGCGGCCGGCGCCGACATCAAGGAAATGGTCGACATGGCCTATCCGCAAGTGTTCCTTGATGACTTCTTTTCTGCAGCAGATCGCATTGCAGCCCGACGCAAACCCCTGATCGCCGCTGTTGCTGGCTATGCGCTGGGTGGCGGCTGCGAGCTGGCGCTGATGTGCGACTTCATCTACGCCGCTGACAACGCTCGTTTTGCCCTGCCAGAGATCACCCTTGGTGTTTTACCCGGGATCGGCGGAACCCAACGCTTGGCTCGTGCCATTGGCAAGGCCAAGGCCATGGAGATGTGCCTAAGTGGTCGACAAATGGATGCCCAGGAGGCAGAGCGCGCCGGCTTGGTTGCACGCGTACTGCCGGTTGAGCTCCTCCTCGAGGAAACGCTGAAAAGCGCTGCAGCCATAGCAGAGAAATCTATGCCGGCAGCCATGCTGATCAAGGAGTCAGTTAATCGCGCCTTCGAAGGCAGCTTGGCGGAAGGTATCCGGTTCGAGCGTCGAGTATTCCACTCCACTTTTGCCAACGCAGATCAAAGGGAAGGCATGAGTGCCTTCGTTGAAAAGCGTACTCCCCACTTCATTCACCGCTGAAATTTCTGGCCCTACCTCAAGAGGACGCCAACATGCATATCGGATTCCTTGGCCTCGGCAACATGGGCGGCCCCATGGCCCGCAACCTGCTCAAGGCCGGCCACACCCTCACCGTATTCGACCCCTCGCCGCTGGCGACCGCCGCACTCGTAGAGCTCGGCGCCCGCACCTCCAACAGCCCGGCGGAGCTGGCCCGCGATGGCGTCGCCGCGATCATCACCATGCTGCCCACCGCGGCCCACGTGAAGGATGTCTACCTGGGCGCCGAAGGCCTATTGGCCAACGTCCAGCCGGGCGTGCTGCTGATCGACAGCTCGACCATCGACCCGCTCAGCGCCCGCGAAGTGGCCAAAGCCGCCGCCTCCCAGGGCAATCCCATGCTCGACGCGCCGGTTTCCGGTGGCACAGGTGGCGCGGCGGCTGGCACCCTGACTTTCATGGTCGGCGGCACCGTCAGCGCCTTCGACGAGGCCCACCTGCTGCTCGCCGCCATGGGCAAGAACATCGTCTACTGTGGTGACACAGGCAACGGCCAGGTGGCCAAGATCGCCAACAACATGCTGCTAGGCATCTCCATGGTCGGCGTCGCCGAAGCCATGGCGCTGGGCGTTGCCCTGGGCATGGACGCGAAAGTCCTGGCCGGCATCATCAACACCTCCAGCGGCCGCTGCTGGAGCTCGGAAATCAACAACCCGTTCCCCGGCGTGCTGGAAAACGCCCCGGCGTCCCGCGGCTACAGCGGCGGTTTCGGCACCGATCTAATGCTTAAGGACCTAGGCCTGGCCACCGAAGCCGCGCGCCATGCGAAACAACCGGTGGTGCTCGGCGCCGCGGCCCAGCAGCTGTACCAGACCTTCAGCCTACAGGGTCACGGCGGCCTGGACTTCTCCGCAATCATCAGCCTGTTCCGTCGGGAAGCCTGAGCATGAGTGAGCACGAGGCACCGGTACTGGCCAGTGTGCGCAACCGCGTCGGTCACCTGACCCTCAACCGCCCGGCCGGGTTGAACACCCTGACCCTGCCCATGGTGCGCCTGCTACAGCGCCACCTGTGGGCCTGGGAACTCGACCCGGACATCGTCGCGGTGGTCATTCGCGGCGCTGGTGAGAAAGCGTTCTGCGCCGGCGGCGATATCCGCATGCTCTACGAGAGCCATGCCACCGGCGACAACCAGCACCAACTGTTCCTCGAAGAGGAATACGCGCTCGACGAATACCTGCACGGCTATTCCAAGCCTGTGATGGCCCTAATGGATGGATTCGTGCTTGGCGGCGGTATGGGCCTGGCCCAGGCCGCGTCGCTGCGGGTTATCACCGAGCGCACCCGCATGGGCATGCCGGAAGTCGGCATCGGCTTCTTCCCGGATGTTGGCGGCAGCTACTTCCTGCCGCGCCTGCCCGGCGAACTGGGCGTCTACCTGGGCGTCATCGGCTGCCAGGTGCGCGCCGCCGATGCCCTCTACACCGGACTGGCCGACTATTGCCTGCCCAGCGAACGCATCGCTGAGCTGGATCAGGCGCTGGACACCCTCAACTGGAGCTTCGCGCCGCAGGAAAACCTCCACCAGTTGCTGGCCGGCCTCGCCACCGAGCGCATCCCTGGATCGGAGCTGAAGGCCTATCGCCAAGTTATCGACGAAATTTTTTCACTTCCCAATCTCAAGGAGATCCGCACGGCGCTGCAGTCCGACACCCGGCCCGGTGTACAAGATTGGGCAGAGGAAACGCTCCGCCTGCTCAACAAGAATTCCCCACTCGCCATGGCTGTGACCCTCAAGCTGCTGCGCTGCGGTCGATGCCTTAGTCTGGCTGACTGTGTCGATCTTGAGCTGCATCTTGACCGCCAGTGGTTCGACAAGGGCGACCTGATAGAGGGCATTCGCGCCCTGATCATCGATAAGGACAAAAACCCACGCTGGAACCCACCGAACCTTGAGGAGTTACAGGATGAACGGGTGAAAGCCTTTTTTGCAGGCTTTCATACCCGTCGAACCTCTGCAATAGCTGCTAAGCGGCCAGAAACTTAATAGCGCCAGGCACGACCGATCCGCTGGAGACCTTTAATGCACGATATCGAACTCACCGAAGAACAACACATGATCCGCGACATGGCGCGGGACTTCGCCCGCGCTGAAGTCGCGCCCCACGCACAGGCCTGGGAAAAGGCTGGCTGGATAGACGACGACCTGGTGCAGCAGATGGGCGAGCTGGGCCTGCTCGGCATGGTGGTGCCCGAGGAATGGGGCGGCAGCTATATCGACTATGTGGCCTATGCCCTGGCGGTGGAAGAAATCTCCGCCGGCGACGGTGCGCTCGGCGCCCTGATGAGTATCCACAACTCCGTGGGCTGCGGGCCCATCCTCAACTACGGAAGCCAGGCGCAGAAGGACTTGTGGCTGCCGCAGCTGGCGAGCGGCACCGCCATCGGTTGCTTCTGCCTCACCGAACCCCAGGCGGGTTCGGAAGCGCACAATCTGCGCACCCGCGCCGAGCTGGTGGACGGTCACTGGGTGCTGAACGGCGCCAAACAGTTTGTCAGCAATGGCAAGCGTGCCAAGCTCGCCATCGTCTTCGCCGTGACCGATCCGGAACTGGGCAAGAAGGGCCTCTCCGCATTCCTGGTCCCCACCGACACCCCCGGCTTCGTGGTGGACCGCAGCGAGCACAAAATGGGGATCAAGGCCTCCGATACCTGCGCCGTCACCCTGAGCGATTGTCGCATTCCGGAAGAGAACCTGCTGGGCCTGCGCGGCAAAGGCCTCGCCATTGCCCTGTCCAACCTCGAAGGCGGCCGCATCGGCATCGCCGCCCAGGCCCTAGGCATCGCCCGTGCGGCCTTCGAGGCGGCGCTCGGTTATGCACGGGAACGGGTGCAGTTCGGCAAGCCGATCATCGAGCACCAGAGCATCGGCAACTTGTTGGCAGACATGCACACCCGCCTCAACGCCGCGCGGCTGATGATTCTCCACGCCGCCCGCCTGAAGAGCGCCGGCCTGCCCTGCCTCTCGGAAGCCTCGCAGGCCAAGCTGTTCGCCTCGGAAATCGCTGAGCAGGTGTGCTCCAGCGCGATCCAGATCCACGGCGGCTACGGCTACCTGGAGGACTACCCGGTGGAGAAGTACTACCGCGATGCGCGCATCACCCAGATCTACGAAGGCTCCAGTGAAGTGCAGCGGCTGCTGATCGCTCGGGAAATGGCTAATTACACTTTATAGAACCTCTTGTGGGCGCCTCAGCGGTGCCCACAAGCGCCCCAACTATGCACCCATGATCATCACAAACATCCAAGAATCGCTAGAAGCAGTACCTCTGGCGGCGAATAACACTGTTAGCTGTAGCCACATCGATGAAGATCTGATGTCCATGTCCATTACTTTGTTTGACGAGCTGCAGCCATCCACTCTCAGCCAACCTATAAGTACTACTGGCTCCCCAAAACGCTATCAACAAACACGCGAGAAAGCTCTGGAGCTGTTCGCTAAGCGTGGCTATAGCCGAGTTAGCATGCGTGATTTGGCAGAGTTCATGGGCATTCGTGCCGGCTCTCTCTACAACCACATCGAAAGCAAAGAAGCCTTGCTGTTCGAGCTAATCGAGGAACTATATGAGCAGTTGCTAGATGGCGCGCTGGAATTAACCCACCGGGACGTCTCCCCCACAGCACGACTGCTTCTCCTCACTGAAACCCATCTCCAACTACACAACGGTATGGGCGCACACTTCCGTCTGGCGGAGTACGACGTACACTACCTCAATAACGATCACCAGGAACGGATCCTAAAGTTGCGTCAACTCTATGAGGCGGTGCTAATAAAAACCGTTGAGCAACTAACTGGAGAGCCAGCATGCATGCTCCGACGCGCCGGCCTAGCTAGCATCGTTTCACAGCTTAACCAGTTACCGGCTTGGTTCGGAGAGGCACCAACTGGCAATACGGCAAAGTTTGAGATGCTGCGCGAAATGATTATTGGATCCATACGAGGCGTGCTCCAGGCCACCCAGCGTGTAGCTAACTCGGTAGCTCAAACCGGTGGCAGATAGCTCATCGATGTTGACTCGCCCATCAGTAGCGGCTGGTTAAGTTCGACGCAGCCCCGCAGGTATTCGGCTACCTGAGTAATACGACGGAGTTTACGTAGATCCTCGCTATAATAGATCCAGAACTGCCGCACTACCTCGATCTCACCCGGAAGAACTTCGCACAGACGCTGGTTCTGTCCTGCTAGAAAGCAGGGAAGAATTGCAAGCGCTCTTCCCTCCAGCGCTGCATGGTAATGAGCAATCACACTAGTACTACGCAGTTGGCGTACCGCTCCGGGTACAAGGTCATTTAAGTAGAGAAGCTTGGGGCTGAAGGCTAAGTCTTCAACGTAGGAGATGAACGTGTGCCCGGCCAAGCTTTCGAGGCTGAGAATCGGCGCATGATTGGCCAAGTACTCAGGAGTGGCATACAAGCGAAGACGGTAGTCGCAAAGCTTAGAACAGACATACGGCCCCCGTTGCGGGCGCTCCAGCGTAATAGCGATATCAGCCTCGCGCCTAGACAAGCTCACAAAGTGTGGCACCGGGAGGATATCCAATGAGATGTGTGGATGGCGGTCTTGGAATCGACTCATATGTTGAGTGATGAAACTGGAGCCGAATCCCTCAGTGCAACCGATACGCACATGCCCAGACAGTTCCAAGCCAGCGCCTGAAACTTGCTCGCAGGCTGCCTGTAGGGTGCTTTCAAGAGTCTCGGCGTAGCTCAGCATGCGCTGCCCTTCTAGCGTGAGCACAAAACCCGCAGCCCTAGATTTCTCGAATAGCAGTGCACCCAGGTTCTGCTCCAGAACACGGACTCGACGCGAGACTGTGGTGTAGTCAACGCCCAGCCTTCGAGAAGCAGCACTGGCGGTACCGGTGCGCGCCACTTCTAAGAAAAAGCGCAGGTCATCCCAATTTAGACGCTCGAGGCTGGCGCGATTTGGCATATTTTCCTCCAGTTCGCACGATCAGGGCTTAGCTAGCACGACCCAGAGCAGTCGCGCCTCTTTTATCAACGCAAATGTTGACTCGCGAGAACCTTTACACCCTCTCGACAAAAAATCAAGTCCGACCGAACGCCGCCAGCCGCAGCGGGAACCTACACGCGCGTTCAAACAGATTGAGATGTCCTGAGGGCATTGAACAGCATCGCTAGCTGCGCCGTATTCTTGGCAGGGCCAGGGACTCGTCCCCCTCACACATTTTAGGGCTGGACCATCCGAACGCTTGACCGTCCCGTATAAGGTTCACGGGGCCACTATCAGACCACCGTCAAGGGGAATAACCGTCCCAGTAAGATAGGCGCTTGCACGGGAGATTAAATAGATGGCAGTGCCGCCAATATCAGTTGCACTGCCAAACCGATGAGCAGGTATACCATCCAACACTGCGCGCTCAACTTCAGCATCAGCGATGACCCCGGCGGTCAGGTCGCTTGGGAAAAAACCCGGGGCAATGGCGTTAACGTTGATGTTCCGCGAACGTAGATCTGATGCCAGCGTGCGGCTAAGCTGATGAATGGCAGCCTTGCTGCAACCATAGGCATAGGCGCCCCCGAAACTTTTTCCGAGAATGCCACCCACTGAACCGATGTTGATTATACGTGCCGGATCGTCAGCTGTGCCGGCCTTCTCCAGCAGGGGACACAGTGCCTGGATCAGGAGAAACGGCGATTGCAGGTTGAGGCTCATCACCGCAGACCAGTCTTTCTCTGTGACAGAACCCAGTGGCGGCGCATGAAATACACCGGCGTTGTTAATCAGCGCGTCCAGTTTGGAGCAGCGGGCCTGCACGGCGCGAAACAGATCAGCCAGATGATCATCGCGCACAAGGTCACACTCAATGAATTCGAACCCCCCGTACTCTGCCAGTTCATTGTTCAGACTGTCTGCCGCAGCATGATCGCGCCCAGCGACCATCACCCGGCAGCCTGCCGCTACCAGGCAGCGGGTAATCATTGCACCGATGCCCTTGGCCCCACCTGTAACCAACACTGTTTTGCCGGCGACGGAAAACAATCCAGAAATGCCATTCCAAGACATAAATCTGAGCTCCTTGTCAGTTTAGTGCTACAAGATGTGAAATGGCTGCCAAACAGCAGCCATTTGCGGTCGGATCAATACAGCAAAACAACGCAATTTGATCCTTAGTGCGACCTGCTTTGATTAGAACTGGCAAAGCTAGGCGGAGAAGACCACCACCTAGCCTTTCGTTCTACGATGTTTTGACGCGGGGAATCACTTCTTGCGCCAGTCGCTGCAGCGACTCGAAATAGGGTTCCGGGTTGTCGATATTGTCATGCGAGTTGACGATGACCTGACCGCAGCCACCAGTGCGCTCGATCATTGCCTCGATCTTTCGCGTCACGGTTTCCGGCGAACCACAGAGCCAGACATGGTCGGCAAGGAAGTCCATATCTATCTGACTGGGATCAATATCCACACCAGCATCCGCGATGATGCCCGGGAACAGATTGAACTTCTTGTAGATCGGGAACAGATAGTGCTCCCAAGTCTTGGCCATGCCACTGGCCTTGGCGCGCCGGCGGGCCTCAGCATCGGAGTCGGCAATGAAGATCTCCCGCGTCACACGGAAGCGCGACGTTTCCGGAGTAAAGCCCTTGGACTGCATAGCTGTGGCCCAAGTGTCGTAATGAGAACGCATAACCTCATGACCACCGAAGAAGGAGATCGGGCTGTAGTTGCGCTCACCAGCCCACTTCAGCGACGAGGAGTTTTTGGTCAGACCGGTAACGGCAATTTCCAGTGCCTCGCGGCCACCCCAGGGGCTGTTGTCCGCGATCTCCACATCGTATTCGGGCATGGTATCCGGCCCAGGGAAGCCGGCCTGGAAGAACTTGCCCTTCTCCATGAAAGGTTTGCGCGCCCAGACCTTCTCCATAAGATCCAGCGCCTCAAACATCTGCTCTTGCAGCGGACCAATGCCTTCGAAACCGTGCAGGATGGCATCGGTGTGATGCCCACCGGGCGCCACACCAAGGAAATAGCGACCCTCAAGAATCTGTGACAGCCAACCAACCTGAATCGCCAGACTGGCCGGGTTGTGATAGGGCAGCAGGTGCGCCATCGGCGCAAAACGGATGTTTTTGGTGATCGGCGCTGCGGCACCGATGATGATCTCCGGACAGGGAATGTTTTCCCAAGCCAGAGTCGCATGCTCACCGATCATGAAATCGGCAAAACCCGCCTCATCACAGACTTGTGCCAGCTTGAGAGACCAATCAAACATCTCCCGCGCAGTGCGGTGAGGAAGATTATAGGGAGTATGGAAAAATCCGCATTGCATAGTCATTACCTCTTGTTATTGTTTAGCCTGTCAGACTGGCTTGCCAGGCAAACCAGCCATGCAATCACTTAAACCAACGTGCCTTCGGCATCCTTGGTCGCGAAGCGAGGAGCCACCAGGCTGGCAAACTTTTCCAGTTCCTCGTTGTTCTGCTCCGGGTCCAGGTGACCCTGACCGAACATCAGGAACAGCTCGTTGAAGCCCAGGCGGTCGTGGGCGCGGCCGATCTGATCGGCGATCTCGTCAGCCGAGCCGATCAGCACGTTCGGCATTTTCTGGCCGAACGGAATGAACCACTTGTCCCAGAACCACTTATGCTCGGCCATCAACTGCTTGGCCTTGTCCTTGTCATCGGTCAGCATCAGGAAACCGCCCCAGGCAGCAACATCCTCACGGGCAACCTCCCGCTCGTGCTGGCGTGCGGTATCGGCATAGCGGGTCCACAGGGCATCGCAAAAGTCCAGGTCGGAAGCCAGCACGATTGGCTTGCCGCCTTCCCGGGCCCACATGTCGACGGTGCGCATGCTGCCGGCAAAGCCGCCGTAAATTTTCGGGTGGGGACTCTGGTAGCACTTCGGCGCAATGCCGATCTGGCGCACGATGCCATCTGCATCCATGCCCTTGCCCATGCTGGCATAGGCCGGGTGACCGGCAGAGCCGCCATTTGGCGGGAACTCCCAGTGTTTGCCCTTGTGGCTAAACACGTCATTGGCCCAGGCCTTCTTGATGACCTGCAGCGACTCCTCGAAGACTTCGCGGTTCAGCGCATCTTGCTCGTCGCGGGCCTTGGCGTTGTCCGGCGTAGTGGCGCTGACACCCGGACGCGCAGCATAGGAGTCGACCCAGCGCGCATGGTAGCCACGGGTGAAACCAACCATCAGGCGCCCTTGGAGCATGTGGTCAAGGGTGGCGATTTCTTCGGCGATACGCACCGGGTTATGGGTCGGCAGGGTGTACCCCATGATGCCGGCCTTCATCCGCTTGGAATGCAGGCCCACATAGAGACTGAACATGCCGGGATGGTTGTTGATCTCAAAACCTTCGATCTGCAGGTGGTGCTCAGGCTGGCAATAGCCTGCATAACCAAGCTCATCCGCCAGACGAACGTAATCACGCACTTCGGATAGAAAGCGCTGATACAACTCAGGACGCTGCCCAGCCATACCCGCTTCCAGCTCATAACGACGACCGATTACACCTGTTTGCATCAAATGAAACTTCATTGCG